>UPXV01000016.1 GCA_900538465.1 uncultured Erysipelotrichaceae bacterium
TACAACTGCACCGATTTTATGCGATTGTCTGCTTTGCTTTTTCCAGCATGACATCTGTTAATAGTTCTTCTACAGTTTTTCCCTTTTCAGAGAAATGCTCTTTTATAACAATCTTTGTCTTTCCTCTTTTGCCAATGCCACATTTGCTATTTTTCTTTTGAATTGTTTTTACAGTATCAGCAATAACACATACCCCCTTTCTGTAAAAGTTTTTCTAAGCAATTCAACGGCTTTTGTCATAGCCCACAGGACTTCCACCTCTACATAGTTCTTATGTAGCCGTACCCATTGCGTGCGAAACTCTGAACGCTCAAACCGTGGCTGTACGGGAGTATCATTATCTGACAGGACAGGTCATGGCAGTAAAAGAGGACAAATCTTTTATAGGAACACAAACAGGGTTCGCTCGCTTTTGCAGGGGAAAGGTCATGGCGTCTTTGTTTCCACGGCTCGCTGTCTGTCAAATGTATTGAATTGCTTTATTCAGTTGTCAAAGAACACGAAAGAAGAAAATCATTCCCATTTCACTACTATCTGTACAGCAAAATTCCATTTGCTAAGTTGATGATGAAAAAAGATAGTTTTTCTTTTCACACCATAACTACCCACGCCATACCATTACTGCCAACTATGGAATGAATTACTTTCTTTGCTCCATATAGGGAACGGAAACCATGAATTGTTAAGTTGAAACTGAAAATATTTTCTTTTTTCACATCATATAGGGACAGCACCCACCGATTTGATGACCTATTTTTCAAAAAAGTTTAGATTTCCTTTTCTCACACCATATCTGTACGCAAGTAACCGTTTTGTTGCAGATTTTTCAAAGGAATTAAAAAATACCGTCATTCTCTTGTGGAACAACGGTATCTATTCGTTCTTCTATGGTTGATTTCTCTAACTGTAATAAGTGTTTATGCTTGTCTTTGAGTTCTGCCTGCTCAATCATATCTTTCAGTATCGTTGTATGATTTTCTCTGTCTAACTCCTGTACCATTTTGATTGTCGGTGCTACTTGTCTTTGTAGCCAATGCAACGCCTTTTGCAAGGTATAAGGCTCTGGCTTTGTGGTTAAACGTATCGGTTCTCTGTTTTCTCCTATGAACCACGCCCAATCATCATTCATATTCCATTGACTTTTCGGCTTTCCGTCCTCTCTGTCAACAAAGCACACATAATGATTGATGATAGAAAAAGCGGTGCGTTCGGCGTCCCGATAGGTCAGCAAATCTACAACGGCATAATAGGCTCGTTCATTCTTCATGCGTATCTCAAAGCGATTTTTGATTTCTGTATCTTCAACCTCTGTGCCATTCTTGACATACTGCTCATAATTCTTCTGATAAGCACACATATACAATTCGCTACTTGTTGAGCCTAGATATAAGGTTTCACCAGTATTTTTCGGTGTATCACTACCGCATTTCTCTGTACCGCTGTAATCTTTCTGCATACGGAAATAGGAGATACATTCACCTGCTTTATATTTTGCCTTTAATTTTGGAATATCCAATATACCTGCTCTGTCATTGATAGCCAAATCAAGACGTTTCATCTTACCGCCAGCCGTCATACAGTCCAGCATGAAGTCATACCAACTTCTTTCCTGTGCCAATAGATAACTTTCCATTTGACGACAGCCTTTGCCTTTCAATTCCAACAAGATACCCAAATGTTCCTGCATGGAACACATGATATGAATGTCACCAAGGACATATTGATTTTCATATCCATATCTTCCATAATCTTCATAAAGCATATAATCAGCTTTCAGTTGTAATACATCACGAATAATCGCTAATGTGTCCGTTGTAGGAAAGCGAACACGGAAGTAATCAACCAATAAGAATAGTGGTTCTTGTGGATTGAAACGCTCAATCTGTTTTTCTAATATTTCTTTCAGTTCTTCCGTCAATGGAAGTTTCCCTTTTTCAATGCGGTTATAATGTTCTCGACTGATACCACAGGCAACAGCAATTCTTGTTTGTGTTACTCCGTATTCCTCACGCTTTTGTCTTAATTCTTCAATAAATTTTTTATCATTCATTCTTCAATTCCTCCAATCAAAAAGGCAACTACCGTATTTGATAATTGCCTATACTTAAATTTATGCAAAAGAAAAAGACAATCAATTTCTTATTTGAAATCAACTGTCTTTCCTATGTCTTATTCAATTTTTCCAAGTGATAATGGCATAATTTATATCACACCATGTAAAATGCGGTTTCGCCTTGTAAATACAGCATTTTCCGCTTGTTAATGTATATTGTCTCTTGTTTTTTGTGCCCCCCTTGTTAGATAACGGGGGCTTCATAATCGCTCGCCAAAGGCTCGCTCACAGCCAAAGTGAACCAGACGTTTGACAGCTTCGCTGTCATGGCTTGATGTCTTCGACCGCCACCACGTCTGGATCACTCCGCCGGTTTGTGAGGTTTTTATCCTATCTGTTACATAAATCGGGAATTATCAGATACTATGTCTTAGCCAATTATCTAAAAATTCAATTTGCTCATTTGTATGAAACCAATGTTCTCCATTCTCCATTATAGTAAGAGTTGCACCTATTTTATCCGCAAACATGGATACCGTATCATAAGAAGTTAAATTATCGTTTGTTCCAAATAAAATATTTGTCGGTATCTTCCAATCAATGGGATTTTTCCTCACATAGCAAAGATACTCCCAAGACAATGTTTCTCCGAACTCCGTCGGTATTTCTTTTCTGTCACAAAGTTTAGTTTCTGTTACACTTGCCCATATCATCATATCGCCAATCAATTTTTCCATATTTACAATCGGAGATATGAATAATGCTTTTTCTATATTTTTATTCTGTAAACCGTTCATTGCAAAAAATGCACCAATGCTATTTGCAATAATAATCACAGAGTCATATTTTCCGCACAAAGTATCAAAAAGAATAGGAAATTCCTCTTTCGCTTCCCAAGGTGTTTTAGAATAGTAGTCCATACCAAATACATCGTATCCGCTACAAATTGATTTGTAATGTTCTGCTTCATTAGCATTTCCATCTTTTCCATGTATATATAATATTGCTTTTTTCAAAATATCACCTCTATAACTTCATCTTATCGCTCGCTATACAAACTGAAATCTATCTCTCCATAATAACTTATAATACTGCTACATAATGATTATTTTTCTATTGAAACAAATGGTGGAAAACTATCAGAACTATTCACACGGTGCATTGTATTTATGTCATAGTCAAAACATTTCCCATTGTATTCATAATGTAATTTTCCATCTTTACAATAAAAATGATGTTCTGATTGAAATGCTACAGGCTTAAATTTTCCATCTTGTATTGGTTGATCACGATACAAGACCTGATCTTCTGAAAGTTTTAAAACATTGTTTTCGAGACAGACGCCGTATATGCCACTAACCACTGCCTCTGCTGCTACATTTCTTCCAGAAGCTGAAATCATCCTAAAACACCCTGTCATTGTATCCGTACTTTTACGCTTAGCTAATTCAAAACGAAACAATGATACAGCACTAAAATCTTTTCGCAATTCTTCTCGTTGTCCATCAGCTCCCATAAGCCATATCTTTTCATTTGCCACTATAAACATATCTAACTGAAATCCACTTTGAGAATATTTTAGATTTGAAAAAGAAATCTGATCAGAGTATACACCCTCTAATGCACCATTCTCTAGTTTGTAAACCAATTCTTTTGTAAACAATGTTCTCCCATTTACATTTTCTTCGATAAAATCTATAATTTTTTTCATCGTCAAGTTCCTCTTCATCAATTATTTTCTATTTGGCTTTCTTTTGATACTTAATAACTTCATGAGATCATCAAACATAGAAGTATCTACTGGCTCAAACATAATCCATTTCCCATCATGGTAAGTTTTAGCTTCATCATATATTCTTTGAACCTCCTTAGAATAATTTTCTCTATTATTTTCAAATTTAAAACGTTCATCTTTTCCTAGAATAACCATAAAGCCTACACATTCTTCTTTTGCGTACAACGCACAAAGCGTTTTTCCACCTCGACGATATTTATACTCATAAGTCCACGCTTTACCACCTTTGTTCCACAAGCATTCCATTTCATACTTTTCATCAATTAAGATACACAGTTTATTCCATATATCATATAATGATTTACCGACTAAAGCAGTCATTTCTTCTGCATTTGGTATTTTATCCAGCATATTCGTTTCTCCTTTATAATTTTCTCAATTCTATAAACTGAAGATTTTGCTATTTCATTTTTTCTTGACACTCGCTACATTCTCTATCGTGAATAGAAATAATTCCACCGCATTCA
This sequence comes from uncultured Erysipelotrichaceae bacterium, assembly GCA_900538465.1. Classification (GTDB taxonomy): domain Bacteria; phylum Bacillota_I; class Bacilli_A; order Erysipelotrichales; family Coprobacillaceae; genus Longibaculum. The sequence goes on from UPXV01000016.1 coordinate 4,316, forward strand.
GAACAAGTATATTTTATTTTCTGCTGTTCCATGAAATGCTCCAAATCCTGTCCTTGAACAAAACGACTATTTTCTATAAGACTTGCTTGATACCGTTTGTTATAACTTTTTTCAAGGTTTTTAATCAACTTACATGGATATTCGGCACATTCAAAACAATAGGATAACGCTTTGGCTTTGACACAGTCCTTTATTTTGCATTTACGACAATGTTCAGGTTTCCCTTTATCACTATTCAAACACCCAGCACAAGGTTTTTTGTGGTAACAGTGCTTATAACAAACTTTACAATTCATTCCGCATGGAGCAAACATACTTATATCAATTTTTTCTGGCATTTTCATAGTTTTCTACTCCTTTCGGCAAATTATGCTCAAGCTAAGATTTACCTTTTTTATTAATAATATATGATTGCAAACTTTTTCGACAGCCATTCTTTTCATAAAATTGCTCTACTGTTGGTTGTGAATCAAAATATAACATAGTAGGTGTAGTATCTTTTGCAGAATGATTCTGAGCTTATCTGCCACATAAACTGGAAGTTATCGCTCTGACATATATTTCTGTATTTCGTTAGAAGTCAATTTTCGTATTTGTGTATTTGCATATTCTTTATATTCTTCAACAGCAAAAATAGGCTTTGTATCTTTACAGGTTTTACCTTTATTCTTTTTTAGGTATAACTGTAAGTCCTCACTATTTGCAAAAATTTTGTAGGAACGTCTCCCATTTTCACTTACTATTTCATAAATACCACATGATTTTTTCATACTGTAATCAGCAGTACGCAAATACATTTTTGCAATTTCTAGTGACTTGAAAGGAAAATTCCATCTTTGCAGACCACGCTTAGGGTCATGTTCAATACAGATGCACCGTCCACAAGTCCCACAGATATACTGTGTATGATTTTGTAAACATTCTATCGGATTTAACAACGGTGTAATTCTACTTTCATCAATATAGCATTCAATGCACATTATAGTCTCATCTCCTTACAAATTATATTTTTTATCTTCTATAGTCATATAAACTGGGATTTGTTTATTTCTTCTTTTTCAGTTTTGGTACTGGTAATTCCTCATACATTGCATTAAACAAACCTATCAGAAATTCCTTATTATCAACTTCGTCTACCAACAACATTTCTTTTGCTCCCTCATAGGGTAACTCATGCGGAGCTGTTGACATATAACTAATTGCTGATTTTACTGGTTTGACAAGCAATCTATCATCATAGATACCGCCGACAATCTTACCACGATAATAGATAATAAATTCTCCCATCATAGCACGATATGTAATTTCTTCTAATTCGGATAACTGCCCTAAAATAAACTCCAAATATTCTTTGCTTGATGCCATACTTCCACCTCAAATTCTAATTTATCTTTGTATTTATTGACTTCTACAAACTGAATTTTTGTTTTGAAGGTCTTGCTTTTTTCTGAACCAAATCACTATCAAACGATACTTTTACAACTGCATAATTTATTTTAGCTCCAGTAAACCGCACAACGTACTCTTTCTCTTTTTGCAGATTCTCAAGCGTAATTATAATAGTGTCGTCACTGACGTTTTCATCCCATATCTTGCTCCATAAAATCTCATCAGCATTTCTGTCCTTGATTTCTACAATGCCGCTTTCACCATCCATTTGAAAAGAAACTTCCGCATCTAAAGTTTCCATATCTTCGGACACACAAAACAGGAGTTCATTCTCAAATGGGTCCGCGTTACTGTAATTTGCATCCATTTCCATTTCAAGAACTGTTATTTCAGTGTTTTCGATTCCTACTCTGCTCAATTGATTATTATCAGCTTTTGAACATGCGGTCAGGCTGACAACACTAATCATACCAACTAAAAAAATAATATTTTTTATTACAAACATGCTCTTACCTACATCATAAATTTTATATTCCAAAATTCTCTATTCTGAATAATCATTATATAGTGCTGGAACAGCTAATCTTGCTCCTGTTCTTGTATCTGCACCAAAATTAAAACTTGGAGCTATATCATATGCAAATTTGTATCCATATAACGTAGGATTATATTTTCCAATAGCTGTATATGTGCTTTCTATTGCTTTACAAAAATCTTCTTCATTTTCATATGGTTCACCTTGAAAATATAGCATAATACATTCTGGAAGCTCTACTATTTTATATGATTCCGGAAGTTCCTTATCATATTCTAACGGAACTTCAATACCTACTGCTATCCTTGAAAAACCTTTTTCTACAAATTTTTCTGGAAGTTCAATTAAAGCGGCAGGTTCAATTTTTTCTGGAATACTATTCAAAAGCCCTTCCCACTCACAGCCAACTTCTTCACAATAAGAAAAATAATCTTGTGCATTTTTCGATGGCAGATAAATAAGTTTTCTTTTGTTACGTTCTTTGGCAGTAATCATACAAAAATTCAAAGCATTATTCATAAATAACTCCTCCTTATGTTTGAGTAACGCATTATAGTGACTGACTGGATATTGTATGAATAATGGAATTGCAATTTTTTTGTCACGGTATACAGAGGGCATAATGTGAAATCTCTTATAAAACGAACGTGCAAATCCCTCATGTGTTTCATAATGACTATTCAAAGCAACTTCTAAAATTGTTTTTCTTGTATTTAACAACTCGTTCGCACTTTCTGTCAAACAAACTGCATTGATATATTCCCGTAATGTTTTTTTCAGATACTTCTTGAAAAATCTATCAACTTGTCGTCTCGAATATCCAATCTTAGAACAGACATCATGTATACAAAAATTATCATCTTTATAATGCGTGCGTATATAGTCTTGTATTATCTGTATTGCTTCCATATCATTCATTATATCCACCTTCAATGTACACCAGCATAGTGGCTTTATCTTGATTTATTTAGACAACTTCAAATTTGTCTTTGTGTACATTATATCACGCCACATCAATATCGTCATTTCTTTCCTGCTTTTGAAAATTTACTTATCAGCCTATTTTTTTGTAAAGAGTGCTATTCAGCATTGCTTATGCAACAAGTTCTTGACAAACCATAACCTAATAAGTTTTAGGATAATCAAGCAGAAATGAAGTAGTTTGCTATTTCACAGCGATAAAGAAGAGATACTAACACGCCTATGTAGTATCTCTTAACTTAGCAACAAAATTCTTGTCTTTGCAAGCAGGTAAACACAGGTTATTCTTTAATATCCTTTTGTTTGGGAAACTCCAGTTTCCCATTTGCTGACAGCTTTATTTGTTACCAAAAGACTATCAGCTAAATTCTGTTGAGTCATTCCCCTTTGTTTTCTTTTATAAGCTATATACTTTCCTATTTTTTGATTATCCATTTTTTATACCTCCTGTAGACAATCAAATTATAAAATAAATCTGATTTCAAACAACCTCTCTACTGTTGATTGACTCTACTCTTAAGAGAATTATAACATATTTTGACATCTTCATAGAATTTTCTTGACATAAAGTGAACTCTAAGTGATACAATAAACAAAGAGGAAGAATGGAGGAAGATCGTCATGGAAAAATCTAAAGTTTATTATTGTGATATGCATACTGGTAGAATGAATTTACCTGAAAAATTGAAATTTTTAATGAAAAAAGCTGGTTTTGAAGATATTGATTTTACTGATAAATATACTGCAATTAAAATTCACTTTGGTGAGCCAGGAAACTTAGCTTATTTAAGACCTAATTATGCTAAGGTAGTTTGTGATTATATTAAAGAATTAGGTGGAAAAGCATTTTTAACTGATTGTAATACTTTATATGTTGGTGGAAGAAAAAATGCTTTGGATCATTTGGATAGTGCTTATACAAATGGTTATAACCCATTTCAAACTGGTGTTCATACTATTATTGCTGATGGATTAAAAGGAACAGATGAGGCATTGGTTCCTGTTAATGGAGAATATGTCAAAGAAGCTAAAATCGGTCAAGCCATTATGGATGCTGATATAGTGATTTCACTTAGCCATTTTAAAGGACATGAATTAACTGGATTTGGTGGAGCATTAAAAAATCTAGGTATGGGTTGTGGATCACGTGCTGGTAAAATGGAAATGCACAGTGCTGGAAAGCCAACTGTTCATCAAGATTTATGTATTGGATGTGGTCAATGTATCAAAATTTGTGCTCATGATGGGCCAAGCATTACTAACCATAAGGCAACTATTGATCATAACAAATGTGTGGGTTGTGGTCGTTGTATTGGTGTTTGTCCTAGAGATGCAATTGTTGCAAGTATGGATGAAGCCAATGATATTTTAAATTGTAAAATTGCTGAATATGCAAAGGCTGTTGTTGATGGTAGACCATGTTTCCATATTTCATTAGTCATTGATGTTTCACCATATTGTGATTGCCATAGTGAAAATGATATTGCAATTGTTCCTGATGTTGGAATGTTTGCATCATTTGATCCAGTAGCATTAGATCAAGCTTGTGCTGATGCAGTCAATAAACAACCAGCTATTGCAAATAGTTTATTAGAAAAACATGGACATGAACATCATGACCATTTCACAGATGTTTCTCCTGAAACAAATTGGAAATCATGTCTAGAACATGCCCAAAAGATTGGTTTAGGAACACGTGAATATGAATTAATTGAAATTAAATAAAAAAAGTAGGAAACACTTCTATAAAAGAAATGTTTCCTTTTTTATTGTTTCTTCCATGTTTTTCCTTTATCCGAAGAAATATATATAATTTCATCAATTGTACCAATTCCTTCAGTTACCTTTAAATAATATTTTCCATCTTTAACATATGGTAAATGAAAATAATCATAGTCCCCATTATTTTTAATATTCATTTTTTTAGTTGTTTTCCCACCATCATGTGTATAAAACATTTCTGAACGATCTCCGCCACCATGTATCAAATTTATAAACCCAATCTTTTCATCTATAAATATCAATTCCGATCCTGTTCCTATCGCTTGATGAAAAGGATCTTTATTCCATGCTTTCCAAGTTTTTCCACCATCAGTTGTTTTATCCAAACCATAAAAACGTAATCCTGCAGCTGCATCTGTTTCACGCAAACGATATCCAGCGCCACTATCGAGAATACTTTGTGACGTTACTTCTCCTCTATTTGTATCTTCACTAATTGGCAGTTCATTTGGTTGGTTTTGTTCTATCTTGTTTACTGATTCATTAGATTGACCTTGTTCTATCTCGTTATTATCATTGACTTCAAGATATGCCTGCTTCCCTATTTTATATTGAAGACGTGAATTATCTGTTTTATAAACTATGGATAATTCACAATCTTTTGATAATAAAGATTCTGTTTCTAAACATGTCAATAAATCTTGTAATGTTGCTGTTTGATCATAATATCCTTCATTTTTTGTTTGATTAGAAGTAATATGTAACTGATTATCTTTGTAATAGAAATTATAATTATATCTTATCCCTTTATTTTCATAATAAACTTTCATTTGAATAGATTCTATTGTTGAAAATGAATTACATTTTAATTCAAAAAAAGATACATAAAGTGTTTCTTTAGTTTTCACTTCTTCATCAATACAATCTTTTAATTTATGTACCCATTCATTATATGAACTTTGATTTTGTAAATTGAAATCAATAGAATAGTTTGATTTTTGAAATTGAGTTGTATAATTATCTTTTAGATTCATAATTCCTTGAAAACATAATATACTTCCTACAATTCCAATAATACAACCAATTTTAACTATATGGGGAATTTGAAAAAATTTTGATTGAATTTGATTTTCTTGAATGGCATTTGTGAGACTAATGACTAACCATATAATCAAAACAAAACTAAGTATTCCTACAATTATCAAGAGAGTCAACCAATCATACATAGTCTTATTGATTTTATAATCTTTATATGTATATAAACAATATAAAAGAATAAGATAAATTATAATTGTTATAGGATTGATAAAACGATGTATAAATAAATTCCACTTTTCTTTCATAACAAACACCCCTTTTTTATTTTATCATAGTTTACAATAGAATAAATAAAAAGGAAATAGATTTTATTGAATTCTACTTCCCATCGACAAATTCTTAATTATGAAACATCTATAAATTTTTATTTTCTTTCATAATTGTTAATATACTTTTCATGTGATATTTTCTCATAATTTTATTTATCATTTCAATCTTTTAATTACAAATTTCCCATACTATAAAATTTATTACATTTAACAATAATTATTATAAGTCTATAAATTCATCAACAAAATCAAGTTCAACATGAGAATGTGTAACCATAATAATTGTTTTTCCTTGATCCTTTAGATATTTGAAAACATTAAAAATTATATCTGAGTTCTTTTTATCTAAATTACCTGTTGGTTCATCCGCTAAAATGATTTCACATTTTTTAATGAGTAGTCTAGCAATTGATATTCTTTGTTGTTCTCCACCACTTAATGTATAAATTTTTTTGTTTTCGTAATTTTCTAATCCTACTTGTTTTAATGCTTCGCTGATTAACTTATCATTATTTTTATCAATAAGAGGTAAAACTAATTTCAAATTATTATAAACTGTCTCATCTTCAATAAGTGCATAATTTTGAAATACATATCCCAGTTTTTCTTTTCTATATAATCTTGCCTGTTTTGAATGAATAGATTTCACTTGATTACCATACAAACATATTTGTCCACTATCAGGTTTATCTAAAAGTCCAATCATATTTAATAAAGTACTTTTCCCGCAGCCACTTTCTCCTCTTATTATATAAAAACATCCCTTCTTAAATTGATATGTATAATCTTCAAATATAGTCTTATCACCAAATGATTTACTTACATTAAGAACTTCAACAATATTCATTTTTTATCCCCTTTCCTTTAAAGCATATAAATTATACTTATCTTCTTTATATATGATAATAGAACAACTTATTATCATTTCTAAAATAAGTAATACAACTAAAAATGGTATGATATAAAATTTATAGAAAACAAAATACAAAACACCAGCAAAACAAGCATACTCAATTATTATTCTTCCAATATAACTATGATATCTCTTCCATAGAGATACTCCTAACATATTTTCTACTGCTAACTTTTTCTTATTCTTAGAAAAATAAAATGATATATCATAAAAAATCATGCTTACCAAAATAAAGATAATAAGTATACTTTGTAAAAGTATATAGCTATAATTGACTCTAAATCCATCATTTTGAGCCTCTAAGACATCTACTAATTTCACAAAATCATATTGAAGATTTGTATTCATATCTTTATATACTTCGTTCTTTAAGTCTTTGAAATTATCAAATGGAATATAATAATTTTGTGGATTAAGATTTGAAGAATAATTTATGATAAGTTTATCTTCATAACCATATTTGAATTGATCCTGGTTATTCGCATAAATAAATATACTTTTTGGTTTATAATAAATCATCTGTTGATTTTGAAGTTCTGTCCTTAATGAAATATCTTTCTTTTTCATATCATAAGGTATAAAAACAAGATTATCTTTTTGATTTTTATCAATTTTAATAACTTGATTATTTTCATCAACAAGCTCTAATTCTTTTAAGAAAGAATAATTTACATCAATTTCATTGTAATCATCTAAAAAAGATGTAGAAACAGCACTGTATTGCTTTTCTTCAAAATAATTCATTAAATTCATATATTGATTGAATAAATCTTTAGGTTCTAAATAATCATCTATATTATTTATAAAACAAATATTTTCAATTTTAGATTTATATGATGAATAAGATAAGAGTTGTGAGGTCATTTTATATGACTCAAAAAAGACATTTATTCCTTGAAAAGATACGATTGTTACTATTAAAAACTTTAATAATACATTTAAACAGTCAATGATAATATGATTATACTTTTTTGTTTTCAAATATTTTACAATAGAAATTGTTTTATAAATCACATATATTAAGAAAACATTAATAACCATTATAAGATAATACCATTTCATAGATTTTATATTTTCTATAATGAAATTTTTTGAAAAAAAGCTCCATTCTCCAATTTGGAACAAATATAATATAATAAATGATATGATTTGGAATAATAAAATGGTGAAGAAAAGAGGAATCATTTCATCACAAAAATAATGAAAGTAGGAGATTCCATTCATTTTATAAATGGCTATCTTATCAAGATGATGTATATAATACATAATGAAGATAATTGTTATGCTTATAAACAATAAAAATATAAGTGGATTATCTACAATAGGTAAATATTGTTGTGTCATAGGATGTTCAAAATCCCATACATTTAAATTATAAAATTGCCCTAACGTTTCTACAAATGCTTCTTTTCCTTCCCCAAAAACTGTATAATCTTGAGCTAATTGTATTCCCAGACTTTGATCGATATTATACATATCAAAATAATACATATCTGTAAAACAAGGTATTTTTAAATAACAATTGTCTTAATTTGAAATCATTATATTTTGTTGATTGAGAGAATCGTAGTCGGTTATTTGATAATGAAAATCTTTAAAAAGAGAATCCTCATATATACAACCATAAAAGCAATCTTTTATATAATATGGATTTTCTGTATTCATATCTTTTCTTTCATTAAATTTAAATGTTATTTTATAGCTTTTAGAAAGTTCTTTAACTTTAGATATAAATTTTTTATCTATATCTCCTTCTTGATCAATTGAAAAAATGAGTGAATTTGGATTAGTGTTAAAAAAACTCTGATATTCACTATTTATCAATTTTTTAATATCTAAAAAAACAAGTATTGTAAAAATGCAAGATAAACCTATAATTATTTTTTTCATATTATCCCTCACAAATCTAAACTGTTATAAATTTAACCCAATGACATTTCATCTATTGTATTAAAACAAACATGAGAATCAAACAACAATCTTAAAAATGATCTTTAAACTGTTTTTTTACGTAGCATCTTGCTTACTATCTTACTTATTATGTTACCACACTATGAAAATAATATCACTCTTATTTAAGCAAAATAAAAAAGTTAAGGAACATCAATCCTTAAACCTTTTATCATCTATAAATCAATATTATTTCCTAGCGTAGCCACCATGACAGCTTTGATTGTATGCATTCTATTTTCAGCCTCATCAAAAACCACAGAATGTGCAGATCTAAACACTTCATCTTCAACTTCACGAATATCAATACCTTGTTCATTCTTAGCTTTTGCAACTTCTGTTTCAAAATCATGGAATGAAGGTAAACAATGCATAAATAATGTAGAATCTTGACCAGTTTTCTTCATCATTTCCATTGTGACTTTATAAGGTGATAACATCTCTACTCTTGGTTTGTATAAAGATTCATCTTCTCCCATACTGACCCAGATATCAGTATAAATCACATCAGCACCTTTTACTGCTTCATCAACATTATCTAAAACTTCAATTTTACCACCTGACTTCATAGCTTCTTGTTGACAATAAGCAAGAACTTCTGGATCGATTTGTAATGATTTTGGTCCTAAACAAACAAAATGCATTCCCATTTTTGCAGCTCCATACATCAATCCATAACAAACATTATTTCTAATATCACCTGTAAAGACAAACTTCACTTCATTTAATGGTTTATTTAAATGTTCTTCAATTGTTAAAAAGTCAGCTAATGTTTGAGTTGGATGGTCAACATCTGTTAAACCATTATAAACAGGAACTCCTGAATATTTCATTAAATCCTCAACTGTTTTTTGTTGAAAACCTCTAAATTCAATCGCATCATACATTCTACCTAAGACTTTTGCAGTATCTTCAATGGATTCTTTTTTCCCCATTTGCGAATTGCTTAGGAAAGTAACATGTCCACCTTCATCAAGGGCTGCCACTTCAAAAGCACAACGTGTACGTGTTGATGTTTTTTCAAAGAGTAAAACTATATTTTTACCTTCTAATGTTTTCCCAATTCTTCCTGCTTTTTTTGCTTTTTTAAGTTTATGAGCTAAATCTAATAAATATCTAATTTCTTCTTTTGAATAATCTTTTAATGTTAAAAAACTTCTTCCTTTTAAATTAACCATAACATGCCTCCTATCTTTTAAACATTGTTCCAATACCTTCTTTAGAAAGCATTTCAATTAATATTGAATGTGGTATTCTTCCATCAATAATGACTGCTTTTTTAACATTTTGACGAATAGCTCTCACACAACATTCAACTTTAGGAATCATTCCACCACTAATAATTCCTTTATCTTCTAATCCTTTGACTTCATAAACATGAACAAGTGGAATCAATGTTGATTCATCATCTTTGTCAAATAATAACCCTGGAATATCACTGACTAAAATCATATTCTCAGCACCTAATGCTCCAGCAATCTCTGCAGCTGCTGTATCAGCATTAATATTATAGGTATGACCTTCCTCATCAGTTCCAACACTTGCTATAACAGGAATATAGCCTTTTTCTAACATATCTAAAATAATATTGGGATTGATTTTATCTATATCTCCAACATATCCTAAATCATCTTCACATTCATGTTTTTTTGCCACAATCAATTGGTTATCAATTCCACTAATTCCAACTGCATTGCCACCACGCTGCATAATCAATTTCACTAAGTCTTTATTTGTCTTACCAGCTAAAACCATCTGAACAACATCAATTGTTTCATCATCAGTATATCTTAAGCCATTGATAAACTTTGACTCCTTGTTCATTTTCTTTAGTGTTCCACTAATTTCTGGACCACCACCATGCACAAGAATCACTTTCACACCAATTTCTGATAATAAAACAACATCTTTGATGACATTCATTTTGAGTTCTTCATTAATCATGGCATTTCCACCATATTTAATCACAACAATCTTATTATTGTATTTTTGAATATAGGGTAAAGCCTGTGATAAGATTTCAGCTTTAACAATTGAATTTTTATCCATTATGATCTTCCCCTTTATGTTCTATAATCTCCATTAATCTTTACATAATCATAAGTTAAATCACAACCCCAAGCTGTAGCTTGATAGTTTCCATCATGTAAATCAATCAAGATTTCAATTTCATCTTCACTTAATATCTTTAATGCTTGATCTTCATCAAATGGATATCCCCTACCATTTTGACAAACAAGAATACTTCCTGCAGGACTAGCAAGTGTGACTTCAATTTTATCAACATCATATGATGCCTCACAATATCCAATTGCACATAAAATACGTCCCCAGTTGGCATCCTTACCAAACATGGCTGCTTTAAACAATGAACTTGTAATAACTGATTTTGCAACAACCTTAGCATCTTTTTGACTACAAGCGTTATTCACATGACAAGTTAAAAGCTTTGTTGCACCTTCTCCATCCTTAGCAATTCCTTTTGATAATAATTCACAAATATACATTAAAGCATCTTTAAATATATAATAACTTTCATCTTTTTGAACTATTTCTTTATTATTTGCTAATCCATTAGCCATGACACTTAACATATCATTTGTTGATGTATCACCATCGACACTAACCATATTAAATGTATCATCTACAACTTCATGAATAACTTCATTTAACATTTCCTTGGAAATATTCACATCTGATGTCACGAAGGCTAACATCGTTGCCATATTAGGATGAATCATTCCACTTCCCTTAGCAATCGCACCAATGTGACAAGTGACACCATCAATTTCAAATTCTACAGCATATTCTTTTTTGACTGTATCTGTTGTCATGATACCTTCACAAGCATCACTACTTCCTTGGCTATGAAGCGCTTGTACAAGTTCGTTCATATGATTTTCAAATGGTGCTAAATCTAATGGTTGTCCAATAACACCTGTTGAAGCGACAATAATATCATTTTCATCAATACCTAATTCTTTGGCACATAGTCCACAAACAGCATTCGCAATGTCTTCACCATTTGGATTGCATGTATTGGCATTACCGCTATTACAAATAATAGCTTTGGCTTCACCATTTAATAAATGTTGTTTTGTAACTGCAATAGGTGCTCCTTTGACTTTATTTAAAGTATAAGTACTTGCTGCATGACACATCACATCACTAACAATTAATGCTAAATCTTTCTTTGATTTATTTTTTCTAATACCACAGTGAATCCCTGCTGCCTTAAATCCCAAAGGTGCACAAACTCCACCTTGTATATCTTTCATATTCTTTTCCCCCTAGAAAGATGGTGGTACCATCTTTAATCCTTTTGTTTCTTCTAATCCATACATAATATTCATATTTTGAATAGCTTGGCCTGCTGCCCCTTTAACCATATTATCAATCGTTGAAACAATGATCAAACGATGATAACGTTCATCTAAATGTAAAGAAATATCACAGAAGTTAGAATATTTGACAAATTTTAAATCTGCAATCTTCCCTTTTGGTAAAACTCTTACAAAATATTCTTGAGAATAATAGTTTTGATATATTTGATAAACATCATCCAAAGAGACTTCTGGTTTTAAGTCAACATATATTGTTGAAACAATTCCTCGATTGACTGGTAATAAATGAGGCGTAAATGTAACTTGAATATCATCATTTGCCATTTTTGATAATTCTTGTTCAATTTCTGGTGTATGACGATGAGTTCCTAATTTATAAGGATGGAAAGATTCATTACATTTTGGAAAATGTGTATCTTCACTGAGTGACTTTCCAGCTCCTGTTGTCCCTGATTTTGAATCAATAATGATATGTTTATTCAAGTTTAATTTTTCTTTTAATAATGGATATAATCCTAAAGTAATAGATGTTGGATAACATCCAGGATTCCCAATAAGAGTCGCTGTTTTGATTTTTTCACGATTCACTTCACTTAAACCATAGACTTGTTTATCATGTAATGCTTTTTCATGATAATCCAATTTATACCATTCTTGATAATCTTGTTCACTATCTAATCGAAAATCAGCCCCTAAATCAATGAATTTTTTATTATTTTCATCACAATACTTTGCATATTTTTCACTTAAACCATGAGGCAATGAAGCAAAAATAAGTTCAGCTTTTTGTAAAACATCTTCATCACTTTCACAAATCATATCACATACTTGGTAAAAAGATGGATACAAATCTGATATTGGTTGTCCTTGATAACTTCTTGCTCCAATAGAAACAACCTCCACTTCATCATGATTTAATAATAATCGTAAAAGTTCTGCTCCAGCATAACCACTAACCCCAATAATTCCTACTTTTATCATGATAAAGCACCTACTTTCTTTTGCATTTTTTGAATTTGTTTTTTAACTGCCTCTGGTGATGGACCTCCATCAACCACTCTATTATTCACACATGTTTCTAAAGCAATCGCTTCATAGATATCTTTATCAAATGCCTTATCATGTGCTTGATAAACTTCTAATGGTAATGTTTCTAAGACAAAATCATGATCAATACAATAAGCAACTAATTCCCCTGTTGTTTTATAAGCATCCCTAAATGCTTTTCCATGTTTCACTAAATAATCAGCACAATCTGTTGCATTGATAAATCCTTTTGCAGCAAATTCTCTCATTTTTTGTGTGTTCACTTTCATTGTCTTTAACATATCTGTAAAGACTGGTAAGCATAATTTGACTTGATCAATCGCATCAAATAATGCTTCTTTATCTTCTTGCATATCTTTATTATAAGCAAGCGGTAAACCTTTCATCATTGTGAGTAATGATGAAACATGATTGATGACTCTCGCACTTTTTCCCCTGACAAGTTCTGCAATATCAGGATTTTTCTTTTGTGGCATAATACTTGAACCTGTTGCATAGGCATCATCTAATTCAATGTATTTAAATTCCCATGAACACCACAAAATCATTTCTTCACTAAATCTTGATAAATGCATCATAATAAGCGCTAAAGCATTTGCAAATTCAATTGCGTAATCTCTATCACTCACACCATCTAATGAATTTTCACAAATACCACTCATTCCTAATTGTTTAGCAACAAATTCTCTATCGATTGGATAAGTTGTTGTCGCAAGTGCCCCTGACCCCAAAGGTGACACATTCATTCTTTCATAACAATCATCAATTCTTGTGATATCACGATAAAACATTTGAGCATATGCCATTAAATGATGAGCAAAGGTTATGGGTTGGGCACGTTGTAAATGGGTATAGCCACACATAATCGTTTCGGTATGTTGTAAAGATTGTTCAATAATCACATTGTTTAAATCAATAAGCATTTGTTTAATGTCTTTCATTTCATCACGTGTATACAATCTTAAATCCAAAGCGACTTGATCATTACGAGATCTTGCTGTGTGTAGTTTCTTTCCACTGACAGGATATTTCTTTGTTAATTCACTTTCAATAAACATATGAATATCTTCTGCATTTGGATCAAATAATAACTTACCAGTTTCTAAATCATTTAATATTTCATCTAACCCTGTTAAGATATCTTTTAAACTCTTTTCATCAATAATCCCCTGTTTACATAACATTGATGCATGAGCAATGCTCCCCATAATATCATGTTTATACATTCTTGCATCAAATGAAATTGATGAATTAAATGCATTGACATTTTCATTGATTTCTTTTTTAAATCTACCAGCCCATAACGCCATAATCTCATCCCCTTATTTCTTTCTTTGTTGATCTAATAATGCTTTCACTTTAATTGGTAATCCAAATAAGTTAATAAATCCTTGTGAATCCATTTGATTATAATCTTCATCTTCACCAAATGAAGCTGTTTGTTCACTATATAATGTATCAGGTGAAGTCATACCTGCTCCAATAATATTTCCTTTATATAATTTTAATTTCACATCACCATTAACACTCTTTTGTGTTTCATCAACAAAAGCAAGTAATGCTTTTGTGAGTGGTGTATACCATTGACCATTATATAAAATATCAGCTAATTTTAATGCCACTTGTTGTTTAAAATGTTGTGTTTCTTTATCAAGTGTAATTTCTTCTAAATCAGCATGTGCTTTATATAGAATTGTTCCACCTGGTGTTTCATAAACCCCTCTTGATTTCATTCCAACAAGTCTGTTTTCTACCATATCAGCAATTCCAATACCATTAGCTCCACCAATTTTATTTAAAGCTTCAATCATTTCAATTCCAGTTAATTTTTCTCCGTTTAAAGCAACAGGAATCCCTTTTTCAAAAGTAATTGTAATATATGTTGGTGTATCTGGAGCTTTTTCAGGTGTTACTCCTAATTCAAGAATCTTATCATATAATGGTTCATTAGCTGGATTTTCAAGATCTAATCCTTCATGTGATAAATGCCATAAGTTTTTATCTTTAGAGTAGTTTGTTTCTCTATTGATTTTTAAAGGAATATTTCTTGCCTCAGCATATTCAATTTCATCTTCTCTACTCTTTAATTCCCATACTCTCCAAGGAGCAATGATATCTAATTCAGGTGCAAAAGCCTTGATTGTTAATTCAAATCTCACTTGGTCATTTCCTTTACCAGTACATCCATGACAAATAGCATCTGCTCCTTCAGCTTTGGCAATTTCAACTAATTTCTTAGCAATAATTGGTCTTGCAAGTGAAGTTCCAAGTAAATATTTATTTTCATAAATAGCGTTTGCTTTAATTGCCGGGAAGATAAAATCATTAACAAATTCTTCCTTACAATCTGCACAATAATATTTAGAAGCTCCTGTAGCTAAAGCTTTTTCTTCTAATCCTTCAAGTTCATCACCTTGACCAACATCTCCAGCCACAGCAATAACTTCACAACCATAATTTTCTTTTAACCATGCAATAATAATTGATGTATCTAATCCCCCAGAATAAGCTAATACGACTTTTTTATATTGTTTCTTTTCCATAATCTTTTTCTCCTCTTTTTTTAATTTATTTATGTTTGTTATATTTATGAATCATATCTCCCTAATCGCCGCATTTTCATCACCCTCCTATAAAACAAAAACGTCTCTGGAAAAACTCCAGAGACGTATATATACGCGGTACCACTCTCGTTGTTAGAAATATTCTAACCACTCTTTCCTTTAACGCAGGTTACGTTCCATTATACTTTTAGTTCCAATGGACTCTCACAGACGCGCTTCATTGACTTCTACTTAGTAACCTTCCACTCTGTGTTACCTCGCTATAAGCGTTCAATCAATTACTCTTTCTGCTCAACGATTTATTTTTGAACTTGCGTCTATAATACAGTGTTATCAATCATTTGTCAACACTTTTTAAATTTCATTTTTTGAAAAAACCAAAATTTCTAAATTATATTTGTTTTTAACCAAATAAATGCATTCTTTTTCTTAATGGCTGTTCATACTTTCATTGAGTTTAACATAGTCCTTCATTTTATTCATACAATCTTGAAAATCATGATTTTCAACTTCTTCAATACTGTATTGAAAATCATTATATCTAACTATAAAAGAACATTTTTGTTCATTATCATAGGTATATCCATAGATAGTAACACCATTCATGTTTTCTATCTGATAATCTTGTACTCCCATATTTTCTAAGCCATAATCAACCTTATATTGTATTTTTGATGATGTTGTTGTGATCATATATTTCTGTTTATGTTCATTATCAAATGTCAAAATAATTTCTTCATCTTTTAGTAACTTTTTTTGATTATTTTTGTAAAATGTATCAAAATCATAGAGATTGTAATATTCTAGTTTTGAATTTTTTTCAAAATCTGTAATCGTTGTATATTCATAAACTGTATTCACATCAGGACTACAACTTTGTAATAAGAACGTACAAAAAACATAGGCCACAAGAAAAACAATGATAATTCTTATAAAAAATATAATTATTTTTTTCATATCTAACCCTCCTATCCAAAAGCACTAAAAAGATTTAATCTTATATTTTTATCATATAAAATAAATACTTGCTTATCAATCAATATAAAACATTTATTAAAAAAAGATAGCGATTTCTAACTATCCTGATTGTTATTTAATTTATATTAGTAGATATTTTCCATAAAATATCTAACTTATAATGAAAATAAGACTCATCATTTGTTAATAAACCTAAATATGATGCATTAATTTTATGGCATCCTCAATTCTCTTATAAGCTTTACAAATAAAGAAAATGATTTCTATTATAGAAAAAATTAATCCTTTTATAAATTATTAACTATACTAATAATAAAAGATAGGAGGAATTTTTTATGGACTATATATTGCAAGCTGTCACATATATTTTTAAACATTCTTCTGGATTAGATACTGTTGAATATTTAAGTCGTGTTCATCATCAAGAAGAACAATCTACTCATAAATAATGTATATACTTCTAAAAATCAGCCCATAACAGTAGGCTGATTTTTCCTTTAAACAAGATTTTTTCTTATAAATATTTTCTTCACTTTATAAAACATTGCACTAATTCCTACAAAGACAACAAAGATTTCAAGTCTTCCTAGCAACATTCCACACATTTCAATAATTAAAATGATAGAAGATGTTTGTGGACCTGTTAGACCAATAGATAAACCCACGGTTCCCAAAGCTGAAGCAAATTCAAACATAGCGCTTTGTAAATCACAATTAGCAAAGAAACTTATCAGTATCGTTCCAACAACAAAGATCAATAAATAAATCAATATATAACTGATTGTATCTTGCATAAGAGTCGCATTAATTTCCGTTCTTCCTTGAGCACGATAATGATAAATCATATTCACACTACGTTTAGAAGAAATTCTTTCTCTAAAAGTTTTTCTTAGTGTTTGATAAGCAATATAAACACGCGTTAATTTCATACCACCCGCTGTAGATCCATATCCACCACCTACTAACATTAAAACAATTAAAATGAAAACTGATGTTGATGGCCATACTTGATATGACATGGTTGAATATCCTGTCGTTGACAAAGCAGATACAACATTAAATATCGCTACTCGTAGACTTTCACCAATGGATAGATAAAGCGAATAACTTAATGAAATAGCAATAAAGAATGATGAAACAATGACCAATACAGTAAACAATCTAAGTTCACTAATCTTTTGAACATCCTTCCATTTTCTTTTGACCATCAATAATAAGACAGCAAAGTTTGTTGTTCCAATGACCATTAATAAAATTGTTACCCATTCAATTGCAATGCTATGATAAGCTTTAATACTATCAACCTGTGTTGAAAAACCACCTGTGGATAAAGAACACATTGCATGGAATAAACTATCAAACCAATTCATACCAAACATGAAATATAATAGTGTCCCTACTAACAAAGAAACAAAATAGACACCAAATATCATTCGTACTGTATTAATTAATCTTGGCTCCAATCGATCAGGGTGTCCTTCTGCATCATAAAGATTAGAAGCTTGATTTTCTTGTACAAAGAAAAGAATCATCATGATAAAACCAAGTCCGCCACAAAATTGCATAAAACAACGATGAAATTGAAACAAATGATTCACCTTTGTAACATCAACAACGGATAACCCTGTCGTTGTCCAACCACTTACAGCTTCAAATAGTGCCTGAACAAATGTTAATTGTCCACTTATAACAAATGGTAATGCTCCTAAAACAATACCGACTAACCATGCATACAAAACTGTTAAACTTCCTTCATGAATAGAACTTCTCCAATTATATGGTGTCTTCCTTTTTGGTCTTATATAACAAATACATAACCCCAAAACAATAGCACTCATTGCTGGTATTAAAAAAGCATAAACTTGATTTATATCTTTTGGATAAAAGAAAACTGTTATCACTGGGACCAACAACAATGCACCAATCAGAATTAAAAACTGTCCAAAATAGTTATTGCTTTTTAATATACGATTCATTTTCCTGTCAACTCCTTGGTTACATGATGTTGTACAGATTGATCACTAATGACAATCAATGTATCTCCTGCCAAGATTCTTGTATCCCCTCTTGGAACTATTCCTTGATTATTTCTTAAAATATATCCAACGATTGCCTCTGAAGGTAACTCAAGTTCCCATAATTTTTTATTAACTGAAGGCATATGACTGCCAATTTTTAACTCAAGGATATTCACACGTCCATCTTCTACAGACATCACTTTTGTCATTTCATCGACAAAAGCTTGTTGTTCAATAATTCCTGTAATGGCATTAATAGCACAGACTACAGAATTAATTCCCATTTGATAAAAGAATTTTGTTTTTTGAGGATCTCTTACCAATGCAACTGTTTTTTCAACATGAAATTTCTTTTTACATAGTTCACAAATAACCAGATTATCATCATCTCTTTGTGTTAATGCTATTGCAATATCTATATTTTGTGTATCGGCTTCTTCTAAAACAAAAGGCTTTGTTCCATCTCCAAAAATAACTTCTAATTCTTCAATTCCTGCTAATGTCATACAATCATGATAATTATTGTTGATTGCTGTAACTGCATAACCTTTCTTCAATAATGACTGAGCAAGTGACATAGCTTTATGAAGACCGCCAACTAATAAAACATTCTTTTTCATAGTTAAGCCCTTCTTTCCTTTAAAATTTCTTCAATACGATGAACGGATAAATATGTTGGACAAATCGTATCAATATGAAATTCATCATAAACACATTCTCTTTGTGGATCGTATAAACGACAGATAATTGTTTTTACATGATAAACTTCTCTTGCAACTTGAGAGATTAAAATATTGGTATTGTCATTATCCGTAACAACAATCAATACTGTATCTTCATTAATCTCTAATTGATCAAATGTTTTTAATTCTGTAGCATCACTCATAAATGTTAAACCACCATATGATGATGACAATTTTCTAAACGCATCCTCATCATTATCAACAATAATAACTTGATGCCCTTGTTCATATAAATCATCAGCTAAATTTGCTCCTAATCTTCCACAACCCATAATGACAATTCTTCGATTTTCTAATCTTTTATAAAATTCCATCATCCTAATTTCCTCCACAATATTTTTAATCTTTGATTCTTCTTCTCATTTTCTATCTCATCTACATCTTCATCACAAAAGTAATAGTGTCTGTGATAATGCATATCAACCAAACGATCAATATTTTTTCGAGATGGGCGATAATAAGGAGCTAATGCCCAAGCTGCACGATAATGTTTCATTGCTAAAACTTTATCTTCTCTTATTTCTGCAAGAATACCTAATAAGTTTTGAGGCTGTGGTGCATCTGGATAACGTTTTAAAGCGTCTTTCACTTTTTCTAAGCAGTCTTGTTGATTTTCATACAAATAGCCTCTAACTTCTTGACTTAATTCTTCTAAAGTCAGATATTCTTCTCTATCCTGTTGAGCCTTCATATTCTCTCCTCCTTTACACCTTTATTATAGAAAGTTAAGTGTGAAAAGGTTGTGAGGAAATAAGAATACGTGTGAGAATTGTGTGAGAAAAAAAGATGAAGACTTTAATCTTCATCTGCTTTCATACGATATCCTACTCCTATTTCTGTAAAAATATATTCAGGTGTTGCAGGATTCTTTTCAATTTTACGTCTTAACCCCGCCATTAAAGCACGTAAGGCTTGTGTATCATGACCATATCCTTTGCCATAAATGTCTTCAATAATACGACTTGTTGTTAAAACTTTACCAGCATTTTTCATTAGTAATGTTAACAACTGATATTCTAATGGTGTCACATGTATTTCTTGTTTGTTCAAATAGACAAGATGTTTTTGTAAATCAATAGAAAGATCTTTCACCTGATAAAGTGTCTGTGTTTGTGCTTGTGTAAATTTATAGAAATGTCGAAAAGCAACTTTTATCCTTGCGATAAGTTCTGTTGCAGAAAATGGTTTTGTTAAGTAATCATCTGCTCCTAAATCTAAGACATCTGCTTTTTCTTGGTCTTTATCTCTAGCAGATACAACAATAATAGGCATCTCTGAAAATTCTCTTAGCTTTCTAATAATATCTGTTCCATCAATATCAGGTAACCCTAAATCTAATAAGATAAGATCAATATTTTCATTGGCTATTTTTCGTAAAGCATCACTACCATTGCTAGCAGTTATATATTCATAATCATTGTTTTCTAAACAATAACAAATAAACTTTCTTATTTGCGTATCATCTTCAACAACCAATATTCTCTGGCTCATTATTTAACCTCCATAATTTGTTGATAAGATTTCTTTTTTAATTATACTCTTTATTCTATCATTAGAAAACAAAAAGAAATATTCAAACCTGATATAGTTAGAATATTTCTATATAAAACTTATATTTTATGAATTGAATAATGTGATTTAACTTTTATAAAAATAAAAAGATTATAGACAAAATCTACAATTCTCTCCCATGAAAATTTGATTAACATTTTGTTAATTTAGAGATGCAATAAAATGGGCATTTTTCAATATTTTTGCATCTTACTTGTATCTTAGACAGAGCAATTCAACACAACGAGTTACTCTTTTACTATATCTTTTTCAATTGAATTAATCAATTCTTGAATAGAAGGTAAATCTTTTTGAAAGTTCTCTGGCAAATAGTCTGCAATTCTATATTCGCTAACTCCCATTGGCTTATCCATATCTCTTAATGTATATTCTGCAATAATGTTATTTTTTTGTCTACACAGTAACAATCCTATCGTTGGATTATCTGAACTAGATTTTAAAGTTTCATC
Organism: uncultured Erysipelotrichaceae bacterium; assembly: GCA_900538465.1. GTDB lineage: Bacteria > Bacillota_I > Bacilli_A > Erysipelotrichales > Coprobacillaceae > Longibaculum. The sequence continues at coordinate 25,888 of UPXV01000016.1, forward strand.
AATAGCAGTTAGATAGAAACTAAGTTGTCCAGCATATTCCGGCTTAAATTCACCTATTTTTAATTCAATTACAAAATAACATTTTAATTTAATGTTATAAAATAATAAATCTATATAAAAGTCCTCTCCTGCAATTTCTAAATGATATTGATGCCCTACAAAAGCAAATCCTTTTCCTAACTCAAGTAATACTTTAGTAATATTATTTATTAAAGCAACTTCTAAATCGTTTTCTTTTGCATTTTCCTTTAAATCAAGAAAATCAAATACATAAGGATCCTTTATTGTTTCTAACGCCAATTCACTTTGAATATCATCTAACTTAGCCGGAAAATTAGTTATCTTTTTATTTTCAACTTGTCTCATATATAATTTAGTATCAATTTGATGAGCTAATATATTTTTAGACCAGCCATTTTCTACAGTTTTATTTATATACCATAATCTTTCTTCTTGAGATTTTACTCTTAAAATTTCTAAATTATGCGACCAAGGAATTTGTGCAGACACCATCTGCACAAATTGAACATCAGGATATTCTCGATAAAATCTAACCATATTTTTTAAATTTCTAATTGAAAATCCCTTTGATGTTGGAAATTCTTTTCTAATATCTTTAGATAAATTCTCTATAAATTTATTTCCCCACTTTATATTATCTTCAATAATTTTTCCAATATTCCAATACATAAGTATCATTTCTTTATTTGCATTTAAGATAGCCTTATGTTGAGAAGTTTTAATTTGTTGTTTAATATTTTCAAGAACATTAATGTAACTTTTATCTATCACTGTAAATAACTCCCTCCATAATTCTTATTTTTACTTGTACTCCTATTATACCCTTAATTTCAAAAGAAAAAAAGAAGTATCCAAACTTCTCACAAAGTCTAAATACAACTCTTTACTTCTCATTACAATTAATGCTAACGTTTCATTAATTTCACAACAAATCTTGCACCTTGATGTTCACTACAATTTTCAGCATGAATTGTTCCACCATGAGCTTCTACTATTGCTTTACAGATAGTTAATCCTAATCCAACACCTTTTGAACCATCTGATGAATTGGTTCCATTGTTTGTATAAAACATTTCAAAAATTTGTTGAGGATCCTGATTTTCAAATCCTCTTCCATAATCTTCTACAACAATATAAGCACTGTCTTCTTTTTGATAAGCATCTATAGATATTGGTTTATCTTTTGGCGTATGCTTCATTGCATTATCCAATAAATTAATAATAACTTGTTGAATAAGTTTAGCATCCATTGGTACCATCAAAACATCATCAGGAACATGAACTTCAATCTTTCTTTGATTATTTTTTGTGACATGATAGACAGCACTTCCAATAACTTCCTCCACTGCTTCCAACTCTTTATGAATAACCAACTTTCCTTCTTCTACCTTTGTTAGACTTAAAATATTCTCTACCAACAAATATAACCAATTGGCTTCTTCATAAATACCATGAGCTAACTGATATGTTTCATTATGTGCATTCATATCCATAATCATTTCTGATGTTCCCATAATTCCAGATAATGGTGTTCTTAAATCATGTGAGATTGCTCTTAATAAATTACTACGATATCTTTCTTTAACTGTTGTTTCTTTTAATATCAGTTGTTCTTTAATAGAATAAATATGATCTAATGCTAATGAAACATTTTCAATCATTGATATTAATAACTTATTTTTGTTTTCATTCATAGATTCAACACATTCTTTAGGCAAAGTGATAACGCCCAATAATTTATGTATACCATAAATAGGATAATGATACTCTTCATTTATTATTTTGTAAGGATGTCTTAAATAAGAAAATTGAGATTGATAATCTTTTAAATTATAAATAATATCTTCATGAATTTTATCTTGATTTCCTATTAAATAAATATAATCTGATGTTTCTCGAAAACAAATTAAACCAATTTGACAGTCAAAAACATTGGAAAAGATTTCAATGATTGTCTTTGCTAAATCCTGATATTCTAATAAATCAGATAATCTATTTGTTAAGTTATAAAGAGTTTTCATATTTTGAGCATTTTCATTAGCTTCTTGAGTTGATAATTGAATACGTGATGTTGAAGCACTTGTAATAATAGCTGTTAAAGTCATCACTACAAAAGTGACAATATATTTTGAATCATAAACAGAGAAAGTATAATAGGGTGCTGTGAAGAAATAATTAAATGAAAAAGTAGATACAATAGAGCAAATAATTCCATAAACATATCCTTGTGTTAAACGAGAAGTCATTAAAACTGCAAGAATATAAACCAAGATAATGTTTGTATCAGACCAATTCCAGCTTTGAAAAAGAATCCCTATCAAAGATGAAAAACATAAAAATCCAACCATAATAAAGATTGATTTTAAAACTTGTTTATTACTTTCTTTCATAAAATCACCACTTTCATGATTTTCATTATACATCAATCATTTTAAAAAGCCATTGATTTATCTTTCACACAATAGAAAAACATGCATAAATTAATAATATGATTCCTGATAATACGAGCGCCATATACTCCTCTTCTATATATCTCATCAGGAATCTTTTACATACTTAACAAATAACTTTTTATTAGAAATAATAGTTACATATAAAAAAGGGACAAAATAAATTTTGTCCACTGGGTGATTAATCATCAGAGATGATTATCACCTTTTCTTCTGCTATAATATCTCTTGGTGATTTTATGATTGATTTGGGTACTCCTGCTGATTCTCTTCCTTTGTTTAACTTCTGCGAAAATGTTTATTTGAAACATAAGCAATCTTTCGCTTATATTTTTAATGATAATCTTGATTATTTACGTCATCTCTTCAATATCGGTAGAATGCGTCCTGTTACTTATGATCATATTCAAAAAACTATTCTTTGCGGTTCTATTTATCTTGGTTGGGATTTTTATGAATGTCCTGTCTGTCATGCGGAAACCATCATTCCCCCATTCCTGTCATTCTAGATTCTGCACCAAATGCGGTGTCAAGGAAACAAAGCAGCGTTCTGCCTATGTTTCATCCATGGCTCTTGATGCCCCTCACCGCCATATTGTTTTCACTATCCCCTGGGAATTGAGAGATTATCTTATCAGACATCGTGAGCTTCTTGATCTTTTGTTTATTGCAGCTCGCAATACTCTTGCCTGCATTTTTAATGATCACAAGTTCAGAAAAAATAAACGAAAAGAGATGAAACAGTTTCTTCCCAAGAAAAAAGTTAAAATAAAATATTCCTATAAGAATGATAGAGACAAGGTCATTTTTGGTTCTGTCATGACTCTTCACACATTTGGCAGAGATTTGAAATGGAATCCACATATTCATTGTCTTGTATGTGAGGAAGGCTATGATACAAAGAATAATAAGATGAAGAACTTCTCCTTCATATCATATCAAAAGCTCAGAAAAACCTGGATGTATCAGGTTCTTGATATTCTTACTCCCAGACTTGGTGATGATTTCAAGCATCTCAAAAAGGACCTTTATCGCATATGTGAAAATGGCTTCTATGTCTATGCCAGAAAAAGAGAAAACCAGGATGACAATAACGTTGAGGAATGTGTCAAGTATATAACACGCTATACAAGCAGACCTCCAATGGCTGAAAGCAGAATTATTGAATATAATCCACAGACCAAACAGATTCACTGGTTCTACAATCGTCATGAGGATGAAAAGCGTATTGATGTTCATGAACATGTCTATAGCTTTATTCAGAAAGTCATTAGACATTGTCCAAATGAGAATTTCAAGATGACAAGATACTATGGTTTCTATTCAAACAAATATAAACCAATGCTTGATTATATTTATGAATCCTATGGCAGAAAGAAGAAAAGAAAGATAAGAACACTTAAACAAAGAAAAATAATATACAAAAATAAAATAAATAAGTTAAAATATCGTTATCATATGATAGAATCATATTCAAAGGATCCCATAAGATGCAAATGTGGGGAACTGATGAAATATTCATACAGTTACAATCCTTTTGAAGGAGGATTATCAAATGACAGACGATACAGAGAAAACTGCCTTAGAGAATTACGACGACTACGACTTAACAATCGAGGACCTACTTGGTCCTAAGGACACTTATATAAGAATGAAGTGTTCAAGATGTGGTTATGAAGAAAATGTTCCTGACTGGATATTAGGAGAATTCAGAGGCGAAGATATAGCGAGTGGACATGGAGAGCGAGAAGTTTCTATAGAATGTCCAAGATGTAATGGCGCCATGTTTAAAAAGAAATAGAATATGGTACTTTTTGCGCTACACAAAAACAGGGAAAGTCTATAATTCATTATAGTTCCCTGTTTTTTCATTTTATAACTGACGCTTCCAAATGCTTGATAAATAAAAAAACAAAGGTCTATACATCAAACCTTTGTTTTTTATATCAATTTTAAATATTGACATGCATATTGAATACCATCATCATCAATATTTTTTGTTATAAAAGAAGCTAATGCTTTTACCTCATCAATTCCATTTCCCATTGCAATAGAACAAGGAATCTTTTGAAACATACCAATATCATTCAAGCCATCACCAAAGAAAATAACATCTTCTATGTGACCATTATATAATTTCACAAATTCTTTAACACCGGCATATTTATCATCTGGTTCATAGGCAAGACTTCCTTCACGATAACGCATAATTTGATATGCATTCACAGTCTCTATTTTATCCTCTTCTCCTTGATGAATCCCCATATAAACCTTATAGGCTAAACTATGATACCAATCAAAATTTTCATCAACAATAAGATTTAATCCTTCACAATCTAAATCATCTTGATAATTTAACATTTGTGGCGAAGTATATAAATCTGTTTTATTGGAATCAACCATATACGCAAAAGGAATCTTTTTATCTAACAATTCTTGACTGAGTAAACGAACAATTGTTTGATCTAATGGTTTTATATATTGGATAATTCCTTGAAGCATCATTCCATTTCCACCATCACTAATAATATTATCAATACCAAGTCTCTTTGCAGTTGGTAGAACACGAATCATTGATCTTCCTGTAGCAATTGCAAGGATATGTCCGTTTTCTTTTAACTGTTTTAGAGTTTGATATGTTGATTCGTAAATTATTTCTTGTCCATCTTGACTATCTACTAATGTGCCATCAACATCAAAAACAATAAACTTTGCCATGTATTTTCCTTCCTTATTTCTATGCATCTACATTAGAAAAAATCCATAATGTCTCTTTATTTTCTTTTGTATATGTTTTAAATTTTAAGACTTTTAAATGTAACCATGTTCCATCTCTTTTTTGATAAATCAATTCAGGAATTATATCTTTGTCCAACATCTTTTCAAGTTCCTCATAATTATAGAACTTTTCAAATGCTTTTTGATATTTATCCATAACAAATCTTTCTGTATAAACACATAACGAACGACTAAATACATCATTTTCTTCTTCTAATATTTCAGCAAAATAAGGTGGAATAAATAAATGAATAAGATTATCAGTATTTAAATTGACAAAATAAACACCTTTAAATTCAGGAGCCATAACAGCTAAAAATGCATCTGCATATTGTTTTTCCAAAAGTGTTTGTTCTAATTGATGATTTAACATACGTGATTGACGTTCTCTTCCACTTCCTTGATAGAACATTTTTTTATCTTCTTGCATTTCCTTTTCAGCTTCATGTATCATTTCATTGATATTAATGTCTTCATTTTGCCATTGTATTCCTACAGAAATATCATAACCTTGTGAACTTAGTTTTTGACAAATCTTTTCCATCTTCTTTTCTATATCAACAAGTTGATAATCTTGACATAAGATAACAAATTCATCGCCACCAATTCTAAAGATATTATCTTTTTTAAATTCATATTGAAGTTGTGAAGCAATTGTTGTGAGCATTTCATCCCCAGCTTGATGTCCAAGATGATTATTGATTTCATGTAATCCATTTGCATCAATATAAATACAAGCCAATTGTTTTGGGATATCCTTTGAGAATTTGAATATAGTCTCATTAAAACTTGCTCGATTCTTGACACCAGTAAGTGCATCATGATGTGCTATCAATTTTAATTTTTCATTTAATTCATTATTCTTTTTCATACTAGAAACACTCCAGTAAATAACAAGGCCTGTAAAAATCAAAAACAGAGCTACTGATATAGGTAACATTGGTCCTTGAATGAATGATTCATAAAGAGCCGTTTGTGTTAAATGAATCAATTCCTCTTCCCTTATTCCTGTTAAGACAACCCAACCTGTTGATGGAACAGGAGCATAAGCAAGATAGCATAATCCTTTATCCCAATAATAAGTTCCTATACCACTTTCTCCATTAAGACCATGTTGTTCTAAATCAGCAATAGATTGCGTTTGAGAATCTTTTTGTTTTTTCAAAATTTCTCTTGCATTATACTGCTCATTAACCCACTCTATATGTTCTTTATTACTTACAGCAATATCTGTTCCTTTACTATCAATAACATAAGATTCCCCAGAATTTACAAATTGAATACTTTGTATCAATTCACTTAAATAATAGCCATCTTTTTCAACACTCAAAACACCTACTATTTTATCATCTCTCATAACAGGTGTTGTATAACAAATAACATACTCCTTTTCTTCATTAAAGTAAGGTCCATAAACATTAGTTTCTCCTTGAAATGCTTTAACGACATCTTCCCTTTTCTCTATTCCTCGTTGACGTCCATCAGACGAAAAAGTCTTATCTTTTGAAACATAAACAATACGATATATATTTTCTTGAGGATATAATGAAGGAAGAACACAACGACTATCATTTTGATTAGGTATAGTAAAGGATGTTGCCAAGGCTTTTACTTGTCCCTGTTCTCTAGTCAATTCGTTTTCAATAACAGTGACTCCTGAATTAGCCATTGATTGTTCTAATGTAATTGTATAGTCAGTTAACGTATCACTAAAATGAGAAAAAGCCAATCTATAAATAATAAATCCCAAAAGTGATGATATAACTAAGAAGGTTATTCCTATCTGAATAACTAATTTAGCAATATTCTTTTTGCTAATGAAATTGTTCATGAAATCATTCCCCCTTCTTCTTATATGAAAACATATGTTGTTATGATTATTCTATCACAAAGTTAAATTAATAAAAGAAAAATAATATTCAAAATTTTGGTTCTTACCCTCATTAAAATCATTCAAATTATTTTTTTGTATTTATATCTTAAAATGAGAAAGATTAAAAAATTTTTTCTACATTTTATTTATATTGTTTATAAACATGATTATGATAAAATATAAAAAGAGAGGGGTAGTTTATTATGTCTAAAAAAATAATTAATATTGTTTGTTCTATAATTTTTATTTTGAGTTCTCTTTTTATGACAACATCATTATTTTGTACACATGTTTTAGAAAATGATTTGACTTCTATTATAAGTGATCAATTTAATTTAGAAAAACAGATTGATAAAATATTCCAAAATTTTTCTGTTTTTTTACCTAGTTCATCATTAGGAAATGCGAAAAAGATAAAAAATCAAATTGTTAATAACAAAGATATTCAAATGACTATTCATGATTTATCTGTTGATTTTATGGAAGATCTCATTCACGATAAACAAACAGTTACTCATCATCAATTAAATGATAAAGTCAAAACTGTTATTTTAAATTATGAAGAAGATATCCATGATTTATTAGGTGAATATGTTTCAATTGAACAAATTCGTGTTTTTGTTGATGGGGCGATTGATGTTGTTGATGTTGATGGAGCTTATCAAATTGTTGTAGATGAAGTCAAAAAGCAAATAACACCACAACAAAAACTTGCCTTACAAACTATTGATTTTTTACAATCAAGTTGGTGTATTTATCTTTCAATAATTTTCATTGGAGTATGTAGTCTTGTGCTTTTCTTAAATAATTTACATCATGTTGGACAATTTGCATATCTTGCTGTTAACTGTATGATAAGCGGAATGTTAATTTTTATCATTCGCTTCTTTGCTCCTACATTATTTATAAAACAGTTTCAAAACTATCAAAGTGTTATTAATGATATGACTGACAGTTTAACAATTATGAATCAAATCAGTTATATATATTTAGGAATTGTGCTATTCTTATTGTTGTTAACATTTTTCCATAAAAAAAGCATAAAGAATCAATAAATGAAAACCAGAGACACATATCATATCATCTCTGGTTTTTTCTCATATAATAACAATTAATTTCTAACAAAAGCTTTAATGGTTCCTAGCTTTTGACTTTTACCATATGGTCGGATAACAAACTGACCAACTGACCCTGGAATAATAAATGTTTCAGCATAATGAACAATAAACGGATCAAAAGCATGCGTTGGAGATTCTACAATTGCCTGATCTCCTTCAATTAAATTAAGCACATTCACTTCTCCATGTGTATCATGTAAAACCGGCTTGCTAAACCAATGTCTTCTTGTTTCTATAAATTCTTTTTCATGCAATCCTGTTCTTTCTTCAACCCAGCCATCCCCTGTTGCGATAACTTCTATACGATTAACTAAATTTTCCATTGTCCATTTTGTATCACGATAAAATTGAACAACTTCTTCACCATGTTTGATATGAATTGGTCTTGGTTTTCCATCCATTCCTAAACGACCCCAATCCCACAATTTAAATGTAAAAATATTGGGTGTTGCTGAAATTTCTAAGACCATAGTATTAGCTCCAGAACAATGAATCGTTCCTGGCGGGATTAAAAAATGGTCATGTTTGTGACAAGGAATTTTATTGACGTAATTTTCTTCCAAAAATTCACCACTTTCTTGAGCTTGTTTTAAAGCGGTAAAAAACTTTTCTTTTGTCATTCCATCTTTAACACCTAAATAAACATATGTGTCTTCATTTTCTTCCACATCTAAAAGATAATACGATTCTTCTTGGGTATAGTGTAATCCAAACTTTTCTTGAGCATATTCGACAGTAGGATGCACTTGTAATGATAAATTCTGACCTTTCATTGTATCTAAAAAATCAAAACGAATAGGAAAGTCTGTTCCAAATCTCCCATGCACTTTTTCTCCTAACAGTTCTCTAGGATGTGAGTAAACAACATCTATTGAAGGAATTTCAACAATTGTATCTCCAACCTTTAATAAAAGTGAATTTTCTTCTGGAACACAATCAAAGCACCAAGCATAGTTTTCCATATTCCTATCCAGTTGACAAACTTCTTTCATCCACTGACCACCCCAGATACCAGGATCAAAAAATGGTACAACACGAAACGGTCTACGAACAGTTTCATCCAATCCTGCCCTAAAAGCATCTCCTGTAATCATTTTGGGATGATTTTTTAAATTTGTATCTAAAATATAATCAAATTTATCAAAACGTCGTTTCTTATATCTATCTGCAATACGCCATTCAAAGAAATATCCTCTTTTGAGTTTTCTTAAGGGATCTTCATGATAATTTCTTCCTTTCCAATTTGGAATATCTCCCAAACGATATCTTTGCTGAATTTCCCATCTTGCCATATCCGCAAAAACATAAATATCTGGTTCAACTAATAAGTTTACTCCAACTCCATAAACAACAATAATACCATCTATATTTTCGATTTTTAACTTGACTTGCTTCAATTTATCTTCATCAATGAAATCTTCTAAAGTATGTAAAGAAATTTTACCAAATACTCTATCATCTGTAATTACATCTTTTATCTTTGTTTCTATTGTATCAATATCTTCAAATATCTCCTCATCAGTAAAAATTATCATATCGGCATTAAGTTGTTTGACAAGACAAGCTTTTATCTCTTCTACCAAAACTCCTGGATAAAAATCAACAGCAATAATTTTTTTCTTTTTATCAATATTGTCTATTTTGAACTTAAGTTCTTCAACAATATTTTTATATCCATTCCATACACTTTCATTTCCATAATTTTTCACTTCTACATAAGGTTGTTTATCATAATTATTATTCATATTTACCTCTTTCTGATTGATTAATGAAAATGCCAATCATTATGTATGAGTGACATTTTCTTAATCTAATCTTTAAATTTCTACTAATTTTAATACATCCAGGACTTCTTTTTCATTATGACTACTATACAATTTATTTCTAAAGCTCTCTTTCATCAAACTTCTTGCAAGTGTTGAAAGAATTTTTAAATGTTGATTATTTTTATCTTTTTTTGGAACTGCTATTCCAAAAATAATTTTGACATTATCATCGTCATTCCAGCAAATAGGTTCTTTTAATTTAATAAAGACCAAAGAAGATTGCTTAACATAATCAGATTGTGCATGAGGAATTGCAATACCAAGACCCATAGATGTAGACATTTCTGTTTCTCGTTTGAAAACATCATTCTTAAATTTTGTTATATCACTAATTCGTCCATTATTAAATAACAATTCAGCGACCTTTTGAATAACATCTTCTTTTTCATGAAGATTTTCATCAACTAGGATTAATTCCTCATTTATAATTTCCACAATAACATCCCTTTCTAATCAATATCTGGATCTTTTCTTGTCAGAATATAAATCATTCCAACCGCAACGACTGTTCCAATTGCAAAACTCAATAGATACAAAGGAATATTGCTGACAAGCGGCATTGTTTCTAATCCACCAATTGGGGCTGATAAAGTTACACCAAAGGCAGCCACAATAGCTCCAGTTACAGCCGCACCGACACATAATGAAGGTAAAATTTGTTTTGGTTTTGCAATAACATAAGGAATAGCTCCCTCGACAAAGAAACTCAATCCCATAATATATGCTCCTGTTTTAGCACTACGTAAACTTGGTGAGAATTTCTTAGGGAATAAAGTTGCAGCAACTGCACAACTTGTTGAAACAACCATTGCACTACATCCACAAGATGCCATGACAACACTTGCCACTGCTGTTCCATCAGCAGCCGTTAAAGTTGCTACTGAGAATAAATAAGCTGTCTTATTAACTGGACCACCTAAATCAATTGCCAACATAAAGCCAATAATTGCACCTAAAATAACTGCATTTGTTCCACTTAATGCTTGCAAGAAACCAGTTAAACCATTGTTAATTGGTGCGACAACCAAATTAATACCTTGTGCCGCAATAGCCGCTAAAGCTAAACCAACAATTGGGAAAATAAGAAGAGTTTTAATACCTTCTAATGACCTCGGTAATTTCTCAGTCACTTTCTTTAAAAGAATAATAATGTATCCACTGACAAACCCTGCAAAAATAGCTCCAAGGAATCCAGCTCCACCATCTCTTACCAAGACACCTGAAACCATACCTAATAATAATGCAGGACGATCAGCAATAGAATAAGCAATATATGCCGCTAAAATCGGGAACATAAAGCTCATTCCAATTGATCCTACATTCACTAGCCAAGCACAAAGTGGCGTCGTAGATCCAAATGTCGCTGTATGTGCATTAGCAACATCCAATAAATATGCTGATGCTGTTAAAATTCCACCACCAATTACAAATGGCAAGAAGAACGATACTCCTGACATCAAATGATTATATATCTTTTTCATATTCATGATTCATTTCCTCCTTAATAAACCTTTAAATTTTCACTTTCAATTTCTTGAAATACTTTTTCAATTTTTCTAACTGCATCAGAAACTGAGACTTCTAATAATTTTTTTCCTCTAAAACGTTCCATTTCTACTTTTGTATCTGCAGCAATTAAAACACAATCAGCTGTTTCAATATCCTCTTGTGTCAAACGATTTTCAACACCTGCTGAACCATTTGTCTCTACTTTGACTTCATACCCTTTACTTTTGGCATAAGTTTCAATGTTTTCAGCAGCCATATAAGTATGTGCAATCCCAGCAGGACAAGCACACACGGCAATTATTTTTTTCATTTTTAAATCCTCCTTTGATTTTCAAATAGTTATTTTTCATAGCTTCAACATTAAATTTTTATATTGTCCTGGTTTTAAATTTGGTAGATCTTCTTTTAATGTTGTGATTTCTTTTTCTTCTAAGTTAACTTCACTTAATTTAAAATTTTTACACTTTGTGATTAATTTTCCCCCATGGATTTCATGATTTTCATTATTAAACATTCTTACTAAGTATCCTTGGTTGTTATCAGCTTTTACAATTGTACTTACACTTCCATCAAAGTCTTTAAAATCTATAAAATGATATGCCCAAGGAATCTTTTTTTCAATGGGATTCGTTGGAAAATAAGAAATCAATTCAATAGATTTATCAAAATCTTGTTTTTGATAATATGTTTTTTCTGTTGCATATGCAATGTAGCGATTATGCATAATATTTCCATCAAATGAAGTATCATAGCTGATTGCTAATTCAAAATTATTTTTCTTTTTCATCTGTGTATCTTCAGTATAGAAAATACGATAATCCAATCCACTTGGTCGTCCAGGTCGACGATTCAAATCAGGGAAACCTAATGCTCCATATGCCCTCAATAAAGTTACTGCAATATCTTTTTTTCCATTTCCAATAAATTCATATTCTTTACTACTTTTCGTATAAACTGTGATTGTTTGATAATCACAAACTGCACTTACATAATTAAGCAATGGAAATGTTGGACTTGGTTCTTCAAACCAATTTTGTTCTTTCCAAATTTTTAATTCTTTAGGATTGGTTTCACGCTTAATATAACCAAACTGTGTTCCTGCATAAGAATATTTATTGTCCTGATGACCAGATATAACCAGTCTCACACGATGTTGATTAGCTGCATTATCAATGTAACCCTTTAATTCAATAAGCGGACTTCCTTTTTTTAGGCATATTTCAATAGAGTATTGAATTGTTGAATTGCATTCTTTTCTTTCACGCTCTTTTAAACCATAAGGAATCTCAAATTCTCCTTCTACCTTCATTTTATGCAAAAGACTTGAACCACTATATCTAACATAACTATGTTGCATATACTCGCAAATCCTCATATCGTTATCTGGATAAGAATAATCAAAGCTATCACCTTCATCACCCATATCCTCTAAATAAATAGCCTTATGATGATAAAGATCTTTTTCCTTATCATAAATAGTAATTCCATCAACATCCATATAGATACGATAATATTCATTTTCAATAAAGTTCACATTTTCATCCATAACCTCAATAGGACTTTGCTTATCATCATGAATAACAAGTGTACGATATTGGATTCCTGAAAAATTATCAAGTTCAAAAATAATATCTGTTTCATAATAATATTTACTCTCATCTAATAAAGCTTTATCTTTACGAAGAACACCATGATTTTTCTGGACACTTTTTTTAATAATATAGGGAATTATTTGATTATCTTGTGTTAACGTAAATTGTTTTGTTTTTGAAAACACTTTTGCTTCAATGACATTGGTATTTCTTTTAATAGTTGTATTGGCTATAACCAAAGGATATGCATTATCTTCTTGAAAAGGTAACGATAAAGAAACTACTTTAAGTAAATATGTTTTTGTTGCCTGAGCCATTGCAATGGCATTTCTGGTTTCATTTTCAATATAGTTATTTGTTGCATCTGTTAAATTAGCTGAAGAATGTGTTTGACAGGTTATTAATGTTTTCCATGCTTTATCAATTAAGCCATGGTCATACTCAATACCAATACTATCCATCATACTCATTAATGGTTGGACTTCATAAGTGAGTATACGTTCACATTTGTCTTGTAGTCCCTTTATATCAGCACGAGCTGAGAATATTGAGCGATGAACACGATGATACTGTGTAGAAAACAATTCTCCTTTATGTACTTTTAGACCTTTGGTATTTTCTCTTACATGATGGAAGAAATCTTTCCATGTTGTTAATTTAAATTCATAATCACTTGATTTCTGGTTATACTCAGCAATTCTTTTAGGTATATCTAACATGACTGGATTTTGATCAAATCCTAGTGGAAACACAAATTCATTATCAAGTGTTGAATAAGATAATAAGCGATCAATGAGTTGATGCACACTGATTTTATTATAATCTTCTGCACTTTTATCCAAAAGAGTTCCATTTTTAAATGGATAACATCCATACCCATAACCAGCAATCATCACATATGCTAATAGCTGGCTCCCATCATTGGACTCCATAATAAATTCACTACCTAAATCATATTCATCTCCTACTCCTCTTGTTATGACAAATTCTTTGATTCCAAACTGATTAAAAATCTTTGGAAAATCAGCTGAATGTCCAAATGAATCTGGTAAGTATGCAATCTTTGAGCTTCCTCCTATTTCATTTGCTATTTTAATTCCTAAACGCAGATTGTTGATAACAGATTCTCCACTTGAAATAAAACAATCCAATTGTGAATGAAATGGTCCTATTTCAAGTTTGTTCGATGAAATCAATTCAGATATATAATCACGATCTTCTGGATGTAATTGTAAATATTCTTCAATTGGCTGAACTTGACCATCTAAGAAGAAATGCTGAATTCGATTTTCTTGAAAACCACGAATCATTTCTTTCATATTGTAGCTAAATTGAACCATTGCATCTTGGGCTGTAAAATACCAAATCAGATCCCAATGAGTATGGTGTATACAATGTGCTATTTTTTTCATCCTTTTTCCTCCTTGCACAAACATTCTAGCACACACCTTCTTCAACAATAAACGTCTTACTCCCCTATCTTTTTGCAACTTCTTCTTGAAATCATGCAATTTTGAAAATTGAAATTCTTATCTTTTTCCATATATTACCAAAATTAAAGCAAATCCATTTTTATCCGATAAACTGCTGAAAAATCGCAAAAAATGTCGCTTTTGAGTCATTTGACACTATATATCAATTCAACTATAATTTGAGTGCAAAGAGAAGATTGGAGGTGGCAATATGAAAACAGAAAAACTTATGAGATTAGTAGAAATTCTACTCAGTCAAGATGATTTTATAACAATTAGTGCACTTGCCAATCTTTTAAATTGTTCTGAACGAACAATTCATAATTATATGAATTCTCCAGAATTTAAACAATTATTAAAGAATGTTGAATTCTTAAGAGTCCCTAACAAAGGGATTCAAATTAAAGCTGATTCTAAATATAAAAATCAAATTTTATCTCAAATTCATCAAGAAAATACATATGATTTTAAATATCAAGATGATTATGACCAAATTCTTTTTCTATTACTAACGACTAATGAAGTAATTACTATTCAAGATTTAAGTCGTAAGCTTTATCGTTCAACGAATGCTATTTATTCATTAATAAAAAATTTGAATGAAATTATTAGCAAATCTCATTGTTCTATTAAAAATCATAAAACTCTAGGATTACAAATCACAGGCAATGAAAAAGATATAAGAACATTATTTTATAAATCATTAATGAAAACAGCCAAAGCCACTTCATTATTTGCAATTCCTCGTTTAACACAACATACAATCTCTTCTTTAACTTCATTTTTTAATCAAAAAGACATTTTAAATCTTGTTGAAATTTTAGATATGAGCGAAAAAATGTTAGGTCTTTGTTTTTGTGATGAAGATTATAATATGATGTTATTATATTTAGGTATTATCATTATTCGTATTCGTATGCATAAACCTATTCAATTAGATTCATTAGAAATGAATGACATAGCTCAAGAATATTATTGTGCAACTTTGATTAAATGTTATGTTGAAAAAGAATTTCATATGACAATTGATGAAAATGAAATCAATTATATTTCTCTTTTACTTGCATCAACACGAAAAAAAATCAATCCTGATTATGAAAATATGGAGATTGATATTTTAGATAAGTTTCTTAATTTATTAGGTGTTCGTCTTAATTTTGATTTTAATAATGATTATGAATTGAAACATAATCTTATGCTACATTTAAAACCAGCCATTAAAAGAATGCGTCACGGGATTCCTAATGAAAATCCTTTGCTTGAACAAATTCGCTTAGAATATACAGAAGTCTATATTTCTGTAATTACTGCAATTGAAGATTTAGAAAATATGGAACACATCTATTTTGATTCAAATGAATTAGGATATATTTGTTTACATATCATTGCTGCTATTAATAGGCCAAATAATATTAGAAAGATTAAAGCTGTTCTTATTTGTACAGAAGGTTTATCTTTTGAGATTTTTATAAAGAATTTACTTGAGTCTTATTTTAAAGAAATTAATATTGTTGCCATTTATCGTAATCAAATACAGCAAAATGATGAACAATTAAAACAATATGATCTTATTATTGATACAACAGGTTCTTGTGAATTATCTAATGCTGTTCATATCAGTAGTAGTTTTAGTTCAACTGACCATGATACAATACGTCATTACTTAAATAATTTAAATAAACTTACAAAATTAAAGTTAGAACACTCTTTTAACTACTTATCTTTCTTTATTGATGACTTATCAAGTCAAGAAGAATTATTAAAAAAGTATTGTTCCTTATTATATGAGGGTGGTTATGTTACAAAGAATTTTTATCAATCAGTTGTTAATCGCACAAAAATAGCAAGTACATATGTTGCTAGAGGAATTGCTGTTCCTCATGGTGCTAAAGATGAAGTGATTCAATCAATTATCACTGCAATTTCTTTAAAACATCCTATTCAATGGGATGATGAAAAGAGTGATTTTGTTATTCTTGTTGCATTGAATGATAAGAACATTGATGATAGTAATGTTTTGTTTAGAAAAATCATGAAGATTGCAGCAAGTAATACACAATCTAATGAATTAAAGAAATGTCAATCGCTTGATGAGCTTATACAATTAATTAACAATTAAAAAAAATAGGGATTTTACATATAATGTATTCTCCCTATTTTTATATTTTCAATTATTGAACTTGATTTTCCATTTGTGCTTCTTTATTTCTAATCTTAACAAATGGTAAGTAAATCACAACAGTTACAGCAATACAAACAAGTTGTGTAATAACCGTTGCAATATCTCCTCCTGTTGCTATAAAACCATTAACAACGGGTGGTAAACACCATGGAATATCACTGATCACTTTACCCGCAAATCCAAAATAAATAGAAGCATATCCAATAATACAACAAACCACTGGTGCAAGAATAAATGGAATCGCCATGACAGGATTCAAGACAATTGGAATCCCAAAAATAACGGGTTCATTGATTCCAAAGAAAGCAGGAGCTAAAGATAATTTTGCGATAGCTTTATCATCATCACGTTTTCCAGCAATAAATATGGCAATAATTAATCCAATTGTACAACCAAATCCTCCCATTGTTCCATACATATTCCAAAATGGTTTTGTAACAATTTCTGTTGCTTCTTTTCCAGCTGCGACTAAATCCATATTTGTTTGTAATGCTGCAATCGTAATTGGATTGATAATTCCCGTAACAATAGAAGCCCCATGTAAACCACAAATCCAAAATAATGCTGCAAAGAAGACAGCGGCAATAATTCCAAGTGGATGTTGGAAAACAGCTGCAATTGGTGTTTGTAAAGTATTAAAGATAAACGTTGATAAATTTGTACCTACAATAACTTCAAATCCATAAGCAAAACCACTTACAATTAAAGCTGTTAAAATTGTTGGTAATAATGTTGTAAATGAAGCTGCAACATTAGGTGGAACAGCATCAGGTAATGTAATTTTTAATTTTTTAAGAGAAGCTAATTTACAAAATATTGTGACACTTAACATTCCAATGATCATAGCCACAAATAAACCTTTTGAATTGGTAACATCTGCTGATAAAACATTACTAATCACTTGAGTTTCTTCGCCAAACATAGCTGTCAGTGTTGTTGGTGAGACAAGTACAAAACACACAACTGATAACAATCCTACAAATGACTCATCTTGTTGATAAAAACGAGATAAATGTTTACCAACTTCATAAGCAATCAATAAAGCTAAAATATTCATTGTTGCATAATTAAGTGAAGCAAACCATGGACTCATTTCTAAAACCCATTCAAAACCTTTAACACTTCCTAGTCCATTTGTTGAAAAGATTACAGAACCAAGTAATGTTCCAATAGAACCGACAATAATAAATGGTATAACATCAATAAATGAATCTTTAATTGTAGATATATATTTATTTGCATTAATCTTTACAGCTAAACGACTTAATACATCTGAAAATTTATCAAACATTTTTCTTTCCTCCCTATAAATTTTTCCCTTTTGTTTCCATAAACTCTTTCATCCAATAAAAAGATGCTTTTCTCACACGTTTTAAAGTTCCATGTCCTTTATCATCCATATCAACATAGACCCATCCATAACGTTTCTTCATTTCTCCAGTACTTAATGATACCAAATCAATACCACCCCACATTGTATAACCAATAACTGGGACACCATCTATTTCAACTGCTTTTTTTATTTCATTAAAATGATTCTTTAAGTATTCAATACGATATGTGTCATTAACAAACATATTTTCATCTGGTTCATCAATATCCCCCAAACCATTTTCAACAATAAATAATGGTTTTTGATAACGATCATAAATTTCATTTAATAAGAAACGAATACTTGCAGGATCAATAGGCCAACCCCAAGGTGTTGAATCTAAATATGGGTTTTCATCCATACTTAACCCTGTTACTCCTATTTCACTATTAGCATTGACTGTTGTTGAACGATAACAACTAAATGATACAAAATCTAAAGTATATTGTTTTAAGATTTCATCATCCCCAATTTGTTTTTTAATGGAAATATGTTGATCTTTAAAATAAGAATCCATATAACGAGGATAATATCCTCTTACCATAACATCACTATAGAATAAAACTCTTCGACGTGCTTTTAATTGAGCAAAAACATCTTCTGGCTTACATGTCAATGGATAACTTGGTGACATTGCAAACATTGCACCTACCATACAATCACTCATATATTCTTTTGCCATTTTAATTGCCAGTGAACTAGCAATAAACATATGGTGATCACATTGATACATTGTTTGAAAATCAGTACTATTAACCCCTAAATGCGAATAACCTTGTAAGACATTAATTTCATTAAATGTTAACCAATATTTGACTTTCCCTTTCAATCTCTCAAACAATGCTTTACATAACTTTAAATAACAATCAATGGTATGACGATTTTCCCATCCATTATAATGATCAGCTAAATATGCTGGTAACTCATCATGACAAATTGTGATTAATGGTTCTATCCCATACTTTAAACATTCATCAACGACATCTTCATAAAATTTTAATCCTTCTTCATTTGGTGTTTCCTCTTCCCCAGTTGGAAAGATTCTTGACCAACAGATTGAAAAACGATTCACTGTTAATCCCATTTCTGCAAGAAGCGCAATATCTTCTTTATAATGATGATAAAAATCTGTTGCTTGATGACTTGGATAATAAGCATGTGGATCAATATATCCAACGGCTCCTTCTGGTAAACTTGAACGCATTGGTGCTGATCCCGTTGTTCCATCTGGAAGTTGATAAGTCATCATTCTTGGTGTTGTATGTGATCCATCTGTCACAAAATCATGTGTAATAAGACCTCTTCCACCTTCCTGAAAGCCTCCTTCATATTGGAAATCTGATGAAGCACTTCCCCATAATAAATCTTCTGGAAATTTCATTTCTCTTCCTCCCTTTCGTTAAATCTATTATATAAATATAAAAACCGTTTTTGCAGATATTGCGAAAAACGGTTTTCTTATCAAATATTGAATTTTGTTTCAGTTTATGAAACACCATATAATGTTTTATATCTTACAATAATTAAATGAGCTAATAAGTTCATTAATAATTGAGAAGTATAATCAACTTTTTGATTTAAGACAATTAAATCTTTAATATAAGAGACTGGTTCAATTGGTTGACAAGTAATTTGATAAATACAAGGAATGTGTTCTCTTTCCATAACACGATCACGTGGTAAGACACGTTCAAAAAAAGCACCAGATCCTGAAAAGACAATAATTAATGTTTCTTCACCACTACTCATTAAAATTTCTTTTTGTTCATTGACATTATCTGTGCAATAGACAGCTTTATGTAAAACACTTAAATCTTGTTGTAAATAGCTTGCAGGATTAATGGTATGAGAAATTCCCATTAAGATAATCTTTTGATATTTATGAATATCATGAACCAATTGGTCAACCAATTGATAATTAAGATGTTCTTCCATTTCTTTAATCTTCAAAGAGACATAGTCCATATAATCAATCATTTCATTCTCTGTATGTCTATCAAAATAAAATTTCTTTTTATAGCTATATCCTTTTTGTTTTGCCAAGAACTTGAGTTCTGAAAAATCTTCAACACCTATTGCCTTGCAAAAGCGACTAATAGAAGATTTAGAGACATGACATGCTTGTGATAAAAGTTGTGTTGATAGTTTTTCAATATTAGCATGATTAAGAAGATACTCTGCAATACGATAATTGGTACTCCCATATTTTTCTTGTCTCAACATTGCCCTCAAATACATTCCTAATGCATTCATTTTTACTCCACTCCTTTTTCTTTTATAAGTATAGCATATGTTTTTATATTTCTTTACTACAAATCGTATTTTCTTCCATTCTCAAGAATTTTTCATTGTTTTTTCAAATTTGTCTTATTTTATTTTCAAACTTGGTCATATGAATAATGTTTAATCAGTTATTATTTAAACAGACTTGAGACAAATTGAGTAGTAAGTTGAGACGCACACCACTACATTCCATGTTATAATCTGCTTATCACCCAGCGCTAGTAATGCGAAGGAGGTGAATTTGCATGAATGAAATTGTTTTTAATTTCATTGCTGCTGTTATGACAGGTGTTATTATTGAACTCATCAGTTATTTCATCTGTAAATGGTTAGACAGATGCATGAAGCATGGTGATTAAAGCCAAAGAAAAAACTAGGACTGGCGGGTCCTAGTTTTCCTTTAGGTGTGAATTTACACGCTAAAATTGTTTTTAATTTCCATAAATATATTAACATAATATTTATGTTGATACAAGTATAACCAAAAATAAAATTTCTAAACAAAAAAAGACAGTGAAACTGCCTTCATTATAATACTGTTACGTTAGATGCTTGATCTCCTCTATCACCTTGAGTGATATCGAAACTTACATTTTGTCCTTCTTCTAAAGTCTTATATCCATGACCAGCGATTGATGAATAATGAACAAAAACGTCCTTACCACCATCAGCAGTGATGAAACCAAAACCTTTATCAGAATTAAACCATTTTACTTTACCTGTATTCATTTGAATACCTCCTTTTTTTGTGTTAACAAAAGGAAGCTTTGATATAAAAAATCCACAAATGGAGATTGTACATCAAGTGCTAAATACAATCCTTTTTTGTGAATTATAATTTATAACCTTCTATTACTATCCCACCTTAACACGTATATCTATATAAGTCAACTTATATTTTAAAATAAATAAACAATTATTCTTAATTGACCTTCTTACTTTAAACCCAGATAATTTCATAATGTCTCTTTTATAATCTTTTGAATATTTTTTTATCAAATAATCTTATCTATAACTTTATTGATATTCTCAATAAAGTTATAAATGATTTGTAAGTTTTTATGCAATATATAATTAATATAGTTCAAAGTTTAATAAAGAAAAAAAACAAGATTTCTCTTGTTTTTCATTGATTATAATACTGTTACGTTAGATGCTTGAGGACCTCTGTCACCTTCAACGATGTCGAAGCTTACGTTTTGTCCTTCTTCTAATGTTTTGTATCCACTTCCACTGATTGCTGAGAAATGTACAAATACATCTTTCCCACCATCAACTGTGATGAAACCAAAACCTTTTTCAGAATTAAACCATTTTACTTTACCTGTATTCATTTGAATACCTCCTTTTTTTATGTTAACAAAAGGAAGCTTTGATATAAAAAATCCACATAAGGAATCTGTACATCAAGTGCTCAATAACAATTCCCCATGTGAATCATAATTTGTTGCCTTTTATTACGTGCTCATCATAACACGTGCCATTTTATAAGTCAAACGTTATTTGCATTTATTTTTTGTATAAAACAATTGTTTCATATGGTCTCAGTTGTAGGTGAGTTGTTAAATTATGTTGAGTATAATTTGATATCAAAACTTCATATTCATTTATATGTTCAATATCAACAGTTATACCTTGATCATAGAAATTATTAAGAACAATTAATTCTTCTTTTTGATAATGACGTTTATAGGCAAAGAGACGAGGATGATCTTCTAAGAAAGGTTCATAATCTCCTTCACTAATAATTTTATATTGTTTTCTTAATTGAATTAATTTTTGATAATATCTAAAAATAGATTCACTATCTTTTAAATCATTCTCAACATTAATCTCATGATAATTTTCATTGACTTGTAACCATGGTGTTACATCTGAAAATCCACCATTAATTGAACTATTCCATTGCATAGGAGTTCTCGCATTATCTCTTGATTTTTCTTGTAATATTTTATAAATTTCTTTTTCTTCTAGACCTTTTTCTTTAAGAATATGATAAGCATTAATACTTTCTACATCACGATATTGGTGAATATCTGTGAAATAATGATTGGTCATTCCAATTTCTTCACCTTGATAAATATAAGGTGTTCCTCGCATCATATGGATTGTTGTTGCGAGCATTTTTGCAGATTCTTTACGATATTCTTTATCATTTCCAAAACGAGAAACTGATCTTGGCTGATCATGACAATTCCAAAACAAGGCATTCCATCCATTGCCTTCTTGCATCTTGACTTGCCAAGTATCAAGTAATTCTTTAAGTTCTTGGAAATCAAAAGGCATAGATGTCCATTTTTCTTTGTTGAGATAATCAACTTTTAAATGATGAAAACTAAAAACCATATTCAATTCTTGGTTTGCTGGATTTGTATAACCAATACAGTTTTCAACACTCGTTGCTGACATTTCTCCAACTGTAATACAATCCTCCACTTTTCCAAAAGAATTGACATTCAATTCATGAAGATAGTCATGTACTTTTGGTTGATCACAATAGAATTGTTTTCCTAATTCATCAGGGCTATCTTCAAAACTACGTTTATCAATATTATTAATCACATCAAAACGGAAACCTCTAATTCCTTTTTGAATCCAAAAATTAACAATCTTAATCAATTCATTTCTGACGTCTTCATTTTTCCAGTTCAAATCAGCTTGTTTTTCATCATACAAATGAAGATAATATTCATCAAATTCAGGAACATACTTCCAAGCTTTTCCACCAAATTTAGAATCCCAATTGGTTGGTAAACGACCATTTTTCCCTTTTTTAAAGAAATAATAGTTTTTATATTTTTCATTGCCTTTTAAAGCTTCTTGGAACCATTGATGTAATGTTGATGTATGATTAAATACCATATCAAACATTATATAAATATTTCTTTTCTTAGCTTCTGCAATTAAACGATCTAAATCTTCCATGGTTCCAAAGATAGGATCAATTTGATAATAATCCTTAATATCATATCCACTATCTCTTTGTGGTGAAGCAAAGATTGGACACATCCAAATCATATCAACACCTAATTCTTTTAAATAATCTAACTTTTCAATAATTCCATTTAAATCTCCAATTCCATCATGATTTGTATCACAAAATGATTTTGGATAAACTTGATAAATAACTTTATTCTTAAAATCAAACATTGCTTTTTCTCCTAAATGATTTGTATAATTTCTTGATTTAATTTTACTTCTTCTTTTTGTTGAAGTTGAATATGTTGACCAGATGTCAAGATAACTGGTGAAACTAATGATTTTTGATGTTCACGTACATAATCTAAATCTATTTTTGCTATGACTTGTCCTTGTTTCACTTTTTGTCCAACTTCTACCAAACATTCAAAACCTTCTCCATTTAATTCTACTGTATCCATCCCTAGATGAATCAAAACTTCAACACCATCACTTCTTTTTAAGCCATATGCATGTTTTGTTGGAAAAGTCATAATAACTTCTCCATCAAATGGAGCAACAACATCTCCACTTGTTAAATCTACTGCATAGCCATCTCCCATTAATCCTTGTGAAAAAACTTGATCCTTGACATCTTTTAAAGACATTACTTTTCCTTGAAGAGGTGAAACAAAAGATAAGGCTTCTTCACCATTTTTATCTTCAGAAGATAATTTGTTTTTTCCTACAAGCAATGTTAAAACAAATGGTACAGCAATGGCTACAATCATCGCAATAAGGAAATTAAACATATATTGTGGTAAGATTGATAAAATTCCAGGAATTCCACCAACACCAATAGAAGCAGCCATTGTTCCCGTTGCAACAGAAATAATTGCTGCTATTGAAGAACCAATCATTCCACAGATAAATGGGAACATATATTTTAAATTGACACCAAATAAAGCTGGCTCAGTAACTCCTAAATAACAAGAAATACAGGCTGGAATTGAAACTTGTTTTGCATCTTCATTTTTCTTTTGTAAAACAATCATTGCTAAAACTGCTGAACCTTGAGCAATATTAGATAAAGCGATCATTGGCCATAAGATTGTTCCACCAAAAGAGCTTACCAATTGTGTATCAATTGCATTTGTCATATGATGCAAACCAGTAATAACTAGCGGAGCATATAAGAAACCAAAAACACCTGCAAACAACCAACTGAATGATGATGTTAAACCAGCCCAAACAATTGTAGAAATATAATCACCAATTACCCATCCAATTGGTCCTAAAATAATATGTGCTACTAACACAGCTAATAACAATGAACAAAATGGAACAACAATCATACTAATTGCTGCTGGTGATATTTTTCTAAAGAACTTTTCAAAAGAAACCAATGCAAATCCAGCCAAAATAGCAGGAATAACTTGTGCTTGATATCCTATCATTTGAACTTGTGCAAAACCAAAATTCCAAACAGGAATATCAGCACTTGCTGTTGAAGCAACTGAATAAGCATTTAATAATTGTGGTGATACAAGTGTTATCCCTAAAACAATTCCAAGAATCTGACTTGTACCC
Organism: uncultured Erysipelotrichaceae bacterium; assembly: GCA_900538465.1. GTDB lineage: Bacteria > Bacillota_I > Bacilli_A > Erysipelotrichales > Coprobacillaceae > Longibaculum. Next base: position 50,852 of record UPXV01000016.1, read on the forward strand.
ATTTTCTTAGTAATTGACCAAACAATTCCAACTGGTAAGAAATGAAAAACGGCCTCACCAATCAACCATAAAAAACTATCAACACCTGCCCAAAATTGTGAAACTTGAACCAATGTCTTTGTTCCATTATCAAAAAATTGAATAGCATCAATACAATTTCTAAATCCTAAAATCAACCCACCACAAATCAACGCTGGAATAATCGGAGCAAAAATCTCTCCTAAATCTCCCATAATCTTTTGCAAAAGTGTTTGTTGACTTTTTGCAGATTTTTTGACTTGATCTTTACTCACACCTTCAATTCCACTCACTTCAATAAAATCATTGTAGAATTCTTGAACTTCATTACCAATAATCACTTGAAATTGTCCTGATTGTGTAAATGTTCCTTTAGCAGCAGGGATTTTTTCAATCGCTTTTACATTGGCCTTTTTAGGATCAACCAATACAAAGCGCATTCTTGTTACACAATGAGATACTGCCTGGATGTTATCTTTGCCACCAACTTGTTTTAAAAGTTCAGTCGCATCTTCTTTAAATTTACTCATAACTCTCTTCCTTTCTAACTTGTACGTACATCTTTACAAACACATCTTATCATGTACGTACAAGTATGTCAACATAAAAAGAAAAGAAGTTTTATATTTTCACTTCTTTATTCTCTATATTCATTTTTATATAAATTCTTTGTACAAGAGATCATATTCATAATCGCATATATAGCAACAATCAATTCTGTTATTGGCATTGTCAACCAAAGATAATCAGTCTTGACTAATGGCAAAATATAAATCAAAACTCCACTTATTACCAATCCTCTCGCAACTGATATAACAAATGAAATTTTGGGTTTTAACAGTGCTTGAAAATAATATGTTGAAAAAATATTTAAAGGCAATAGTAAAAAAGATAAACCGTACATTCTTATAATACTTGGAGCCTTGAGAAGGATATCTGTTGTTGGATTCATAAATATTCTAACGAACATATTAGGGACAAGTAATGCCAGTGTTGTCCACAAAAGACTAAAGAAGATAACTGTATATAAAGCATATTTTAATGTTTCTCTTATCCGATGGGCAAGTTTAGCTCCAAAGTTTGTAGAAAGAATAGGTTGAGCAGCTTGACCAACACTATAAGCACAACATTGTACAAATGTACTCACATTAACAATAATTCCATAAATAGATAAAGCATCACTGCCTAGATAAATCATAATTTGACGATTAAACAAAATTGTTAAAATCCCCATTGCAACATCTATAAAGAATGTTGAAAAACCAGTCACAACTATCTTTTTCAATTGATCAATAATATGGGTAGGTTTTATCAAATAAAGCGTATTGTTTTTTGAAAAGAAATGCGTAAGCATCACAAGACATGAAATCACTGATCCAATAGCTGTTGCAAGACCTGCTCCAAAGATTCCCATATCCATTGTAAAAACAAAGAAATAATCACCAAAAATATTAAAGATGCCACCTAATAATACCCCAATAGTCGCCAGGTTTGGTGCATTATCATTTCTTAAGAAAGCCGCTAACATTTGTGTGAATAAAAAACATGGGAAAACATATTGAATAGGTTGAATATAAGTTTGTGCCAATGTTAAAAGATTGCCTTTAGCACCAAAGAATATAAACAATTCCTTATCAAAGAAAATAAGAATAAGCCACACTATTATCCCTAAACAAATTGAACCTATTAGGGCGGTTGTAAAATATTCATTTTCATATTGATGATTGTTTTCTCTTTGTCCTTTCAAAGTACTGACAATGACCGAACCACCAATTCCCATTAATAATCCTAAGCTAAAAATAATATTCCATATCGGTGCAACAACAGCCAAAGCAGCAGTTCCATCAGGTCCTTGATATTGACCAACAATCGCCATATCTACAATAGAATAAACTGATGTTATAAGGGCACTGCCAAAAGCTGCAGCCAGATATTGAAAATAAAGTGATTTTATTTTTCCTGTTAAAAAGTCCATCATTTTTCCTCCTTTAACAAAAAAGCTGGACAAAAGTATAGTTAGCCTATACTCTTATCCAGCGAATCATTTTCGTGATTTGCCCTCCGAGCAATTCATATTATAACAAAGTCATTTTTAATGTCAAGATATGAATTTAACTATGAATATTTTTATTAATCACATCTATTTTATGTTTCCAAATCATATATTGAATTATCCAAATAAATATAAAGATTATCATAAATATACCAAAATAGATAAGACAACCGATAATCGTATGTTCCATCCATCCAGTTATATAAGCTATTGGAAACATCACTAATGATGTACAAACAAAATAGATACCTGTTTGTTTAACAATACTCCAATGATCTATTTCCCATACAATTGATGCCATAGCAAACGCACTTCCCAATAAGCCACTTAATACTGTTTGTAAAATAACAGCACCTATTTCACTACCTACATAATCAATAAATTGAGGTACACATGGTGAATAATAACCTTGCCCATAAATAAGTGAAGTTATAATTGTTATAAGATAACTGATTGTTATACCTAATGTAATTCCAAATAAACCTCTCAATAATGCTTTTTTCTTCATGTCTCTCACCTCATATTCCTAATGTTTGTTTTATTTTTTTAACATATCTTCTGGAAACATATGTAACTTCTCCATTAGACAAAAGCAATTGAATTGTTCCTGTAAAACTTAAATCAAGTTTCTCAATTGCTTTGAGATTGACAATTTCTGAATGAGATATCCGAATAAATTGTTTTGGACTTAAACGACTTTCAACTTCATAAAGTCTTAAACGAATAAGATATTCTTTCTTTTGTGTTTGTGCATAAATCTTTTGTTGTGAAGCATAAAATCGAATTACTTGAGACAAATCTAAAAGTTCTATGGTCTCATCATCAAAACCAGCAATAATGGGATATTGTTTTGAATTAAGAAATTGAATCAATTCATTAATTTCATTATTCATTTCTTTTGTTTTGATAAAAACAACGGGTTCTTCATAGTTTTGATCTAACTCTACTTTTAGTTTCATTTTAACCTTGCATTCCTTTCCGCCTGCGGCTAAGGCACACATAGTCATGAAA
>UPXV01000017.1 GCA_900538465.1 uncultured Erysipelotrichaceae bacterium
CATCGACCTCACCCTTATCAGGGGTGCGCTCTAACCAACTGAGCTACAGGCCCATCAATGACTGCCCTAATATATTAGCATAGCCATATTTTTTCGTCAATACTTTTTTATAATTTTTTAAAAAATTGTCAAAAAAAAGAAAGGAGTTTTTAATAACACAAAATACAATCAAAAAGAAGACATCATAAAAAAATAGATCACGTCATTTTGACGGATCTATTTACTGAGTCGATCTATTTTTGGTAATTTATTATTTTTAATCATATCAACGAGTATAGAGCTCACATGTTCAATTGGAGAATCAGCAATAGTCTCTAATATATTATACTTATCATGAAATACAATACCCTCATTTTTTAAAATAGAATAAGCTTTTAACAAATCATATTTTGAAGCTTCAATGTTTTTATGAAAATCATATGTGCTTCCATCATTGAGATATACCTTAAAGACAACATTGCAATTTTCTCCAAATAATCCAGCATCATATTCACAATACAATACATCCACATGCTTGATTTCATTTAACTTAATAGTCATATTCTTTTCCTTTTTTTGAACTAAATTTTCATATAAACTATTGAGTTGATGAATGATTAATAAATGCTTTTCTAAATCAATTGAATAACCATTGTGCTCAGTACCAATACAAATAATGTTTTTGTCCATATTTTGGCGTATAACTTAAGAAAAATGGCCTCTTTCGTCATACATCCTCCTTTCTATTTTATATATATATTATATCAATTAAACATATTAAACTCAATGCAAAGAAAAAAAGAAACACTTTTTTAATAAGCAAAGTGAATTTTACTTATTAGATTTTTAGATTATAAATTTGGTAAGCAAAAACTAGGCAAAACTGATACGTATGCCTAGTTTTTTATTCTGTTAAATAATCAATTTATTTTTTTCGTTTCTTAGGTTTTTTATAAATATCTAATAACTCTTTAACAGCCTCTTGATTGATTTTTGAAGGAATACTTTGAGGTTTAGCAAATAAATATCCTTGAATATAATCAACCTCCAGATACAAAACAACACGTAATTCCTGCATTGTTTCTACCCCTTCAGCAATGACCTTTTTATGACGCTCATGACAGTATGAAATAATATTTTCTACAATCTTTTGTTTATCAGCATCTTTGTCTATATCACGGATAATATCCATATCAATCTTTACATAATCTGGGTTCACTGATAATAGATTTCTTTCACTATTATAGCCACTTCCATAATCATCTAATGCTATTTGAGATTTCCAGTTTGTTAAAACTGTCTTCTTTTTCTCGAAACAACTTCTGGCTTCTTGTTCATCTTCTGTAACTTCTAAAACAACATGATCTAATAAATATCCATATTGTCTTTCAAGATCAAATAAATATTTCTCATCTAAAATTTGATTCGATATAGAATTAATAAATAATTTTTGTTCCTTTGTAACAAGTTCTTTTTGATAATAATCAGAATATGTTTCTAATGCTCCAAACCAAGTGATGAATTCAATTTTATTCAATTGGGCTTCTAATTTCGCAAGAGAAATGATTTCTTTAGGATTTCTTAATGTTGGATGATGACTACGCATAAGAGCTTCATATCCAAATATTTCACCAGTATGTGCATCAACAATAGGTTGATAAACATAATAAATCATACTCCAATCATCTATCAACTGATGGAAATCAATACGTTTCTTTGTAATATAAGAATTGTTTTCATAATCAGAGATATTAAACATTCCAATTTCGCCTTTAACAGTATGTTTCACAGAATACATTGCATAATCTGAAAATCTTTGTAATTCATCAAAATCCATACTATCATCAGGATACCAGGCAATTCCTCCAGACACCCGTATTCTAACAACTTCTTCATTTGGTAATTGAACAGTTGCATGATCAATAGCGTGTTTTAATTTTTGAAGCTCTAAACTAATTTGTTCCTTCGTTTCATAACCATAATAGAAAAGATAAAACTCATCACCTGAAGTACGAGAAACAATCGTTTTTTCTGGAGAATGATCTCTAAATGTTTCAGCAGCAGCCTTAATATAAGCATCACCACAATCATGACCATACTTATCATTAATTGCTTTTAAATTATCCAAATCCATCATAACCAAAGCTGCCGTTTTTAATAGATGTGGATAGATACTAAACAAACGTTTCATTTGACGTTGGAAAGCACGACGATTAATTAAATCAGTTAGAACATCATGATCTCTTTCATGTTCAATAGCTTGACGTTCTTTAATAATATCACTCACTTCTTCAATTAAACCAACACACTTTTCTTCTGTTTCCATATATCTTAGACGAAGATAGATTTGTTCTCCTTCACTTTCAAGATGATACATATATTCATTACGATTTTGTGTTGGTGTACAACAACTATCAAAAGCCTTAAATATTTTTGTAAATTCTTCAAATGTCATTCCTTGAGTATCTATATCAAAAAGCATAAAAATATCAAAGAAACTTTCCGTAATAAAGAATTGATGTGTTTGATAATCAATTTCAAATCCAGCAAGTTTTGTATTTGCCAAACGAATAATATTCGTAAAACGAGAAGCTGATTCTAAAACATCATCACTCATTTTTTCAATCGCCACAATCAATTGATCAATTTCTAAAATATTTGTTCTCTTTAAATTCAAACGTGTTGTTGCATTGGTTGTTTGAGCAATCCGTGTTGCCAAATCAATAATTGGTTTTGAAATATATCTTGTCATAATAAACGAGATTATAAATCCAATAATAACAATAATAGTAAACATAAACATCAACATATCAATCATTTGATTTGTCAAAGAAAATAAATCTCCTTTATCAACCAGTCCCAATAAAACCCACTGTTCTTCTTCATAAGGCGTATTGCTATTATAAAGTTTAATTGGCGATGAAGAACAATAGATTTCATTATTGATATACTCCCCATTATTATCTTTTGTTTCAATAGTTGAAAATTGTTTAAAACTTCTTGAATAATAAGGACCATTTAAAAATAATGATTGATATGTATGATCATCTTGTTGAAGAGCTAACATATAGCCACCATGTTCATTACTTGTTAATTCATCATAATTTAATATTTTTTGTAAATATGGAAAAGCAATATCAATTCCAATAGCTCCATAAATCTTTTGATTACATATCAAAGGAAGCATATAAGAAATACGATATGTATTACTTCCATAAAGTTGGTAGGGTTGAATCCAACAACCAACATCTTTTAAAGAAAAATCTGGATTCGTTAAAACCAATTGAAAATTATCAAATGCTTTTTGATAAAAAGCATGATCATTCTCTTTAAATTCAAAAGATGGCTGCCAACAACTATCTGTTGGAATATTTAACTTATTAACCAATTTCATTGGTGAACGTGCTAACAACAAATCAGACGTTCCAGAAAAATCACCCTCAGGATCATTATCAATAACATATAACCCTGGATAAAAATTATCATCTTTATGATTTTCAAATTGTCCATCACTTAAAAGAATATATGCTCCTGTTGTTCCATGATTACGCAACATAGAAATCAATTCATTAGAAACATTATCTAATAAAACTGTACTATCATCTGAATCATAAGATAAATTATTTAAAGAAATTTTCTTTTCATTAACTAATTTTTCTGTAATTGCATTGATTCTATTCATATCTATTTCAAGATTAGACCACTTTGTGACCATCATTGTCTGCAAATCATGTGAACGATTAAAAACTTGCTGATCAAAAAGATTTTGACTATTTTGATCTATCTCTCCTAAAACATCATAATAAACACCTATTCCAATGATTGCGACAATAATAACAATTATCAGCATACACATTTGTATAAAAATACGTTTAAACAATGAATATTTTTTGAAGAAATCTTTATTAATAAATTTCATAAACTTATCCTATAATATCTTTTAATTTTTGGTAAGTTGTTTGATACCAATCTTCAAAATTTTCATTGCTGTCATATTGTGAATAAACATCGTCTGCTGATTTTCCACTCTTTAATGCTTTTTGAGCATTTTCATAATCTTCTTTGGCTTTATCATTTAAACAATTTTCTAATTGTGTTCTTAATTTAGCACCATTATCAAAAGCTTTTGTTGTATATAATTTTTTATTATTAACAGTATCCACAGAAACTTCAATAACTTCTTTCATTAATTCAGAATTAATTTTTGTTGTTTCTTGAATTGTTTTCATTTGATTGGCTTCTTTTGTCACTGGTAAATATCCAGAATCAATTGAGAAAGTAATATTTTGTTCTTTTTGCGTAAACCATTTTAAGAATTCTACTGAACCTTCAACATGTGCATCATCACTTTTTGTAACAACCATACCAGCCCCTTGTTGAACAGCGTATTTTTGTGCATCTTGAAATAAAGGCGCTTCTAAAACTTTTACATCTATTGGATAACTCTTTTCATCACTCACAATCACTTGTTTTGGGAAGAAAGTTGCTCCAGAAGAAGAACCAACAAAACTTATAATATTTCCTAATTTAACATCATCACTTCTAAAACGTCCTTCAGCTTTAAAATAACCATGAACATAAGGAATATAATAATTATCCCAAAGTTTCTTAACAGATTGCTTATCAAAATCTAAGACAGTTTTTCCATCTTTAATATCAATAATATCATGACCCAATTGTTTTAATCCAACAACAATATAATTCGCCATTGCATCTCTTCCAAAGAAAGCTTTTCCATCATTAGGTGTCGCAGTTAACTGATCTGTATATTCATAATATTTTTTAGCAGTTGCTGTTAAACCTTCTAAAGTTGATAAATCTGATAATTGTGCTCCAGTTGCTTTAGAAAATTTATTAAAATCAGTCATGTTAATCATCATGAGTTCAGTTGATTTTGCAATTGGGAATATTTTGAGTTCGTCATCAAACATACCTTCATCAATATATCCATCAATATATTCTGATAATTCCTTATCACTAAAATATGGTTTTAAATTCTCAACCAAATCTAATTTATCTACTTGATAAGCAGTATCAGCATATGCAGCAAAAATATGAGGGACTTCTTTAGCACCTACTTTTTTATTTGCAGAATCTAAAACACTTTGTCCGAGTTCATTCACATTTCCAAAGCTTGTAACTTCAACAATAATTCCTTTTTCTTTTCCTATAGATGTATTAAATTGATCAACCAATTGATTGAAAGATTCCATTTGTTTTCCAGTATAGTAGTTCCATAATCTCACTGTAACAGGATTATCTGGATCCAAATGACTCTTTGAAGAACACCCTAAACATAACAACATTGTCATACAGCAGATAAGCTTTATTATTTTTTTCATATTATTACTCCCCTTCAATGATATTATCATATCATTATTGACAAATCTTTACAATAAAAACCTATACCCCACCGAGCAAGGCTCCTTGGTAATTTTCAATTCCATCACTAATCGCAACAGCTAATTTTTTATGATATTTTGCACTTTTCAATTGTCCTCTTTCATTAGCATTAGATAAAAAACCACACTCCACCAAAACTCCTAAAGATTGAGTTGCTCTTAAAACATAAAAACCACAAGAAGAAATTGGTTTTTTCGTTCCTGTAACTGGTCTCATACTTTCATGAATACACTTTGCCAAACGTTCTCCCTCTTGACTATTTTTATAATAAAAAACTTGAGAACCCCAAGCCCCTGAAGAGGATGAATTCAAATGAATACTTAAAAACAAATCTGGTTGATATTCATCTATCTTTAAAACTCTTAAATACATATCATCTTGTTTAGAATAATTATAATTTCGTCTTGTCATATCTTGATCATCTGTTCTTGTTAGATAAACTGTTGCCCCTCGTGATTCAAGTTCTTCTTTTAAAGCAAAACATATCTTTAAATTTAACTCATCTTCATTCACTTTTCCAACATTTGCTCCATTATCAAGTCCGCCGTGTCCTGGATCTAAAACTATGACCTTTTTAGCTAAAGATTGGGTTGATGAGACATTGATAACTGGTTTATACATCATAATACATAACATAAAAATCATTAAAAAGGATATTGCTTTTTTCATATCATCACCCGTATGATTATATGTTCAAAAGCAAATGAATATGTATACGATATAAAAAGACTTCCATTACATTTATACTTCATCAATAATATCTAAGAAACTTTTATACTGTTATAATCTTTTTCAGTGTCCTTGAACTTCTTTAAACGATTCATCATTCAAGAAATCTCATAAACTCTAATAAAACATATAGCATTATTATAAAAGATACAATCATTACAAAAAGTATTATAAATAACAAATTTATATTTTTATTTTAGTTGAAAAGAATTTTTTAATAAAAATACTTATGATATAATTATTTTAGAAAGATAAATAACATATAAAAATAATAAAGTCATTTTTAATGAATGTGATCATCAAAAATTGATGTACAAAATAACAAAGTCAAATGTTGAATCAATGAGGTCATTCAATTTAAAGAATAGGAAAGGAAAGTTAAAAATATGGAAAAATATATAGAATTAAAGATAAAGAAAAGAAATTTAATGATATTTGGAGTGATTGTATTTATAGTTTGTAGCATTATAGGGTACTATTTTTGGTGTTCATATCACCCAGAAGTGACTATTAAAATTAGTGATGGTGGAACAGGAAAGGAAGGTATTAAAATTGAAGCACCTCATATGAGTATTCAACCAACTGGAATTGCTGAACCTTCTGCATCTATAGAGTTAAAAGCCAATATTATTATCATGCAACATGAATTCTTTTGTACTTATATAAAGGATACTTATGAAACATCTGATATCAAACTAGATATAGAATCCCAAGATAATGAAATTACCCTTAAATATTCTGGAACAGCTACTACTAAAGATGGAAAAATTCAGAATATTGAAAAAAATTATGATTGTGGATTTGGACTAGATGCAAATATAATTGATAGCAAGTAAATCAATTGATTTTATATGTAGAAAACAAAGTGGTGACTTTCAAAATAGGTTACTACTTTTTTATTAAATAATATTTTTTTGAAACAACTTCTTTATTCACAGAATAAGATATGATATGAATATTGACAATATAAGAACAATTTCTGCATAATGATTGCTAATACAGTTTTTCATATTCCTTAAATGATCAAAACTACTTAAACAACTGAATCGAAAATCATGAGTAAATGTAACTTGATTCAAATAAACAAAAAGCAAGAATTCAATCGTTCAATCCGATTGATTTTCTTGCTTTATTCAATACCTAAACCTCAAAAGATTTAAACTCGCTTCAACTTTAATTCATAATGAATTTAAAATATCAAAAGAGTTATTTACCAAAACTCTTTATCATTTCACTAAACTCATCAAATTTCAAATGTGTTATTTCTCCCTTATCATTAACTTGAACTTGACCACTGACTCCAGTTTCTTGATTATTAATTAAAACTTGAGAAGTAAATGTATAATAATTATCTTGTTCTTTCACTTCAACACTTTTGCACTCTATTTTCAAATCATTCTTATATGACAATTCAAAAAAGTATACAAGTGTTTGTTCAGATAATAATCTATTTAAAGTTTTTTCTTCTATAAGACCTGCAAAATCTTTTTTGATTTCATTAAGTCCTTCTAAGAATACTGTTTCATTAATATCAGTTGATTTCATGATACGATTATAATTTTGATTAGGAGCAGTTAATATTTTATTAACAGCATTTTCAATATTTTCAATTTTGCTATCTTTTGCTTTTGTACATCCAATAAGACATAAAACACAAAACATAAACACTAATATTTTTTTAATCATTTTTCATTTTCCTTCCCCATTTTTAATAATGGAATACAAAATCAAAAACCCTCTTTTTACAAGACTTTTAATATAACTATAATTTCAATAGTTGCTTATACAAAGTGTAACTTTAAATATTACATAACTTAATACTTTATTAATCAAATTAAGATTTGTTAATAAAATGAACTATTATATTCATACTAGATACTTTCGTCTTTAAATAATGTTTTTACACATTCCATAGCTTGTTGATAATGAGAATAAGGGACATAGAATTGATACGATTCTAACATTGGTCCAACTTTCAATGAAACTCCTGCTCCCATAGCCTCTTCACAATAATAAGGAATATGATAATTTTCCAAAAGTTCTTTTAACATATCTGCCCAAATTGTCTTCTTTTCAACAAGAAAACAATCATCATCTTTTTGAGCTTCTTTTAAATGAGCTCCACATTCTGGGCATACATCTGTATTATAAACTTGATGACATTCATGACAATAGAACATAAGTCATTCCTCCTCTCTTTTATTATACACTTAATTAAAGAAGATTGATAAAATAGTTACTGTCCTTGTAAAACTTTTTTCCTTAAATCTTTTCCAATCGTCAATAACATTGTTATATAACAAGCACCTCCACCAATAAAATTACTAATTGCTTCCGCAATAAATACACCATCAATTCCTATATAAATTGGTAAAATCACTGTTAATGGTGCAACAATGATAACTTTTCTAAAAATCGAAAAGAAAACCGCTTGTTTAGATTTTCCTAATCCCACAGCAATAGCTTGACCAGTCATTTGAAAAGACATCATAAAAAAGCCAAAAAAGTATAATCGTATTGATTTTACTCCATATTGAATTATTTCAGGATTATGACTAAAAATACGTATGAAAATATCTGGAAATAAAGTAACTGACAACCATAGAATCAAACTTGTAACAAGAGAACTGACTGTCACAAACTTAATTCCCTTTAAAACACGTGCATATTGTTTAGCACCATAATTGAACCCAAGCACAGGTTGTGAAGCATTTGCTAATCCTTGCCCTGGTAATGAAATCACTTCTCGTATAGAATTAATAATCGTCATAATTGCAATATATAAATCACCACCATAAACCTGTAATGTTGAATTACAAACAATTGTCACAATGGAATTGGTAATCCCCATCATAAAGCCTGCCATTCCAAGTGAAAAGATCTTTGTGACATGTTTTTTCTTTAAAATCATTTTTTCTTTTTTTATTTTTAACAAAGTCTTTTTACCTGTTAAAAAATGAATCGTCCAGATTGCTGATACCATTTGAGATATAACAGTTGCAATGGCAGCACCTTGAACACCCATATGAAATACAAAAATAAAAATTGGATCTAAGATAATATTTGTAATAGCACCTAATAAAACACTCATCATCCCAATTTTTGCAAAACCTTGACTATTAATAAAACTATTCATTCCTAAACCAATCAAAACAAATAATGTTCCAAACAAATAAATGGTTATATAGTCATTAGCATAACCAATGGTATTTGAACTTGCTCCAAACAACCACAGCAATGGTTCTTTAAAGACAAAACCAATCATCATAATAAGTATAGAAAAAAGAATTAACAATGTTAGAGAATTTCCCATAATTTCTTCTGCTTCTTCTAAATCTCCTCTTCCTCTTGCAATAGAACAAAGTGGAGCACCACCCATGCCAAAAAGATTTGCAAATGCAATCACAATAGAAATCAATGGTAAACAAAGTCCTAAACCACCCATTGCTAAAGTAGCAACATTTGGAATTCTTCCAATATAGATACGATCAATCACATTATAAAGAACATTGATTAATTGTGCGACAATCATTGGTCCAGCTAAATGAAGAACATGTGATGACATAGATCCTTTTGCAAAATTATTTTCATCAATTCCCATACAAAATTCCCCCTCTATTGTTAGTCATTATACAACTTTTTATAATTCATCAAAAATAAATTTCGTAAAAAGAAAAAGAGAGTTTACTTTTTTTGATTAAACTCTCTTGCAATATCTTGAAATTCTCTTTTTCCTTCAATATAATCTTGAAAAACATTTTGGGGAGAAGTTCCTTTAAATATTTTACAAACTCCACAATTCTCACAATCACCATGATGACAATGAAAAAGTTCTTCAATATATGCTTGTCGTTCTTGGCTTGTTGTCTCCTCAATTTTTATTTTCTTCATCTTATAAAAATCACTCATCTTCTACTAAAATTTCTAATTTATCAGCATATTCACTTTCCAAAGATATTTTCTTGTCAGAACTATTTTTAAATCTATTGACAGCATTCTTTGCTTTAACAATCGTTTGTAATGTTCCTGCTCCAGCAATACATCCACCAGGGCATGCCATTCCTTCTAACAAATAGCCATCATAAACACCTTTTTTGGCATCTTGTAACATCTTACGACAATTACGCAATCCTTCTTCAGCATGCACTTTGACTTCCTTGTCTGGATATTTTTCATGAATACAATTCACAACAGCCTGAGCAACACCTCCACTTACTGCAAAGCCTCTTCCATCTGCTGAGGCTTGTGTCAATGGTTCTTCTTGTGTTAACTCATCAAAATGGATATCTTTGGCTTCAAACATTCCCATGATTTCTTCAAATGTTAAAACAAAATCCACATCACTTCTCACAGCCTTACGAGAAGCCTCAAGTTTTTTTGCAGCACAAGGTCCAACAAAAACAACTTTACAATCAGGGTGTGCTTTTTTAATCATACGTGCAGTTAAAACCATTGGTGTTAAAGCCATTGATATATTTGACTTAAATTCAGGGAACAATTTTTTAGCCATAACTGACCAAGCAGGACAACAAGATGTTCCCATAAAAGCTTGTTGTTTTGGAACTTTATCTAAAAAGTCTTCCGCTTCTTCAATTGTACATAAATCTGCTCCAATCGCAACTTCAATTGTATCTTCAAATCCTAAAGCTTTCATAGCCCCTTTTAATTTTTCAGGTGTAACTTTTGGACCTAATTGCCCAACAAATGCCGGTGCAACTGCTGCATAAACTTTATATCCTTGCTTCATTGCTGTAATCAATTGGAAAATTTGTCCTTTATCACTAATAGCACCAAAAGGACAGTTCACAAGGCACATTCCACATGAAACACATTTATCATAGTCAATATCAGCATGACCATTCTCATCAGTTCTAATGGCATCCATACCACAAGCTTTGGCACATGGTCTTTCCATTTTCATAATGGCTCCATAAGGACAATTTTTAATACATAAGCCACACTTTATACATTTTTCTTGATCTATAACACTACGTCCATTAACAATTTGAATAGCCCCTTTTGGACATACTTCTTTACATGGATGAGCTAAACATCCTTGACATGCATCGGTTACTTTAATTTCATTATCTGGACATGCATGACATGCAAATTTAATAATATTGATAAGTGGTGGTTCATAATATTTCTCTGCAATAATACTATTATCTATTCCTGTTGGTAAAGGTGCATGTTGATCAATTGGACGAAGTGGTAAACCCATAGCTAAACGTAATCTTTCTCCAACAATTGCTCGTTCTAGGAAAATACTTTCACGATAAGTAGCAACTTCACCTGGAATAATTTTATATGGTAACTCTTCAATAATTGAATAATCTCCATTATAAGCCATTCTGGCAATTTCAGTAAAAATCTTTCTTCTAATATCTGTTACTGATGAATAAATTCCACGCATTTTTTTATTCCTCCTTTTTTTCATTGTATCACTTTCAAGAAACGAAAAAAATAAAAAGACACTTTCCCTTATGAAAATGTCCCTACACTATAATTCTTCATATAAAGATCAACATAAACATGCTTTCTTTCATCAAAAAGTCCTTATGCATTTTTCCCTTCTAAAACAAGATTCATAATATCTTCTTCATTATCAAATTGATCATAATCCCCAACATGACCTCCTGGATAATGATAAACAATTCCTTGTTGTTGATTCCTTTTTAAACATTCATATATTTTTTCTTCACCATATATTGAAATTAATTTAGCAAAAGTACGAATTCTCAATTTATTTAACATATGATTATCACAAGGAAATTTTTCACATTCATAACAACCTTCTAAATGTTGTTTTTGACAACACGTAAAACATTGACATGTTTCTTTTCCAAGACACCCTTCTCTTTTGCATCCTGGACAATCTTGCCCTTCACTACAAAAGTCACAAGATAACCCACAATAAGCAAACCCTTTCTTCATAATTCTTTCCCACCTTTCTATGGCTTAATATAAGCAAATCCTTCGCTTTGCTTAGTAACCAATTCAAAATAGAAACATCTTGTTCAAGACATCCGCTTAATTCTTCTATCTTGATCATCATTTCTTCCATTTGAATATTCATCATAAATTGTAAACCTTATTTTACCATCTAAGTCATTCAAACAAATCATTCGTGATCTTAACCTACAGGTGCTGTAATTTCTATACAGTTTCCTTCACTATCTTTTATTTCACATACCCAATTATCATGAATCTTTGTTAAAGGAAAAACGACTTGATGATTATCTATAATCTTGTTTAGAAATTCTAAATTTTCAAACTCAAAACTTGGCAAACAATTATTTCCATAAAGATGTTTTTCATTCATCTTACGATAAGCAAACAACCCTAAACGAAAACCATGAATATCAAACACTGAATAAATATCATCCTTCAAAGTAACAGATTGTTCCAATAAATCCTCATAAAAACAAATAGCTCTTTCCATATCTTCTACACATAAATAGAGTGATTTTAAACAACATCTCATGATCTTATCATCCTTTCTATGGCTTAATATAAGCAAATCCTTCGCTTTGTTTAGTAACCAATTCAACGACTCCTGCATCAACAATTTGAATATTTTCCATCAGTTGTTTAGCCAAAATATGATGAGCATTCATAGCATTATGACAAGCAACAAAAATAGCACCCTTATTTATAAGTTCCTGAATTTGTGATTCTATAGAACTTCCTTTTATATAATCACAAACAGCTTCGCTATTAGCTAAGACTTCAATTTGATAATCTATATGTTGCGCTTGATAATAAACAATCATATTGGTAACATTTCCTAATGTTAAATTCCATTTTTCTCTTTCATCTATATGATAAATCACTTTATACATACTTACCACTTTCCTTTCTTTGTAATTCTCTTTTTATCCATTCCATAATGATATTTACTATATAATCAACTTGTTCACTCGTTAAATCTTTTCCTTTTTGAATATGATACCATTTATACAAACAGCCTCGACAACATGTTGCCGTAGCGTGTTGAGCTATAAAAACAGGATGTCCTCGCATAGGAGTTTGTTTTCCATCATTGATTATTTTAGCAGGAGCTAATCGTTTATTGATAAAATCATAAGCATGCTGACGAATTGTTTCTATTCCTTTTTTATCAATATAATCAAAATCTTTATCTTGAAGATGAAAACGACTTCTGAATTGTGATTTTGATAATCGTAAAAAGATATTTTGCATATCTCTATCCATAATCATCACTTCCTTATTTCCATTATACGCTTAAACAAAGAAAGAAAAAAGTGTGCTTTCACAGACGAGATTATTTTTTCTTTCTTGATTGAGGAATTGGTAATTCATCATACATTGTTTCAATGATTTGTTTAAGATATTGTTTATTCTCAATATCTTTTATAAGAATCATCTTTTTTGCTCCAGAATAGGGGATTTCATATGTTATTTCAGTCATCAATTCTTTTAAACAATTAACATCTTTGATTAAAAAGCGATTATCATAAAGACCACCAATCACTTTATCTCGATAGTAAATCAAATACTCACCCATCATAGGACGATATGTTATATCTTCTAGATATGATAATTGTTCTAAAATATAAAACAAATATTCTTTTTGAGAAAGCATCTACTTTAACATCCTTTGAACAACTTTAGGCGATAACATCGTAATTTGAGAAATATCTTCAACACTCTTTCCTTGAGCTTGGAAACGACGACAAACCTGCGTTAATGTTTCACTGACTTCAATTATATGATAATCAGGATCATAGAAACGGATTCCTCTTTGTCCCCAATCATGCGTCTTTAATGGATGAACATATTCAATATCATCTCTTGATTCAAGTGATTTTAAGAAGCTATCTAAATCTTCTGTTTCAAAATATATTTCCGCATCATTACCACGATATTGAATATCTTGACTCTCACAATCAATAAATTTTATCCAACTGTCTTTTGTTTGAAAAGATAAACCACCCGTCATTGTAAAATTTGCTCCAAAATCAACAGTCACTCTTAATCCAAAAAGCTCTTTATAAAACTGAATTGTTCTTTCACGACTATCAACAACAAACAGATTTCCAGAATATTTCATTTTACTCATCCCTCCAAATTTCACATTGTTGAATTCTTAATCCATTGTCTCCTTGCTTTTCATCATAAGCAAAAGCTTTTAATGAATCACACGGAAAAGATAAACACTCTCCACAATGTTGATAACCTTTACTTTCACAAGAATCTTTAATAACACAAGATTCACCCCAAAATGGTTTATCAATATTTAAACATCCTTGACATCCCATTAATTCTTTGTATTCACATTGACTACACTTGATACCACATCTTGATTCAATCATTTCTTATCTTCCTCCTTATCTTCTATTTTACTGAAAATTTATATAATTCATTGTAAAAATCAGACATATTTTGAAGATAATGTGTTGGTGTTGTTTCACAAATCTGTTTAAAAGCATGATTAAAATGTGATTGATCAAAATAATCATATTTATATGTTAAATCTAATAAATCCTTTTGATTGATTTCTTGGATCAAGTGATTGACATTGACAATTCTAGAATATTTTTTTATTCCCATACCTATATAACGATGAAAATAGCGATTTAATTGACGTTCACTTTTATGAAGACTCTTGGTTAATTCTAAAATAGAAAGTTGTCCATGATGATCTTCTATTAATTTTAATGAATCTTGAATGATATGAGGAACTTTATTTTTAGCAATTTCTCGACATAAAAGGTTATCAATGAAAGCAACCATTTCATCAAATGTATTCATTGAAGCAATAGCTTTTGATATTTCTTGATATAAAGAAGAATTTAAAAGAGAAAGTTCTTCTTTTTGATCCAAAAGTGAATCAACAGATTCTCCTAAAACCTGATATAATCCTCCTGGTAAAAATTCAATAAAGAAGCGACATGGAAAGGTGTTAAGATCATTTTCAACTGTTACTATTTTTGTAGTTGGTCCCCATACTTTAATACTTAATAATTCATAAAATTTAAATACAAAACAACCACTGACATCAGGAATCAAATGAAGAACTTGATTTTCTTCAATTGGATAGGCAGGATTTTGAAAAGTAATTGTATAATGAGCGACAACATTCTTTAAAGGAGTACTTGGAGCTATATACAAATGATTATGACTTTTTTGAATATACTGCCCCGTATATGTTTCAACTTTAAATTCCATACCATCCCACCTTTCTCTATATTTTCATAATAACAAATATAATCTTGATTTAATTGTTCATACTCAGTCTTTTGATGCCTTTATGTTATCAGGATGTATTTGTGTACGTTCTTTTGTTTCAAACAAGCTCATATAAATATCTTCTATTTCCTCAAGAGACATTTTTAATGTTTCACTCACTTCAAAAGTTCCTTGACCTTCTTCCAACATGAGTCGTGCTTGTTGTATTTTTCCATTGAGCCAATTGTTTTCTTTCATCCACTGTTCAAATTTTTCTATCAAATATTCTTGTTGTGATGTTGTTGCAAAGTTAGGATATTTTTTTAGACTTTCTTTTAAATAAGAATCTATCAATTCCCCTAAATATTCTCTCTGTTCGTTTTTAGATAGAACCATATAATCACTATCTTCTTGACGAATGTCAAGCACTAAAGTCTGTTCTTTTTGATAAAACCGTCTAAATGTTCGTCCTGCATTCTTGCCACAACGTACAGTTATTGCGATATCATAAGGGAAACCCCAATTTTTTGCTTGTTGTTCAAGTGGTTTCAATTCATGAAGTAAATCATATACACAATTTGTACCATGAGTAGTCACACTATAAAATTGCAATTCCATAAAACTTTAATCTCCCTTCATCAATAAATATTTGATTATGAAATAAACTTTTCAACTTCACCATAAAACCACAATTCATTAGTAAATATGTCACCTTCATCATTTATAAATTGTCTTATTCCCATCTCACAAAGATCAATATCTAAACTTTGTCTTTTCGCAAATGAATCATTCTCTATCAAAATCCATTTTTGATAATCGTCATGACGTTCAAAAAAAGACTCATAATAACTCTTATCAAGAAAAATAATGATTTCACTGCTCCAAAGATTAGGAATTGATAATAAAGCAACAATCTTACAAAACTTTAAATCTTGTGGTTTTTCTTCAATAAATTTTTTTGTTGTGGATAACCATTTTTGATAAAAGCTTCTTTTCACTTGATTTGATGTTTTTTGCCTTTCTATAAAGGGATCACTTGGAACATGAAAATGTTCATACAAAACATCCTGATTCCAACAAGGTTCAAAACAATCAATATAAGAAAACATTTTTTCTAACTTACGTTTTTGACCACGTTGTTTTTTTCTACTTCCCTCATACATAATGAATACCTCTTTTTTTCTATATCTTTAAAGCAATAAAATCTAATACTGACTTCCACCCATCACATTGACTTCCATAACCCCATAAAGGATCTGTGATATCTTCTAGTCTATCTAATCTTTGATGGATTAATCTTACCATTGCTTTTCGATTTTCAATTGTTATATGATTTAATCTTTCATCATTAACTTTGAAATGAGCATTCTGTAAAAAATTAACAATATCATAATAACTTTCATCTTCATTTGAGAAAGTTGTATACTCCGGAAATAAAGAAATGATACTTTCAAAAACAGTTTTCATTTCTTCTAAACCAAAGATTTTTAAAACATCTGGAATATAAGGCACAAGATATGCCTGTTCACATATCAAACACCACCAACCATCATTTTTCCAATTTCCAATCATATTTATCCCAACATGGACCACAAAAAGATCTTCACTTACTTTTTCTTTTATTTCCTGTAGACTTCCTAATTTCCATAATTGATCAGAAACTTCCACCAATACACCTTCATCTATTTTTGATTGATTTTGAAACATATCTTGTATTGTTAACATTGTATTTTTCCTTTCAGTTTATTTTATAACTTGATAGTTAAGCTTATCACCTAAAAAACAAACAACTTCTTCATGACATTCACTTATTAACCAATCATATTTTTTAGAAACAAGATAAAAATCATCAGGATTGCTATTATCAATCACAATAACGAGTTCTGGAATATACATTTCATAAAGCCAATATTTTGGTTGATAATCAACTGTATCTTCAAAAAGAACATAGATAGGTTCTTTATTATCTAAAATGATTTGAGGAAGTAAGTGATACCAGTTCATTTGTTGACTGATATCTTTATAAACACAAGACCATTGAGGTTGAAATCCATTTCCCATATTGGACCAATGAATATGTTGACCATTTTTAACAAATGTCTTTTCTATTTGATGAATAATTGATGCATATTTGAATTTTGAGACTTCAAAAATACGTTTTCGATCAAGATGAAATTCTTTAATAATATTTTCTACATCATTACGCATATTTTTCCTCACTGATTTGATGACATCAAACGAAAATCATAGTGGTCATCATCACATTTTTCTAAATTATCCTTGATCATATCTTTTGGTTGACTAAAATAAAAGCCATAAGCATAACCCTTATCATATTTGATTTCATATTCAGTTCTATCAATCTTTTCAAGAGCAATCAATGAAAACTGATATTCTCCCTGAGCAAGAGGAAAATCTATTGCACTAAAGCTCTCATTACCTTCTAAATCAAAATAACCGCGTTTTGTTTCTCCACTAGCTATATTCTTTCCATAATATTCTAGATGTCCAAAACTAGCTAGAGTCACGATACCTTGTGAGCCAACCTTTAAGTAAAAATCATCATATTGAAATATTTTTTGATATCCTTGAGGACACACAAAATCCTGACTTTCTGTTTCTATAAAAATAGGAACATCACCTGCATTAACAGGATGAAACGGAACCAAAACTCCTTTATCAATCAATTCAAAATAAATATCCATATGTTTATTAAAATATGATATAAATTTTCTTGCTTTACATTTTTTCTTTTTTATTTCTTCCATAAATAAATCAACAGAAAGAAATGCTATACCATAATCACTTGGAAAAATTGTTTTTTCTATCATTACAATCATCTCCTTATTCAATCATTGTATTGGGTAATTTTTCTTGTAATAATTTCAGCTGTTTTTTTTGATGATAACGTGGTAACAGCTTTAAATATTTTAATTTATTTAAAGAAAATATTGGTGAAATATCATTATTTTCAATCGCTAAAACAAAGAATAAATATTGTAATTCTTTAAGACTTGATAATGGTTCTACACTTTTTATTGGTTTTCCTACTCCACTCATTCCTCCACTCGATAAATGTAATTCTTGTAAAGAGGTTAATGTAGATAATGGAGATAAATCATATAAATTCTTAAAATCTCTTATATACAATGTTTTTAAATTCTTTAATCCAGATAAAAAGTCTATATTGTTGAGTTTTGTTATAGTTGATAGAATCAAGACTTCTAAATGAGAAAGCGAAGATAAATCCATAATTGACTCTTGTTTTAGACAAGCAATATGTAAATATTTAAGATTGGGAAGTGTTTTTAAAAGATTCATGATTTCTTCATTGATTTCATTTAAGTAGACTGCTTCGATATTTGGATTTTCATAGATTGATTGATAATGACTGTAAGTTAGTTTATATTTTTTAAGAGGCATTTTTAATGATAAGACTTTTGTCTTTTGAGGTATTTGGGATAAGTCATATATTCCTTGAACGGTTCCTTCAAGTTGACCTAAGTCTACATAAGGATGATTGGGATTTTTTTCTTCTAATAAATAATGATTCCAATTCATACAAATTCTCCTTTTTCATATATTGATGCATCATCATAATAACAATCATAAGAATGATTTTTTAAGATAATTAATTCCACTATATTTTGTGATTAAAGAATGTTCCTAATTTAGAATTCAATTCTCTTCTAATAAAATAAATAAACTTATTTCTTTATAAAACATGGACATCTAGAATTCTTGCTTCTATAATATCTTCTTCAGTCCAAATAAATTCCATTTGTAAAGTTAAATCATTGAAATTGGAATCTGTTGTCAGTGCATAATCAAGCGTAAAACCACTACCATCATTATAGACAACACAATCAAGTTGTTGATAGTCGTAATTTGGATAGAGATTACAATCAACATCAAAAGCATCAATGTAAGGTAATTCATTTAATGTTAAATATTCTTCAATCATTTCCTGCAATGTTTGTAATGATATCTGATATAGTTTTGCATAATGACAAATATCTTCATATCTTCTTTTTGACAAAGCATCTACAACTTGTTTAACAATAGGTTTAGCAATTTCAACGGCTTCTTTTTCTGTCATTTTCTTCTACTCCTTAAATGATGATAAATATTGACTAAAATATTTATCAACTATCTCCTCATTATATCCATCTTCTCCTCGCCAAAATTCAGCGAAAGTCCAATCGTTTTTATTCTTTACTGATCTATTATATGAACTAGGTTTTAATATTTCTATACATGCCATTATTTCAATAAGCATTGATCTTTCATTTTTGTTTGAACGAAAGAAAGGAATATCTTTGATTTTCTCACATAGTACACTGGGATAATCATTGGGTTGACATGTTTGAATCATTTTAAGGATATTTTTAAAGATTTCACAATCTTGCTTTGTCGGTTCTAAAATATCTTCTTTAATGAATTGTTCTAAATCAAAAAGAATATAAATGAGTTCTCCACGACGAACTCCACCCCATTTGATACGTTCAAAATTAAGTACATTTAAATCAACATCTTGATAATATTCATTTCCAATAATACCATATTTCAAATCACGACAAATTTGACACGTATGTGACTTTCTTTCAACTTCTCCATCTTGATAAAAATGTCCTGAGATAACTGGCGTATATGGATGAGGGATCAATAATTTTGCAATACTGTATGAAGCAATCGCTGAACGATAATCCAATCGACGTGTTGATAAACTACATAAAAATGCTTTGATAACTTGTTCTAGGGTGATTGTATGAACAATTTCAATGATTCTTTTTATACATTCATCATGTGTTATTGTGATTGGATCGAACATTAAACCTTTAGCTTTTGCATATTCAAAATCAAGTGGATCTGTATATGGTTGATTTTTCCATCCTGAACTTGACCAGTATGTTTTTAATAAAATATCTTTTGCCTTTTTATCCATATTCACCTTTCATCCTTTTTTATGATACATTGTTCTTATTATTATAAATATTTTATATTTTCTTTTCATCAATAAATTTAATAATCACTAGCTTTAAAATCTTTATAATAGAAAATAAAAGATTTTATAATTTCATCTCTGGTTCTGACATATTCATCTTCAATGCCACCATTTTTTAAACTATCAATCCATTCCTGGTCAATCATACAACCAACATCCATATTAAGATCATATTTGGCTCTTTCGATTAAGCTCACATCAGATATATCCCCTATACAAAAAAGATAACCACATAATAAACGCAAGTATTCACTGCTTCCTTCTTGAAAATGAGCGATCTCTTTTTCAATTAATAAACGTATTTCTTCTTTTGAAATCTTTTTAAAATCAAATCCATATTTTTGAATCAAGGCTTCTGCTCTTTGTTCATTTGTCATTATATCCCCTCCCATTTCTTTTTAAATGATTAATAGATATTAATGGTTACGTTTACCCGTCATATCCGTAACAGTCAATCTTAAAACAGTTGTGACTTTCATCATATGAGTATTAAACTTAAAATCCTCTGCATGATATTGTCTCATTATTATTTTAAGGGCATCATACTTCTCCTCATCTGCAACTTCATCAATTGTTCCATGTCCAATAATACTTGAATATCTCATTGTACAATCCATTCTTTCTTCACATAAAACAAGATTATGATCACAATCCATTTCAAATGTAACATGATGATTTTGTTTTAATAAATCAAGTTTCTTTCCTTTTGTTGCACAATGGAAATATAAAAAGACTTGTTCCTCTTGAACTTCAAATCCAAAATTCATGACAACGACATAAGGAAAATCACCATCATTCATCGCAAGAATGCAACTATCACACTTTTTCATAATATCAATTATTTCATGAAAATCAGTAACTTCTCTATCTTTTCTTCTCATATTTATTTCTCCTTGAAGAATATCCTTATTTACTTCATTTTTTATATTATGACATTGTTATTATGAGATAACAAGAAAAAGGTGTCCAAATGAACACCTTATTGCTTTTGAATAAAAAATTTGTCCTTAAATTTTTATATAAAGATAATACCCATTGCCTCATAAATGAACACTTAATATACATTCAGTGAACTTATAAACTCTTGTTGAAGTTTTTTTAATTGATCGATTTTTTCTGTAATCATTATGCGATATGTTTCATCAGTATATCCTTTTGATTTTTCTTCTTTTGAACAGTGTTTAAACTGTGAAAGAATATCAATAATAGTAGGAATTTCCCATATAAAATATGCAATAAATCGTTTTGGATAATTATCTTCGTGAGCATAATCTTTCATGACTTCTCTAGATAATCGTTTCATCTTTAGAAAAGCTTCTTCGTTCCATTCCACCTGAATACGAACGCAATACATTAAATCTTCATCAGATTCTAAATATTCATAAAATCTTTTAAGACTCTCTTTCATCTTCATACATACTCCTTATAAATTTATTATAACAATTTATATTCTGCATTCATTATTTTTTCTTCTTGTGAGCCATTGTCTATAAATAATGTCACTTCATAAGAATTTTTTGTATGTTGTAAACATAAGTCAAGAAAGCATAAGAATATTCCCATATCAATCTGATTATAAAATACAACTTTATCTGCTGGCATAATTCCTCTTCTCCCAAGTTTTTTATATCGATAAACATAAAGTTTATTATCTACATGTTCTACAATCCATGGTTGTGTATTACAAGCACTCGGAGCAAATCTCACAATTTCACTAACACCACTTATCAGTGCTCCTTGCCAGATTTCATCCATAGGCTTACGTTTACTTTTAAACATATCTTTACGAAATTTTTTCTCATCATCAATTTTTGAAATAGCTATCATAATAACAAAATCAAGACCTTCAAATGATGGTTCATTTGTTTTACCTATCCCAAACCATAATGTTCCTATGTTTTGTGAAACCAAATATAAATCTAATTGTTCACCAAGATATCCAATGTTTTGTAAATAGTTATCTTTCTTTTCACTATATAACAAAATACAAAACTGTTGTCCGCGTTTACAAGTTGTTTCATTGGCTGGTACAATCCTGATTCTTGTTTTTATATCAGGGTACAAAGGTACAAAAGTTTCATACATTTGTTTAATTTTTTCAATCTCATCTATAGAAATGTTATCATTTCCAACATTTCTAAATAAATGAAATGACCTTCTTTTCAATATCATATCATACAATTCTTTATTCATATTCATGTCCTCTCCAGATATCATTTTATCTTATGCTTTTTCATAGTATGACATCTTTAAAAAATAAATACAATAAGAATTGATTCTTAAATATTTTTGTTAAAAAAACTTTTATTTTGATTCACTATATACAAAATCAAAAATTCTTTTTATATTTATTCTCTCAAATTCTCATTTACCAGTTCCACAAACTAGAACTAATATATTTATAAACTTATCAATGTCTCGACACCCATTCCATTGACAAGCAATGATGTCAATGAATCCGAAACGTATTTCATCTCATCAATATCAAGATCATTAAATGCTACAACATAAACACCAAATCCATCTTGCCCCGTAGCATAAATAAGAGCATTTCCTCCCTCATCATCTCCGATAGCAAGTGATTGAGGAATATATTTTTGAATATGATAAGCTTCATTCATCTCTATGCACCCACTTGCTCCCCATATACGTATATATTGAGTATTGGATACTGCAAATTCAAACTCTGAATTCTTTAAAACTAAGTTTAAGTATTCATCTGGCACTGTAATTTTTGAAGAAGCTATTAAACTTGCAATTGCTTCTTCATCAGAAGATTTTTCGACTGCTACTAACTGAAATATATGGTTTAAATGACTTAACACATCAATCATAGATTTTTCCTCACAAATTTTAATTTATCTCAATTTCAAAACACATTACTCTCAATTGTTTTTTAATTTATCCACTAACAATTTATCGCTCTACAACAATCGTAATCATAACTAAATCTTCATTCCCTGTATTGACAATGCTATGTTCAGAACCTTTTTTACATATATGACAAGTTCCTGCTGTAAGAATTTCTTCTTTTCCATCACAAATAGCATAACCAGTACCAGAAATGATATAATTGATATCATCACTTGTTTCATGTCTATGCAAGCCAATAGATCCTCCCATATGAATACGGCAGGGAATGATTTTACCACCATTATCCATAAACATCTTTGCTGTCATTTCTCCTGTTCCACCGTTCATTCCTGGTGCAGTTCTTGCTGGCATTTCATTAAAATTGATAAGCATATTTACCTCCATAAATTTAAATTTATATACTTCATTATGACATCTTTTAAACAGAAATACAAATTATTAAATAGTGTCCTATATTAATAATTATTTGTTTAATTCTTACATTTAACTCTAATTTTTCCCAAGTATCATCAGTAGTTGAATTTAAAAATTCTCCTACTTCAAATGTTTCAAAAATAGATTTAATATCTAATGCTACTCTATGTAATGATTCTTGATTATAGTGATTCATTATCGTATTTCTCATTACTATACTTCCACAAATTTTTCTTTTCATTAAGTTTTATTCTATTATAATCACAACATAAAGTCATTTTTTTATCTTATAGGAAAATAATCATTACCCACAATTTATCATCAATATGTAATCTTCAAAAAAGAAAATAGGTGCCAACTTGATTTATCTGTTCACACCTATTTTCATCTTTATATGATTTTAAATCCCAACTGTTTCTAAAAAAATGACAATTTTACACTTTCTTTCGTGTCATGTAAATTCCAAGAATTACTCCACACAAGGCAAGTGGCGCTATTCTAACAAACAGCCACTCAAATGCGTGAAAAATGACTCCAGTAACTGAGGTTTCGGGATTGTTATAATCCCAACCTAAGTAAGGACTATTCAATGTTATTAGAATAGAAAAAATGAATACTATAATTACACACAACGAAATAAAAAGCCAATGAATAATTTTTTGATTTATTTCTTTCCTATGTGCAAGTTGTAAGTTTATAATCTCAAGTTTCTCTGAAATGACTTTTAAGTCGTCAGCCCTTGTCTCGTCAACACTTTCTCCAAGTAATATGCTTACAGGTGTTTCAAAGACTTCTGATATAGAAATCAACATATCAGCATCTGGAACCGACAAACCTTGTTCCCATTTAGAAATTGTTTGTCTTACGACATTTAACTTGATGGCAAGTTCTTCTTGTGAAAGTCCTTTAGATTTTCTGATTGCTTTGATGTTTTCATTTAGCATTGGTGATTCCCTCCTTTCACCACCATTATATGGTAGAAAAGACCGTTGCGACAAGCAACACAAATTAACATTACACGAATTAATAGTATGATTTATATTTGTTTTTTAATTAACTAAAATTAACACTATATCATCTCAATAATACTTATGAATATTCCATATATATTTTTCAATATAAGCAAAAGTATTAAATAAGGTGGAATACAAACTAAAGTTGAAACTAAGATTTTTCTATTTTAATCTTTTCCTTAATTTAATTGACATTAATACACCTAAAATACATGATAAAATCAATCCTATTACTAAACAAATTATCTAATAATAATTTTTATTATCAATGAGAAATAATGCCAAATTCATAAATGGAAAAAATATTAATAAAACTATATTAAGAATATGTGTATCTTGCTTCCAGTATATTCTTTTATTACTTTTATTATCTCATCTTACTTTTTGGAATACAAGATTTAAAAAATGATGTCCATATCTGTTTCACTCATTATTAAAAGTATTTACTTTCTTTCATCTTTCTATCAACCATTTTTGAGTATCACACGATTCATCTGTAAACCAATCAGATTTTTTAATAACGTAAAATACAAAAATAATTACATAATACATTTATAATCCCCCAAAGCATTTTAATTATCCACAGTAAATAAAACCTACCTCTTGATAATCATTCTTAGAGGATTTATCAAGTTAGTCACAAGAAATTAAAATAAGTAAGAGTATATATATTTCGTACATAAATATGATATAATTTATGTGCAAAATATGCAGAAGTGAGCATGATGTATTTTGAACTTGGTATAGAAGAAGTAAAAGATATGTCTAGTAATATGGTTAAAGTATATGAGCAAGAAAGAACTGTATGTGATATAATTAGAAGTAAAAATAAAATGGAATAAACTATCTCGTTACACTAAAATTTTAGGAATGAGTAATAAAGTTTTTGATGTTGTTAGTTTAATGTTAAAATCATTATGATAAAACAATATTGCTTATGATATACTTGATAGAAAATATTATTGTTGAAAAATATGAAACTATTCTTGATAAAGGTAAATATAATGCTTGAATGTGAGACTTATTTAATATATATTTTTTATTACATGAAAATTTTCATCTTATTGATAAGGAAATGTTAGCTAAAATAATTATTCAAGTTTCAGAAAACCGGGATATACTTGAGAACGAAATTATTGATATAAGATCTTCTAAAATATTAGTAATTTACTGAGTTATTCCACCACTATGATTATTTTCAAAATAATATACTACCTTACCTACATACAACATTACCTAATATGATGTAGTATGAAAGTCAATTGATTTAATTTTTACATTTTCATCTATTTGAGGAGGTAAACACATGTCAAAATTTCTATATGATATATTTGTTTTCTTTATAAACATTTTAATGATGCTGTTTATTGTATTTTCTTATCAAAGACTATGCAGAAATAAAATTTCTATCAAAAAATCTATCATCATAACTATATTAGCAACCATCATATATGAACCCCTTTTTACAAAAGCCCTAGATTTTCTATATCAGTATCTTACGACAACTTTGCAAAATGAATTACTGATTACGGCAATATATTTATCATTTATTAATCTATCTAACTATTTCGTTTTAGTTTTAACAGTTTATCTTGTCTTAGATAAAAATTTGAAAAGAGTAACTTTATTTTCATCTATATCATGGTGTTTGTATGAATTTGTTTTTTTTATTCTTAATAATTTCTGTTATGCTATTGCAAATACCAATACTTATACTTATACTTATTTATTTGCCTCACTCGTTGCTGTATGTGTAAGTGATGTATTATTATCTTACTTTATTCGTAAATCTGATTTCTCCTTTTTAGAGCATTTCTTAGACAAAAAGGAAACATCATTATTCAAAGTTATTTTGATATCTGTTGGTATTGATTTATCTTATGTTATTGTTCGTATTATTATTAATAGAGAAACGTTTAACTTTAATATATCTGAATTTACTTTACTTATTATCCTGCTTGTTATTATTTATTTCTTCTCAAAAAACTATACTGCACTTATCCGTACTCAAGAAGAAAAGAAATATTCACAAATCCTTTTACAACAACAAGAATTATATGTTAAAGATTTAGAAAATATTCACCAGAATATGAGAAGTTTTAAACATGATTTTAAAAACATGATGACATCCCTCTATTTAAAATCAGCCCAAGGAAATATTGAAGCTATTGAACAGGACTTACACCAGCTTATTGATGATTTTGATGAAAATATTGATAAGAAAATGAATCTTACAAACCAAATTTCAAAAATTATTAACACTGAATTAAAGAGTATTCTATTTCAAAAGATGACAGAGATAGATAAGAATAATATTGCATTTCATTTAGAGGTTATGTATCCAATTGATAAGACCCCTATTAAAACATTTGATTTATGTAGGATTATTGGTATTTTAATGGATAATGCTATTGAAGAAGTTAAGGAACATAAAGGTAAAATAACATTAATTCTCTCCAATCAAAGTGAAGGATTGCATATAATTGTAGAAAATACAATTTATAGTGATGTTGATATGATGAAGATTTATCAGGAAGGTTATTCTTCAAAAGATAATCATAGTGGTCAAGGGCTTACAAGTCTAAAAGCAATTATAAACTCCTATAACTGTATTTCACATATGACGGAAATAAAAGAACAAAAGTTTATTCAAGATATTTTTATCAAACGAGGTGAAGAAAATGATTAAGGCATTTATTTGCGATGATGAAGAAATCATCTGTCAGAAAATAACTGATATAATTGCTAAACAAATACTCATTCAAAATTACGATATGGAAATTGCCTGTTCAACAACTTCGCCAGAAGAACTCCTATCTGCAATAAAAAAAGAAGAAACAAAGCGTAATTTATATTTTTTAGATGTTGAATTAAAAAATAAAGATTTTGATGGTTTCTTGTTAGGCAAAGAAATTCGTACAATTGATCCAAATGGTTCGATTATTTATATTACTAGCTATAAGGATTTAGCATACAAAACTTTTCAGTATCATTTAGAAGCGTTTGACTATATTGTTAAAGATATACCAGAAAAACTTACTGAGTCTATTGCTTGTTGTTTATCATCGTTGATAGAGAAACTGCAAATAGAAAATATAGATCCCATTGCCTGTTATACAATCAAAAGCAGTGATGTAATCTATCATGTTCCGCTAAATGACATTTATTATTTTGAAACATCTTCACGTTCTCATTATGTTATTCTTTATGGAAAAAATCAATATATTGAGTTCTTAGGGAATATTTCCGATATTCAAAAAGAATTATCTCAAAACTTTATTAAAGTTCATCGCTCTTATTTGGTTTCTATTGATAAGATTGAATCTGTTGATTTAAAACATCAAACACTCACAATAGCAGGACAGTCTATACCAATATCAAGAAGAGAAAAATCAAATTTATTAAGCAAAATTGGTTCACAGTAACCAATTTTTTTGTTAATTAGGAAGTCATAGTGACCTTTTAGGAAACATTTCACTTTTTTATATTATTTTCTTTAAGATATAACGTAATGAAGGAGGAATAGTATATGAATGAAATTATTAAATTAAATCATGTTTCAAAGAAATTCAATAACGAACTTGTCTTAAAAGATATTAATGCTATCCTGCATAAAGGAGAAATATTAGGTTTTTTAGGACCAAGTGGAGCAGGAAAAACAACAACAATTAAGATTATTACTGGTCAGCTGCATCAGACATCAGGAGAAGCTTGTATCTTTGGTATTGATTCTCAAAACATTGATGAGACAATCTATGAACAAATTGGAATCGTCACTGATATGAGTGGTGTGTATGAAAGATTAACAGTTTATGATAATCTTCGTTATTTTTCTAAAATACATGGTGTAGATAAAAAAGAGATTGACATTTTGCTAGAAAGAGTTGGGTTATTAGAGCACAAAAATAAACTTGCTTCAAAATTATCAAAAGGACAAACACAGCGCTTAGTTCTATCAAGAGCAATTCTTCATAAACCAAAAGTCTTATTTTTGGATGAACCGACAAGTGGTTTAGATCCTTCTACCGCTTTAAAAATTCATCAACTCTTACTAGAACTTAAAAATGAAGGAATGGCTATCTTTTTAACAACACATAACATGGAAGAAGCCACAAAACTATGTGATCATGTAGCACTATTAAATGATGGTGAAATTGTTGAGTTTGGAACACCTCATCAATTATGTTTAAAATACAACACTGAAAAGAAATATCATGTTTTGTTAGATGATAAAAAAGAATATGTGATTCATCAAACAAAAGAAGAGTTGTCGCAACTCAATGAGTGGTTATTAGAAAACCGTATTGAAACACTACACTCATGTGAACCAACATTAGAAACAGTATTTTTAAAGGTAACAGGGAGGGGCTTAGAATGAAAAGTATTCATTTAAGAAAATTATTAGCAGTTATGGAAGTGAAAAGTAAAACATTACTTGATAAGACATATATCATCATGCCATTGTTTTCCATAGGTTTTGCACTTTTGATGCGATTTATGTCTAGTGTCTATATGGAAAGTGGAAAAATGAGTCCATCAACACTAGCAAACTGTGTTATTATGAATATTTGTATGTGCAGTATCTTTTGTGTTGCAGGTTCACTTGCTGAAGAAAAAGAAAAACATACATTGAGAGTTCTGATGACATCTTCAGTAAATGGGATGGAATTTTATTTTGGCAGTGTATTACCTGTTCTTATGGAATC
Organism: uncultured Erysipelotrichaceae bacterium; assembly: GCA_900538465.1. Taxonomy (GTDB): domain Bacteria; phylum Bacillota_I; class Bacilli_A; order Erysipelotrichales; family Coprobacillaceae; genus Longibaculum. The sequence goes on from UPXV01000017.1 coordinate 29,316, forward strand.
CATTGTTGTTAATACTTTGCTTCCTTTTATCACTGGTTTATCTATGACAGTTATACAATGGGGATGTTACTTGTTGTTAACAACTTTATCAAGTCTTATCGGCACAATTGTAGGTATGTTGATTGGTATTTATTCAAAAGATCAGATGAATGCAAGTATGATAACAACACCATTTATGCTAGTGCTTTTACTTTTACCAATGTTAAATGGTATTCATCCTATTCTTGATACAATATCATCTCTCACATTTACTGGTGTCATCATGGACTTTGCAAATCAAATCAGTATCAATGCCCATCCATTTCCAATAAATAGTATAATTATTTTAATTGTTGAAATCATCATTGCAACAGTTTTATTTCTTGTACTTTATAAGAAAAATGGCTTTGAAGCAAATGATTAACGAATATATTTTTCTATAAAAATAGCGATTGTTCTTAATAAGCAATCGCTATTTTCGTTATATAAACAACAACAAAACTCCCATAAAGCTTTTTAATAGTGCATCTATCATAAGTATCTTATAAAAAAAACAATCTTTTTTAACAAAAGAATATATAGCATTTAAACTGACTAGAGCACTTAAAATAATGGTATAAATCAAATTGAATGGTAAAAAGTGTATTCCTACACTCAACAAAATACCTGAAATGACATATTTTTCACCTTTACTAGCCAACAAAACAAAAGATAACATAATACCTATAATAAGAATGATAAGAGAAAGAATAGAATAAAAGCGACTATTTGATGATACATTTAAATATGATTTTATAGGATTGTCAGTCATCAACATAAGTATTCCTAAAGTATAAAGAAAACCAAATGACATCCATGCATATTTCATTTTCCCTGTTTTATAATATACCAAACACATCAAAAACATTGACAAGCCCATAATTTATTAAAAACAACCCTAAAAGTCCTTCTTTACCATGTACCATATTTACCTCCACCTATTCTAATTTATTTTATCGTTATTATGACATCTTCTAAACGAGAATACAAGATTTAAAAAAACGGTGTTCAAATATGAACACCTAATGACTTGCAAACTAGAATTTGTCGGTAGATTACCCAATAGGTAAATTGTATTGTTTCAAAAATGAGAGTTTATCTCACTTTTTATAAAAATTCACAAAATCACTGAATATGAAAAAAAGCCCTTAAATAAAGGCTTTTTCTCGTTTTTGTAGTTTTCTTTTGCTCTCTTAAGAAACAATAATAATTATCTCTTAGAGAATTGTGGTGCTCTACGTGCAGCTTTAAGACCATATTTCTTACGTTCTTTGACACGTGCATCACGAGTTAAGAATCCAGCAGCTTTTAATACTGGTCTATAATCATCTCCAGCTTCTAATAAAGCTCTTGAAATACCATGACGGATTGCACCAGCTTGTCCAGTGTATCCTCCACCATATACGTTTACGTTGACATCAAACTTACCAGCTGTTCCAGTTAATTCAAGTGGTTGGTTGACGATCATTAATAATACATCAGATGGTAAATAATCTTTTGCTTCTCTACCATTGATGACGATTTTTCCTGCACCTGGTGTTAAAATAACACGTGCTACTGAAGACTTTCTACGTCCAGTTCCTCTGTATTGTACATTAGCCATTTATCTCTCGTCCTCCTTATCCCTTGATTTTCATTTCTACTGGTTTTTGTGCTGCATGTGGATGTTCGCTTCCAGTGTAAACAAATAATTTCATCCCTTGTTTTCTTCCAAGTGTGTTATGAGGTAACATACCTTTAACAGCTGCTTCTACAAAACCTGTAGGATCAGATTCTTGGAATTGGCGAGCAGTTTTTGTTTTTAAACCACCTAACCATCCAGTATGATGATAGTATTTCACAGTATCTAATTTTTTACCAGTCATCACTACTTTTTCTGCATTAATGATAATAACATAATCACCAGTATCTACATGTGGTGTATAAGTTGGTTTATGTTTTCCTCTTAATACAGTTGCTACTTCTGATGCTAAACGACCTAAAGTTAAACCTTCAGCATCAACTACGTACCATTTACGTTCAATTGTGGCTTCTTTAGCCATAGTTGTTTGTCTCATTTTTAATCCTCCTGTAGTTTCCGGGGCTACAAACGTTAAAATAAGGCACTTTCTATTATAACAATATCATTGATTTTGTCAATATAAATTTAATTTTGTTATCATATGTTAAGAGAAAATATCTTCTAAAGATAAAATCTCATAATAGTTTTGATTATTCTGTTGATAGTAAGTTATAATATAGTGCTTTTGAAGAATATCAAAACCAGTTTGATAAACTTTTTCATTAAGATATTTTATGACTTTATATTCCTGTTTTTCAAAATCAACAAAGATCATTTGTTTATCGTCCTTTGAATCAAACATAAGATATCTATTTTGTTGAATAGCATATTCATAATTTTGTAAATTCATATTTATTTTAAAAACTTTTGAATCCAGATGATTTGTAATAATTGTTTCGTTATCATCAAAATCAATCGTCATAGATGAAGCCATAGGATATAGGCATGTTACTTTCATATTATTTGTTTTGAATGTATCCAGATGAATCAAGACTGTCTCATCACGACTATTAAATGTGATGAGATCATTTTCTTTATAAAAACTATATTCATTACTATGTGCATAAGGATTCATAGCATCTATTTTCTTTTCTATATGCGTATTTGTATTATAAACAGTCCAATATTTATCAAATTTATTGATTAATATATATTTTCCATTTGGTGAAATAGCAAAGTTTGCTGACTTTTGATCATTTGTTATTGTTTTTATATCATCTGTTTTCATATTTAATGTACACAAATTATGATCTTGTGATCCAAAATAAACAAGATCACCCTTCATCAATTGCAAACTATATTGAAAAAATCCAGTTTGATTGAATGTAAAAATATAATCGTCATATTGGACATAATCAAATGAGTATGGCTTTGACTGATATTCCCCACTCTTATGAGAAATATCTTTTTTAACAAATTTTCCATCAATAAATGCATAAACTTCATCTATTCTATTTTGATCATTAACTACATGATAATCATAGAGAAAGTTTCCTTCAATTTGCCATTTCTTTTCTCTTTCTTCTTGTGGTTTTACAATTTCTATTTCTTTATTATCAAATAAAGATTGCATCCATTGATAAATATCATTGTGATAAACATAAATCAACCCAATAAAAGAACATACAACAATAACACTTATAACAAGAAAAGATGATTGAAGATGATAATTTTTTTTCCTCTTGGGTTGAGTTAAATCAATATTTTTCCAATCACTTGGTGTTTTTACATGATCAAATTCCTTAAACTTATTCATAAAATTCACCTACTTCTTTCCTTAATAATTCCCTACCTCTTTTTAAGTGTGACTTAATTGTATTTTCATTCATATTTAACATGGATGCAATTTCACTTGTTTTATATCCTTCATAATAATGTAGATATAAAACATTTTTATATTTCAATGGTAATTTTAAAACAATTGGTAATAAAACAAGTTCTTCTTGTTTTTTAACAACAATAACTTCATCAATATTGATCATTGGTTTATAAAATAATTTTTGATAATTTTTACATTCATTGAGGGTAACACGTATTAACCATGCTTTGATATGTTCATCATTTTCAAAATCCTTTTCACTTTGAAATAGTTTTATAAAAACATTTTGAAAGCAATCTTTCGCATCTGTTGTATTTCTTAAATTCAAAATACATAATCTTGTCACCATATCACTATATTTTATAAAAATATCATCAAACTCTTGATTCGATATTTTCCTAACCATGTTATATTCCTCCCCTCATTATAAATACAATGAAATAGGATAAAAAGTTGCAAAAAAAGGAAGAAAATTTTTCTTCCTATCGAATATCATACTCTGCTTGATATTTATCAAAATTTCCTTGTAAGAATTCAAAATGATCAATCACATGCAAATGATGATCATCAGCAAATTTCATCATTTGTTCATACATTGCTTGATTAAAATCAGAAGGATCATGAGCATCAAATCCTAAAACCACATCATTTCCCACTTCACTAGCAATATCCCAAAAATGAGCATTAGGATATAAATATAATTCTTCTCCATTTCTTTCATGAAGACCTCTACGCATTCCTCCAGCATTGATTTCTAGAGGAATATTCAATTCTTTTGCTTTTTCACAGATTCTTCTTGAAACAGTTTGAGCATCCAAATCAAATTGACTATATCCAATTAAGAATAAATCTGGATGAGCCAAATAACTAAATAATTTTGTTTCTAATGCCTTTTCAACATCATTACAATATTGATAAATATCTTTCTTTGTCATTTTAGCTTTTCCATAATAATCATCATGGATACAATATTTATGAAAATGATGTCCTAAAATCAAATAATCAACTTTATGTTCATAAAGTAATGTTTGATAGTAATCAAAATATTCTTCTAAGCCTTCAGCTTCAAAACCTTTATAAATTGTCAATTGATCTTGATACTTCTTTTGACAATCTCTTAATATTTCTAAATGTTCTTCCATTTGTGTGTACGGCATACGCATATAGGGACCATTATGAATAAAAGCACGAATAAGACCTGCTAAAGATCTTAAAGAGCGAAGAGATGGAATAGCATGAATTAAGTGTTTACGATAATGAGGAAGTGGGACATGTCCACACATTCCTAATTCATCCATTTCCATGTCAATTGCTGCTTTGATCATGTCTTCTTCATTTCCATTGGCATGTCCACAACGATATGTATGTGTATGATAATTAGTCTTCTTCATAATATACCTCTTGTAAATATAAACCTTGCGGTTTGGCTTTAAATAAACATTTCTTTTTTCCACAACTTTCTAGCATTTCTGACAATATTTCCCTGGAAATACGGTGAGCTCCAACTTGGATAATTCCACCAACCAAATGTCTTACCATATAACGTCTAAATCCATTGCCAATTAATCGAAAAGTCACAATTCCATTCTCTTCCGTAATTTCAAAAGAATAAAGAGTTCTAATGGTATTTCCATATTGATCATATGTACAAAATGATGCAAAGTTATGTTCTCCTATAAAAAGAGAAGCAGCATCTCTCATCGCTTCAATATCTAAAGAACGTCCATATTGAAAAATATAATTTGTTTCAAAAGGATTATATTCATTCATACTCAATAAATAACGATATTCTTTTTTCACTGCACTATAACGTGAATGGAAATCTTCATCAACATATGTCGCATCTAATATATAAATATCATTAGGCATAAAATGATTAATAGCACGTTTCCATTGTGCAGCAGGTAATTGTTTTTTTGTATCGAAATGAAAAACTTGATGAACAGCATGAACCTTTGCATCCGTTCTCCCTGATGCATGAATAATAACATCTTCTTCATTGATCTTTTTTAAAGCTTTTTGAATTTCTCCTTGAACAGTTCTTTCTTTATCTTGAACTTGAAAGCCATGAAACTTACTCCCATCATAACTGACAATACATTTTACTCTCATAAAACAATACTCATTACAACCATTGTTGAACACATTGCTAAAACCATAATAAAAGTAATTGTATCAGCTAACTTCCAATGAAGTTGTTTATATCTTGTTCTTTTAGCTTCAGGGTTGTAATTACGACTTTCCATAGCATTTGCTAAATCTTCTGCTCTTTGAAAAGCAGAAATAAATAAAGGAATAATTAATGAAACAATAGATAAAATCTTTTCTTTTAAACTTCCTTCAGAAAATTCTACTCCTCGACTTGCTTGTGCTTTCATAATTCTTTGTGTTTCTTCTAAGAGTGTTGGAATAAAACGTAAAGCAATCGAAATCATCATAGCCACTTCATGAGTCGGAAATCCAATTTTCTTAAAAGGTGACAACAAATGTTCAATTCCTAGAGTTAAATCCAAAGGTTTTGTTGTGGCAGTTAGGATTGTTGTCATAATAATAATCAAGACCAAACGAATAAAAATATAAGCTGTTTGACTCAAAGCTTGATCATAAATTTTTAAAAATCCTAATTCAAAAACAATATTTCCTCTTTGGATAAACAAAAGATTGAAAATCAATAAAAATGCCATCATAAATAACATTGGCTTAATAGCTTTGATAATCTGTGATATTTTAATTTTAGATAAGATTGCCATAATAACAACAAAAACACCTAAAATCGCATATCCTAAAAATCCTGCATCAAAAAAAACTGCAATCAATAACAATAATAATGAACCAATTTTTAAACGTGGATCTAATCTATGAACAAAACTATCCAATGGTAAATAACGTCCAAACATCATATTATTCATGGATTTGCCCTCCTATACATTCAATTAATTGATCAATATCTTTTATTGATGGATCAATATGAAAACCACCTTGATTCAATTCTAAAATAAACGAAGTCATAATTGGCAAATCAATACTCAATGATGTTAAGTATTCAGTTTCCCTAAACAATTCATCAACAGTTACATGTCTTTCTACACGTCCTTTATTCATCACAACAACATCATCACAATATTCTAAAACCTGATTCATATCATGAGAAACAAGAATGACTGTTTTTCCCTGTTGATTAATTTTCTTAAATAAATTTAACATTTCTTTTGCACCTTGTGGATCCAATCCAGCAGTTGGTTCATCTAAGATAAGAATATCTGGATTCATTGCCAATATTCCTGCAATTGCAACACGGCGTTTTTGTCCTCCTGATAAATCAAAAGGTGATTTATTTAAATAGGATTCATCTAATCCAACTAATTTTAATGTTTCTTTAGCAATTTCTATAGCTTCTTCTTCGCTCACTCCAAAATTCTTTGGCCCAAAAATAATATCTTTTAAAATTGTTTCTTCGAATAATTGATATTCAGGAAATTGGAAAACTAAACCTGCTTTTTTTCTTAATGGTTTTAATGTTTCAGGTTTATCAGTTGCACTAATTAAAAAATCATCAATATGTATTTCTCCTGCTGTTGGCAATAATAAAGCATTGATATGTTGAATAAGTGTTGATTTCCCACTTCCTGTATGACCAATAAGCGCAGTCATTGTTCCTTCTTTAATATCAAGATTAATTCCTTTTAATGCATGATATGAAAAAGGTGTATTTTCACTATATATATGTTCTACTTCTTTGAATGTAATTGACATAATTCTTTCACCAACTTCTCTCTATCAATATAGTCATGTACTTGTATTCCTCTTTGTTTTAAACCTTTTGATATTTTATATGCAAAAGGAACATCTAAAGATAAACTTTCAATTTGTTCTTGTTTCATCAAAACTTCCTCTGGTGTCCCAGTATCGATAATATGACCATCACTCAATAAAATCACATAATCAGATGTAGCTGCCTCTTCAATGTCATGAGTAATAGATAAAATTGTCATATCCTTATCTTTATTCAATTGATGAACCAAAGCATTAATTTCATTTCTTCCTTTTGGATCTAACATACTTGTTGCTTCATCCAAAATAATAATAGATGGACTCATTGCTAAAATCCCAGCAATAGCGACTCTTTGTTTTTGTCCCCCTGATAACTTTGTAGGTTCATGATCAAGGAAATCTAACATATTTACCTTTTGGGCATACTCTTGTATAATCCCATCCATTAATGATGGATCTACACATGTATTTTCTAATCCAAAAGCAATATCATCTCTTACTGTTGCACCAATAAATTGATTATCAGGATTTTGAAATACTATCCCAATTTGACTTCTTACATCACTAAGAGTTTCTTCGGTTAAAGTGATTCCTCCAACAATAATCTCGCCACTCTTTTTTTCAAGTAATCCCATTAAGAGTTTAGCAATTGTACTTTTTCCACTCCCATTATGGCCTAAAATTGTTGTATATGAACCCTTTTTTATATCAAATGATATATGGTCAATCGTTTGAGCACCTTCTTCATATTCAAACGATAAATCTTTTATTTCAATTATTTTTTCCATGGTTCTTCCTCCAAGTATTACAATTTTAGTATGATTAAACTCACTTGTCAACCTCCATACAAAAGAAAAGGATATTCAGAAGAGTAATTTCTAAAAATCCTCAATATATCAAGCTTATTCTTCATCAATTTGTTCGTCGTTAGACGTTTGTTGATTGATTTCTTTTGCAATACGAATGCGATAATCTAAGTTCTTTTGATAATCCATAGAGAATATACAAGCATAGAGAATATCAAGTAAGCATTTTACAGATTGAGTACTTGCAAAATCTCCAATCTTCGTATGAATCATCTCACGTGATGACATTCGTAATGTTGCATCAGCTATTTTAGACAAATCATTATCAGCTATACTTGTTATAGCAATCACAGGTGTTCCCTTCTGTTTTAACTTTTTAGCAACATCTACTATAAACGGTGTTCGTCCTGAATAAGAAATAAGAATTGCACATTTTTCAGGTGTACTCATAGCCACTTGAACTTTGGCATCACCTGTCAAACGACACAGATTCACACTCTTTTCAATACGATACATTTTTTGACGAAAAGTTTCCGCTAAATAAATATGTGTTGAAACAGCATAAATATCTATTTCTTTTGTTTTACGAATAAACTGCATTGCTTTTTGTAAATCATCATGATGTAATAATGCTAACGTATCTTGAATTGTTTCACTTTCTAATATGCATATATTTTGAGCTATTGTCATTATATCATCACTCACAACAAAAGGAATACTTGCATCAACTTGTCGATTGGCATACAAATAATTTAATTCTTCAAGGTATGCTTCCTTAAATGCATTCCATCCAGAATAACCTAATTTTTTAGCAATTCTAATTAATAATGGTGGTGATGTAAATGTTTCTTGTGCAATAGATGCAGTTGTCATATTTTTAATCTGTTCTCCATTTTTCAATATATAATCAATAACGACTGCCTCACTTGGAGAAAAATGAGTTTTTTCTATTTTATGAATAAGCATTTTTCATCACCTCTTTTCTCATTATATATATCATTGGATAGAAAGTAAATAGAAAGAAAACACATCACACGATGTGTTTTACTTCTTTCCAGCTAATTTTTCTTCTTTCATTTCTTCAACCATTTTTGTAAGATGTTCTTTTTCTTTATTTAATTCTTCATACATTTGTTCTGTATTCATCTTTTCTTTTGGTTCAGCTTCTTTTTCTTCACCAAAAGCATTCTTTAATGATTCTTCAGCATCTTCTGTAATTTTTTCTCTCAATACTTCTAATGATTCATGTTTCTTTTCTTCTTGGATAACTTTTTCTTTGACTTCTTTTTCTAATTTGTCCTTATCTAAAGTTACATCTCCACCTCTGAATGCATCATCAGTTTTTTCTTCAATATCTTTAAAATGACTTTCATAAGCTTCTTTTGCTTTATTAATAATATCTTTTTCTTCTAACATATTTATCGTCCTCCTTCATTTGACAACGATATCTTATTCCAATTTCTTTTTCTTATCTATACTTTTATTTAAGAAAATAATGTAATTTACAAAATATTATTAATATCACTTCAAAATTGTAAATAAAATTAACAAAATAAAAGTGATGAACTTTATGTCCATCACTCTATTGCTAATTAGAATAAACCAATAATAGCCATTGGTGCATTATCACCTTTACGGTTATAAGTTTTTAATACACGAGTGTATCCACCATTCTTATCTGCATATTTAGGTGCAACTTCGTCAAATAATTTTTGAACTGCAGTTTTACCAGTAGCAGGATCTACAACATCTTGTAATACTTGAGCAGCTTGTCTTCTTGCATGTAAATCACCGCGTTTACCTAAAGTGATTAATTCGTCAACGATTGAGCGAACTTCTTTAGCTCTTGTAGCTGTTGTTTCGATTTTTCCATACATGATAACATCTGTAGCTAAGTTACGTAACATTGCTTTTCTATGAGATGATACACGCCCTAATTTTCTATTTTGTGCCATAGATGAGTGCTCCTTCCAATATTCTCTTAGAATTATTCAACAGGTCTAAAACCTAATCCTAATTCTACTAATTTTTCTTTCACTTCTTTTAGAGATTTCTTACCTAAGTTACGGACTTTAATCATATCGTCTTCACTCTTAGCGGCAAGTTCTTGAACTGTTTGAATACCAGCTCTCTTTAAGCAGTTATAAGAACGTACTGATAAGTCTAATTCTTCAATTGTCATATCAAGTACTTTGTTACTTGTATCTTCTTCTGTTTCGCTCATAACTTCCATGTTCATAGCCATATCAGTTAATTCAACGAACATATTTAAGTGTTCCACTAAAATCTTAGCAGCTAATGCTAAAGCTTCATGTGGCTTAATTGATCCATCAGTTGTAATTTCTAAAGTCAATTGATCATATTTTGCACTTTGACCAACACGAGTTGGTTCAGTTGCATAAGCAACCTTCACAACTGGTGAATAAATTGAATCAGTAGCGATTACACCAATGGTATTAATCAATTTCTTATTTTGATCAGCACTCATGTAACCTCTATCTCTATGAGCATACATTTCCATATAGAAATGAGCTCCTTCAGCAACATGAGCGATTTCTAAGTCATTTGAAATCATTGTGACATTAGATGGACATTGAATATCAGCACCTGTTACAACAGCAGGTCCTTTAACATCAATGATCATTGTAACATCGTCATCACCGTCAATTGCAAACACTAATTTCTTAATGTTCAAAATGATTGAAGTGACATCTTCTACTACACCATCTACTGCAGAGAATTCGTGGATTGCTCCTTGAACTTTTACAGCATGTACTGCACAACCAGGAATAGATGATAATAATACTCTACGTAAAGAGTTTCCTAAAGTTGTCCCGAACCCTCTTTCAAGTGGTTCGATGACAAACTTACCATAGTTATCACTTTCATCATATTCTGCGACATTAAAATTTGCTTTTTCAAACTTTTGCATTATTTCCCTCCTCACTTAGAAATAAATACTTGTTTACTTCATTATCCACGAGGACGTTTTGGTGGACGACACCCGTTATGTGGAATTGGTGTAACATCATTAATTGAAGTTACTTCTAATCCAGCAGCTTGTAAAGCTCTAACAGCAGCTTCACGTCCTGGACCAGGACCTTTAACACATACGTCTACAGATTTCATACCATGATCCATTGATGCTTTAGCAGCAGCTTCAGCAGCCATTTGCGCAGCATATGGAGTAGATTTTCTTGAACCTTTGAATCCAAGTGCACCAGCACTAGACCAAGTTAAGACATTACCATGTTCATCAGTTACAGTAACAATTGTGTTATTGAAAGTTGAATGTACATGTGCGACACCTTTTGCTATATTCTTTTTAACACGTCTTTTACCACGAGTATTTGTTTTTGCCTTTGCCATTTTCGTTCAACCTCCTATTTCTTCTTACCAGCAATTGGACGAGCTTTACCCTTACGAGTACGAGCATTTGTTTTAGTTTTTTGTCCACGAACTGGAAGTCCTTTACGATGACGGATTCCTCTGTAGCTACCGATTTCCATTAAACGTTTAATGTTTAATGCAACATCTCTACGAAGATCTCCTTCAACTTTATATTTTTCTACTTCTTTTCTGATTTTTCCTTCTTCTTCTTCAGTTAAATCTTTAACTCTAGTATCTTCACTGATTCCAGTAGCTTCACAGATTTTTTTAGCTGTAGTTGCTCCAATACCATAGATATAAGTTAAAGAAACTACCACACGTTTATCACGTGGGATATCAACACCTGCTATACGAGCCATGTTTTACTTCCTCCTATTAACCTTGTCTTTGTTTATGTTTAGGGTTTTCACAGATCACCATTACTCTACCCTTACGTTTAATTACTCTGCATTTATCGCAAATTGGTTTTACAGATGGTCTTACTTTCATCTTAATCTTTACCTCCTTTTGGAAGATTTCCTATTTATGTCTAAATGTGATTCGCCCACGTGTTAAATCATATGGAGAAATTTCTACGGTTACTCTATCCCCCGGTAAAATGCGAATGTAATTCATACGGATTTTACCAGAAACGTGAGCATCAATAACCGCTCCATTTTCTAATTGTATCTTGAATTTAGCGTTTGGTAACGTCTCAAGAACAACTGCTTCTACTTCAATAACGTCATCTTTTTTTGCCATTGATTATAACTCCCTTTTAAAGTTTTGTCAAAATCTCATACCCATCACTTGTAATTACGATAGTATGTTCATAGTGAGCTGCAAGAGTGCGATCTCTTGTCACAACAGTCCAGTCGTCATCTAAAACATCTGTTTCACATCTGCCTAAATGAGCCATTGGTTCTATTGCAAGAGTCATACCCTCTTTCAATCTAGGTCCACGTCCAGGTGCCCCATAATTTGGAACAGCTGGGTCCTCATGAACTTTCGTTCCAATCCCATGACCAGTATAGTCTCTAGGAGTCGAACAACCGTGACTTTCTAGATATGTTTGTACAGCATGAGATATATCGGATAAACGATTGCCAGGTTTGACTTGGGCAAGACCTGCATATAATGATTCTTCTGTCACTTTCATCAAGTGAGCAGCTTCTTCACTAATTTGACCAACTGCATATGTCCAAGCGCTATCTCCATGATAACCTTTATAACATGCACCTACATCCACTGAAATAATGTCCCCTTCTTTTAACTTTGTTTGATCTGGAATCCCATGAACAACAACTTCATTAATTGAAGTACAGACAGCTCCAGGAAATCCATATAAGTTAAGAAACGAAGGAGTTGCTCCTGCATCACGAATAATCTTTTCACAGAATTTATTAATTTCCATAGTTGTTACACCTGGTTTAATAAAATCCTTTAACTTGCTATGAACAAGTCCAACAATGCGTCCAGCTTCTCTCATTAATTCAATTTCTCTTTGGTCTTTAGTTACAATCATTATTTACCCTCCAAGCTTTTTTCAATGTCTTTAAAGACGTCTTCCATAGGTTGGTCACCATTAATATTAATGATTGTCCCTTTCATTGTATAATAATCAATTAAAGGTCTTGTTTGTTTGTTATAAGTATCAAGTCTGATAGTGACTGCTTCTTCACTCTCATCATCTCTTTGATACAATTCTCCACCACATTTGTCGCATTTTCCTTCAACTTTAGGTGGATTGAATTCAACATGGAAAGTTGCACCACAATCTTTACAAGTTCTTCTTCCAGATAATCTAGAAATAAGTTTTTCTTGAGGAATATCTAAATTCACAATTGCATCAATTGTAAAGTTGAATTCTTTTGCAATACTTTCAAGTTCTCTTGCTTGAACTATTGTTCTTGGGAATCCATCTAAGATAAATCCATTTTCAAATGTATTTTCTTTTAAGTATTCCCTAACCATTTCAATCGTATAATCGTCTGGTACAAGGTGCCCAAATTGCATAAAATATTTAGCAATAACACCAAACTTAGTTTGTTCACTCAATGCTTTTCTGAATAAGTCTCCAGTAGATATTTGTGTCAAACCATACTTGTTAACAAGTTTAGTGGCTTGAGTCCCTTTACCAGCACCAGGAGGCCCCATTAAAATAATGTTCATTGTTTTACACTCCTTTATTATACTACTTTCTAATATAACCATGATACTCTTTACGAGTAATCAATGTTTTAATTTGTTTTGTTGTTTCTAAGGCTACACCTGTAATGATGATTAATCCAGTACCACCTAATGTTAAAGCAGCATTAGATGTTTGTGACCAAATGACTGGTGTCATAATTGGTATAGCAGCAATAATCACTAAGAAAATTGATCCAACAACTGTAACTCTATTTAAAACAGTACTAATATACTTTTCAGTATCCATTCCTGTTCTTACTCCAGGAATAGCTCCACCATTCTTCTTCAAATCATCACTGATCTTATGTGAATCAATTTGTAAATTTGAATAGAAGAAAGCGAATAATACAATCATTACTAAGTATAAACAGAAACCAACAGGTTGTTGATAATTAAGAATTGAATCAATTGTTTTTGTAATTTCAGTTGATTTCATAAAACTAATAATTGTTCTTGGTGCAGCCAACACAGATGAAGCAAAGATAACTGGTAACACACCTGAACTATTAATTTTAATAGGCATATGTGTTGTATCTTTTGTTCTCATTGTTGGATTTGAGTTTGTTGCATACATAATTGGGATTTTTCTAACTGCTCCTTCGTTAAAAACAACGAAGATAACAATTGCTAAATAAACAATTACGAATAAGACAAACCATAAAATACCAAGAGTCGCTGTTTGTGTTCCTTTATCAAATGTAACCAAATTATTAAACGTTGTAATAAAGTTGGCAGGTAAATTAGAAACAATTCCAGTAAAGATTAACAATGAAGTTCCGTTTCCAACACCCTTTTGAGTGATTTGATCACCAATCCACATTGCTAACATACTTCCTGCCATCATGATAACAACAACATAAACATAAGCCAAAATTGATGAAGAGTTCAACATGTGATACATCTTATCAAAAGCATATGTTAATGATCCACCTTGAATAGCAGCTAAAGCTAAAGTCACAAAACGTGTTACTTTATCTTTTTTCTTTTTACCTGTATTCCCTTCTTTTTGCCATTGAGCAAGAATAGGAATAACATCCATTGATAATAACTCAATAATGATAGATGCTGTAATATAAGGAGAAACTCCTAATGAGAAGATTGAAAATCTCTCTAGCATCCCACCACCAAGCATGTTAATGATTCCTAAGATACCATTATTTGCTGCATTAGGATTTAATGCATCAATATTGATAGAAGGGATTGTAATTGCAGCCCCTAAACGGAATACAAATAACATACCTAGAGTAAAGATAATTCTACGACGTAATTCACCTTTTTTAAAAACATTCTTAAAAAAGTTTAACATCTTAGATCACCTCAGTTTTTCCACCTGCGGCTTCGATTGCGGCAACAGCTGATTTAGAGAATTTTTGAGCTTTAACAGTTAAAGCAACTTCTAATTTCCCGTCACCTAAAACTTTTAAACCATCTAATTCTTTCTTGATAAGTCCACATTCCATTAATTTAGCAGCATCAACAACGCTACCAGCTTCAAATTTATTTAAATCTTCAACATTAACGATTGCGTACTCAACTTTATTAAAGTTAGTGAAACCACGTTTTGGTAAACGCATGAATAAAGGTGTTTGTCCCCCTTCAAAACCAGGTTTCTTTCCTCCACCAGATCTTGCTTTTTGACCTTTTTGTCCTTTACCAGCAGTTTTACCAGTACCAGAACTAGTTCCACGACCAACACGTTTTCTTTCTTTACGTGCACCTTCTGTATATTGTAATTCGTGTAGCTTCATGTTTACACCTCCTATTTACTTTCTTCAACTTTAACAAGGTGTCCAACAGTTCTAATCATACCTTGAATAAATTCATTGTTGACTTTTTCTACTGATTTGTTCATTTTTGTTAAACCTAACGCTTTAAGAGTATCCTTTTGATTCTTTTTTGCACCAATTGGACTTTTTACAAGCGTAATGATAACTTTCGTTTCTTTTGCCATTTCTTACGCTCCTCCTATCCGTAAATTTCTTCAACTTTTTTGTCTCTTAATTCAGCAACTTGTTGAGCAGTTTTTAATGATGCTAACCCTTCCATAGTTGCACGAACCATGTTGATTGGAGTTCTAGATCCAAGTGATTTAGATAAGATATCAGAATATCCTGCTAATTCAACAACAGCACGAACTGGCCCTCCAGCGATGATTCCAGTACCTTCAGATGCAGGTCTTAAGAATACATTTCCTGAACCAAACATACCGTTTACTTCATGAGGAATAGTTCCATGAATAATTGGTACATTGATTACATTTCTCTTAGCTGCTTCAGATGCTTTTCTAATAGCATCAGGTACTTCGTTTGCTTTACCAGTTCCGAATCCAACGCGACCTTTTCTATCACCGATAACAACTAATGCTGCAAAGCGGAATTTACGTCCACCTTTAACAACTTTAGTTACACGGTTAATAGTAACAACACGTTCTTCGAATTCTTTTTCAACTTTAGGTCCATTATTTCTTCTTGGTCCATTTTTTCTTGGTCCATTTCTTCTTGGCCCATTTTCTCTTGGTTTACGTTGTTCCATTCTTTAACCTCCTATTAGAATTTCAATCCAGCTTCTCTAGCAGCTTCAGCTAGTGCTTTCACACGACCATGATAGATGTATCCTCCACGATCGAATACCACATTTTCAATATTTTTAGCGATTGCTCTTTTAGCGATTTCTTTACCAACTTGAGTAGCAGCTTCTACATTTCCACCATTTGCAAGTTTCATATCTACTGAAGATGCAGCAACTAAAGTTACTCCATTAACATCATCAATGATTTGTGCATGGATATGAGAGCTTGAACGGAATACATTCAAACGAGGACATTCAGGAGTTCCACTTACTTTTGTACGAACTCTTGCATGACGTCTTTTACGTAAATCGTTTCTTGACATAGTTTTAGCCATGATTAATAGCTCCTTCCTTTACTTATTAACTACTTCTTACCAGCAGTTTTACCTTCTTTTCTAATAATTCTTTCATCAACGTATTTGATACCTTTTCCTTTATAAGGTTCAGGTTTCTTAACAGCTCTAATTCTTGCAGCGATTTCTCCAACTCTTTCTTTAGAGATTCCAGATACTTTAATTGTAGTTTGAGTAGGTGTTTCGATTTTAACTCCTTCTTCTCCTTCAATTTCAACCTGATGAGAATATCCAACATTTAATACTAATTTATTACCTTGCATTTGACCACGGTAACCAATACCAACGATTTCTAAGTTCTTTTCAAAACCATTGTGTACCCCTTCGATCATATTAGCAAGCAATGCTCTTGTAGTACCATGTAATTGTTTTACTGCTTTTTGTTCACTTGTTCTACTTACTTTAATTTCATTTCCATCCATCTCAATTTTGATTAATGGTGAAAATTGTCTTACTAAAGTCCCTTTAGCACCTGTTACTGTAACGTTGTTATCAGCAGCGATTTCAACTTTTACTCCTTCAGGTACATTGATAATTTTATTACCTACACGAGACATCAGCTACACCTCCTGTTTAAATTTTTTATTACCAGATATATGCTAATACTTCTCCACCAATTTGTTTAGCTCTTGCTTCTTTATCAGTCATAAGCCCTTGAGAAGTTGATAATACAACGATTCCTAATCCGTTTAATACTTTAGGAATTTCGTTAACTTTTGCATATTGACGTAACCCAGGTTTAGATACTCTCTTTAATCCTGTAATTACTCTATCATTTCCTTTGTATTTTAAAGTGATAACGATGTTTTTGATAACACCTTCGCCTTCAACTTTATATCCTTTAATAAATCCTTCGTTTTTCAAAATTTCAGCTAATTGAACTTTTAATTTTGAAGCTGGAACAACAACTTCTTCATGACGTTGTTGGTTCGCATTACGAATTCTTGTTAACATATCTGCGATTGGATCTGTAACCATTCACATGTCCTCCTTCCATTTGGGGTTAATTTCATTACCAACTAGCTTTCTTTACTCCAGGAATTTCACCTTTATAAGCTAATTCTCTGAAACAAATACGGCATAATTTGAATTTTTTAATTACTGAATGTGGACGTCCACAACGTTCGCATCTTGTATATTCACGAACTTTGTATTTTTGAGGACGTTGTTGTTTAACTTTCATTGATGTTTTAGCCATTAATTAAGTCCTCCTTATTTTTGGAATGGCATTCCTAATTGTGCTAATAATTCATGACCTTCTTCATCAGTTTTAGCAGTTGTTACGAATACGATATCCATTCCTCTTAATTTATTTACTTTATCGAAGTTGATTTCAGGGAAAATTAATTGTTCTTTAACACCTAAAGTGTAATTTCCTCTTCCATCAAATGAGTTTTTAGGGACACCTCTGAAGTCTCTTACACGAGGTAAAGAGATGTTTACTAATTTATCTAAGAATTCGTACATTCTTTCACCACGTAATGTAACTTTACATCCGATTGGCATTCCTTCACGTAATTTGAATCCAGCAATTGATTTCTTTGCTCTAGTAATCACTGGTTTTTGTCCTGCAATTAAAGTTAATTCTTCAACAGCTTCATCTAATAATTTAGAATTGCTTACTGCATCACCAACACCAATGTTGATAACAATTTTTTCCATAGCTGGAACTTCCATTACAGAACTATAATTAAATTTAGTCATTAATGACTTACTAATTTCATTTTCATAACGTTCCTTTAGTCGGTTCATTATTTAACCTCCTTCCGATTACTTTTTCTTCTTTGTAGTTTTGTCTAATGCTTTTCCTGTTTTCTTATTGATACGGAATTTTTTACCTTCGCTATCGAAGTCGTATCCAATTTTAACAGTTTCTTTGGCTTTTGAATCATAGTAAGCAACATTTGAAGCATCAATAGGAGCTTCTCTTGTTACGATTCCACCTTCTGGATCAGTTTGTGAAGGTTTGATGTGTTTTGTAACCATGTTCACACCTTCAACAATAACTTTGTTTTCTTTTCTAAGAATTTGAATAATTTCACCAGTTTTTCCTTTATCGCTACCAGCGATAATTTCAACTGTATCACCAACACGTAATTTCATCTTCTCGCTCTCCTCCTATAATACCTCAGGAGCTAATGATACGATTTTCATGAAATCTGCATCTCTTAACTCTCTTGCTACCGGTCCAAAGATACGAGTTCCTTTAGGTGAGTTGTCATCTTTGATAATAACACAAGCGTTGTCATCGAATTTGATTAATGAACCATTTTCACGGTTAACACCATATTTTGTTCTTACGATAACGGCTTTTACGACTTCACCTTTTTTAACTGTACCACCTGGAGTCGCTTGCTTAACTGTAGCTACGACGATATCACCGATGTTACTAAATTTTCTATTTGAACCACCAAGGTTTCTTATTACTAGTACTTCTTTTGCTCCTGTATTGTCAGCAACTTTTAATCTGCTTTCATTATGGATCATTCGAGTGACCTCCTTTCAGATTCTTTCATTAAATAATTTCTGCTTTTTTTACAACTTCTACTAAACGGAAACGTTTAGTTGCAGATAATGGACGAGTTGCCATAATTTTAACAACATCACCATTTCTAGCAATATTTTCTTCATCATGAGCCTTAAACTTTTTAGAAGATTTAACACGTTTTCCGTATAATTTGTGTTTAACATGAGTTTCTACTAAAACAGTGATTGTCTTATCCATTTTTGTAGAAATAACTGTTCCAGTATAAACTTTACGATTGTTTCTTTCCATATTTTTCTCCTTCTAATTATTTGTTTAATTCTCTTTCTCTAATAATTGTTTTAATTCTTGCAATATTTTTTCTCACTGTCTTAATACGAGCAGTGTTTTCTAATTGTCCTGTTGCTTGTTGGAATCTTAACCCAAATAATTCTTTTTTGTACTCTTCTACTTTGTTAAGTAATTCTTGAGTTTCTGTATTTCTAATATCTTGAACTGTCACAATTACTCACCTCTTCCAATAATCTTACATTTAACTGGTAATTTGTGAGATGCAAGTCTTAATGCTTCTCTTGCAACTTCTTCTTCTACACCAGCAACTTCGAACATAACGCGACCTGTTTTTACTACTGCTACCCATTCTTCTGGAGCACCTTTCCCTGAACCCATACGGACTTCAAGAGGTTTCTTTGTTTTCGCTAAATGAGGGAAAATTCTAATCCAAACTTGCCCACCACGTTTCATATAACGGTTCATAGCGATACGAGCTGCTTCGATTTGTCTTGAAGTAATCCAAGCACCTTCTTGAGCTTGTAAACCATATTCACCGAAAGAAACTTTAGTTCCACCTTTAGCAATACCTTCATATTTTACTCTATGAGGTCTTCTATATTTAGTTCTTTTAGGCATCAACATGATTATTTATCCCCTTTCTTCTTTGCAGGAAGAATTTCTCCCTTACAAATCCAAACTTTAACTCCTAATTTTCCATAAGTTGTGTCAGCTTCTGCAGTCGCATAATCAATGTCAGCTCTTAATGTATGAAGAGGTACATTTCCTTCAGAATATCCTTCAGTTCTTGCCATATCAGCTCCACCTAAACGACCTGATACACAAGTTTTGATTCCTTTAGCTCCAGCTCTCATAGCGCTTTGGATTGCTCTTTTTTGAACTGTTCTAAATGAAGCACGGTTTTCTAATTGTTCTGCAATCTTGTTTGCAACAAGTTGAGCAACAACATCTGGATTTTTAATTTCAACGATATTGATAAACACTTGTTTACCATTTACCATTTTAGCAACTTCTTTTCTTAAAGCATCTACTGCTTCACCATCTTTACCAATAACAACACCTGGTCTAGAAGTGTGTACATAGATGTTTACACGATTTTTTGATCTTTCGATTTCAATATTAGCGACATAAGCGCCTTTTAACTTTGCATTTAAGAATTCACGAATTTTGATATCTTCGTGTAATAATGAAGCAAAGTCTTTATCATTAGCGTACCATCTTGAATTCCAATCACGGTTAACGCCAACACGTAATCCTACTGGACTTACTTTTTGACCCATACTTTGCCCTCCTATCTTTCAGCAACCACACAAGTGATGTGGCTTGTTCTTTTTAAAATTTGAGTACCGCTACCTTTTGCTCTTGCACGGAATCTCTTTAATGTAGGACCTTCGTCTACATAAATTTCTTTGATGTATAATTTATCTTCTTCTGCACCTTCATTGAAAACAGCGTTTTGTGCAGCTGATTTAACGACTTTAATGATTGCAGGAGTTGCACTTTTGTTTACGTATTCTAAGATACCAAGTGCTTCTTTTACTTGCTTCCCTCTTACCAAGTCAACAACTAATCTTGCTTTTTGAGGTGAAACACGAATCATTTTAGCTTGAGCTCTTGCTTCCATGTTATTAGTCTCCTCTCTTTCTATTTACCTGATTTTTTATCATCAGCATCATGACCATGATAAGTTCTTGTAGGAGCAAATTCTCCTAATTTGTGTCCAACCATATCTTCAGTTACATAAACTGGGATATGTTCTCTTCCGTTATATACTGCGAACGTATGTTCAATAAATTGTGGGAAGATTGTAGAACGTCTTGACCATGTTTTAATGACTTCTTTTTTACTAGCAGCGTTTAATGCTTCTACTTTTTTCATTAAGTGTTCATCCACGAATGGACCTTTTTTCAAACTTCTTGCCATATTCTATAACCCTCCTTCTTATTTACCGTTACGACGACGTACGATTAATTTATTTGAAGCTTTCTTTGAATTTCTTGTTTTCACTCCAAGAGCTTTTTTACCCCAAGGAGTCATAGGAGCTTTACGTCCGATTGAAGTTCTACCTTCACCACCACCATGAGGATGATCGTTAGGGTTCATAACAGAACCACGAACTGTAGGTCTAATACCTCTCCATCTGTTACGACCAGCTTTACCATAGTTAACTAATCCATAGTCTTCGTTTCCAACAACACCAACTGTTGCTCTACAAACAGCTAAGAATTTTCTAACTTCACCAGAAGCTAATCTGACAGTTACGTATTTTCCTTCTTTACCTAAGATTTGAGCAGACACACCAGCAGATCTTGCGATTTGTCCACCTTTACCAGGTTGCATTTCAATGTTATGGATAACTGTACCTTCAGGCATATTTCCCATTGGTAAGCAGTTACCTACGATAATATCAGCGTTTTCACCTGATACAATGTTCATTCCTACTTCTAATCCTTTAGGAGCAAGAATATATCTTTTTTCACCATCTGCATAATTGATTAATGCGATGTTTGCTGATCTGTTAGGATCATATTCAATTGTTGCAACTTTTCCAACAATATCATCTTTATTACGTTTGAAATCGATAATACGATATAAACGTTTATGTCCACCACCGTGATGACGAGTAGTGATAACACCTTGATTATTACGTCCACCTTTTTTAGATAAACGGATTGTTAATGATTTCTCTGGCTTAGTAGTTGTAATTTCTTCATAAGTCAAAGAAGTCATATTACGACGACCGTTTGTCGTAGGCTTATATGCTTTAATAGGCATTTTTGTTCCTCCTTATTTTTCTTATCTGGAATGGAGATCATTCCAATAGTTTGAAATTTTATTCTTCACCGAATAAGTTAATTTCATATCCTTCTTTTAATTTAACAATAGCTTTTCTTCTTCTGTTAGTTTTACCAACGTATCTACCCATTCTTTTTGTTTTAGGTTTCACATTCATAATGTTTACACTTTCAACTTTAACATCAAACATTTTTTCAACTGCTTGTTTCACTTCAGTTTTGTTAGCAGTCACATCTACATCAAATGTATATTTGTTTTCGTTTTGTTGTAACAATAAAGATTTTTCAGTAAGTACTGGTTTCTTTAAAACATCTGTAATATGTGCCATTATGCCAATACCTCCTCAACAGCTTTGATAGCTCCTTCAGTCATTACTAACTTAGTGCTATCTAAGATATCATATACGTTAAGTCCTTTTGAATCGATAACTTTAACTCCTGGAATATTTCTAGCAGATAAAGCTACGTTTTCATTAACTTCGTCCATAACGATTAATGTTTTTCTGTTTGCTTCTAAATTTTCTAATACTTTAACCATTGCTTTTGTCTTAGGAGCATCAAATGCGATTGTATCTAATACAGTTAATTCGCTATCGATAACTTTTTGACTTAAAGCTGATTTTAAAGCTAAGCGTCTTACTTTTCTGTTCATTTTTAACTTATAGTTTCTATCTGGTGTAGGACCGAATACAACTCCTCCACCTCTCCATTGTGGAGCACGGATAGATCCTTGTCTAGCTCTACCAGTACCTTTTTGTCTCCAAGGTTTCTTTCCTCCACCTTTGACTTCAGTACGGTTTTTCACTTTGTGAGTTCCTTGTCTCCATGAAGCTCTTTGTAGTAAGACCATATCAAAGATTGCTTGATTATTTGGTTCAATACCGAATACAGATTCATTCAATTTGGTATCTTTAACTTTTGTTCCTTCTTGGTTATATACTGCAACTTTTAACATTAGTTTTCCTCCTTTCGCTTCATTATTCAGCAGCAGCTTGAGCTGCTTCAGTAGTTTCTTCTGCTACTGTTTCTACAATTTCTTCTTCTGTTTCATAAATAATTAAATCTTCAGCAGGGTTAACCTTACCGTTTGCTTTCACAGCAGATTTAACAAATACTAATCCTTTTTTAGGACCAGGAATTGATCCACTAATTAATAATACATTGTTTTCAACATCAACAGCAACGATTTCTAAGTTTTGAACTGTTCTTGTTACGTTCCCCATTTGTCCTGGTAACTTCTTACCTGGAGCAATTCTGTTAGGAGCGATAGGACCCATTGAACCAACGATTCTGTGAGCACCTGAACCATGTCCCTTAGGACCAATGTGTTGATTATGTCTTTTTATAACACCTTGATAACCTTTACCTTTGCTAGTTCCTGTTACATCCACAACTTCACCAGCTACAAAGCTATCAACTTTAATTTCTTGACCAACTTCATAACTCATCATTTCGTCAAAACGAAATTCTTTAATGAAGCGCTTAGGAGCTGTTTCAGCTTTTGCAACATGTCCTTTGTGAGCTTTTGTTGCTAATTTTTCTCTCTTATCTTCAAAACCAACTTGGATTGCATCATATCCGTCAGTAGCAACTGTTTTCTTTTGTAAAACAACGTTTGGAGTTGCTTCTACAACAGTAACTGGGATTAATCTTCCGTCAGTAGTGAAAACTTGAGTCATTCCAATCTTACGACCTAAGATTCCTTTCATGAGTTACACCTTAACCTTTCCTTATAATTTAATTTCGATATCCACACCGCTTGGTAATTCTAAACGAGTTAATACATCAACTGTTTCTGGTGTTGGATTCACAATGTCAATTAGACGTTTGTGAGTTCTGATTTCAAATTGTTCACGAGAATCTTTATACTTATGAACTGCTCTTAAGATAGTATAAATTTCTTTTTCTGTTGGTAATGGTACTGGACCAACGACTTGAGCACCTGATTTTTTAGCAGCTGCTACAATCTTTTCAGCAGAAGCATCTAAGATTTTGTGATCAAATGATTTCAATCTGATTCTAATTTTGTTGTTTGCCATGAATTATTCCTCCTTCTGTTCGCCAATTTTTTGGCTGCTCCGCACGAATTACCTGAATTCACCCTTCCGCTCATGACAACGGCTATCAGTGTTTCAGCAACCTCGCACTTCTACGCATTTCACAACAAGTGCATTCTACACTAAAAACGTTGATAAATCAAGTGTTTTCAAACATTTTTTTCATTTTTTTATTTCTTTATTTTTCTCTTATTAAAGTCATTGTTTTTCTTACAAAACATTGAAAAGAATCTTTCATAAACATCTTCTGTTTTTATTATAGATATTAAAAAACATCCATATTGATGGATGCTATTTCTATGATATAAATTTAAGCAAGAAAAAAGGAGATATCGAATGATATCTCCAGATGAACTGGCGGCTT
>UPXV01000018.1 GCA_900538465.1 uncultured Erysipelotrichaceae bacterium
AGAAAGGAGGACAACAAGCGATGTGTGAAATTATGGATAGGCTAGTAAAAGAAAATGAAGAGAAGGCAAGGCTTGAAGGTGAAGCATTAGGGAGACTTGAAGGCGAACGTATTGGCGAAATGAAAGTTATTAGAAATTATGCCGCAGTAAATGATATCTCATTTGTAGAAGCTATGATGAAACTTCATATCCCAAAACAAGATCAAAAATTAATTATGAGATATCTTTAATGAAATGAAAAACAGCAGAAAAACTTGCTGCTTTTAAAAAGGAAACAAAAGATGATAACATATTATTTTTTATCAACAACGCAAAAGAACAAATATAATATTCCAAAGAGGAGGACAAGAAGTGATGTGTGAAATTATGGATAGATTAATGAAAGAAAATATAGAGAAAGCAAGACTTGAAGGCGAACGTATTGGCGAAATGAAAGTTATTAGAAATTATGCCGCAGCAAATGATCTCTCATTTGCAGAAGCGATGATGGAACTTCACATCTCAAAACAAGATCAAAAATTAATTATGGAATATCTTTCATAATTAATTAATAATGTAAAATTAAATTTCAATCTTTAGTAAAAATGAAACTAAAGAAAAGAAATGGACTTAAATATACTGATGATTATCAATATTTTAAGTCTTTTTTTATATAATTTCCTTTCTGTGACAAGTTGTAGACAATTTGTCACAGGGATACTTAAAGTAAAAACAAAAACTTTATATCCTTTTTTTACAAGTTATTTTGATATTCTTTTTCTTTGACACGTCTTAAAAATGTTTGATATGAAATTCCTAATCTTTGAGCAGCTTTACGTGAAGAAATTTTTCCTTCATACCAAAGCTTTGCATAATTTTCAAATTCATAAGATAATGGCATTTTAGCAGGTCCAAAATGAACACCCCTAGCTTTAGCTGCCGCAATACCTTCCGCTTGTCTTTGATGAATAAATTCTCTTTCTGTCTGTGCAACATAACTTAATAATTGTAAAACAATATCTGAAATAAGTGTTCCTATTAAATCATGTTCATTTCTTGTATCTAACAAAGGCATATCTAAAACAACTATTCTAACATGTTTTTCTTTTGTTAAAAAACGCCATTGTTCGATAATTTCTTCATAATTTCTTCCAAGTCTATCAATACTTTTAATTACAAGTATATCATCTGGTTTTAATTGATGAATAAGATTTTGATACTGTGGTCTATTAAAATTCTTACCTGATTGTTTTTCAATGATCATGTGTGATTCTAAAACCCCAAATGATTTCATAGCAATAACTTGCCTTTCTTCATTTTGATCTTTACTAGATACACGAATATACCCATAAGTTTTTCTTTCCATCATAATCTCCTTTCTATATATCCATTGTATCTAAAAAAACAATATATAATAAACAAATGCATAGTCATCTCACAAAATTTTCTCCATAAAAGAATTAACTAAAATTATACCTGTAATTTGTCTTCCTAAGGCAAGGATTTTGGCTAGATTTTCTCATCAAAAAAAGAACAATGAAAAAGTATCATTGTCCTTTTTTTATATAATTTTAAGGGAGTTATTTTTCTATTATATAATTGTATTTAAAGTTCTTTTCCATTTGTAGCAATAATTTTTTTATACCATTCAAATGAATCTTTCTTTATTCTTTTACCAGTTCCTTTTCCTTCATCGTCTCTATCCACATAAATAAACCCATATCGTTTAGACATTTGACCAGTGCTTGCACTCACAAGATCTATACATCCCCACATAGTATAACCAATCAAGTCAACCCCATGATCAATAGCAATTTTACATTCATGAAGATGGTCTTGTAAATATTGAATACGATAGTCATCATGAATTGTTCCATCTTCTTCCACTTTATCAATTGCTCCTAAGCCATTTTCTGTAATCATCATTGGTATACGATAACGATCATATATAACTTCTAAATAATAACGTAATCCTTTGGGATCATATGACCAACCCCATTGAGAATACTCTAAATAAGGATTTCTTGCACCATTTGCAAAATTACCTTGTACTATATCATTAACTTCATGTGTTGTTACAATATTTGTCATATAATAAGAAAATGTATAAAAATCTACAATTCCTTCTTTTAAATCAGTAAAATCCTGTTGTTCAACATTCAAATTTATTTCATATTCGTCCCATAATCTTTTTGAAAATGGTGAATACTCTCCAAAACACTGTACATCACCTGTATAATATATTCCTTTTTCCCAACGATATCTTGTTTCTAAAATATCTACTGGATCACAACTACCTGGATAATTTGGGATTCCACAAATCATTGATCCTACTTTATTTTCTGAATCAACTTGATGAGCTAATTTAACAGTTCTTGCGTTTGCAACTAACATATTGTGGATCATTTGAAAACTTTGTTTATGACTTTCTTTTGTTGAAACATTTCCAAACATATCTAACATTAGTAAATAATCATTCATTTCATTAAAAGGCAGCCAATATTTTACAAGTCCTTTAAATTCAACAAGACATGTTTTTGCTAATTTCATATATAAATCAATAAGTTCTCGATTAACCCATCCTCCATAACATTCTTCTAGATATAAAGGTAAATCTCCATGAAAAATAGTTACTAGTGGTTCGATTTTATATTTTTTTAATTCTTTAAAAACGTCTTTATAAAATTCTATTCCTTTTTTATTAGGTTCTTTTTCTATTCCTGTAGGATAAATTCGTGACCATGAAATAGACATTCTAAACATTTTAAATCCCATCTCTGCTAATAATGCAATATCTTCTTTATAGTGATGATAAAAATCGATAGCTTCATGACTTGGATAAAAATAATCATCAAATGTAGTTTGATGTGCTCCTTTAGGTAGAGACATTCCAAGGCTTGATGGAATAGTTCCTTTTTGTCCATCTTTATCTATAAAAGTGACTTGCCTTCTTTGAGAAAATGATCCTGCTGTTTTACAATCACAAGTCGCTAAACCTCTCCCATCAATATTGTATGCTCCTTCAATTTGAGTTGCTGAAGTTGCTCCACCCCAGAAAAAATCTTTTGAAAATTCGTTCATATCATTCTCCTTCTATTCATTTCTTTTCATATGCAAACATAATCCACTTTTACACCATAACCGTATCACGTTTTCTGAAATAAATAATTCTGAATTTATTGTCATAAGAGTATCTTGAGCATGAATAAATAACATTGTCATCTCTTGTTTTTCATTTAAGATAGTACTCTGTATAACATCAGTTTGTACCTTATGTGCCTTCGTGATTTTTGATCTTGCACAATCAAATAATTGTTTAATTTCTTTATAATCTTTACCTTCTCCAGCAATTTTAAAAGCCTCATCTACTAAGCTTCTACAATCTCCTGCATATAAAATAATTTCCATTGCTAATTTATTTAAATCACTTGCTGTATACTCTTTCATAGTCATATCCTTATCTTATTAAGATTCTACTTTTTTATTTTCATCTTGCTCGCAACATTGTTTATCATAAACTTTAAAAAATGGATAATAAATAACTGCTGTAGCCACAAAGCATACAATATGTAATATAAGACCACTTACTGATTTTAATGCTAGTGGTGCATATAAAAGAGATGGCATTGTCATACGAAATGGCTCAATTGGAACAGTGCATAAACCAGATGAGAAAGCAAACCAAACAATGATACAATTAGCTAAACCTGCGAACCAAAATGGAATCATTAATGTTGGATTAAATGCTACTGGAGCACCATAAACAATTGGTTCATTAATATTAAATATGGAAGGTACTAATGCTGCACGACCTACTGTTTTAACACGCTTTGATTTAGCAAGAAATGCCATAAATAAACATAAAGCTAATGTTGCTCCTTGTCCTCCAATAAAACACATTTGAAAGACTTCATATGTATGAATATTTGTTGGTGCCAATCCTTGAGCAACTAAAGCCAAATTGGCATTTTGTCCTTCCATCCAAATCAATGATAATAATGGATAAATAATCCATGCAGAAATACCAAATGAATACATAAACAAAATCAAACCAACAACCAATATAAATCCACCAAATGATTGAGAAAAAGCTGAAATTGGAAGCAGCAAAGCTCTAATTGCCTCAATCAAATCAAATTTCAATGTAAATGTTAATAAAATACCAAACAATAAACATAATGTCCATGGAATAATGGAATCAAACCACGTAATAATAAATGAAGGTAGTGATGAATCTTCTTTAAAAAATGAATGATTCGCAAAAATATTAAATACCATAGCTGTTAGATAACCAGAAACCAAAGCATTTAACATACCACCTGCACCAAGATTTGCTGTTGTTAAAACAAGATTTCCCTCTTCATTAAAACTTGGAAATACCAATAATAAAAACAATCCTAACCCTGCAAGTCCTGCTTGCCTTGCTACTTTTCTATGTCTCTTTTTTTCCATGATAATACAAGGAAGTTGATATGCTAAAAACAAACCAAACAAACCAAAAGAAAAATTACTCAACATAGATAAATCGGGTAAAAACGATAACCCAAATCCTCTAAAAACACTAATTAATGTAGCAATAGAACCTACTAATGTAGCTGGAACAGCAGCAAGAATAGCTTCTTGTGTTGCACCAATCCATATATTCTGTCCTATTTTTCTAATCAATGGAGCAACATGCTCTTCTACATAATTCATAAACTTATTCATATGTTCTTTGTATGACAATTATAATAAAAATATAATATCATCTCTCTCCTTTCTGCGTTTTTAAATCATAACTTTAAAACTTCAATAATCTGATCAATAAGTCCTTCCCCATCTAATGCACCATAGATAGCTCCATCAATAAGTACAACTGGAACATTATACTCACTGGCAATTTCCTTTATCGCTTCATATCTGTGTTTAAAATGCGGTCCAACCATAACAAGATCAATATCATCTAAATAATCTTCAACCTCTGATTCACTTCTTGCTTTAATACTAAAGTTAAGTTTTCTTGCTTTTGCTGCTGTATTTGCATTCTTTGCCATAAACCCACTAGATGCTCCTGAGCCACAACATAAAAGTATTTTTTTCATGGTTTTCCCTCCTTTCTTTACATTTATCATATCAATCAGATTTTATGCTCTCAAATATAAAATAGTTCCAGTAGTAGGAACTTTTTTATATTTGCTGATAAATTGGGGATAATATACAATGATATAAAAGAGAACTCCTTATCAATAATAAATCTCACTTATGTTTATATATCATCGCATTTTCACTGTTTTTAAACAATTTTGGAGGTATTATCACAATGAAAAACTCTAACAAAATTTTACATTATCTATTACAAAAAAACGATTGGGTAAAAGCAACTGAATTATCAAATTATCTCGCAATATCACAAAGACAAGTGAGAAAATATATTTATGCAATGAATACCAAAGAACAAATAATTATCTCAAGTTCCCAAGGATATAAAATTGATAAGAAAAAATACGATAATTTCATTTATAAACAAAAAAACATTCCTACAGAACAAGAAAAAAGACATAAATATATTATTCAAAAACTTATCACACATTCTCAAGGTTATAATATTTTTGATTTTGCTGATGAACTTTATGTAAGTGAAACAACAATAAAAAAAGATATACACATGATTAAATCGTTTATTGATAAATATAAACTGATCATAACAAGAAAGAAAAACATTGTTCAATTAATAGGAAACGAAGAATGTATGCGTAAACTTATCTATTCTTTTATTTCTAACGATTCTTTTAATACGCAATTTTTTCAAGAAGGATTTCACTTATTTGAATTTCATTATGACTATAATGAAATTCAATCAACTTTAAAAAATATAATGAAACAATATCATCTCTTATGTAACGATTTTTCTTTAAATAATATAACAACACATCTTATTATTATTTTAAATAGAGTAGAGAGTGGATATCAGTTATTAGAGAACATTGAGGATCAACATATTCATCAAGAAAAGAGTTATCAGGTTGCACTTATGATGAATGATTATTTTATGGAAGAATATGGTATTAAGTTTAATGAATCAGAACTTATAAACATTTCACTTATTATTTCAAATAATGTAATTCAATCTCATATGGTAAATTATGACAATCTTAATTTATGTAATATTCATAAGTATGTTGACAATAAATATATTGAAATTACTAAAAATATCATTCAAATGGTAGAAGAAAATTATTATCTATTTCCTTTCAAAGAAAGTTTTATTTCTAAATTTATTTTACATATTCAAAATCTCTTTTTTAGAGCACGTAATAATTTTCATGTTAAAAATCCATTAGCTGATACAATTAAAATGTCTTATCCTTTCATTTATGATATTGCGGTATTTATTGCACAACAAATAAAACAAAATTATGATATTGAGCTTAACGAAGATGAAATTGCTTTTATTTCATTTCATATTGGATCTTACTTTGAAGATAATTCGTTTACCAAAATGACAAGAGTGAATTGTGCTTATATATACATAGAATATTATGATTTCTATAAAACGACATTAAAAAAATTATCCCAAAAATTTGGTGATAGAATTGCTATTATACAGGTAACATCAATTAGTGATTATATTGATGAAATTAACCCTGATATAGATCTTCTTATTTTAGATGCAGGTATAAATACACAATTTAAAACAAAATCCGTTTATATTAAACCATTTTTAGATTTAGATGACTATGATAAAATGGAAGACATAATTGAAGAAATATCCTTTAAAAAACAACGTAATGAACTAAAAGATTATATTCTTAATTTTTTTAATAAACAATTATTTTATAAAAATCCACCTTTTGCTGATAAAGATATTACTTTGTTTCAAATGACTAAAGATTTATATCATTTAAATTATACAGGAAATGACTTTTATAATGATGTTCTTAATAGAGAAGCACTTTCATCTACAGCTTTTCATGACATAGCTGTTCCTCACTCACTTACAGCTCAAAGTGCTCATAAAAGTTTCATTTCAATTGCTTTATTTAATGATGGTATTTTATGATCAGAAAATAAATATGTTCATGTTGTAGCAATAATTGGTATTAATAATAATTCTAGGAAAATATTTTCAAAATTTTTTGATCAGTTTATTTATATACTTGACAATCCAGCTAATATTCAAAAGCTTCTTAATACCAATAATTTTGATGAATTTTTTAACGTTATTAATGATATGTTTTCATCAGACCATTAAAAAACGCACACGTTGATATTTTAATGTGTGCGTTTTTGTATATGTTTTTATTCTACAGTAATTTTTTCATTTTTTCTTCAACATCTTTGATATAACTTCCAACATCACTTGGCTGATGAGCATCAGAAGCCGTTATTAATTCGACATGATTTTCTAATAAAACTTTTAATAATTCATTAGATAATCCCATATCCGGATGATGGTATCGATAATAACATCCGACATTGTTTTCTGCTTTCATATGATGTTCATTTAATAACTGTGCTAATTTTTGATATGTTGGTTGTAAATCATAAGTTGGATAGATTTCAAATAACTTAATTGTATCTGGATGTGCAAGTTGCGTAAATAAATTAGATTCAATCAATTGAAAGATAAGTTCATAATATCTTTTATAAATGTGATTTGCGTCATATCTATCCCATAATAGTTCTTTTGAAAAACTCATATCATATAAAATTCCATCAATAGAATGAATCGCTCCTACAATAAAATCAAAATGATATTGTGATAATATTTTTCTTATATAATCTTCATGTTGAGGTACATAACAAACTTCTAAACCATATGTGACTTTAACAGGTAAATCCATCTTTTTTATTTCTTCCATTAATTGAATGAAATCACTGATATGATCTTTGAATTTCATCTTTTTATTTTCTAACCATACTTTTTGGACTTCATATTGCTTTAATTCTTCATAAATGGGTTCAAATTCTATAAATCTATGTGTGTGATCTAGTATTTGAATCTCATCTAACCCCTTTTGATGTGCTGCTTCTACAAAAGAAAGTACATATTCTTTTGTGAGTGGTCCATTTTCTAAATGCATATGACCATCTATCATTTTCATCATCCCCTTTTGCGTTATTATATGGATTCTATAAACATTTGTAAACTAAAATGATAATTTAACCAAAACATAAATAGATATTTTATATTTATATATTTTAATATATAATAAACATATATTCTCTAAATAGAAAGGAAGCAATTATGAAACAGTTATATCATTATACAAGCACTCCAAGTTTTGAATCCATCATTAAAAATCAGTGTATTCGCATGACAAGATCAGACTTTATGAACGATCCACATGATTGCCAAATTTTTTTTGATATTGTTGAAGATTATATTAATCAACAATCAATGAAAGACTTTATTCAAAAAAGTTCATTAGCCAATCCTAAGCATACTTTAGAACTTATACAAATATACCCAGTTACCGACTATATGAAATTTATATTTGAAAACATTCCACTTTATATTTTTTCCATGACTTCTGAAAATGACTCTTTGCCTATGTGGAATTACTATGGTGGTCAAGGATTACAATTATCATTTGATAATAAAAAATTATTTGATAAAATGAGTGAATCACTATGTACTAAAGAACACCAACTACTTATCTCTACACAAGTAGAGTATATTAACAATCAAACCTCCCTTACCGATTTAAAATTAAACTCTTTTTCAGACTTTATGGTCAATGAAATAAACATCAACACACAAAAAGTCTCATCTCGTGAACATTCTATTCATCATTCAGATGGCAATAATTTAGAATATTTTGTTGATTCTTATATTAAGAGCTATTTAACGACAATCAGCCTATTAATTGAGCGTAATGGGGGATTTTATAATGACTCAATAGATAGTAAAGATAAAACTATTTTCTTTCAAAAAATTTTCACACATAACAAATCATTAATCGGCAATATGAAGTTGAAATTTAAGGCAGATATAGACATTTATATGCTTATTCTCGCAACACGTTATAAACCAAAAACATTTGAAAATGAAGCCGAAACAAGAATTGTCTATCTTGACTATTCTTTAGGTGGTAATAGCAATGAGTGTTATACTGTTAGCCAGAACACTTTTGGTGATTGTTTAAAACCATATATAGAATGTTGTTTTAAAGATAATTCCTTGTCACCATTGATTGAAGAAATTTTACTTTCTCCAATGACAACTAAAATGCCATTTCACCTATCTACATATAAAAAATTAATTTGTGATTTTATAAATAAATATAATGGACATCTCAATATAAATAATATTAATGTATCTAAGCATGATATTAGATGGTAAAATCTTATCAAAATTGATAAGATTTTTTAATCCAATTCAAATTGTCCTGTATACAATTGATAATAACGTCCTTTTTGAGCAATTAACTCATCATGACTACCACGTTCAATGATTTCACCATGATCTAAGACCATAATTGCATTAGAATTTCTAACTGTTGATAATCTATGTGCAATGACAAAGACAGTACGATTTTCCATTAAACGATCCATACCTTTTTCAATAAGTTTTTCAGTACGAGTATCAATTGAACTTGTTGCCTCATCTAAAATCAAAACTGGTGGATTCGCAATGGCTGCTCTGGCAATTGCTAAAAGTTGACGTTGTCCTTGTGATAAGTTAGCTCCATCTCCTGTTAACATTGTGTCATAGCCATCAGGAAGTCTTTTGATAAAGCTATGTGCATTAGCAAGTTTTGCTGCTTCAATCACTTCATCCATAGTTGCATTTAATTTTCCATAACGAATATTATCTGCAATTGTTCCAGTAAATAGATGTGTGTCTTGTAAAACAATGGAGATTGATTTTCTTAAATCATCTTTTTTAATTAACTTAATATCAATACCATCATAAGTAATACTTCCACTATGAATATCATAGAAACGATTAATTAAATTTGTAATGGTTGTTTTACCAGCTCCTGTACTTCCAACAAAAGCAATTTTTTGTCCAGGTTTAGCAAACAAATTAATATCCTTTAAAATTGTAACATCCTCATCATATCCAAAAACAACATCATGAAATCTCACATCACCTTTTAATAATACCAATTCAATATTTCCATCACTATGAGGATGACGCCAAGCCCAATGTCCTGTATACTCTTGACATTCACTCATGCTTCCATCATGATGAACTCTTACTCTTGTTAGAGTCACAACACCTTCATCAATTTCTTCTTTTTCTTCCATCATTTCAAAAATTCTTTCAGCTCCAGCCATAGCTGCTAAAATAAAGTTTAATTGTTGAGTAAATTGATTAATAGGTTGAGCAGTTTGTCTTACAAAAATAAGATATGAAGAGAGGCTTCCTAAATCCATCATTCCTGCAATAGTAAAGAAACCACCAACACAAGCAACCAAAGCATAATTGAAATATGAAATACTCACAACTGTAGGAATAGTTCTTCCTGAATAAGTTAAGGCTTCAGTTGAAGCATGTTGAAGAATATCATTACGACGATTAAATTCTTCAATATTTTTGTCTTCATGATTAAAGACTTTAACAACTTTAACACCATCAACCATTTCTTCAATAAAACCATTTAAATTTCCCATAGCGGCTTGTTGATGAGTAAAATAATATTTACTACGTTTACTTAAATATTGAATCACAAAATACATTGCAAACATACTTACTAAAACAATTAATGACAATTGCCAACTTAAAACAAAGATTAATATCAAGGTTCCCACAATCATAATAAAACTTTGTATTAAATTATCAAAACAGTTATTAAAAGCATCTTGAACAGTATCTAAGTCATTTGTAAAATGACTCATAATATCACCATGTGTATGACTATCAAAATATTTGATAGGAAGCTTTTGCATTTTATCAAATAAATCCTGACGCATTTCTTTAACAATTTTTTGAGAAGTATGCACCATCAATTGCTTATAAATTGCTGTAGAAGTTGCTCCTATTACATAGATAATACCCATAAATATTACAAACGATAACAATCCAGAATAATCTCCTGGTAATATATAACGATTCACCACTGTACGAATTTGGAAAGTCCCCCATAAATTAACACTGGTACTCACAATAACAAATCCTGCAACTGCAAATAATGCCACTTTATGATGTCCCATATACTTTTGAAAAGATTTTAATGTTTTCATCATATCTCTTGGTTTGGCATTGGTTATTTGTCTTGCCATTATAAACCAGCTCCTTCCATTTGAGAATAGTAAATATCTTGATAAATCTTATTCTCTTTTAACAATTCTTCATGTGTTCCTATTGCATCAATATGTCCATCATCCATAATGATAATTTGATTCGCACTTTGTACAGATGAAACACGTTGAGCAATAATAATCTTTGTTGTATCCGTTAAGGCTGCTAAACCTTCTCTAATAGAAGCTTCTGTTGCAGTATCAACGGCACTTGTAGAATCATCAAGGATTAAAACTTTAGGATGTTTTAACAGTGCTCTTGCAATACATAAACGTTGTTTTTGTCCACCAGAGACATTAACACCGCCTTGTCCCATATCTGTTTCATATCCTTTAGGAAATTGATGAATGAATTCATCAACACAAGCCACATGACATGCCCACTTAATATCTTCATCACTCGCATGTTCATTTCCCCATAAAAGATTTTCTTTAATCGTTCCACTAAACAAAGTATTCTTTTGTAATACCATACCCACACTATCACGCAAATGTTCCACTGAATATTCCTTCACATTATGACCATCAACAAGAACTTCACCCTCACTGACATCATAAAGTCTAGGAATCAGCTGTACAAGACTTGTCTTTGCTGAACCTGTTCCTCCTAAAATTCCAATTGTCGAACCAGCTGGAATATGAAGATTAATATCAGATAAAACAAACTCTTGAGCACTTTGTTTATATTTAAAATAAACATGTTGAAAATCAATATCACCTTTTTGAACAATCAAATCTGTATTTTGTGGATCATGAATATCAGGGATTTCATCCAAGACCTCAATAATACGTTCAACACTGGCAATAGATCTTGTCAACATTAAAAAGACCGCTGAAATCATCATCAATGAATTTAAGATTTGCATAACATAACTCAAAAATCCAGTTAATTCCCCGACTTTCATCGTTCCTGCAAAAATCATTTGTCCACCAAAGAAAATAATACAAATAATGGTTAAATACATCACATATTGGAACAAAGGCATATTCCATACTGAAGTACGAAAAGCATGTTCACTATTTTCTTTTAAACCTTCATTGATTTTTTCAAATTTCTCTTCTTCATAACCTTCTCTTACATAGGATTTAACAACTCTTATGGCATTTAAATTTTCTTGAACAACTGTATTGACTTTATCAATGCTTGATTGCATCAAACGATATAGTGGTCCAACTTTTCTAACAATGATAAAAAGTCCAACTCCTAATATTGGTGTGACAATAATAAATATCAAAGCCAACTTAGCATTAATTGTAAAAGTAAAAAACAATGCCATCAACAACATAAATGGAGATCGAACCAATGGTCTAATCCCATTACTAATCGCTGTTTGTAAAATTGTAACATCACTCGTTAAACGTGTAATTAAAGATGAAGTTGAAAAATGATCAGTATTTGCAAAAGAGAAATTCTGAACTCTTTGAAATTCATCTTTTCTAAGTTCTGCTCCAAAACCTTGTCCTGCCGTTGCTGCAAAACGTGCATACATAATACCTAGAACCAAGGCAATCAAAGCACTTCCTATCATCAATGCACCTTGCATTAAAATATATTCTTTATCCCCATTCGCAACACCTACATCTATAATATCAGCCATTAATATAGGAATTACCAATTCAAAAACTGTCTCACCAATAACACATAAACAAGCTAATATTAAATATTTTTTGTACTCCTTAATATATGGAAGTAACCGTTTTAACATGATTTTATCCCCCTATCTTAATTCTTTTCCTGTTAAGTTTGCATACATTCTTGATAAATAATCTCTAAACTGATCTTTTTCTTGTTTACTAAAACCAGTTAAAGAAATTTTTTCAACTTCTAAACAATGTTCTGTCCATTTTTCTAGTGATTTTTGGCCTGTTGAAGTTAAACTCAATTGGTATGCTCTTTTATTTTGAGGATTAATTTGACGTGTAATCATCCCTTTTTCTTCTAAACTATTTAAAATCTTACTCACTGTTGCTGGTTCTACATCACATTCTTTCGCAATATCTTTTAATTTGCATTCATTATGTGATGCAATATAACGAAGAACCTTTGGTTGTCCTGGAGCTAAATTATATTCACTCATATTTGCCCGGTTTTTAATTCTTTGGGCATGAAAGACTTTAAATAATAGAATATATAATGGTGTTTTCATTTTGTCTCCTCCTTTAATGTTAGTATACTAACTATTAGCATACTAACTATAATACTCTATTCAGATGTTGTCAAGTATGCTACAAAAATCTTGTATGCTATTTCATTTGCCTGTCAAAAATACGAGTGTTATAATATAGCAGAAAGAAGGTTGATACAATGAGTAAAGTTGATATTATATCTGGTTTTTTAGGTGCTGGAAAAACAACACTAATTAAAAAATTAATTAAAGAAAGTTTGGGAAATGAAAAAGTTGTTTTAATTGAAAATGAATTTGGAGAAATTGGTATTGATGGTTCTTTTCTAAAAGATGCTGGTATTGAAATTACTGAAATGAACTCTGGATGTATTTGTTGTTCATTAGTTGGTGATTTTAGTCAAGCTTTAGAAAAGGTTGTGAATGATTATCATCCAGATCGTATTATCATTGAACCATCTGGAGTTGGTAAACTTTCTGATGTTATTAAGGCAGTACAAGATGTTCACGATGAAGAATTACAATTAAATAGTTTTGTCACTGTTATTGATGCTAAGAAATGTCGTATTTATACAGCTAACTTTGGTGAATTCTTTAATAATCAAATTGAATATGCTTCTACAGTTATCTTGAGTCGAACTCAAGATGTTGATCAAGCTAAGATTCAACAAGCTATTGATATTATTAAAGGATTGAACACAAGCGCAAACATCATCACAACACCTTGGGATGAATTAACTGGTGAAACAATTATGAACGCCATTGAAAATAAAGATTCTCTTAAAGATATTTTGTTAAAAGAAGCTGATATCTGTCCTGTCTGTGGTCATCATCATGAACATGACGAACATCATCACGAGGAACATTGTGAACATGAACACCATCATGACCATGAATGTAGTTGTGAACATGGCCATCATGAACACCATCATCACGAACATGATCACGAATGTGAATGTGGACATGATCATCACCATCATCATGCTGATGAAGTCTTTACAAGTATGGGTAAAGAAACAATCAAGACTTATACCAAAGACCAATTAGAAGATATTTTAAAAACATTATCTTCTTCAAAAGAATTTGGAGATATTTTACGTGCAAAAGGTATTTTACCTACACCTGATAAAACATGGATACATTTTGATTTAGTTCCAGGTGAATATGAAGTGCGTGTTGGTCCTGCTGACTATACTGGTCGTATTTGTGTGATTGGTAAAGATTTATTAGAAGATAAAATTTGTGAATTGTTTGGAGTTGAATAATGAAAACACGTATCTATTTATTTACTGGCTTTTTAGACAGTGGAAAAACATCATTTATCAACGATACAATCACAACAACAGATTTTTGTGAAGGTGAAAAGTCTTTATTGATTGTCAGTGAACAAGGTGAAATTGAATATAATCAAGAAGAAATCGAAGCATGTAATTGTGATCTTGTTTATGTGAATAGTGAAGATGAATGGACATATGAATTCTTTGAAGAATTAAAAAACAAATACAATCCAACACAAGTTTTGGTTGAACTCAATGGAATGTTTAATGTCAATCGTTTTTTAGCATGTAGTAAACCTGAAGGGTGGGAAGTTGTTCAAGTTTTGACAACCATTAATGCACAAACATTTGGATTATATATTCAAAATATGCGTTCATTACTTTATCAACATGTTGTTCATACAGATTTATTAATATTTAATCGTATTGATGAAAACGTTAAAAAATCATTTTTAAGAAATAATATCAAAGCAATTAATTCAACTTGTCAAATCATCTATGAAAAAGCTGATGGAACAGTGAATACTATGGATGATGATGAATTACCATTTGATATTTCTAGTGATGAATTAAATATTCTAGATCATGATTTTGGACTTTTCTGTATGGATGCTTTAGATCATCCAGATAAATATGCAGGGAAAACAGTAACTTTAAAAGGAAAATTTATTGGTCGTGATAAACAATTAGTTGATGGTTTTGTGATTGGACGTTTGGCTATGGTTTGTTGTGAAGAAGATACATCTTTAATTGGTATGGTTTGTGAACATCCTTCTGCTAAGCAATTAATCCCAAATGAATGGATTCAAGTAAAAGGGAAAATAGAACTTGATTATGATCCTGATATTGGCGGAGAAGTTTGTATATTAAAAGTGGAAGACTTAAAAGTCGTTCCACCTTTAGAAAATGAATATGTGACATTTGATTAGAGGACATTGTCCTCTTTTTTATGTCAATATTAAAGTTCATAGTAAATAAGTAGTGTTTGATAGGGTTTTAATTGATTCATATCAATAGATGTGTAATTATTAAGCAAAACTTTTCCTGCTTTCATTTCAATTGATTGTGCAACATTGGAAAAATTACAATAAACAACAACTTTCATATTTTCAAGACATCTTTCATAAGCAATGATAGGACCTTTGGTTTTTAAAGGTTTAAATTCACCATAAATCAATACTTTACTTGCAATTGACTTTTGTCGAACAGAAATCATTTTACGATAAAAACTATAGATAGAATTTGGATCATGAATTTGTGACTCAACATTGATTTCTTTATAATTAGGATTCATTAATATCCATGGTTCATGTTTACTAAAACCTGCATAATCTTTTAAATTCCATTGCATTGGTGTCCTTGTATTATCACGACTTCTTATATTAATGTAATGTAAAGCTTCTTTTGGAGTACATCCTTCTTCAATCGCACGATGATATTGAGCATGGGAATTAATATCGTTAAATTCATCAATAGATTGTCTTTCAAAATTACATATACCTATTTCTTGTCCTTGATATATGAATGGTGTTCCTCTTAAAAAGAAATACATGGCAGCAATCATTGTTATTGAATAAATATTTCTATCTTTTTTATCAACAATCAATTTATCAATAGCTCTTGGTTGATCATGATTTTCTAAAAACGGAGCACACCATCCTACCTTTTGGATCTCTTCTTGACTACGAAACAAGATTTCCTTAAATTGTTCAACTGTCCAATCAATTCTTTTAAACCAATCTTCAGATTCATCAATATCAAAATTAGAATAACTAAAATCAAACATCATTGAAAAACAACCATTTTCACCAATAAAAACACCAAGTTCATCATATGGTACACCTACTGCCTCAGCAACTGTCATACAATTATAAACATCAAATGTTCTTTCTCTTAACTCACGGAAAAAGACTTCAATTCCTGGCATATTTCTTCCAAAAGAAAAACAATTTGATAACCCATCATTCCCATCAACAGGTCCATCTTGATAAGATTGATCTTTTTTTATAAAGTTTATAGCATCAACCCTAAAACCAGATATTCCTTTTTCTAACCAATAATTAATCATTTTATAGATTTCTTCACGCATTTTTGGATTTTCCCAATTCAAATCAGGCTGTCCTTTTGCAAAAGAATGATAGTAATAATAAGGTGTCCCTTCTACTCTTTCCCAAACAGAACCTCCAAATACAGAACGCCAATTATTGGGAGCATGTCCATCAACTTCTTCTTTAAAAATATAGAAATCACGGTATGGACTGTGAGGATTTTTTATTGCATCCTGAAACCAATAATGTTGACTTGATGTATGATTAATAACTAAATCCATAATAATTTTCATATCTCTTTTTTTAGCTTCTTTTATTAACATATCTAAATCTTCTTTTGTTCCAAATTCAGGATTAATCTCATAATAATCAGATATATCATATCCATTATCTTCCATAGGTGATAAATAGATTGGACAAATCCATAACAAAGTCACTCCTAAATCATGCAAATAGTCTAACTTGCTAATAATTCCTCTTAAATCTCCTATTCCATCATCATTAGAATCCAAAAAACTTCTTGGATATATTTGATATCCAACTTCACTCTTCCACCATTTTTCCATTTTTATTCTCCATTTTATTTTTATATCTTTTTCATATAATCCAATAATTCTTTATAACCACAATAATCATCATCAAACATACATAAATTTTGTCTTTTACAGTTTCCTTGACATATATGATAATATCTACATTTATCACAGAGATTTGAAAAATTCTTTTCCTCAGTCAAAAACATCCTTGCTTTTTGAGAATGTATGATATCTTTTAAATCACTATCGTTGATATTCCCTAGACAATAATCATCTAAAGCATAAAAATCACATGGATATATATTTCCATTTGCTTCTACAACAATTTGTATAGAACAATACCCCAGCATACCACAAGAACACATTCTATTCCCTTTGAATAAACTTTCTATTTCATCAAATAAAGAAATATGTATTTTTCTATCATCTTTCCATTGATCATAAAGAGTCATAAAAAATGAAGAATACTCTCTTGGCTTCAACCCATCTTCTCCATTTAACGATGGCAAGCATGGAATAAACTGAACATATTTAAAATGAGATTCTTTATAAAAATTATATATCTCTTTCGCATATGAAGAAAGAGAAGATGTGACAACAGTTAAAATATTATACTCAATTTGGTTTTCTTTTAATAATTGAATAGCTCCAATAACTTGTTTAAAACTACCTTTATCCAATAGTTTTCTATTATCATTATGCGTTTGTTCTATTCCATCAAGTGAAATTCCAATAAGAATATGATTTTGTTTAAACAATTGAATCCATTCTTCATTGATAAGTATTCCATTTGTTTGAATTGAATATTCTATTTGATTATTTATATTCTTACTCCTTACAATTTGAATAAATGTTTTAAAAAAATCAATTCCTGCCAACAGAGGTTCTCCACCTTGAAAACAAAATTCAATGATAGTCTCATGATGGCAATAGGATAATGTTTTATCTATTAATGTCGTTAATGTTGATATGCTCATTTTTTCGTTAATTTGTTTTCTGTTTTTAGCGACATCTTTATAGAAACAATAGCAACAATGCATATTACATAAAGATGAAACTGGTTTAATAAGAACTGTCAATTTTTTCATTTTATAACTCCTTAACAATTTCTAACATCATTACAATAAATCATCATAATAAATTGTAATAGCAGAACTTATAACTGAAAATAAGAAAACAAAAAATTCAAAATAACTTCCTTTTAATTCCTCAACGAGATCAAATTTGACGACCAAATCAAAATCATGTCTTTTAATATATTCATCATTTAAACAAATGACACAATTTTCTATTGAAGAATCCAGAATTTTTTTCACTAACTGTAAAGAACGCCTCATCCAGCGTCCACCATATGTTAAAAAAATGACAAAATCAACATTTTCCAATACATAATTCATTTTACCAGCATCCGTATTGCAAAGAATAATATCCACTTTTTTATGATACTGTTTCAACAGTGCTTGAAACAAAACAACTGCAGATAACTCATGTGATGCACAAAAGATTGCTATTCTATTATTATCAATCATCTTCTTAACAATAGTATCTATTGAACTTTTTTCTATTGCCAATAAAGAATAATTAATCATATATTCGAACTTTATTTTTGTATTTAAAATAGCTTTGTTTATATCAACATCTTTTTCATAAGGCTTGTCAATTAATTTATGAAGACTTTCATTTTGATTGATATTGTATTTTAATTCTTTGAAGGAATCATATCCTATTTTTTGACAAAAACGAGTAATGCTTGCAGTGGATGTACAACAAATATTTGCTATTTTATCAATACTCATTTCTGATATTGTATCAATATTTTGTAACATTTCTTTTGCAATAACATAATCCAAAGAATCTCTAAAAGATAGATTGGCTATCTCTGCAAGCTTATAATATACATCATCCACTGCCATCACTCCTTTATATAAGTATAATCTATTTCATTAACAATTCAAGTTAATATGGTGCCATCTTTTCTCTACTATTGTAAGAACTTAATTGCATTTTTTTAATCATTTCAAATCGCATTAATGACTTTATTTCTTTATATTCTTCAACATATGCAATATTATTGAGCTCAAAAGGATCCTTTTTCATATCATATAAGATTTCTTGTCCTTTTGTATTGACATAATATTTGTAGTCTGTTGTTCTGACTGTGACTTCATTAAAGTTATTTTCACTCATATATTCAATAATAATAGAATCTTTTATAGAATCTATTTTTTGTTCAATGAGAGGTTTCAAAGATATTCCTTTTAGATAACTTGGTTTTTGTATACAGGCATAGTCAAGAATTGTTGGGAGAATATCTACAGCTTCACATAATCCATCAATTTGAACTCCTGGTTGAATTTGCCCACTATATTTTACAATGAGTGGAACATTGATAATACAATCATGCCCAGGCATGCCTTTATGAACTCGTCCATGATCACCTAAATATTCTCCATGATCACTTGTAAAAATAATCAATGTTTCATTTTCAATACTTTTTAATTCCTTTAAAATATCACCAATACAATCATCAACATGTGTCGTTAAAGCCAAATAACTCGCATAAATTTCTTTCCATTTTTCTGGAGTAATATGCTCTAGTCTTTTATTCCAATTTTCTCCTAACAATTTTTCCATCAAAATATCATCTTCTTTTGAACGCTTAGGGAGGGGCATATTTTCTATATCATACATATCAAGATATTTTTTTGGTGGATTAATTGGTGCATGAGGAGCATAAAATCCTGCAACAACAAAAAACGGTTGTTGACTTTGCTTATGATTCTTTATATATTGACACACTTCTTCTTTGACAAAACAACTATGTGTAAAATCATCTTTTCCTTCAAATATATATGGTTGATGTGGTGATCTTT
This sequence comes from uncultured Erysipelotrichaceae bacterium, assembly GCA_900538465.1. GTDB lineage: Bacteria > Bacillota_I > Bacilli_A > Erysipelotrichales > Coprobacillaceae > Longibaculum. The sequence continues at coordinate 20,066 of UPXV01000018.1, forward strand.
CATGAATACTATAGATTGGTTGACCATATACTTTTCCTTCTGATGGCAACCCAACTCTTACTTTTTCTACTTGAGTAGGATCTTTTGATTCAACCCATTTTATGTATGCATCATCATAACATCCTGGTTCATCTGAAATAATCAAACTATCAAAACCATAAAGTGGATGTAAATCAGTATGCTTTCTATTGGTATGTGGTAAAAAATGTAATTTACCTATCTGTGAACATTTATAATCATATTGTTTCAAATAATGAGCAATTGTTTTTTCATTCTCTGGTAATGGTATTCCATTATCCCCAATACCTAGCTGACTTGGATATTGTCCAGTCATCATACACATTCTACTTGGCATACATACAGGATTATTGACATAATAATTTGTAAAATTTGCTCCTTCTTGAATAAGTGTATCTAAATGAGGTGTAATCGCATATTCATTTCCATTGGCTTTAATAGAATCAAATCTTTGTTGATCAGTATATATTAAAACAACATTAGGTCTTTTAGGCATATATATACACCTCATCATTCAGCATAATTTTCATTTTGTGCTTTCATATTTGCTTTTTCACTTATTCTAATAAATGGAATGTAAATAAGAACTGACAATGCAAATAGTCCTAACTGCCAGATAACAGATATAATATCCCCCGCTGTTGATAAATACATATTTAACCCTACCGGTATTGTCCATGGAACTTGAATAACAATTGGTGCTATTGCTCCAATTTCTGCTGCAAAATAAGCAATTGTATAACTTGCCAATGGTGCAATCAAAAATGGAATAATTAAAATTGGATTAAATACAATTGGTAATCCAAATACCATTGGTTCAGAAATATTGAACAATGATGGAATAAGACCAGCCTTAGCAACTTGTTTATATTCTGAAGTTTTTGCAACGATAAAGATAGCAACGATCAATGCCAAGACATTTCCGCCTCCACCCATCTTTGTGAATACTTCTAAAAATGGAACCCCAGTAAAGAAATGAGGAATTGCTTCTCCTGCCATAAATGCTGCATTATTTGCAGGCAATAATTCTCCAAAAACAACAGTATTAATTGGTGACATTAATAATCCACCATGAATACCAAAGAACCATGCTAAATACATAAAGAAACTACTTAGCAATCCTCCAAGATAAGATGTTCCAATTACTTCTCTAATCGGTGTTTGAATAACTTGATATATAAATGTAAAGAAATCAACATGTGCAAAAGTTGTAATTGTAAACTGCACAATTCCTCCGACAACCAATACAATAAGGGCAGGAATCATGACTAAGAAGGATTGTAACACACTTGGTGGAACACTATCTGGTAATTTGATTGTTAAATATTTAACTTCACATAATTTCTTTAATAGTTTTGGTATTAATAATCCCAAAAGTATTGCCAAGAAAAATCCTTTAGCTCCCATAAAATTTGTTGAATAAGAACCACCTACAGCAATCGCTTCTTTACCTTCTTCTAATACATAAGTTGCTTGTGGTAAAAACATAAAATATAACATAACATTAACAACAACAGTAGAGATAATATCTCCTTTGATTTTCTTTGTTAAAAAATATGTTATTGAAATTGTAGCTAATAATGAGATTAATGGAACTGTCGTATTGTAAATACCTGTAAGAAATACTTTCCATCCTTCTCCAAAAACATGGGTTAAAAAATCAGTAACAGCAGGTATAGGTAAATTCAATAACAGTGTTAAAAATGAACCTATAATCATTGCTGGCATTGTCGCAGCAAATCCATCTTTTAATGATGAAATATAAATATTCGTACTTAATTTTACTGCGAATGGTAATAACTTGTCTTCTAATAATTTCGATATTTTTTTCATCTCTTTTTTCCTCCTGCACATAATATATCAAATTTTTTTTTAAAAAATAAAACCTTACATTTTTTGTAAGGAATATATTTTTATAAACTTAAACACTTTAAAATTGTTTTTCTAAATCATTAAACAATATCATTTATCTCTTTTATTGTTCATACCTTTTTCTTATCACATATTGATAAATGATATAAATAAAGCATAGTATAACAAATAAACAAAGATATGCCACCTTTAATCCAAACATATCTCCAATCAATCCCATCAATGGAAAATAAATAATCATAACAATACTAAATCCCATTGACATAAGAGAAAGAAGGGTAGCTCGCATCTGACTTTCTACTTTCTCATTTAAGAAAGTTGTTATAGCAATATATAAGATTGTCTCAAAAAAAGCCATAACACATATTGATAAGATAGAAAGTGGATAAAATGGTAAACCTATAGATGAAATCACAATTCCAATTGGTAACACCAACAATAATCTCTTTTGTGAATATCTTTTCATAATTTTATAAGTGATTACTCCCGCTATAATCCCTGTTATATTTTCTAATGAAAGAAATATAGATATCGCTGAAATACTGACACCTAATTCTTTCCAATAATTTGTTAAATAGTAATAAGCTGTTGTTAGTGATGCTGAAAACAAGGCAGTACTTAATATCAAATAAAAGATTTGATGATCTTGTTTGATTAATTCACAACTCATAACAACTTGTTGTTTCATATCATGAAGGATATTGGTTTTGATATATCCTTTATTTTTTATTTCTTTCATTTGTAATAAAGCAAATATTGATAATATAACGATTAAGATAGATAATCCGTAAGTCAATTGATAACTCAATCCCGCAATAATACCACCAATAGTTGTCGATAATAACATCGCAACTTGAATAACCACTTCCCTTTTTCCTTGAATTTTAGCAAATTCTTCTTGTTCATTATATTCAAGCAACAAATCATAAACATAAGCACTATCAGTTCCAGATTCTAAGTTATATGACAAAGCTTGTAAAATGAAAGAGAGATAAATCATCCATTCTTGTCTTGCAAAAATAAGTAAGAGAATTGAAACAATCTCAACCATTCTTCCTAATAATCGACTTAAACGTCTCCCATATAAATCACTAATAATTCCTGTTGGCATTTCTCCAAGCATGGAAGTAATATGAAAAACACTTTCACAAATTCCAACATCAACCAACGAAAAACCTTTGATCACAAGAAATGTTGGCCAAAGTAAAGATGTTAATTTAAAATTCAATAAAAACTCAAATATATAATTCAAATACAAATTCTTTTTCATTATTATTAATCCCCTTTTCTTTTGTTTTTGGGGAACAAAAAAAGATTCCATACAAATGGAACCTTCTACGTCATTATAAACATGGTTCCCCTATTTTGGGCGCACTCGTCCCTTGTTTAGAAAACCATCAAAAAATGTTATAGTGTGACACCATGCATCATGATATAAAATTTCATTTCTTTGTTGATTGATAAACATGTGCCCCACCTCCCTATGTTTATAATACTATCATTGATAAAGTCTTGTGTAAAGTTATTTATCGTTTTTAAATATATATTTTCTTATCAAAATAAAGATAATAAAACTCATAAGCAATGAAAGAATAGTCGGTAAATAAAACAACACAATACTGCTCATACTTCCACCAATCAATTGATAAAGTTTGTTATAAATCAATTGATAAGTTATTGTATATTCACTCATATAAAAGATTGGTATAAAACATAATAACCATATATTTATACTAAAGAATTTTCTTTGATACTTTTGGTGATGTGTAGGTAAAGCAAATATTTCAAATATAATTATACTTATAATTTGAATCAACATCCCCACTAATAAACAGATTGAATTTTGATAATGTTTCCACAACATATATGCACTTAACAATCCTATAAAAATAATGCATGTAGAAACAACAATCATTAAATCTATACGATTTTCCTTTGTGTCATTTTCTATAGAATCTTTTAATAAGTAATCTGTACTCACATGATAAATCTCACTTAACGCTAATATATTTGAAATATCAGGAACACTTTCATTTAACTCCCATTTAGAAATTGATTGTCTTGAAACATTGAGCTGATCAGCTAATTCTTGTTGAGACAATCCACTTTGTTTTCTTAACTTTAATAATTTTTCACTTAGATCCATAACCCTACCTCCTTGCATCATTATACCAAAACTCATGATGGCTTGCTACATAGTCAACTTGGCAATGGCGCCCGTAAGAGTTGCAACTATAAAAAGAAGTCTATCAAACAATATTTTATTTTCTTTTTGCAAATTATTGACATTTATTATAAAACTATTTATAATGAGAATGTAAAAGGTATTACCGATAGACGGTGTCCTAAGATTTAGGTGTTTAAAATAACCGCAATCCTTGGCTGGGGGCGGTTATTTTTTTGACTTCTTGATAATCTCAAGAAATAATACAATGATAATATTAAGAATCATTAACATAATCGTTAAGATTTCAAAACTACTCATTATATCACCTCCCGTTTTTATATTTCTTCTTAAGAAGATATCTATTGAAACGAGATGTCTCAGTCCCTCGATCATACTGACTCAGGACACCGCCTACCGTTATGGTAATACCATAGTTATTATATCATGAAATTAACTTTAAGCAAATATTTAATTTGAATAAAATTTGAACTTAGTCATACTTTCATGTATAATGGTGGGTGGCTAAAAAGAGGTGAAAAAATGGAAGGTTTTTGGTATGAATTAAAACATGTATGTAAACAATCTGGAGCAAGATATGGGATTTTACACACTCCTCATGGAGATGTAGAAACACCTATGTTTATGCCTGTAGGAACACTCGCAACTGTAAAAGGAATTTCTCCTGAACAATTAAAAGAAATGAACTCTCAAGTGATTCTAGCAAATACATATCACCTATGGTTACGTCCTGGTGAAGATGTTGTCAAACAGGCTGGCGGTTTACATAAATTTATGAATTATGATGGACCTATCTTAACAGATAGTGGAGGTTTCCAAGTCTTTTCACTTGGAAAGACAAGAAAGATTGAAGAAGAAGGCGTGACTTTTAAAAGTATTGTTGATGGTAAGAAATTATTCTTATCTCCTGAAAAAGCTATTCAGATTCAAAATGATTTAGGTGCTGATATTATTATGAGTTTTGATGAATGTGCACCTTATCCATGTACTCATGATTATATGAAACAAAGTGTGGAAAGAACTTTACGTTGGGCAAAACGTGGAAAAGATGCTCATCAAAGAGATGATCAAGCTTTATTTGGAATTGTTCAAGGTGGAGAATATGAAGATTTAAGAGAATTGAGTGCTAAGGAATTAGTGAAAATGGATTTCCCTGGATATTCAATTGGGGGAACAAGTGTTGGTGAACCTAAAGATGTTATGTATAAAATGATTGATGACGCTATCAAATGGTTACCAGAAGATAAACCAAGATATTTAATGGGTGTTGGAAATCCTATCGATTTAATTGAAGGAGCAATCCGAGGAATTGATATGTTTGACTGTGTTTTACCAACAAGAGTTGCAAGACATGGAGCATTAATGACTCACTCTGGTCGTATGAATATCAATAATGAAAAGTATAAATATGACTTTACTCCTGTTGATGATAAATGTCATTGTTATACTTGTCGCAATTACACACGTGCTTATTTAAGACATTTACATAAGTGTGATGAAATTTTTGGAAAAAGTTTACTCTCTATTCATAATGTTGCGTTCTTATTACAATTAAGTGAAGATATAAGAACAGCGATTAAAGAAGATCGTTTATTAGATTTTAAAGAAGAATTCTTAAATAGTTATGGTAGAGACGTTTATGAAAGGGCGTTTTAATATGAAATTAAGTGAATTTGATTATCATTTACCTGAAGAATTAATTGCACAAACTCCCTTACAAAAGAGAGATACTTCTCGTTTAATGGTACTAGATAGAAAGAATCAAACAATTGAAGATAAACATTTCTATGATATCTTAGATTATTTACATGAAGGAGATATCCTGGTTAGAAATAATACGAAAGTTATTCCTGCCAGACTTTATGGAACAAAAGAAGAAACAAATGGTCATGTTGAAGTCTTATTATTAAAAGACTTAGGGAATGATGTATGGGAATGTTTAGTTGGTAATGCAAGAATAGTGAAAATGGATACTGTCATTACTTTTGGAGATGGTTCTTTAAAAGCAAAATGTGTTCATATTGGTGAAGAAGGGATTCGTCATTTTCAAATGATTTATGATGGCATTTTTTATGAAATCTTAGATAAGCTTGGAACAATGCCTTTACCACCTTATATCAAAGAAAAACTAGAAGATCAAAATCGTTATCAAACAGTCTATGCCAAGATTGAAGGAAGTGCCGCTGCACCAACAGCTGGGTTACATTTTACTGATGAAATCTTAGAAAAAGTCAAAGCAAAAGGGGTTAAAATATTAGATGTCACTTTACATGTTGGACTTGGTACTTTTAGACCCGTTAAAGTTGATGATGTTTTAGAACATCATATGCATAGTGAGTTTTATATGATTGATGAAGATGTTGCAAAACAATTAAATGAAGCCAAAGCGAATGGACAACGTATTATTAGTGTTGGAACAACTTCAACAAGAACACTTGAAGCAAACTTTAAAAAATATGGAGAATTCAAAGCAACTCAAGAAAGCACTGATATCTTTATTTATCCAGGATATCAATTTGAAGCCATTGATGCTTTAATTACAAATTTCCATTTACCGAAATCTACACTTGTCATGTTAGTTAGTGCTTTTGCAAGTAAAGACTTTATTATGAAGGCTTATCATCATGCTGTGGAAGAAAAATATCGTTTCTTCTCATTTGGTGATGCAATGTTTATTCAATAATGAAAATCAATTATGATTTAAAGCTTCAAGAAGAATTAAAAAAGATTGGTGATACAAAACCATCTTTATTACTTCATGTTTGTTGTGGACCTTGTTCAAGTAATGTCATTAAAGAATTGTGTGAACATTTTCAAATTACCATTTATTATTCTAATTCTAATATCTATCCTAGTGATGAATATCAAAGAAGATTTCAAGAATTACTTCATTTTATCGAAAGATTTAATCATGATTTTCATCAAGATATTCAAGTCATAGAAGACCCTTATAACTTTAGTGAATGGTTAAGTCATATGTATCCACTCAAAGAACTTCCTGAAGGAAGTATCAGATGTCATTTATGTTATAGTTTAAGAATGCGTAGAACATTTGATTATGCAAAAATCCATCATTATGATTATTGGACAACTGTATTAAGTGTTTCACCACATAAGAATAGTCAATGGATTAATGAAATTGGAGATGCTTGGCAAAGTGATTCACCAAAATTTCTATATGCTGATTTTAAGAAAAACAATGGTTATTTAAAATCAACTCAAATGACCAAAGAATATGAAATGTATCGACAAAATTATTGTGGTTGTATGTTTAGTTATGAAGAAATGTTAAAGCGAGAAAGTCAAAAATAACTTTCTCGCTTTTTTTATTTTCCTAATTCTTTACTTTTATCTGTATAAGATGTATGTAACATTTCTTCTGCCAAATCACTCATTGGTTCTTGGTAGAACTCTGCATATAATTGTTTGATTTCTGGATTTTCATGACTCTTTCTTAATGTCATAGATTGGTCTCTATTATATAATCCAGCAATACGTTTTGCACGTAAGATGTCTCCTTGATATTTTGTATCTTTTGGTTGACCACCGCCACCAATACATCCACCTGGACAAGTCATCACTTCAATAAAGTGATATTGTTTATCGCCTGCTTTCATTTTTTCAATAAATTCACTTGCATTCTTTGTTCCAAAAATAACCGCAATATTCACAGTCATTCCATTAATTTCTACACTTGCTTCTTTGACATCATCTAGTCCTCTCACTGGAGTATAGTTCAACAAATCAGCAGGAGCACTTTGACCAGTCATAATTTCATAAGCCGTACGTAAAGCAGCTTCCATAACACCACCAGAGTTACCAAAAATAACACCGGCTCCACTGGCTTCACCCATCAAAGGATCAAATGAAGAATCTTCTAATGAAGCAAAATCAATATTTTCTTCTTTTGCCCATTTTGCCAATTCTCTTGTTGTGATGACATAATCCATATCACGCATACCTTCAATACCTAAATATTTTCCTGCATCGCACATTTCTTCACGTCTGATTTCATATTTTTTAGCAGTACATGGTGTCACTGCAACATTTACAATCTTTGTTGGATCTAAGTTCATCTTTTTAGCAAAGTATGTTTTGACCGTTGGTCCTTGCATACCAATTGGACTCTTTGCAGTTGAAAGATTATCTCGCATATCAGGATGATAGATTTCTAAATATTTCACCCATGCTGGACAACAACTTGTAAACTGTGGTAATGGTTTTGTTTGTTTTGTTAATCTTCTAATCAATTCTGTTCCTTCTTCAAGAATTGTTAAATCAGCTGAGAAGTTAGTATCCAAAACATATCTTGCACCTAATTTTCTAAGAAGTGCCACCATCTTTCCTTCTACAAATGAGCCATCTGTCATTCCAAACTCCTCACCTAAAGCAATTCTTACTGATGGTGAAGTATTGAAAATAATAATTTTATCAGGATCTTTCATTTCTTCTTGAATCAATTGATATTCATATGTTTCATGAATACTTGAAACAGGACAAACATTAGCACATTGACCACAATTGATACAAACAGCTTTATCTCCTGTTTCTTCTAAAGTATACGTTCCATGAACACCAATATAATCTTGACATATATTTTTACATTGACCACACTTAATACATTTTTCTTCATCTCTTTGAATCGATGGATTATCACATTCAATTGGTACACGTATATCCATTCCTAAATGCTTACTCATAATTATTCTCCTTTTTAATAGTAATTGTTACTATTATTATATCACTATGGAAAATAATGTCAAATACGATCGTTTTTGTGAAAATTCAACAAATGCAAAATGTCCTGGTGAATAATACTTTTCATTATATTCAAATAATTTCCCATTTTCCATATAAGCATTATTCAATAAAACACCTACACAATCATAATCATTTATCTCTAAAATTTCTTTATCTCGTTCATTTGCTTTTTTATTGTAATAACTCTACGAAATTATTCCCAAATCATTTTCAATATAATAAACATGTTGATTGATTAGTTAAATACCCTACATCAATAACTATAAAAAGAAGAACTGAAATTATTGATTACTTATCAATAATACAGTTCCTCTTTTTTGTAACAACTTTTATTCATCTAAGTGAAAATAGCCTAAGTGTTAATAATTAATTTTCCAAACATATTTCTAATAATGTCATATCATTATCTGCACTGACATAAATACGATTCTTATCGCCAGATATCTTATTAATAGAACTTCCTTCAATAGAATAATCCCGCATAAGATCTATCCCAGCAACTTCTTCTAATTGATTATAATCAACAATATATAACATATTTTCATCATTTACATATCCAAAATATCTATCACCTAAACTTACAAACTTTAAAACAGTTCCTTTAAATGCATAATCACCATCTAAAAAATGAGGATGACTTCGATATCCTAAAAACATATAATCTTCAATTCCATCCAAAATCAATAAATCAACAGAAGAAATAACTGATTCCTCATCCTTTTTCTTCTTTAAATCTAAGCACCACAAATAATCTCCATTTTCTCTATAGTGATACAAACAATTATCCATCAGATACATTCCTTTTTCTTTACTAATCATAAATGAAGTTTCACCTTTATATATTTGTTGACAATGATTTCCTTCAATATTATAAACATAGGTATATTGATTTACTTCTTCTATGAGTAAACAATATTTTTCATTTGTTATGAATGTAGCAAAAATAGAATTGTCTTTTAATGGCATAATAAAATGTTGATCATCATTTTTATAGAGTTTATTTTGATAAATATAATAGAATTGATCTTTAAATAATACAAAGTCTTTAAGTTCTTCGAATTCATGTGGTTGTTCAACTTTTCTATCATTTGTTTTCACATAATGGTTATCAAAATAAAAATATTGATGACCTTTTTGCTTCATATCAAAGTTTACTTCTTCTTGTATTATTGTTTTATAATTCCCAAAAGTTTGAGACCCTTCAAAATGGGCAAAAGGGCTTATAAATAGTAAAAAAACAAATATCACATACATAAATTTACGATATATTTTAAATTTTAAAGATTTTTCTACACTTAACACGAGATATATTGATAAAAGAATCAATTCTATAAAAAACACAAATGGCTTTATCTGGGATAAAACAATCGTCAAAGCAATAAGAAATATCAGAAAAAGGATTTCAGACATACTCCCTCTATTATCAAAAACATATGGATACATTTCTTTGTAGAGGTTATGATATTTCTTCTTTTTTGAAAAATGGGAAAAATATAATTTTTTATGAATCTTTTTTATTCTTTTTCTTTCTAAATAATTTAAGTTATCATAGAGTCCAAACTTAATCGCTTTTGTATATTCCTCTATAAACATATCATCTAAATAATATTGTAAAAACAATGGTGATTGAAAATATGTCTTTTGTGGACTTCCATAATTTTCTCTTTGAAAATATAACATTTCAATGAGATAACCAATCTCTTTTTCTTTTTGAGTATGAATACATTCATAGTCTTCAACATGTTGAAATTGATGAGACAATTCTTTATATAACGAATCGAAATCTTCTTCATTGTTATTTTGAATGGTCTCAAAAGAACTTTGTTTATCTTCTTGGTATTCATCCGAAAATTGAGATGATTCTTGCATATCTACATCGTCTTTATGAGTTTCAGCATATTCAAGAGCCAGTTTATAAGCTTCATTGATTTTCTTAAATTCCTCTGGAAATTCTTCAGGATGATAAAGTTTTAATAATAAGGCATAAGCCTTTTTAATATCACGTGTATTGGTTGTTGGATCTATTCCTAATATATCAAAATAGTCCATATTAATTTAATAACTCATTATCTTCAAAGTCAAATGGGGATTGTGTATCAATATTATCCAACATATTTTCAACAATAACTTTTATTTTTTTCATTTGTCCTACTTTTCCAGATTTCTTTGCATCATCAAGTTTATATAAAATTTGTTGAACCATTTCTCTTCTTTGTCCGATACTTTCTTCAAATATGCGATATGCTTTTTCATACAGATAAGTTAATTCTTCATCTTCAATATTTTTGTTTTTTAGTTTTTCAAGTTCTTTGATTCTTTCTTCTAATTGTTTATCAGATAAAACACAATTCTGGCTTGTAAATATTTTATGTACTTTTTCTTCAGTTGAAACTGCTTTAATATCTACATCTAAAATTCCATTAATATCATATGTAAAGCAAACTTCAACACATTCTTGACCTGCTATATTAGGTGGAACTTTAATTTCAAGTCTTCCTAAAAGTTGATTATGTTCAGCTATTATCTCTTCACCTTGATAGATTGAAAAAACAATAAGTGGTTGATAGTCTTGTATTGTTGTATAGTATTGTTTTTGACTGCAAGGAAGTGTAGCATTTCTTTCAATAATTACAGAAAAAATATCTTTGCTTCCATGATGATTAAAAGTATTGACCCCTAAAGAAAATGGACAAATATCTGTAAGTACTTTTTCCTTTATATCTCCATCTCTTGACTTAATTCCTGCAACATAGCCACATCCTAAACCTACTAAATAATCTACTTGATCATTCACTTCTGGATATTTATGAAATAAATATTCAAGATATTCTTGAACAACTTTTAATCGGCTTGATCCTCCTACCATAATAATACGATCAATATCTTTGACTGTCATTTCAGCATCATTTAACGCATGTTTAATAACATTTTTAATCTTGAATAAAAGTTTATCAGAAATTTTCAATAAAATATCTCTTGATAAATATAATTCAATTGTTTGCTTATTAATAGTCACTTCTCTTGTGACTTCATCTAATTCTGATAATTGTTTTTTCATTTCTTCAATATTTCTTAAAAGAATTTTTTTATCTTTTGAAGTTACAAAGTTTAAATGATATTCTTTAATCATATAATCTTCAATAACTTTATTGAAGTCTTCTCCACCAAGATGGTTATCACCACTCACAGCAACAATTTCCACAACATTATCAAAACAATCAACAATAGAAACATCTAATGTTCCACCACCCAAATCAAAAATGAGTAATGTTTCAAATTCTTCAGAATCAATTCTTGATGCAAGAGCAGCAGCACTTGGTTCATTGACTATTCTCTCAACTTTCACTCCCGCTAAGGCTCCTGCTTGCTTGGTAGCTAAACGCTTAGCATCATTAAAATATGCTGGAACACTTATAATTGCTTCCTCAATATCTTCTTGTAAATACTTTTTAGCATCTTCAACTAATTGTTTGATAATCATTGATGATAAATCTGTTGGAGTATATTTTTTCCCGTCTATAGAATAAACTTTATCACTACCCATAAATGTTTTAAATGCAGCTACTGTATTTTGATGATGTGTAATCAATCGTTCTTTAGCAATCTTTCCTACAATGATTTCTCCATTTTCAATAGAGACAACACTTGGGGTTAATACTTCATTGAATTGATTAGGAATAAGTTGACTTTTTCCATCTTTAAATACACTTACTATAGAGTTTGTTGTTCCTAAATCAATACCTATAATAGCCATAACATTTCCTCCCCTTTTATATATATAACTATACCATAATCAAAGGGCAAAATAAAAAAAGAATTTTTTTCTTTCAAAAAGTTTCAATACACCTATTTTTGCAATAGATAACATTTGTTTATTACAAAGTTTTTAAGGTGTATAATATGAATAAAATTTCCTCTAATATTAATAATAGATATGGAGATGATAATAGATGGGTTTCAGAGTTGAACGTGAAGAGTATGTCAACAAGACTTTTAGGTTGGAAAAGAAACTTGTTGAAAGGTTAGAAAAAATTTGTGATAAAAAGAATATTTCTTTAAATAAACTTATTGTAAAATGCATCAATTATGCATTAGAGAATCTTGAAGAGGATGATAACTAATCCTCTTTTTATATACAACAAAAGAGCCTACTGGCTCTTAAGATTTTCAATAAATATTTTTATTTTTTCGGTTGCTATTTTAAGTTCTTCAATACTATAAGCATAAGAAACACGAATGAAGCCTTCCCCCGCTTCACCAAAAGCTGTTCCTGGAACACAAGCAACCCTTTGATCTTCTAATAACTTTTCACAAAACTCATCAGAAGTTAGACCTGTTGATTTGATACATGGAAAAACATAAAACGCTCCTTGAGGTTTGAATGTTTCAAGTCCCATATCATTAAATGTTTTGACTAAGAAGTTTCTTCTTGTCTTATAAGAATCACGCATTTTGATAACTTCATCTTCACAAGTCTTGAGTCCTTCCATAGCTCCATATTGCGCAGGAGTCGGTGCAGACATAATGACATACTGATGAATCTTATTCATTGCTTTTGTTAAAATAGGATTTGCCAAGACATATCCAAGACGCCATCCTGTCATTGCAAAGGCTTTAGAAAAACCACTGACAACAATCACTTGATCCTTAATTTCATCAAATGATGCTATTGAACAGAATTCTTCCTCATAACTCAACTCTGCATAAATTTCATCAGATAAAACGAGTATTCCAGACTCCTTAATAATAGGAACAATTTTTGCATAGTCTTCTTTTGTCATAAATCCACCTGTTGGATTTGATGGATAATTTAATAAAATGGCTTTTGTCTTTGGAGTTATAGCTGCTTTTAACAATTCTGGAGTTAATTTAAATTGATCTTCATGTCTTAATTGAATAGAAACAGGAATTCCCCCTGCCAATTCAACACCAGGTGTATAAGCAACATAACCTGGATCTAAAACAATCATTTCATCCCCAGGATTTAAAATAGAACGAATAGCAATATCAATTCCTTCAGATCCTCCAACCGTCACAATACAATTTTCTTTAGCATCATATGATACTCCAAAACGACGTTGATAATATTTACAAATTTCTTCTCTTAATTCCAACAACCCTTGATTCGCTGTATAAAAAGTTCTTCCTTTTTCAATCGAATAAATCGCTGCTTCTCTAATTGACCAAGGAGTTGTAAAATCTGGTTCCCCAACTCCCAATGAAATAACATCATCCATTTGTGATGCCAAATCAAAAAACTTACGAATTCCACTAGGTTTAATAACCTTTACACGCTCACTTAACATCTCATTATAATTCATTATGGAGTCACCACCAATCTATCATTTTGACCATCTTCATCTTCTATCAAAATGATTCCATCATTCTTATATTGTTTTAATACAAAATAAGTTGATGTTCCACTCACACCATCTAAACATGCTAATTTACTTGCAACAAAGTGTGCCACTTCTTGCATTGTCTTTCCTTTAACAATAGCTACAAATTCAAAACTACCACTTAATAGATACATTGTATCAATCTCATCATATTTATAAATACGACTTGCTATTCTATCATAACCATATTCTCTTTCAGGACTTGCATTAATTTGAATTAATGCTGTCACCATTTCCGTATTTGTTAAATCCCAATTAATAATTGTATGATATCCACAGATTATTTTTTTTCTTTCTAACTCTGTTAATTTTTCAATGACATTGTCTTTTGTTTCATCTAAGGCGGCCGCTAGGTCAGTCATATTCATCCTCGCATTGTTTTGTAATAAATTTAATAATAATCTTTCTTCCATAACGCTTCCTCCTTTAATATAGTATTTATTGTATTACATTTTAAGACAATAGAAAAGCATTTCTTTTGTATTCTCAAAAATAATTATTTTTATAATTTTCTATAATCGTAAATTCCACTCTATTTATTTACTTTTTTTCAATATTTAACATTTGCTTTCTATAACATCTCATAAAAATAACTATTTTTGATTTCTCTATTAGTAAATGAAATATGATTGTGCTAAAATAGATTTATGAAAGGGGTTTAATTATGAAGACATTTTATGTATCAAGTTATGGAAAAAATAATGATAAGGGTATCTATATAATGCATTTTGATGAAAAGACATTACAGTTCAAACAAGTTCAACAAATTGTAACACAAGATTTCCCATCTTATATGATTACTAAAAATCATGTCCTTTATGTTGCTTATAAAAATGCCAGCTCTCATAATGATGGAGGTGGATTAGGGAGTTTTACTATTCATGGTGATGAATTGATTTTAAATAATAATTATAGTTCTAGCGGTCGTTCTTATACACATCTTTGTGTTGATGATCATAATCGTTATATTTTTGCTGCGAATTATCATGTTGGTTCTACGGCTTCTTATCAATTGGAAAATAGTATTATTACTAAAAAAATATGTGCTGTTCATCATAAAGGATTGGGTCCAGATTTATTAAAGAGACAAACGGGTCCTCATGCTCATTGCGTAGGAATTACTCCTGATAAACAGTTTGTTTACTCTGTTGATTTAGGTGCTGATAAGGTTGTTATGTATCGTTATAATCAAGGTGTTTTATTAGAAGATAAAGATTTTACACTAAATGTTATGCCTGGTTCTGGTCCTCGTCATATGATTTTTTCTCATGATGGTCGTTTTGCTTATCTTGTTAATGAAATTGCAAATAATATTATGGTTTTTAAATATATTGAAGGTCGTTTCAATTTAATTCAAGCCATTCATTGTGTTCCAAGACATTTTAAAGGTTTTTCAAGCGCTTCTGCTATTCGTATGACATCATCTGGAGAACATTTGTTTGTTTCTAATCGTGGTCATGATAGTATTGCAATGTATCGTGTAAATAAAGAAAGTGGTAAGATTTCATTACTTTATATGGTCCACACTGGTAAAGGACCTCGTGATTTTAATATCATTGATGATCAGTTCTTAATTGTTGGTTGTCAAGAAAGTCATATTTTACAAGTTCTAACATTTGATGAACAAAACGAAAAATTATTAATGAGTGATTCATCAATTGAACTTCCTGCCCCTGTTTGTATTGCATTTGAAAAAGAATAATACATTAAGGACTAGCTTTTGGCTAGTCCTATTTTTGTATCTTTTGGATTGGGAATTGTATTTCAGTTAACCAATCATTTGGTGATTCTTTATTCCATATACCATCAATATATGATTCTCTTTGTGGTCCTACAATCTCATAACCACACTCCTCTATATAATTAATAATAGCGCCATAAGCTTTAGGTAATGTTTCATATGGTCCTTTATGTAAAACACAAGCAGCCATTTCAACTTCTGGTAAGATTGAAAATTGAACCTTTTCACTATCTGCTTTCTTTTGAGTAACTGCTTCACAAATTTGTGCATCAATATCTGATTCACGATATTGCCCATCATAATAAATTGTAAAACAATATTCAGGAATAGCACACTCACATCCAAGTCTTTCCATTTCCATACCCATTTCTGGCATTTTATCAAATAATTGTGAATAACCTTGAAGACGAACTCTCATAGAAGCAATAGTAACTTCAGGTAGTGATTTCATAATAACGTGATATTCATTTTGATAATCATCACCTGACAAATAACTTTCAATGCTTGCTATTTTTTTAGTGAGATTTGCAACTTCAAGCATCAATTCACTTTTTTTCTTTTTTAACAATTTATCCTCTGAAGTTCCTTGAATCACTTGTTTGATTTCATCAAGAGAAAAACCAATTTCTTTTAATGCGAGAATCCGATGAAGTATTGGTAATTGATCTGATACATAATAACGGTATCCATTGTTTTCATCAATATAATAAGGTTTCAATAAATCTATATCATCATAATGTCTTAGGGTTTTGACTGTGATTTTATTCATTTGTGCAAACATCCCTATTTTATAAAGTTTTTGTGGTTCTTTTTCACAACAATAATTTTCTTTCATCTTTTTCATCTCCTATTCAAAACGAAATGTCTTTAAAGAAATTATACAACCAATAATAGCCATAACCAATAAAAATATAATTGAAAAGATCATATCTTGATTATAAATTCCTAATGAAATATTTTTCAATAATTGAACACCATGTGTTAAAGGTAAAATATTTGCAACTTTTTGCAACATATTAGGAAAAATCTCAAAAGGAATAGTTGCTCCTGAAAGAAACAACATTGGAAAATAAACAAAAGTACACACAACATTAGCAATTTTCATATTAGGACAAACACTAGCAATAATCATTCCTAAACTATACATGGAAACTAACACTAAAAAATAAGCACTCACGAAATAAAGAATATTCCCTTCCATACGATATCCAAATATAAATATTGCACACATTGATACTATTATTGCCGAAATAATTGCAGTACAGACAGCGATACAAAATTGTATGCATAAAATAAAGACAGGACTCAATGGTGTTACAAAAAAATGTTTTAATATTTTCTTTTCTCGATAATTTGCAATCGTTAATGGTATACCCATAAATGCAGTCGCACAGATTCCTACTGTCACAAGTGATGCAAAAGCACTCTGCAAAAATGTATATCCATCTTGTGAAACAGTATTTCCTGCAATCATTCCAATCATGAATAAAACACCAACAGGCATCCCTATACCAAAAATCAATCCATCAGGACAACGTAAATTTAATCTTTGTTCAATTTTAAATAATGTCATAAAACATTTCATGATATATCCTCCTTCATTAAAGTTAAATAAGCATCTTCTAAATTTTGATAAGGTTTTGAAGCAATAATATCCTTAACTGTGCCTTCTTCCACTTTTCGGCCATTTTTTAAAAATAATACACGATCACAAAGATATTCTGCTTCTTCCATATAATGTGTTGTTAAAACAATTGTCATACCTTGCTTTTTTAATGCTTTTAAGATATCCCAAACTTCATGTCTTGCCATGACATCTAACCCTGTTGTTAATTCATCTAAAAAGATAATTTCAGGTCTAGGAATAAGTGCTACAACAACTGATAATTTTTGTTTTTCACCACCTGATAACTGTTCAACAAATTGATTTTCAAAAGAATCTAATTGAAAATCTTTAAGCAATTGATGATAATTCGCTGGATTTTGATATAAAGCTGCTGTTTCTTCACAAACCTCTCCAACCTTTATATTATCTGGATAATAAGATGCCTGTAATTGAACACCTACCTTTTCAAAAAGTGTTCTTCTTTCTTTTCGAGCATCCTTCCCACATATTTTTGCATAACCCATATCTGGTTTCTTTAATCCTAAAATACTTTCAATAGTTGTTGTTTTTCCAGCACCATTATGTCCTAAAATTCCATAAACCTCTCCCGTTTTGACCACAAAAGAAAGATGATCAACAACATTTTTATTGTGATAACTTTTCGTTAAATCTTTGACTTCAATACAGTTTTCCATATTTATCCCTCCTTCATCTTTAGCATAAATGCTCCTGTTAGAGGAGAGTCAAGAAAAAAACAATAATAAATTTTTTTATTATTGTCTCTTTAAAAACATATTCACTTAAGGGCTTCATCAAATTCAGCTAAGATTTGAAATGAACTACTGGTTCCAATTCTTTGAGCCCCTGCTTCTATCATTTGTTGACAAGTTTTCCAATCACGTATTCCTCCAGCAGCTTTGACTTTAACATCATCTTTTACAATACTTTTCATTAATTTGACATCTTCAACCAAAGCTCCACCTGTTCCAAAACCAGTACTTGTCTTAATAAAATCAGGTTTTATTTCTTTAGCTATCTCACAAAGTTTTTTGATTTCATCTTTTGTTAAATAACAATTTTCAAAAATCACTTTCACAGTCACTTGATGTTCTCTACACACTACA
Organism: uncultured Erysipelotrichaceae bacterium; assembly: GCA_900538465.1. Classification (GTDB taxonomy): domain Bacteria; phylum Bacillota_I; class Bacilli_A; order Erysipelotrichales; family Coprobacillaceae; genus Longibaculum. The sequence continues at coordinate 38,772 of UPXV01000018.1, forward strand.
ACAATATCATGCATTTCTTTATAAATATAATCCCAATCATGCATTTTTGCTTTTCCAATATTAATGACATAGTCTATTTCATCTGCACCATCTTCTATGGCTTTTTTTGTTTCAGCTATTTTCATTTCTAAACATGTTTGTCCTAAAGGAAATGAAATCGCTGCACCCACATGAATGTCAGTTCCTTTCAATAATTGTTTACATAATGAGACAGGTTCTGAATTGATTGCGACCATGGCAGCATTTAATTCTTTGGCTTCTTGACACAATTTGATAAAATCTTCTTTTGTTGCATACGCTTTTAAAAACGTATGATCAAACATACTTGTTAATTGATTTCTTGTTATAGTCATTATCTTTTCACCTCTTGATTTCTACTATAATCATATATCTAAAATTATAAAAATCAAAGTCTAAAAAGAAAAACTTGAAACTTTATTCATACAGATTCCAACAATGATTTCATGGTCCAACCAAACGATAAGCAATTATTCTTGATAAAGTACATCCTGTTCTTTGACTTGATTTTTAGCACATTCAATTGTTTCTTCAAAAATAATATCCTCCTTGTAACACAAAAAAGAAATAGAAACCTATTTCTTCATTTTAATCATATAAATCACTTCATCATCTGTTTCTTGAACATCAACAACAGTTTCGACTCCAGCTTGTTGAACCATTTGAACAGCTTGATCTAGTGTATTCATAGCAATCTTTAAGTTTTGTGAAATACTTTTTGTTTTTGGTTTTGCTTTTTTAGGTTCTGTTTTTGCTTTAATCTTTTGTTCTGTTTGTTCAACATTAAGACCTTTTGCCATAATTTCTCTTAACATATTATTTTGTTTGGCAGTTGTATCTAATTTTAATAAAGCTCTTGCATGACGTTCAGTAATATCTCTACGACGAACTGCTTCTTGAACAGTCATTGGTAATTGTAATAATCTTAATTTATTTGCAATTGTTGATTGTTTCTTTCCGACTTTTTCAGCCAATTCTTCTTGTGTTATATCTTGAGTATCTAATAATTGTTGATAAGCTAAAGCTTCTTCAATTGGAGATAAGTTTTCTCTTTGAATATTTTCTACTAATGCAGCTGTTGCAGTTTGTTCTTCATCATACTCTTGAACAAGACAAGGAACTTCACTTAATCCTGCTAAGCGACAAGCTCGATATCTTCTTTCACCGACAACGATTTGATATTTTCCATTGTATGGTCTTACTACAACAGGTTGCAACAATCCATTTTGTTGAATTGAAACAGCTAATTCTTGAATCTTTTCTTTTTCAAAATGAGTTCTTGGTTGTTTTTCATTAGCAATTATTTCATTGATATCAATAAATTTATACATTGGTTCTTTCACGCAATTCACTCCTTAATAATCTGTTTCATATTATAACATTTTTTTACATAAAACAAAAGTCTCTTCGTTTATTCTTACAAAAGAAAAGATGAAACATTGAATATGTTTCATCAATTAATTATAATGGTTTTTTCTTAATTTTTCCAAATGGTCTTGGATAAGTCTTAGGTGTATTTTTAACTTTATGAATAAAAATATTAGAACGATGATCATTTTCATCAGTTAATGTAAAATCAACTTCCTTAACGACTTTTCCACCTAATTTTTCAATTCCATTTTTAGCTTCTGATAATTCTTCTTTCGCTTTTAAACCTTTCAATGTTATAAAATAACCTTCTAATTTGACGAGTGGTAAACATAATTCATCTAAAATATTTAATCTTGCTACTGCTCTGGCAGTAACTATATCAAATGCTTCACGATGATTAATAGCGTACTCCTCTGCTCTTGCACTAATTGCTTCAACATTGTCTAATTGAAGTTCTTTAACCAAATGATTTAAAAATGTAATTCTTTTTGTAAGAGAATCAACAATTGTAATTTTTAAATTGGGATAAACAATTTTAAGTGGGATAGATGGGAACCCCGCTCCTGCCCCAATATCACATAATGATTGATCTTTTAAATCAAAATCAAATGAAATTGTTAATGAATCGTAGAAATGTTTTAAATAAACCTCTTCTTTATTTGTAATAGCTGTTAAATTCATTTTTTCATTCCATTCTACTAATGTCTTAAAATACAATTCAAATTGTTGTAATTGTTTATCTGATAATTGAATACCTTTTTCTAATAATGCTTGAATAAATTGTTCTTGATTCATATATACCCCTTAATAGTTTTGTTTTAAATAAATAAGTAAAACTGAAATATCAGCTGGATTAATTCCTGATATACGAGATGCTTGGGCAATTGTTAAAGGTCTTACTTGAGAAAGTTTTTGTTTAGCTTCTAATGAAAGATTTAAAACATTATCATAATCAATATCATGAGGGATTTGTTTTTCTTCCATCTTTTTTACTTTCTCAACTTGTCTTAACGCTTTATCAATATAGCCTTTGTATTTAATTAAAATTGTAACTCTTTTTTCTTCTTCTGGTGTTAAAGTTGTTTCACCGATAAATGGTTTCATCTTTTGATAATCCATTTCTGGTCTTTGTAATAATGCTTTAGCACTAATACCTTCAGTTAAACGTGTTGATCCTAAATCTTCCAAAACTTTATTGACTTCATGTTTTGGAGTAAAACGAATACTTTCTAGACGTTCAATTTCATCATAAATACGTTTCATTTTATCAACATAAGCTTGATAAACATCATCACTAACCAAATGTGCATCATGCCCATGTTTTCTTAATCTTTCATCAGCATTATCATGACGTAACAACAAACGATATTCAGCACGTGATGTTAACATACGGTAAGGTTCCTTTGTTCCTTTTGTTACCAAATCATCAATCATAACACCAATATAAGATTCATCTCTTCTTAAGACTAAAGGTGCTTCACCATTTATTTTCTTTGTTGCATTGATTCCAGCAATTAAACCTTGTGCAGCAGCTTCTTCATATCCACTTGTTCCATTAATTTGACCAGCTGTAAACAAGTTTTTAATGACCTTTGTTTCTAATGATGGCCATAATTGTAATGGATCTATCGCATCATATTCTATTGCATATGCATATTTTAAGATAACACAGTTTTCTAAGCCTGGAATTGTACGAATCATTTTTTCTTGTATATCATGTGGCATTGAAGTTGAAAATCCTTGAACATAAATTGTATTCATTTCTTTTGATTCTGGTTCTAAGAAGATTTGATGTTGTGGTTTGTCTGAAAATTTTACAATTTTATCTTCTATAGATGGACAATATCTTGGTCCAATTCCTTTGACAATCCCTGAATACATACTGCATTTTGATAAATTGTCTTTAATGATTTGATGAGTTGTTTCATTTGTATATGTTAAATAACAAGGAGTTTGTTCTTCAATAGGTATGAATTTTGTTGTTTCATAACTGAAAGCTAATGGTTCATCTGTTCCTGGTTGTAATTGTGTTTTAGAATAATCTACACTATTGATTTCTACACGTGGAGGTGTTCCTGTTTTTAATCTTTGAATTCTAAAGCCAAGATCTCTTAATTTATCTGAAAGGAATAATGATTGTCTTTCTTGATCAGGACCACTTGGTGTCTTTTGATCACCAACTAAGATTTCTGCTTTTAAATAAGTCCCAGTTGTTAAAATAACTGTCTTTCCTTCAAAAGTATCACCAGTATCTAAAATAACACCTTGAACTGTATCATTATCAATAATTAAATCTTCAACCATTCCTTCAACTATATCGAGATTTTCTTGTTGCTTTAAGATATTTTGCATATAGCGTGGATAAGCTTTCTTATCAGCTTGCGCTCTTAAAGACTGAACGCCAGGTCCTTTTGCTGTATTTAACATCTTCATTTGTAAATAAGTGGCATCTGCTGTTTTTCCCATTTGTCCACCCAATGCATCCACTTCTCTCACAATAATTCCTTTTGCTGGTCCTCCAATTGATGTATTACATGGTAATGAGCCAACATTTTCAAAATGAGATGTTACCAACAAAGTTTTTTTACCAATTCTTGCAGGTGCTAAACATGCTTCAATCCCAGCATGTCCCCCTCCAACAACAATCACATCATACATAATTCTCACACTCCTTTTTGCATGTTTCATATTAGCACAAATTGATAATATTATCAATTTTAATTCATATATGTTATAATGAGTTGAGGTGAGATTATGAATCCTAAAGATATTTTAAATATGTATTATCATTTTGCAGTTGTTGGTGTAAGTGAAAACCAAGAAAAATATGGTTATAAAATCTTTAAAAGACTTATAGAAAGAAATAAACAAGTCTATGGTATTTCACCAATTTATCATGAAATAGATGGTTATCCTATATATAGTTCATTAGAAGATGTTGAACAACCCATTGATGTTGTTGTCTTTGTTGTAAATAAGAAATATGCTTATGATTATATTGATGAAATGCTTGGCTTAGGTATCCATTATGCATGGATGCAACCTGGAACATATGATGATGAATTACTTGAACATATGAAAAGTGTTGGTATCACACCCATTTTGGCTTGTGTTCTTGTTGAAACAAATGGGTAACAACAATGCCTATAAGACAAGTTAATCCTACTGATTATCAAAACATATATGATCTTGTTCAAAAGGCCTTTGAAACTGCTCAAGTTTCCGATGGAACAGAACAAGATTTTGTTTTAAAATTGCGTAAAAGCAATAATTTTATACCTGAATTAGAATTTGTTGCGATAGAAGAGAATGAGTTGGTTGGTCATATTATGTTAACGAAGCAAGACATACAAACTCCTCAAGGAACCTTTACAGGTGTATTGATTGCTCCTCTTTTTGTAAAACGAGAATATCGTAATCAAAAAATCGGTCAAGCTTTAATGAACTATGCTTGCCAACAAGCCCTTCAGTTAGGTTACACGGCAGCATTTCTCGTTGGTAATCCTGATTATTATCAACGATTTGGTTTTCAACAAACGACTATCTTTCATATAGATAACCAAAATAAAATTCCTGAGCAATTTGTTTTAGCATGTGAATTCATTCCAGATGCACTGAAAAACATTACAGGAACTATATGTTTTCAAGAATAATTGAGCAGATATTTATCTGCTTTTTAAATACAAAAAAAGAGATAGTTTTCACTATCTCCAGAAATTGGCACGTCCACTTCCTAATGATACAATTTCAAATTTTGTATTATAAGAAGTTCCCCCACCAAAATATGTTCTACCTGATCCTTCACTACCTTTAAAGATATCAATCTTGTTTCCCTTGATGGCTCCACCACGGTCAACAACAATACCATAAATTGTACTATCTGTATGCAAATTATGATTTGAAATCTTAATAACTGTTCCAAATGGAATAGAACGGTCAGCCGCTAAACAATAATATTTACGACCTTTATAAGTGAGGAATGGAGAGTTTGTGTTATTAACTCCAGTTGTTGGAGATAATTTTACACCTGATGAACTTCCTCCACTACAACCACGGCAATCTCCACCGTAAGTTGTTAAACGACCTGTAAAAGTTGTTCCTTCACTAACGCCACCATATCTAATTACTTTATCAACTGGTTTTTCAATAATCTCTTCTTTAATAACTTTACGTCCAGTTTCTTTTCCATTTGCATAAGTCACTAAATAAGTTCTTTTTATCTTACCATCTTTACCTTCTTGCTCAACTGTTCTTGTCCAGCTTCCTGAACCTTTTGTGACAGTTTTGTATGCAAGATTTTCTTCACGAGTCATTGTTTTTGTTTCGACTCTTGTAATTTCAATAAGATCATCTTGTTGAACAACATAATCTTTTTCTTTATTTAAAGTATCATTTTTACCTAATTCTACATTCAATTCTTCTAACACATTTGTTACTGTGTCTTGTTTAACTAAATATTCTTTCCTATCGCTAACACCATCTTGTAATTTGATATCAACTGTTGGAATAAAATTAACAATCTGTTCTACGGCACCTGATGAAACTGTTGTTATCATGATAACAAAGTACACACATGCCACGGCTAAAATTCCTTTTGTTCGGCTATCAGCCGAGACAACGATTTCCTTAGCTTTTTTTAACATAAATAAATTTCCTCCTTATTTAATCCCAAACATTCTTTTGGCATTAAATGTTGTGATTCTAGCAACGTCTTCTATCTCCATGTTCTTTAGCTTTGCTATTTCCTGGGCAATATACACAACATTTGCTGGCTCATTCAACTTTCCTCGAAATGGGTGAGGTGTTAAATAAGGACAGTCTGTTTCGATCATGAGATGATCAATACCAATTGTCGTGGCAACCATTTTTGGTACTTTTGCATTCTTAAATGTCACTGGTCCAGCTAGCGATATTTCAAATCCAATTTGAATATATCTCTTTGCCATTTCAACTGATCCACTATAACAATGCATAATGCCACGATGTGCTGCATGACTTAAGATATCATAAGTATCTTCATAGGCGTCTCTTGCATGAATAACGATTGGTTTATCATGTTTTTTTGCAATGTCTATTTGTTTTAAAAAGACATCTTTTTGTTTATCACGAGGAACATCATCCCAGTAATAATCAAGCCCAATTTCGCCTAAGGCCACAACACGTGGGTCTTGCAATAATGTTTCAACTTCAAGCAGATCCTCATCTGTTGTTTTTAAACAATCATTTGGACTTATACCAACTGTTGCATAAATAAATGGATACTCATGAGCAATCTCAACTGCTTTTTTTGACGATGGTAAGTCGTATCCCGCAACAACAATATAGTCTACGTTGTTTTGTAAAGCATGTTTAATGAATATATCTCTTTGTTCATACAATTCATCGCTATTCAAATGAGTATGTGTGTTGAAGTACATTTACATCACCCTACGGCATAATAACAAAATTTGTAAGCTTTGTCAAATTTCTAAACCTTTATTTTTCAATTTTATCCCTTTTTATCGACATTTTTCATCATCAAAGCCAAATAAGACCCGTACTTATTTGTTTAAATAACAAATATTTATCACAACTTTTACACATTTTCCATATCTTTAAATATTATGCTAAAGATTGTAAACAATGCTCTTAATCACAACGTTTCTTCATATATTATGTCTATTTCACACCTTTTTAGTCAAAAATGAGGGATAAATTCTATATTATCCCTCTCGTCAATTTTAACTTCAAGCTATAAAAAAAGAGCATCAGCTCTTTTTAAAATCCTAACATCTTTAATTGACCTTCAACAACTGCACCTTCTTCAATTTTGATAACTTTTGTTTGAATATCTCCTTGAATACTAGCAACTTCTAATAATTTTAAACATTCTTTAGCAACAATATTTCCTTTACATTCACTATTAATAACAATGTCTCCACCAACAATATTTCCTGTAATCTTACTATTATCAATAATATCAATCATACTTTCACTATCAATATTACCATCAATAATACTATTTTTAATATAAATCTTTGTTGCTTTAATATTTCCTTTAATTGTTCCACCAGAAACTTTAATCATGCCTTCTACTTCAAGATCCCCAATCACTTGTCCAGAAACTTCTAAATCATTTTTAGCATTAATATTCCCGTGAATAACTGTTTCAGATGAAATCACTGTTGGTTTCTTTGGTGCAGTTACTTCATCTACAACAATTGCTGAATTTACATCTATATCTAAATCTTCTTTTTCTTTTAAGTCCACTTATACGTCCTCTTTCTCATCTTCTACTTCTTCAATTTCAAAATATCTTTCTAAGATTTTATTCTTGAAAGTATCTTTTTTATCCGTCCTCATCCTTGATTCCTCCAAATAACAACGATTTAATCGCTTTTTTTTATTATACTATAAGGGCTCTTTTATTTCAACAAAACCCAATATTATTTCCTTTTATTTGAAAAAAGAACCAACTTTTTTAAAGCTGGTTCAAAATAAGTTCTATCCTTTGAAATCAAATTGAGTAAAAACATCACTAACTGGTAAGTTATTTTCAATACTTTCAATTGTATGAGCTAACAATTCAGCAACACTAATTTCAACCAATTTATCAAATTTCTTTGATTCAGGAATATTAATAGTATCAGTAATAACAATTTGTTTAGCTACACAATCTTTTAATCTTTCTACTGCAGGTCCTGATAAAACACCATGAGTACATGCAATATAAACATCCTTAGCACCTTTTTCTTTTAATACTGATGCTCCAGCAACAATTGTTCCAGCTGTATCAATCATATCATCAATTAAGATACAGTTTTTACCTTCAACATCACCAATAATTCCCATAACTTCAGCAACATTTGGTTTTGGTCTTCTTTTATCAATAATAGCAATTGGACAATCCAATGCTTCTGACATTTTTCTTGCACGTGTTGCTCCACCATGATCTGGAGAAACGACACATAAATCTTCAATATTTTGATTTTTAAAATACTTACAAATAAGAGGTAAAGCTTCCATTTCATCAACAGGGATATCAAAGAATCCTTGAATTTGACGAGCATGTAAGTCTACTGTAACAACTCTATTAACCCCTGCAACTGTTAATAAATCAGCTACTAAACGAGATGTAATTGGTTGTCTTGGTTTTGCCTTTCTATCTTGTCTTGCATATCCAAAATATGGAATAACTGCTGTAATTTCTTTAGCAGAAGCTCTTTTTAAAGCATCAGCTAATACTAAAACTTCCATTAAATTTTCAGTGACTGGGTTAGATGTAGATTGAACAATAAAAACATCCTTTCCTCTGACTGATTCACCAATTTCTACTAAAATTTCTCCATCTGCAAAATGATGTACATCACATTTTCCAACTTTAGTTCCTAAAATATCAGCAATTGAATTTGCTAAGTCTTGATTTGATGACAAAGCAAAAATAGTTATATTGTTTTTCATGTTTTACCTCTTTTTCTCCTTATTTTTTCTTGTTTCTACGTTCAAATTCTTTCATTCTGATTTCTTCTAAAACTTTACTATATCCTTGTTTATTCACTTGTCTTGCTCTTGCAATAGCCATTGCATCTTCTTCTACTTCTTTTGTAATTGTAGACCCCGCTGCAATATAAGCATTTTTTCTCACTGTCACTGGAGCAACTAAATTTGTATTACATCCAATAAAGACATTATCTTCAATCTTTGTTAAGGATTTATTCTTTCCATCATAGTTAGATGTAATTGTTCCACAACCAAAGTTAACATCTTTACCAACTTCAGCATCTCCTACATAAGTTAAGTGTGATGCCTTGCTTCCAGCTCCAAATACTGCTTTTTTCATTTCTACAAAGTTTCCTAAATGTGCATGTTCTTGGATATGACAGTTTGTTCTTAATCTTGCATAAGGTCCAATATCAACAAAACTTTCAATAATAGAATCACTTAATACAGAGAACTTAATTTCAACATTGTCCTTAATTTCCATATTTGTAAACTCACAATATGGACCAATATGACAATTGTTTCCAATCACTGTTTTTCCTTTAAGAATACATCCTGGTTCAATTGTTGTATCTACGCCAATCACAACATCTCTACCAATATAAGTATTGCTTGGATCAATGATATTCACACCATTTAATAAATGTTCTCTATTAATACGATCTCTTAAGATTTGTGTTGCTTCAGCTAAAGCGACACGATCATTAATCCCACCAACTTCATTGAAATCATCAATCTTATAAGCATCAACTTTTAATCCTTCATCATTCATAATTCCAATTACATCAGTTACATAATACTCATTTTGAGCATTTTGATTTGTCACTTTTGATAATGCCTCAAATAAAGCTTGATTATCAAAACAATATTCACCTGTATTCATTTCTGTAATATCCCTTTGACAATCTAACAAATCTTTAAACTCCACAATTCCTTTAACTTGTCCATCTTCCTTAATCACTCTTCCATAGTGAGTTGATGTATCACAATCAGCACTCATAACTGTTGCTTTATTGTGATTTTCTTGATGATAATCAATAAATCCTTGTAAAGTTTCTTTACGAATAAGTGGCGCATCCCCACATAAAACTAATGTTAGACCTTCTTTATCAGCCAAAACATCTTTTGCCTGTAAAACAGCATGTCCTGTTCCCAATTGTTCATTTTGATAAACAAATGTCACTCCATCAACAATTGCTTCAACTTGTTTGGCACCATGTCCCACAACAACAATAATTTCATCAACACCTAATGCTTTTAATTCATCCACAACATGATTAATCATTGGCTTGTATAAAACTTCATGAACAACCTTTGGTTTTTCAGATTTCATGCGAGTTCCTTTACCAGCCGCTAATACGACAGCATATTTTTTCATTTTACACTCTCCTTAACGCCCCTATTCTAACAAAATTTCACATAAAAAAAAAGAGGAAAGAAGAAATACTTACCTTATTTTCAATATTTTTCTTCCTCTTTTCGTAAGATTTCGGTAATTCTGACAAAATTATATTTATTTTTAAAATATTCATAACCTTTTTTCAAAATTTCTTCATCTTTTGTCAATCCAAAAACACATGATCCACTTCCTGACATAAGTGTTCCATCAAAGCCTAACATCTTCATTTCCATTTTGATTTTTTCAATATCTTCTACCATTTCCATTGAAGGAGCTTCTAATGTATTTGCTAAATTATCAACAACACCTTGATAATCATTATTCTCAATAGCTTCTTTCATAGATTTAATATCTGGATGTTCTGCTGTTTTTAAATCAAGCATTCCAAAAGATTTTTTTGTTGATACACCTTTTTTGGGTTTCACAAGTAAAAGTTGGCAAGTAAACTGACTGTCAATAAAATCTAATTTTTCACCAATCCCTCTAACCATCGCCATTTGTTCATAAATACAAAATGGAATATCAGCTCCTACTTCTTTACCAATTTCTGCTAACGTTTCTAAAGATAAGTTTAATCTAAACATTTGATTCATAGCTTTTAAAACAGCGGCTCCATCAGCACTCCCACCAGCTAAACCTGCTTGCGTTGGAATATGTTTAAAAATATGAATCTTCACTCCAAAAGGAATTTTGTATCTATCAATTAAAATCTGAGCAACTTGATACATAATATTGCGTTCATCTGTAGGCATACGATAATTATTTGATGTAATTTCAATACCACTTTCTACACGATCAATATAAATCAAATCATGTAATGTGATTGGAGCCATAATCATATCTAATTCATGATATCCATCTTCTCTTTTTCTAACAACATCTAGTGCTAAATTCACTTTTGCATATGCTCTTATTTTCATCTCACTCATCCTTTCGTTGGGTATATTTTTCTTGCTACTCCTTTGGTATCAATCCCACCAATTCCACTTTGTTTATGTGATGTATGGTTAATAATCTCTTCAATATCACAATAATTTCTAACACTCTCATTCGCAACAAGACTTGCTACATATACTGGATCTAAGGCATGAATATTAATTCTTTTAGGACTAGAAGCAAAGTTTGCTCCACTTGCCAATAACATTTCATAATAAGATTGACATGCCCCCGCAATAATAATTAAAGCATCTTTATCCGTTTGATATGTTCTTGCATTTTTAATAGTCTCAACAAAATCTTGAGAATGTTGATAATTATTTAATTCACTTTTGTCACGTTCTTTTCTTAATGCATCATGTCCAGTAATCACTAATATTTGTGGTTTGTGTTTTTCTAGTAATTCTACAACATAATCTTTCATTTCACTTTCGTGCATATAATAACAATCAGCTCTTATTTTAAGTTCTTGATATTTCTTTTCGCACATATTTAAATATTTTTCATCACCATCTAGATGGAGAACTTTCCCTCTAATCATGGGTTGTCTCACAATTTCAAAGTCATCTTGCTTGCCTAGTTGAACTTCACTTAATTCTAAGTCATCAAGTTCACTATCTGCGATCAATCGTAATTCAACTCCTCTTAAATAATAGATATTATTTTGAATATCAAAAATTTCAAATAAAATATCTCGATTATATTTCTTTCTAACAACATAGTCACCTATTTTCATAATCTCACCATAATAATATATGGTTTTATAGATATTTGGTGAGTAATTGATAATCTTCAATCGTTAATTCTTCAGGTCTTTTTTGATTTTCAATATGACATTTTTGTAAAATATCACTTGTTTCTTCATTCCATAAAATTTTTAAATTGTTGTAAATTGTTTTTCTTTTTTGGGTAAAAGCTGTTTTTAATAATTGAGTTAAAAGAGGATTGTATGCTTTGTTGATTTCAATGCAAATAATCGCACTATCTACTCTTGGAGCTGGAGAAAAAACATTTTTAGAGACATTCATATCTAAAGATATTGTTCCAACACTTTCAATCATTAAAGTTAATGGACTTTTGTAATGAATATCTGTTAACTTTAAAGCGACTTCTTTTTGAACCATCGCATGAATACTATCTATTTTTGCTCCACTGACAATAATATGTTCTAAAATATTTGATGTAATATAATAAGGGAGATTTGCAACTATACATACTTTTTGATATTGTTGATGAAGCTCATCAACAACCTGTTTTAAATCCACAGTTAAAAAATCTTGAAAAATAATTTCAACATTATTAAATTCACCTAATGATTCATTTAACACATCTTTTAATCTTTCATCAATTTCAAAACATAAAACATGTCCTGCTTGATATGATAATTGTTCACTTAACGCTCCAATTCCTGGTCCTATTTCAATAACGCATGTTTGTTTATCAATAGGCGTTGTTTCTACAATTTTTTTTATTGTATTCAAATCGATTAAAAAGTTTTGTCCAAACTTTTTAGAAGCTTGTAAGTGATACTTATCTAATAAATACATTGTATTTGATTTTTTTGCTATATCTTTCATTTCATCACCGTTTTTATTATAACATAAAGATTTCAAAAAAGTGATATTTTCCTAATTCTTCAATAAATTGCTTTTGGTATTTCTATCTTCATGATTGAAATTCATAGAAAATCATTTATAATTGAATCAAAGAGGTGTTTGAGATGGATCGAAAAGAAATCATTATTGAAGAGATTAAAAAAAGTGATAAACCTGTTTCAGCTAGTAAACTTGCAAAAATATGTGGTGTAAGTCGACAAATTATAGTTGGTGATGTTGCTTTATTAAGAGCTAGTGGTCAAAATATTATTGCGACTCCTCGTGGCTATGTTTTGGATGATCAAGTTAATGAACAAACTTATACGATTGCTGTGAAACATTACCAAGATACACTTGCTGATGAATTATATACGATTGTTGATTTAGGTGGTCAAGTTCTTGATGTCATAGTGGAACATCCTATTTATGGACAATTGACTGGAAAACTTCATATTTCTTCACGCTATGATGTTGAACAATTTATGAAAAAAATTGATTCTGGAATCGCCAAACCTCTTAGTCAATTAACTGATGGATTACATCTTCATACGATTCAATGTTCTAATGATGAAGTTTATCAACGCATTATCAAAGCACTTGATAAAAAAGGATACTTATTTACAAAAGAAAACAGTTAACCCACAGGGCACTACCTGTGGGTTTTTTCATCAAATTAATAATTCTAAATATGTTTCTTGTTCCTGTTTTGAGATGTGTAATTTCCTCATGGCATCTACAAAGGAAATATCCTCTTCTTCAGAAAGATTTCTAATCATCTTTGTAATTCCAATTTGTTCACCTTTTGCCATACCAATTCGTTTTCCTTTTTTAATACCAATTTGCTTCCCTTTTTTGATTCCGATTTGTTTTCCTTTTTCAATGCCAATTTGTTTTCCTTTTTCAATTCCTTCTTGAACTCCATTATTCTTGATGGATT
>UPXV01000019.1 GCA_900538465.1 uncultured Erysipelotrichaceae bacterium
TCCACCTCTATTATAGCACAAAGCAAACAATTATCAATTGCTTAAAGCAATAAATCATTTTAAAAAAACATGGAGTTTGACCTCCATGTTATTCTTCTTCATTTACTTTTTCAAATGCTTGAGGAATTATATGTTTATCTTCTTTGTTTTTAAATTGATAATAACAAATTGTTAAGATTGAACATACAATAAAGATTCCTATAAATACCCAAATTTCAGTTGATAAAGATGCAGTTGCCATACTAATAACTTTTCTAAATCCATCAACACTATAAGTATATGGAACAAGATAATGAATAGCTTTGAAGAAACCAGAAGATGTTTCAATTGGATATGTTCCTGCTGATCCACCTAAATTGATAATCATAAATACCAATAACAAGAATTCTCCAATAAATCCAGTTGTTAAATTTAACAACGCAATAATTGACATAAATGCTGCTGATACAATAATTGCAAACAAATAAGTCATCATCATTTGTTGAGGTTCAAAACCATTAATAAATCTTAAACAACTAATCATAACAACCGCTGCAACAGTAGAAACAGTATACATAACAGTTGCTTTAGATAACCAATATTTCCATCCGTTTTCAGCTTCTTTAATACCTCTTCTCATTGGATACATTAATGTAAATGCTAATCCACATACATATAATGCAACACTCATCATATATGGTGCCATAGCATGTCCATTGTTTTCAACAACAGAAATTTCTTTGTGATTTGTATCAACAGGAGCAGCCATCATTTCAAATGTATCATCATTTGTAGAAAGTTGACTTTGTTTTGCTCCATCTTTTAAACCGCTATCTAATGTTTGAACACCATTTTTCACTTCATTTAATCCAGAACCTAATGTTGAAGACCCAGCAGCCAATTGTCCAGCACCATTACTGATTTGACTTGCACCATCACCAAGTTGTCCTGCACCACCTAATAATGTTTTATTGTTAGAAACTAATTGTGATGTTCCTTTATATAATTCGCTAGCCCCAGTGTCTAATGCTTTTACACCACTAATTAATGTTGGTGTTTCTTTTTTAATTTGTTTAGTTCCATTTGCCAAATCTTGGCTACCACCAACTAATTCTTTATTTTTACTAGCAATTTGTGATAATCCATCATTAACTTGACTTACACCTGCTGTATATGCTTGAATACCATTCTTTAAAGAATCTTTTTCTTCAATTGTTATTTGTGTAACCTCACCATTTTTAATAAGATAATATTCTCCACCATTAACAGAAGAATTTAAATTTGTTAATCCTATTTGAAGTTGTTGTGATCCACCAGCCAATCCAGTTTCAACATTTGTTCCATCAGATAATTTTCCACCATTGATTGCAGCGTTTATATCGCTAAGACCAGTAGATGATTTAGACAATAATTCTTGACTATATCCTGCAGCAGTTGAAGAAAGAGTCAAATATGAAACCAATTGTTGATCTCCTAACCCACTTGCTTTTGCTTCTTCAGCTGTCGCTCCTATAGTTAAAAACTTCATTCCTAATTGTTTCTGATTTGTGTCAGTTGATCCTAGCAATTCACCTATTTTTCTAGCATATTTAACAACCAATTCATCATCAGAAATTGTTTTAACCATTATTTTCTTACTATCATCAGTTAAAACTTCATCCAATTGTTTGTTTATTGAACTAATACCATTTTTTAATTTTGTACTACCTTTAAGCAATTCTTGTGTTCCTTCAGCCAAATCTGAAACACCACTATTTAATTTTTGATTATTACCAATAAGTTCTTTTGTTCCATCATAAGCCGCACTGACACCAGCAGTGTATTGACTAATACCACTTTGTAATTTTAAAGCGCCTGCATTTAACTGATCAACACCAGTAGCTAAAGCCCCTGTAGAATTATTTAAAGTATCTAATCCATTTTTTACAGTATAAACACCATTGTTGACAGTCACAACGCCATCAGTATAATCTTTTAAACCTTTTGTTAAAGTAGAAGCTCCATCTTTAAATGTTAAGGAACTAGAAGCTAAAACTTGTAAATTATCAGATATTGTTTTATTTCCATCAACCAATTGATTAACACCATCAGATAATTTTGTTGTCCCGTCACTTGCTTCACCTAGTCCATCAGATAAAGTCCCAATTTGTTCAAAGATTGTTTCAGCATATGTTTTTGTAACTGAAGAAGAAACTTCAGCTTTAATTTTAGCAATGGCTGAATCATCCATTTTGGAAGCAATATAGTTTGTTCCAGGATTTGTTGTATAATTTAAGATCATCTTTTGAGGATTGTCATCTAAAAGTGTTGTGGCATTCTTAGAGAAATCTTGTGGAATTGTGATTGTCATATAATAATCACCTTTCTCTAATCCTTTTTGTGCATCCTCACCGTTCACAAAATGGAATTCCATAGAATCATTATCTTTTAGATTCTTAACAAGTTCTTCACCTACAGCAAGTGATTTCTCATTGTAAGTGACTTCTTTATCTTCATTGACAACTGCAACTGGGATACTTCCAGTATTTCCATAAGGATCCCACATTGAGCCAAGGAAGACACAGGCATAAATACTTGGAATCGCAATAATTGCGACAACAACAATCATTATCCAAGCATTATGGAAAATATTTTTCCATTCTTGTTTAACCATAAAAATCCTTCTTTCTCTTTTTTCTATAGACATTTAATATCTATGGATATATAATGTCTATAGAGTATTATAATTAAATCATTATAAAAGTCAACTCTTTTAGATACAAAATTAAAAATTTTTGTTAAAATAGAAACAGAAGGTGAAAAGGATATGAAAATAAGACAAAGTTTTGAACAAGCAATATGTATCTTATTATTAATTGGAGCAAGTGAATCTCCTATTAAGAGTCATGAATTAAGTCAAAAATTAGATGTCTCTGATTCTTATTTAAAAAAAGTAACAAGACAACTTGTTGTATCGGGTTTAATTACATCAAAAGCAAGTAAATTAGGTGGCTTTGTTTTAAAGAAGAAGTTAGCCGATATTTCTTTCTTTGATGTCTTTGAAGCAATTGAAGGAAAAGAGAAATTTGTAGAAACAACTCATTTGGTTGAAAAAGTCTTTGATCCAAGTTTAAAAGTCAAAGAAACAGAAGATGTTATTGTTGATTACTTAAACAAAGCAGAAGAACAATACAAATCAAAACTAAAAGAAATAACACTCGAACAAATCTTTCAAGCTGCTCATCAGGTATAGTTTAGACTATACCTTTTTCATTTATTTATGATATGATATATACATATGAAATGGAGTGAAAATTATGAATGATTATATTTTAAATGTTTTAAAAGATATTATGTCTATTGATAGTCCCTCTGGTTATACCAAAGAAGTTATTGCTTATTGTGAAAAAGAAGCAGAAAAATTAGGGTACAAAACATCAAAAACAAAGAAAGGGAATTTACAAATCTTTGTTGATGGACAAGATGATTATACAGTTGGTTTTTGTGCTCATGTTGATACTTTAGGTTTAATGGTAAGAAGTATTAAAAGTGATGGAACTTTAGCTTTTACAAATATTGGTGGTCCTTTGATTCCAACTTTAGATGGTGAATATTGTCAAATCATCACTAGAAATCAAAAAAGATATTCAGGAACTATCTTATCTAATTCACCTGCTGCCCATGTTTTTCCAGAAGCCAAGAGTCAAGAAAGAACATGTGATACAATGCATATTCGTATTGATGAAATCGTGAAATCAAAAGAAGATGTTGAAAAGCTTGGAATTGGCAATGGTGATTATATTGCGATTGATCCAAAAACAACAATAACTGAATCTGGTTTTATCAAATCTCGTTTCTTAGATGATAAAATGAGTGTTGCCATTTTATTTGGAATGTTAAAAACCTTATCTGATAAACAAATCAAACCAAAACATAATCTCTTATTGATGATTTCTACATTTGAAGAAGTTGGTCATGGAAGTAGTTATGTACCTGAATGTGTAGATGAATTGATTGCAGTAGATATGGGATGTATTGGACTTGATTTATCATGTAGCGAATATGATGTCAGTATTTGTGCTAAAGATGGTAGTGGTCCTTATGACTATGATATAACATCTCGCTTTATTGAACTTGCTAGAGAAAATACATTACAATATGCAGTTGATATTTATCCATTCTATAGTAGTGATGTTTCTGCTGCCTTACGTGGTGGTCAAAATATCAAGGGAGCTTTAATTGGTCCTGGTGTTGGAGCATCTCATGGAATGGAAAGAACACATATACAAGCCGTTGAGAATACATTAAAATTAATATTACTTTATATTTGTTAACTCTTTCTTCGCAAAGAGTTTTCTTTTTCGTGATTTTCTTATACCTTTTCGTTATAATGAAGTAGAGAGTGGTGATATGATGAAAAATATATTGATGAAGAAATCTATAATTATAGCTATTTGTGCATTAACTTTTTTTAGTGTCCTTGCTACAATTTATACAAATTATTTATCAAAAAATCTCTACGATGAAACAGATGAATATTTACAAGAAATCACGATTCAAACAGCATCTTCTATTAATCATAAAATTGATGAAAACATAACTCAACTCAAAACAATAAGTGAACTTGTTAAACAAAAACAACTCAAAAAAGAAGAAATTATCAATTATCTTGATCAATTAACACAACAAAGATCAGAAATTAAACGTTTTGGTATTGCAGATAAAAATGGAAATGCAATAACATCAGACCATCAAACCTTTAATATTCAATATCGTGAGTATTTTCAAAAATCATTAAAAGGAGAATCCTCTTCATCATCAACTTTAATTGATTATGTTGATAGCTTACCTATTAATGTATACTCTGTTCCTTTATACAATCAATCTCAAGAAGTGACTGGTGTTCTTTTTGCTACATTTTATACAGATAAATTTTCTAAAACATTATCTCAAGCTTCTTTTAACAATACGGGTTATTCTCTTATTTTTAATGAAGAAGGAGAAATTATTCTCACTGCCTCTCAAAAAGAACAAACTCATATTCAAAAACTATCTGATTTAAGTAGTGATTCTTCTATTGATATTAACAAGATAGATTTCAAAGGTTCAGGAATTATGAAATTCAAAGATGAATCTCATAAAGATAATTATCTTGTTTATGCCAATATTAAAAATAATGATTGGTTAGTTGCATCTATATTCCCTAAAGAAATTGTAACTGAAAAAATTCAACAAATTATTCATACTGCTTTTATTACATGGTTGTTAATTGGTGCAGGAAGTGCTGCTTTAATCACTTATATTTATTTCATACAAAAAAAGAATAAATATCAAGTTGATAAATTGGCTTATGAAGATCCTATAACTCATCACTATAACTTTAATAAGTTTGTAGAGTTATGTCAAAATCAAAAACAATTAACTCACTACCTTTTAATTAATTGTGATATTAAAGGATTTAAATGGTTTAATGAAATTTATGGTGAAGACATTGCTAATGAATTATTAATCACAATTATAGAAACTTTAGATAATTTCTGTCAGGATAAAGAATTATGTTGTCGTGTAACTGATGATCATTTTGCTTTATTATTACAAACAAACTCACAAGTACAACAAAGATTATTAGATTTATCTCATACAATTCGTAATCAATTCAATAAAAAATATACAACATCTAATTTCTTTTTCCATTATGGAATCTATGAAATAGATAAAGAAAATATTGATATTCGAACTGCCTTCAAAAAAACACAATATATTAAAAATACCTTTAAAGAACTTTCTAAAGATGATATTGTCTTCTATAAAGAAGAACAATTCCTAAAAGATTTAAATGCACAACAATATGAACATCATTTCCATAATTCTTTAGAAAATCAAGATTTCAAAGTCTATATACAACCAAAAGTCAATTTAAAAAATGGTTATATTACCAGTGGTGAAGCTCTTGTCCGTTGGCTTCATCCAGAACAAGGATTAATCTCGCCAGGACAATTTATTCCAATCTTTGAAAAGAATGGTATGCTTGAAGAACTTGATACATACATTTTAGAAAAGATATTAGAAACTTTAGAAAAATGGAATCAAGTTTATCAAAGAAAAATTTGTATATCAATTAATGTTTCTAGAACTTATATCTTTAATGAAGGTTATATTGATAAGTTATTAGATTGTATGAATCGATATCAAGTTGATCCTCAACAAATTGAAATAGAAATCACAGAAACAACAGCTTTAAATCATAAAGAAGAATTAATAACCATTTTAAATAAGTTAAAAAAACATCATTTAAGAATCGCATTAGATGATTTTGGTAGTGGATATTCCTCTTTAAATATGTTAAAAGATTTTCCAATTGATGTTGTAAAAATTGATCAAGAATTCTTTAGAACAAATACTTATACACAAATGCGTAGTCATATTATTATTGAAGAAGTTATTGAACTTTGTCATAAGTTAAATATTGAAGTTGTTGCTGAAGGAGTGGAAACTTTAGAACAAAATGAATTTTTATTCAATAATCATTGTGATTATATTCAAGGTTATTACTACTATAAACCATTACCTATTCAAGAGTTTGAAAAATTGATACTAAAAAAATAGGGTTATCCCTATTTTTTTAATATCTTCGCATGAATAAAAGTAAAGACTTTATTCCAATAAACTTCTGGATTATAATCCTTAGATTCTGCATGTCCAGCTGGTTCAACAATAAACATATCTTTTTCACATGTTGCAGCCTCATAAACTTCCTTAACCATTGCAGTTGGAACAAAATCATCTTTTCCACCATGAATAAATAAAATTGGATTCTTTGTTTTCTTTAACTGTTCAACACTAGAAGCTTCTTTAAAATCATATCCTGCTTTCATTTGCGCAACCCAGTTAGAAATATCTAAAACAGGGAAAGTTGGTAATGAAAATCTTTTATCAAGTTCACTTGCAAAAATATCCCAAACACTTGTATATCCACAATCTTCAATATAGCCAATCACATGATCTAAATTATCGCCAGATACCATCATTGTCGTGGCACCACCCATAGAAACACCATGAAGAATAATTTGTGCTTGAGGATCTTGTTTAACAATCCAATCTACCCAACATGCAATATCATCTTTATCTAACCAACCCATTCCAATATATTCGCCATCGCTTGCTCCATGAGCACGATTATCAGGTAATAAAACATTGTATCCTCTTTTTTCATAAACCATCCCATAAGACATCATATTATCACTACTTGATTTATATCCATGTATCATAATTGCCCATAAATGTTGATCTTTTTTAGAAATATATTTTCCTTTTAATTGGATATCATCATGAGATGAAATTGTAACTTCTTGAGTCTTCTTTTTAAATTCATTCCCCAAAATTATCTCAGTCTTTTTATTTTTTTCAATAATCTTTTGATCTTCCCCTGTTGGAATCACTTCATCATCAACATTTCTTTGATCAGATTGACTCACAGGAGACAAAGCATAATTGACAAAATATGTTCCTACACCTAATCCTGCAGTTAATATTATCCCAACCATGATAAAAACTATAATTATTTTTTTCTTCATTCCACTCACCCTTTCACATCTTCCCTATTTTATATAAAATTTTTTAATTAATCAAGAAAAAAAGAATAGAAATCTCTATTCTTTAATCAATTGATTTTTTATTAAAAAGTTTTTAGCAACATCCTTTGATTTTTCTTTTAATTCATCAACTTGATAATTTAAATCAACCATCACATCTTCATTTAAATAATCCTTTAATTGATTGATAATCGGAATAATCTCAGGACATTCCTTTTGAATTCTTTCATTAACAATAGGAATTGCATGATATGGTAAGAAGAATGAACGATCATCTTTTAAGACTTTCAAATCAAATTTCTTCAACAAACCATCTGTTGAATAAGCATCAATAACATCACAATTATGATTAGCTAAAGCTGTATATCGTGGTGAACCATCAATAGGTATAATATCCTTAAATTGAATAGGATATGCTTTTTGTAATCCAATTAAACAGTCTTTTCTTTCTACAAAAGTTAAAGTCGGAGAGAATATGAGTTGTTTAGAAGCTTTACATAAATCACTGATAGTTTCAATATGATATTTTTGAGCAGTTTCTTTAGACATAGCCAATGTATAAGTATTGTTAAAGCCTAAAGGATCTAAAACCTTTAATTGATAACGTGATTGCATTTCTTTTTGAACAGTATCATAAACCTCATCAACATCACTATTAGGTTCTAATCCTAGAATACTTCCATATATCGTTCCAGTATAATCAACATACATATCAATATCTCCAACTTCAATTGCATCCATAACAATCGAACTTGAACCCAAGGACAAAGCTTGTTCAACTTCAACATCACTATTTCCTTCAATCAAATATTTCAACATATAACTTAAGGTTTCCTGTTCAGAAAAATCCATACTTCCTATCTTAATCTTAACAGCATTACTACTTTGTCCTCTATTGGTATAAACAAAACTTCCAATTAAAGCCAAACAACTTAAAATAATGACAACTTTATCTAAAATATCTTTCATATGACTTCTTGGAGTTGATAATTGAAAACTCTTAGGAGTCACTATACGCTCTAAAATAGAAAAGATATAATCAATCAATAGCGCTAACAAACAAGCAGGAATTGCTCCTGATAAAATCTGATCTGTATTTGTTGTACGAATACCTGCATATACCAAATAACCTAAACCACCAGCTCCAATAAATGCTGCTAAGGTCATTAAACCAACAGAACTCACAGCACTAATTCTCACTCCAGCCATAATGACTGGGGCAGCAAGTGGAATTTGGACTTTATATAAGACTTGTAAACGTGTTAACCCAATTCCTTTGGCAGCTTCTAATGTTTCACTATTAATACTATCTAATCCAGCAACAGTATTTTTAATAATAGGAAGCAAAGAATAAAGAATAACCATAACAATAGCTGGTTTTGTCCCAATTCCTAATAAAGGAATCATAAAACCTAAAAGTGCCATTGATGGGATTGCTTGAATAATATTAGCAATTGCCATAACAGGTTTTTTAGAAGGTTTAAAATAAGTAATTAAGATTCCTAGAGGAACCCCCACAACAATAGAAATCATAATAGCTAGAATTGTCAATTGAATATGCTCCATAAACAACCCTAAAATCGTTGAAAAGTTTTGGATAAAATAATCTACAAATTCACTCATTATTCTCCCTCACTTTCATCATATTTCTTAGACAATGTTGTAACTAAGGTACTCTTTGTAATTAACCCTACCAATTTATCATCATCAACCACAGGAATAGTATACATATTTTTTTCTTTTGTAATATTTAAAACATCTACAATTGAATCTAATGAAGATACAGTTATACAAGATGTCTCCATAACATCAGAAACCAATTTATTTTTATTTTCATCATGAGCCGCTTGATCAGCTGAAATCACACCCATAAAATGTCTATCTTTATCAATCACCATTAAACTATCAACCCGATAATTAAACATAATATTCAAAGCCTTAATACATTTTAAAGAATGACGACAAACTATCGGTTCCTCAATCATAATATCACTAGCTTTAATTAATTCTGGTGAATCCCAAATACGCTTTTTACCTACAAAGTTTAAAACAAAATCATTTGCTGGATGCTTTAAAATTTGTTCTGGGGTATCAAATTGCTGAATCTTTCCATCACTCATAATACAAATACGATCAGCCAATTTAATAGCTTCAGCCATATCATGAGTAACAAAAACAATTGTTTTTTGAACACGATTTTGTAAAGTAATCAATTCATCTTGCAATTGATTTCTTGTAATCGGATCTAGGGCACTAAATGGTTCATCCATTAAAATAATATCAGGTTCACTTGCAAAAGCTCTTGCAACACCAACACGTTGTTGTTGACCACCACTCATTTGAACAGGATATTTATCTAAATATTCTTGAGGAGCCAAACCTACCATATCCAAGACATTTTTCACTTTATCTAAAAGATGTTCATCTTTTTTATTTTTGAGTTTTGGAATCAATTCAATGTTTTCTCTAACTGTCATATGAGGAAATAATCCAGTTTGTTGAATCACATATCCAATATTTCTTCTCAAATCAATTTCATTTTCTTGACTAATATCTTGCCCATTCACAAGGATTGTCCCTCGTGTTGGTTTAATCAACTTATTAATCATTTTTAACGCTGTTGTCTTTCCACATCCACTTGGTCCAATAATACATACAAATTCTCCATCATGAACTGTGAAAGAGATATCCTCTAAAACATGTTTATCTTTAAAAGATTTGTACACATTTTTAAATTCAATCATAAAACACACCTTCTTCCATTTTATATTGTATGTTCTCAATGTGACTCTATTGTGAATTGTTTATAAATATATATTATTTTTTATATTTTTACTATATATAGATTATTATTTTATGGATATAACAAAAAAAGCCATAGATATTTTATCTATAGCCTTGTTTTTCTTTTATTTTTTATATTCTTTCATTTCTGAAATTAACCATTGATCTCCATCAGCAACTAAAGTGAAAACAATTTTATGTTCTACTTCTGGAGTTTTTTTGATTTTATCTTTTAATAAACCAAATAATTGTTCAGCAATATCACCATAAATTTTTTCAGTCATTGCTTTTTGACCTTTTTCTTTATAAATTTTTTGTAGCTCATCTAAATGTTCTTTTTGATATTTTTCTATAATAGGATTCATTTCAGAATTAGTGACATTAAAGCTATTGTAATCTTTCATCTTTGCATTAACAGTAACTTTATATTTATCATCATCTTTTTTAACATCCTTGATTTCATAAGAAATAATAACTGATGAGAAAACTTCACTTATAAATGAATTCGCTTCATCAACAAATTTTTGTCCAAATGTTTTCGCATCACGATATGCATCTAAACTTGCTAAACTTCCAGTTAATTGTGTAATATCTGTATTATCTTTTGTACAGACAGTTGAAAGTTTATCTAAATCACCTGACTTAAAATAATCAAAGAATTGTTTTACAACTGCTTCTTGTTTTTCAGTAGAAGCACTTCCTCCACAACCAGCTACACCTAAAATCATCATCAAACATAAACATGCTTTTAATATTTTTTTCATAACTACCTTCCTTTCAAAGATACTATACCATATTTTCCCACAATTTAGAAACTATATTTTTATTTAAAAAGTAGAAGTTTTTACTTCTACTAAAATTTATTGCATATTTTTAAATGCTGTCGAT
The DNA here is from genome assembly GCA_900538465.1 of uncultured Erysipelotrichaceae bacterium. Taxonomy (GTDB): domain Bacteria; phylum Bacillota_I; class Bacilli_A; order Erysipelotrichales; family Coprobacillaceae; genus Longibaculum. Next base: position 11,223 of record UPXV01000019.1, read on the forward strand.
AACATTAACTTAATACGATTTAATTGGTTGACTTCACTTGCTCCTGGATCATAATCAACTGCGACAATATTACTTTGTGGATATTTCTTACGCAAAGCCTTAATAACTCCTTTACCAGTCACATGATTTGGCAAGCAAGCAAATGGTTGCATACAAACAATATTTGGAGCCCCTTCTTCAATCAATTCAATCATTTCACCAGTTAAGAACCAGCCTTCACCTGTCATATTCCCCATTGAAACAACTTCTGTTGCTTTTTTGGCAATTTGATCAATTGGTGTAGGAGCATCAAAACGTTTTGATGCTTTTAAAGCTTTAATCATATCTTTTCTTAAATAATCAACAAACCAAATCGCAAAATTACATAACCATACTGAACTTTGTTTTGCATCAAAATGTTCATGTTCATACCAAGTATTATAGAAACAATATTGGAAGAAATCAATCAAATCAGGCATAACAGCTTCTCCACCTTCTGCTTCAATAATATCAACAATTTGATTATTTGCTGTTGGATGGAATTTAACAAGAATTTCTCCAACCAAACCAACTCTTGGTTTTTGAATATCTAATAATGGTAACTCATCAAAATCCTTAACAATTTGATAAACATTATTTTTAAATTCTTTCATACTTCCATTTTCAACATTCTTTTTACATTTTTCTACCCATGATTCATATAATTCATTAGCTGAACCTGGTGTTGCTTCATAAGGTCTTACACGATAAAGAACACGCATGAATAAGTCTCCATACATTGCTCCAATGATAACCTTTTTAGCAACTTTGTATGTAATCTTGAATCCTGGATTGTTCTCTAATCCAGATAAGTTTGCAGATATAACTGGGATTTGTTCCATCCCTGCATCCTTTAATGCTTTTCTAATAAAGGCAATATAGTTTGTCGCACGACATCCTCCACCTGTTTGAGAAATCATCAAGGCAACTTTATTCAAATCATATTGTCCACTATTTAATGCATTCATCATTTGTCCTGTAACCAAAATGCTTGGATAACATGCATCATTATTTACATACTTTAATCCTTGTTCTACAGCATCTTTATCTACTGAAGGTAAAACAACAAAGTTATAACCTTCCGAATTCATAGCTGTTTCAACAAATTGGAAATGTAATGGTGACATTTGTGGACAAAGAATTGTATATCTATCTTCTTTCATTTGTTTTGTAAAAGGAACTTTTACTTGTTCATATTTTTTAGATAGATCAATAATATCTTCTTTCTTTTCCACTGTTGCTTTTAAAGAACGAATACGAATACGAATAGCTCCTAAGTTACTTCCTTCATCAATCTTAATTAAAGTATAGATTTTATCTCTTGCTTTTAAGATTTCTGCAACCTGATCAGATGTTACTGCATCTAACCCACAACCAAATGATGTCAATTGAATCAATTGTAAATCAGATTGTGATGAAACAAAAGAAGCTGCTTTATATAAACGTGAATGATATGTCCATTGATCAACAACCCTTAATTTCAAATGTTCTTCATCCAAATAACAAACACTATCTTCACTCAACACAACAAAACCTTCACTTGTAATCAAATCAGGAATCCCATGATTAATCTCTGGATCCACATGATAAGGACGCCCTGCCAAAACAATACCTTGAAGATGATTTTCACGCATATAATCCATTGCTTTCTTTCCTTCTTGACGGATATCTTCTTGGCAATGTTTCAACTCAGCATATGCTTCATCAATCGCATGATGTAATTCTGAATCAGAAATATTGAATTCTTTCAATTCTTCTTTTAAAACATTGAATAAAGTTTTTGGATTATTTAATGAAACAAATGGATTTTTAAATTTTATATGTTTTCTTTCTAAACTATCTACATTATTCTTAATGACTTCTGGATAAGAAGCAACAACAGGACAATTATAATGATTTCCAGCATCCTCATTTTCTAATCTTTCATAAGCAACTGAAGGATAGAATATAAACTGAATCCCTTTATCAATTAAATTTTCTATATGTCCATGTGTTATTTTTGCAGGATAACAAGCACTTTCACTAGGAATAGATTCAATTCCTTTTTCATAAATGGCTTTTGATGATCTTGCAGATAAAACAACTCTAAATTTCAATTGAGTCAACAATGTATGCCAAAATGGATAATTTTCATACATATTTAAAGCTCTTGGAATCCCAACTGTTCCTCTTATTGCATCTTCCTGTGGTAATGAATGATAGTTAAAGATACGACGATATTTATAATCAAAAAGATTTGGAAGTTTCTTAGATTTTAATGGCATATTGGCACCACGTTCACATCTATTTCCACTGATAAATTCTCTACCATCATTAAATGATGTAATTGTTAACATACAATTATTTGTACATTTTCCACAATTTCTCATAGTATTTTGATAAGTTAAGTTTTCTAATTCATCTAATGTCAAAAGTGAAGAACCTTTGCCATCATCTCTTTCCATAGCAAGTTTAGCCATTCCATAGGCACCCATCAATCCTGCAATATCAGGACGAATAACTTGAATACCAGTTTCTTTTTCAAAGGCACGTAAAACAGCTTCATTATAGAAAGTTCCACCTTGTACAACAACATTCTTACCAATTTGATCTTTATTTCTTAATTTGACGACTTTATATAAAGCATTTTTAATAACAGAATAAGAAAGACCTGCTGAAATATCAGCTAAACTTGCACCTTCTTTTTGTGCTTGTTTGACTTTGGAATTCATAAAAACAGTACAACGACTTCCTAAATCCAAAGGATGTGTAGATGTTAATGCAAGTTCCGCAAATTGATCAATTTCATAACCCAATGAATGAGCAAATGTTTCTAAGAAAGAACCACATCCAGATGAACATGCTTCATTTAAAGTAATATCTTGAATCACATGATCTCTAATAGTAATAGCTTTCATATCTTGTCCACCAATATCTAAGATAAAGTCAACATCTGGTTGGAAATGCTTTGCAGCTGTATAGTGAGCAATTGTTTCTACTTCTCCAATATCCACTTTTAATGCAGCCTTAATTAAAGCTTCACCATATCCAGTAACCCCTGCTTTTTTTATTTGACATCCTTCTGGCAACATTTGATAAACTTCTTTTATAATTCTGATAATAAGATCCAAAGGATTCCCTTCATTAGAATTGTAGAAAGAATATAAAATTGATCCTTCTGTATCAATCAATATCACTTTAGATGTTGTTGAACCAACATCAATACCTAAATAAATATCACCTTTATTTTTTTTTATATTTCTTTTCTTTGTTATTGCTTGTAAATGACGTTCTCTAAATCCTCTTAATTCATCCTCATTATAGAAAAGTGGTTCTAAAGTATGACTTGCCTCATTCCCTTGATCTTTCAATGCTTTTAAATCATGAATCAATTGATTTAATGAGATACTTTTTTCTACTTCTTTAGCATTTAAACAAGCTCCCATTGCAACAAACAATTGAGAATTATCAGGGAAAATAATTTCATCATCTTTTAAATCAAGTGTCTCAATAAATCTTTGTCTTAATTGATCAAGGAAATAAAGTGGACCCCCTAAAAAAGCAACCTTTCCACGAATAGGTTTTCCACAAGCCAAACCACTAATGGTTTGATTTACAACAGCTTGGAATATAGAAGCTGCAATATCCTCTTTTTGAGCACCTTCATTAATTAATGGTTGAATATCTGTTTTCGCAAAAACGCCACAACGAGATGCAATTGGATAAATACGTTTATAATTTTTAGCGAGTTCATTCAAGCCAGAAGCATCAGTTTGTAAAAGTGTTGCCATTTGATCAATAAATGCCCCAGTTCCACCTGCACATGTTCCATTCATTCTTTGTTCAAGTGAACCTTCAAAATATGTAATTTTCGCATCTTCACCACCAAGTTCAATCGCAACATCAGTACTTGGAATATATGTTTCTATTGTTTTTGTACAAGCAATAACTTCTTGAACAAATTGAATATGTAATGACTCTGAAATAGACAATCCTCCAGATCCTGTAATGACTGGATGTATTTCTATATCAGAATACTGACTTTGTATTTCTTCTAATAATGATAAAATTGTATTTCTAACATCAGAGTTATGTCTTACATAATTTGAATACAAACACTGATCGTTTTCATCTGTTAAATATGCTTTTACAGTTGTAGAACCAACATCAATTCCTAAATAATACTGACTCATAATTTCTCGCTCCTTCTTAAAAATATCCAACCATCCACCATTTTTAAAGTTACTCTCCAAATATTAACTTATTATGACATAAACTGCAAAGAATATGCCCATGTTTTATATCTTCATTTTTACAAAATTTGATATTTTTTTACAAATACGAATATATTCTTGCGCATCTTTTTCACCTAACATTTTTAACATTTCACTGACATGTCCGATGATTTCATTACGTCTTTCTTTAGCAAAAGTTTCTCCTCTTTCGGTAATATAAACACGAATCTTTCTTTTATCATTATCATCACCCATGCGTTTGATATACCCTTTTCTTGATAAACTATTTAAAATAGCTGCCACTCTTGATGTATTCACATCTAATTTCTGACTAATTTCACCTGCACTTGCACCATTTTTTTCATCAACCAAAAATAAAAGAACTGCCAATTCTCCACGTTTGATTTCAGAAATATTATATTGTACAATCTTACCTGTTTTTTCATTGGCTCCCATATAGTCAATTAACTCTTTTGCATACTCTTGATAATCCATATTCATTACCTCACACTATGAGCATTTTATACTCGTTTATATCTTTTGTCAATGACTTTGTTTTTTTGTCGAAATCTTCAACAATCATCAATAAGAATTGATGTCGTTTTTCAATCTTGGTACAATAAGAGAAAGGAAGTGAGTCAAATATGTATGATAAGATTAAAGAACTTTCCACTCTTTATTATAATGATACAGTTAAAATCCGTAGAGATCTTCACAAATATCCAGAAAGAGGTTGGTTAGAAATCAGAACTGCCTGTTTCATTGCTGAAGAATTAGAAAAACTAGGTTATCAAGTTCTTGTTGGAGAAGATATCATGGATAAAGATAGCCGAATGGGTGTTCCTCCAGAAACAATTCTTCATTTAAACTATCGTCGTGCCCAAAAAGAAGGTGCAAATCCTCAATATTTAGAAAAAGTAAAAATGGGTATGACTGGTGTTGCTGGTGTTTTACACAATGGTGATGGTCCAACGATTGCCTTAAGATTTGATATTGATGCTTTGGGACTCATTGAAGAAAGTTCTCAACATCATTCGCCTTATAAACTTGGTTTTTCTTCTGTTCATCTTGGAGCTATGCATGCCTGTGGTCATGATGGACATACAGCAATTGGTTTAACAACAGCTCAAATCTTAATGGATATTAAAGAACAAATGCATGGAACTATTAAACTTATTTTTCAGCCTGCTGAAGAAGGTGTCCGAGGGGCCAAGTGTATTGCAGAAAGTGGCTTTTTAGATGATGTCGATTATATTTTCGCTGCACATATTATGCCTCAGGGTAGTCAAAAATATGATTTGTATTTTGGAATGAACGAATCTTTTGCCACAACAAAACTAGATGTCATTTATCATGGTGTCTCTACTCATGCAGCTGAATCACCACAGTTTGGTAAAAATGCTTTATTATCTGCGGCCAACTGTATTATCAATCTTCACTCTATTCCTCGTAATAGCGATGGTTGTACACGTGTCAATGTGGGAACTGTACATGCTGGAACGGGTAGAAATGTTGTTCCTGAAACAGCAAAACTAGAAATAGAAGTTCGTGGTGTCACTAGTGAACTTAATCGTTATATGGAAATTTATGCCAGAGATATTATCAAAGCGTCTGCGCTGATGCATGATACTGTTGTTGAAGTTCATGAAATGGGAAAAGCCTATGCCTTAAATTGTGATGAAGATTTGATGAATCAAATGAGACAAATATGTGAAGAACATCTACCAGATTTAAAACTTCCAAAGAAGAATTTAAGTCCTCTTGGCGGAAGTGATGATTTTTCATATATGATGGAAAGAGTGCAAGCCCATGGTGGAAAGGCAACATATATGAAGCTTTTGACACCAATCGTTTCTTCTCCTCATAATGATGCTTTTGATTTTAATGAAAAAGTTCTCGAAACAGGTCCGAGAATCTTTGCTAGTATTGTTTATTCTTTTTTACACATTTAATTATTTTGAAGAACGACGTTGTCTCTTTTTTGAAGATGATGTCTTCTTCTTTTTTTGTTGAATTGGTTTTTGTGGTTCTAATTCTATCATTGGATACCAAGGATTTTCTTTGACAGGTATCTCTTGTTTGATAAATTTTTCAATTGCTTTTAAATCAGCTTTTTCATCATAACAACAAAATGTAATTGCACTCCCATTAGCTCCGGCTCTTGCTGTTCTTCCAATTCTATGAACATAGTTTTCACTTTCATGAGGAACATCAAAGTTAATCACATGTGTTAATTCATCTATATCAATTCCTCTAGCAGCAATATCAGTTGCAACCAAAATACGTGCTTTATCATTTTTAAAATTATTCAAAGCACGAACTCTTGCATTTTGAGATTTCCCGCCATGAATTGTTTCAGCAGTTATTTTTGCACGATTCAATTTCTTACATAATGTATCAGCATTTCTTTGTGTTCTTACAAAAACAATTGCATTATAAATATCATGCCCTTCTAATAACTTCAACAACAATTTTGCTTTATTCACTTTATCTACATAATATAATGATTGATTAATCTTTTCTACTGTAACATTTCCTGAACTTACCATAACTTTCTTAGGATTGACAAGAATTTCATCAACCAAATGTTTAATCTCATTTGGTAAAGTGGCACTAAACATCATTGTTTGTTTTTGTTTTGGAAGTAATTTGATAATTTGTCTAATATCTCTAATAAACCCCATATCCAACATACGATCAGCTTCATCCAAAACAAAATACTCAATATGACTTAAATCTAATAACCCTTGTTTATGTAAATCTTTCAAACGGCCAGGTGTTGCAACTAAAATATCAATACCCCTATCAATCTTTGTTACTTGTTGAGATTGTCCTACTCCACCAAAAATAACAGTTGATTTGAGATTCACAAAAGGTCTAAAAGCTTGAAAAGTTTCATCAATCTGCATAGCCAATTCTCTTGTTGGAGCCAATACAAGAGCTTTAATTGTTCGAGGATATTTTTCTGATTCCTCTCTTAAATATAACTTTTGTAAAATAGGTAGTGCAAAAGCAGCAGTTTTCCCAGTTCCAGTTTTTGCACATCCAAATAAATCATGTCCTTCTAATAAAACTGGAATCGCTTGTTGTTGTATTGGTGATGCTTCTTTATAATTCATTTGATTGACTGCTTCAATCAATGGTTCTATTAATTCTAATTCATTAAATTTCATTCATTTCCTCTTTTCTTTTCCATTCGCCTCAGTATAACATACATTTGAAAAGAAACCTAATAAAAAAATTGAGATCATTTTAACAACAATCCCAATTATATAAAACTCTACTAAAATCCAATTTTTCTAAATCATCTTGAGTAATAAAGAAATTACCAATACCACAATCACCCCACATAATTTCCTTCTCTCCAATATCATCTGAATCAATCTGCAACAACAAAATTTGATAATCTTCCATTTCTCCCTCACGTGGATCAAATTGAGTGAAGAAAGGATATCCACCTATTCTATGTCCACTATTATTCAGTTGATCATAAATGATATCGATATCTTTATCTTCTAAGTCTTGAAAAGTTTCAATCAAATCATCAGGATAACATTCATTCCATAGTTTCGTAAATACTTTATCAAATTGAAAATCAGAAGGAGACAATGCTTGTTTTGTTAATTCAAAATCTAATCCAAATTCATCTTGTATAGGAAAATAAATATCTTCATTTGTAGTGATTTGATACTTTTGTAAAACATCCTCACTCCTTATTGTTTCATCAATACAAGAATAATAAAGCACTTCATAATCATCTGGTAATCCTACTATATCATTATCTAAAGCCCAAAATTGTAACATTCCCTCTCTTGGTAATCCTATATGATTCGTTGGTAAATCATCCATACGAATTTGTGCCAATAAACGATATTGTTCACCTTCATCATTTGTTGGAACATTTTGATTTTTTGGTAGATAAGGGATTCCTCCAAACTTACTATCCGTTATTTTTAATTCCTTTGTATTCAATGTTAAAGATATTGTTTCTTTTAAAGTCTTTTCTTTAAATATATTAAGAAATTCATTTATTCTTTCCTGACTCATATGTTATCTCCCTTTAGATAAAATCAATAATAACTCCTTCTTCTTTTGAAGAAGACTCAAATGCTTCCTCAAAATCTTTATAAAAATACATTTTCTTATTTGGTAAAGTCACAACAAATTTTCTATCCTCATAACGAATATCATCATAATTATTATCTGCCTCATTTATTTTTACAAAATATATAACAATCTTAGTTATTGTATGTTTTTCTACATTTGGATCTAATCCTGATCCATTTTCTCCTCCCCATACAGTTAAATTGCTTCCTACACTACCACTTGCTGTAGATTCATATATTCCATCAAAACAACACCCCACAGATGCCACAGTATATCCTGGAACAATATCTTTATATTTTTGTATCATATTATCATTTGATTCTTTTGAATCAAATTTATAGTAATCTGCTTTCATCTCTTCAATGATTTTATCAATTTCTTTACCAGAAGCAACTTTCTTATAATAGTCTGTTGATATTTCTTCATTTATTGATCTTGCTGCAGCCATAAACTTTGCATTATCTGCTTCATTAATATATTTCAATACAGAAGGTACAGCAACTGCTAATAAAACCGCTAAAACAACAATAACAACTATGATTTCAATAAGCGTAAAACCTTTTTTGTTTTTCTTCATAAGAGTTCCTCCTTCTCCATTTTCATCCAAATTATAGCATACTACAAACCCTATATCAAATAATGATAATAATTATCAATTATTGATTTTCATCACTAGGAATTTCAATATCAACCTTTGGTAAACATAAATATGTAAAACTATTAATCTGTTGGATTTGTCCTCCAACAACATAAAGACCACCGCATAAGAAATCAATGACTCTTTGTGCTTCTGTTCTTTCTACATTTTCAATATCTAAAATAATTCTATATCCTTCTTGAATTTGATCTAGTACATCTACTGCTTCACTATAACTTCTAATCTTATATATAATCTCCTTCATATTATTCATCCTCCTGAAATAAAGCTCTTCCAATTCTCACAATCGTTGCTCCTTCTTCTAAAGCAACCTTATAATCTTGAGACATTCCCATTGATAACTCATTTAATGGGTATTGTGTATATTTCATTTTTAATCTATCTAACAATTGTTTTGTCTTTTGAAAATAAATACGTGTTTCTTCCACCTTAATGTTTGGAGCCATCATCATTAATCCATCCACAATCAAATGTGAACAATTCTTTAAATACTCCATCACATTATCCATATCTTCTTCATCAAATCCATGCTTGCTTTCTTCTTTTGCAATATTGACTTGTAATAAGATATGAACTTGAATATTTCTTTTGTTTGCTTGTTTTTCTAACTCATCAATCAATCCATAATCATTCACAGAATGAATCAAATCAACCTTATCAATAATATATTTCACTTTATTCTTTTGTAACGTTCCAATAAAATGCCAATGTCCTTGACCATGATATTTTTCATATTTATCCAAAAAAGCTTGTACTCTATTTTCACCATAATAAAGACATCCGCACTTTTCTAATTCTTCTATTTCCTTTTCATCAACATATTTTGTTGCTGCTACTAATTTTGCTGGTTTAATTTGATTTAGAATCGTTTCTACTGCTTTATGATTCACTTTCATCTTTCTCACCTCTTGATTCTTATTATATTCTTTTTCTTAATTTTTTCTATAATTTTATAACATAATCACGAATTGTTCACATATCTATGATATGATATAGATAATATAAGGTGGTGATTCTATGAATGACTTATTAGAAAGATATATTGGGGCTGTCTGTTCATATTTTATTGGATTTAAAAAGATAAAAGTCTACCATGATCTTAAAAAACAAATCCAAGCATCTGCCCATCAATACGATGATTTAGAAGAATTATTAGTCAATTATGGTCATCCTAGAAGTGTTGCTTTAACTTATGGCTATAGACCATTTACTCAACATATTTATAATCCTAAAGTTGTTTTATTTATAGAAAGACTAACATTTATCATTTCTGGTATATATTTATTTTTCTCAACACTTTATTATTTACAACAATTAAACTGTTTACCATTTCAATCAACAGAACATGTTGCAGCAACACTGAATATGTCTACCTTGTTAACTTGGTTATTATCTCATCCATTGATTGTTATGATATCAATATCATTGATTGCTATAATATTACTCATTATTTTAGATCATACCCATCCTGTACAACAAATTATAGATTCAACTTGGTCATTAGAAAAACTATCAGATCTTCCACACCAATCCCACTACCCTAGTCATATTTGTGAAACATGTTTAATGATTATCTTTACAATCTATTTTGCCTTTTACTCACTTTTCTTTTCAAGAGATATTATCATGTTTATTCAACATGAATCATATCAAATGATTCATATCATGACATATTTCTTTCAACCATTCATAATGATTATCTATGTTGATTATGTCATTGATATGACAAAGAAAATCTATACAAAAAAATACCTCAAATACAGTACTGCCATTAATCTATTTACTTTATTATCTTTATCAATATTTGTTTTTAAATCAGGTTTCTTAAAAGACTATCTTCTCCCATTAAACATCAATTTTGATTATACAATGGTTAATGTCTTTATCATAGGTGCATTAGTTGTTATTTATATGATCTCACTATATAAATTAATAAGAAACGTAAAATCTTACTTTTCATTATTTAGAAAATAGTCAAGGAATTATCCTTGACTATTTTAACATGAACTATAATTATATGATTCCTTTGTTTCTTTTTCTTCCCATCTTGTTCTAATCAATTTATTAATTAGGAATATGACTGCAAATTCTCCAAATAACAACATTCCAAACTGACTCTTTAAAAACAAAAATACTTTTCCTACATAAGGAACATGACCAATATACGTTCCTATAATATCACTTCTTTTTGTTTTATAATCATCATAATTATCTTTTCCTTCAGCTTGTGTTCTATAATAAAGATTCCCATCATCTCCTATTTGTGTTCTTCTATAATAATGAGTTAACAATATATCATCCCCAAATCTATTGGCTTGAAATGTTACAATAGTATCTGGTGCAATATATTCATCTTCCGATATAACCTTTGATAATACCAAAGAATAGGTAGGAATAGTTGGTTCCATACTATTACTCAAAACAGTATAAAAACGATACCCTGTAATATTGGTAACTTGTTCAGGAAAGTAAACAATGATAACAAAGCAAAATATAAGTTCAATGATTAATAAATAATGAAATAGTTTTAATACTTTATTAATAAATCTCATTGTTTCTCCTCCCTTTTGATAAAAAAAACCGTCAATTGACGGCTTTATCTAATCATTTTCTGTGATTGTTGCAGTAATATCAAATGTAACTTGCTTATTTGCATACTCTGCTGCATTTGTATCCACATCAGTACCAACCAAGGCAACTTTTACTGTATATTCTCCAGTGGCATCTGGATTAGAAACAGGATTAGTAATAGCTGTAGTACCATCCTTGTCTAAAAATGTAACTGCTACTTTATCAGTGGCATCAGCCCCTCCTAATTTTATATTTGTTGCCTTAAGTGTTAATTCCTTTGCCTGCTCAGTTGTTACTGTTAATGGTGCAGTAATTTCTGTTGTCGTATCTGATAAAGTTCCATTAAATCTTAAATCTTCACTTGGCAAAGTAACTGTATGTGCTTTAGCAGTAGTTAAAGTAACTGATTTTGTATCATTTAATCTGTCCCATGCTGCATATGTTCCTAATGACGTTGCAACGATAGCTGCAGCAGTTGCGAATGATAATATTGTACTCTTTTTCATAATTTATTTCCTCCTCTATTTTTCTATTATGTTGGTATAATACCGTCGTTATTTCTACACCTATATTTTAGAATAAATCAAGAGGTTTGTATAATACTTATATTATCATACCTAGTTATGTGTTTTTTGATATATCTACATATTTTGATAAGATTCGTTAATAATATCCAAAAAAATTTCTCCTGCTTTTGAAAGAATTTCTCGTCTTCTTTTAATAATGACAAAACTTTTCTGTATATGACAATCTTTTAATAATAAGCTTTTTATATGTGAATGTTGTAGTTCTTCGATTTGCCATTTGTTTCCAAAGAGAAATGCTTCTGTATGATTAACCATATTTATAATAGCATGATAATTACTCATTGTAATGGTTTTTTTAAGAGAAGATAGCGTTATTTTATCAATTGTTAGTGATTGATTGATATTTGAAAAGAAATCTTCTGGTAAATGTATATAGGGATAATCACATAATGAGGATGCTTCTATCATATCATTTTGTGCTAATGGATGATTTTCATTTATATGGACATATAATGGTCCTGTTCCTAAAACATGTACAGTTAACTCACGAAGTTCAGCCATTTTTTGAAAAACTGGTAATTGATAATCATTAAGTAATGTAATTCCCATTTCTGATTTTCCTGTACTTACATTTTCTAAAACTTCTTCAGCTGTTGTTTCTATAATATGTATTTCTGTATCTGCACTTTGAATATGTTTATAAAATTGAAGTATAAAATCATCTTTTAAAAATATTGAATCTACTGATATAGAAAGTTTACTATAAACAACTTCGTTTTCTAAACTTTTTAATCTTTCTAAAACTTGATATTGATTTAATATTGAACGTGCATAGTAATATAATAATTTCCCTGTTTGTGTTAAAACGACACCTCTATTATTTCGTTCTAATAAACTTTTCCCCATTTCTTCTTCTAATGCATGTATAGAACGACTTAAATTCGGTTGTGATATATACAACTTTTCAGCTGCTTTATTAATACTTCCACAATCAGCAACTTCTATGAAGTTTCTTAATTGCTCCTTTCTCATATGATATTCCCCTTTCCCTTTTATACATATATTTTACCATACTGATTATCACTAACAAAACAAAATCGAAGATTACAAAAAAAAGCTGCCTAAGCAGCTTATCTAATCTTTGTACCATTTGGTAAACTTTGTACTGTTGCAAGTTCTAAGACTTTTTTCTTAGATCCAGCTAAGATCATACCTTGAGATTCTACCCCTCTTAATTTCGCAGGTTTTAAGTTTGCAACAACGATAACCTTTTTACCAATCATTTCTTCTGGTGTATAGAAATCAGCAATTCCTGATACAATTTGTCTTGTTTCTTTTCCAATATTAATTTGAGAAACTAATAATTTATCTGCATCTGGATGTTTTTCACATTTCTCTACTGTTCCTACAACTAATTCAACTTTTGCAAAGTCATCAATTGTAATAAGATTGTCTTCTTCTTTTGGTTCTTCTTTTTTAGGTTGTAATGCTTCAACTTTCTTTTCTATTTCTTTTGGATCAAGTCTAGCGAATAATTGTTGAGGTTTATCTGTAACTTTTGTTCCTACTTTGTATAAACCAAATGTTGTTAAGTCTTTAAATTCTCTTTGATCTGTATTGATTTGATCTAAAATCTTTGTAGATGTTGAAGGCATATATGGTTCTAATGCAATAGCTGCAAAACGAATAGCTTCAATTAAGTTATAAAGAACTGTTGCTAAACGATCTTTTTTATCTTCTTCTTTAGCTAAAGCCCAAGGCATTGTATCATCAATATATTTATTTGTTCTTCTTAATAATGTAAAGATTTCATCTAATGCTTTTGATGATTTGTATTCATCCATTAAATCTTGAACTTTTTTTGGCATTGCGAGAGCAATTTCTTTTAATTCATCATCAACAAGTTCATAAACACCTGGATTTGTAACAATACCACCAAAGTATTTATTTGTCATTGCAATTGTTCTATTAACTAAGTTACCTAAGATATTAGCCAAATCAGAATTAATACGTTCTACCAATAAATCCCAAGTAATACTTCCATCATTATCATAAGGAATTTCATGTAAAACATAATATCTTACAGCATCTACACCAAAGATATCCACTAAATCATCAGCATAAATCACATTTCCCTTAGATTTAGACATTTTACTTTCACCTTGTAATAACCAAGGATGTCCAAAGACTTGTTTTGGTAATGGAATATCTAATGCCATTAACATAATTGGCCAATAGATCGTATGGAATCTCACAATATCTTTACCAATTAAATGTAAATCAGCAGGCCAATATTTCTTATATAATTCACCATGATTTCCATCAACATCATATCCAAGTCCAGTAATATAGTTTGTTAATGCATCAATCCATACATAAACAACATGTTTTGGATCAAAGTCTACAGGAATTGACCAAGTAAAAGAAGTACGTGAAACACATAAATCTTGTAAACCTGGTTTTAAGAAGTTATTCATCATTTCATTTTTTCTTGAAACAGGTTGGATAAATTCTGGATGATCTTCAATATGTTTAATTAAACGATCAGCATATTTAGATAATTTAAAGAAGTATGCTTCTTCTTTAGCATCATGAACTTCTCCACCACAATCAGGACATTTTCCATCAACTAATTGTGATTCTGTAAAGAATGATTCACAAGCTGTACAGTATTTTCCTTCATAATGACCTAAATAGATATCTCCTTGATCATATAATTTCTTAAAGATTTTTTGAACTTGTTTCACATGATATTCATCTGTTGTTCTCATGAAACGATCATATGTTGTATCCATTAAATCCCAAATATTTTTAACAATGGCTGCTTTTTCATCAACAAATTGTTTAGGTGGGATTCCAGCTTCATTTGCTTTGATTTCAATCTTTTGTCCATGTTCATCAGTTCCTGTTTGAAAATAAACATTATACCCTTCTTGTCTTTTACTTCTCGCAATTGCATCAGCTAAAATAATTTCATATGTATTACCAATATGAGGTTTTCCTGAAGTATAAGTAATCGCTGTTGTTAAATAATAATCTTTTGGATCTTTCATCTTATCTCTCTCCTTCCAATAAAAAAACGTCCTTAATAAAAGGACGTAAATATACGCGGTACCACCTTTTTTACACCAAAGTGTCTCTCAAAACTTTAACGCAGTTAACGTTTATCCCTAACTATTCGAGATAACAGCTCCCAGACCATCTTCATAAAAGTTATGTACTGATTCACACCATCCATCAGCTCTCTATAACGCCCTTTTAATCTCTTCTGTTCATCGCTTTTTTCTACCATTTAACCTTAACAAATATCACTTTTAAAGTCAATATTAACTCATATATTTTTCTCATTCTCACTCATTTATCTTACTTTTTTCATCTATATCTTATCTTATTCTCATTTTCATCTATTAATATTCATATTTTTCTTATTTTTATTCTAGAAAACCATGAGAATTTTATGAGTCAAATTGAGTATCAACTTGAGACGCACACCTCTTATTTCCATGTTACAATTCTTTTATCATCAGACGTAGCAATCAATGGCAAAGGAGGTGAATGCCATGCTTGAGATAGTCACCACTATTTTGGTTGCTGTCGCGGGTGATATCATGTCATATTATATCATCAAATGGTTGGACAGTCGGAAATGATGATCAGCCAAAAGCAAAAGGAAAACCAGGCGTACGGGCCTGGTTTTCTTTTGGGTTTTTCCCATGCTTGAGTAGTCTTCCTACAAGATGATAATACCATATACATCTTGTTATTTCAAGTATTGCCTTTCAATTTATTTTTTATAACCATATTCATTTAATTGAAACTGTTTTTCTTTTCCGTTATACTCTTCAACTAAATACTTTTCATTAAAACTTGCCACAATATTATCTTGAGTATTAATGTATTTTTGTTTGATACAATCATAATATTGCAGATGAATTATTTTATCATTATCTTTTTCATATAACATAATGATTGAACCACCAATATTTTGATATACAATATTATCAAAATTGTCAATATCTTTAATATCAGAAAGTTTAGTAACTTTGTGACTATCTATATCATAATCATAGATGCCCTTATTCTTTAAATCAAGATAATATAAATGTCCATTATATACAAAACTCTTTAATATTTCATTTGATGCATTTTCAATTAAGATATTTCCTTTTTCTTTTTCTATGTTATATTCATAAATATTTTGTGATTTATCTTCATTTATATTAGAAAAATATATATTCCCATTATATGCACCTATGAGATTATAATAGTTTTTCAAATTCTTATCAATATTAATATCTTTTAACTCACCTGAATTCAAATCAACAGATTTTGATACCAATTCATTACGTAATCCTGTTTCACTTTTATCATCTTCTTGGATAAGATCTGCTGTAAAAAAGGCCTTATCCTTATATAACAATAAATTTTGTACTGCCCAAGGAATATCATTATCAATTTTAGCTATTTGTTGTCTATCACTACCGTCTGTTTTAGCTTTGCATAGATAATTTTCACTATCATATTTTTCATAAAACAAATACAATGAATTATCATAATACATTGGTTGAGATCCTAAAACAGTTCCATTTTTATAATGACTTAATGAATAGGCAATGCAATCATCATTATCATGATTACAGACTGTTTTATTACATAAAGGAATTTCTTTATTTGTCTCTATGTCATAATAGTAAACTAACATTCTATTTCTATCAAAAGAATAGACTCCCTTATCACTTACTGCATAATTGCCTAACAACACATATGACTCTTGAGATGTTTTCTGTGTTGATTGACACCCACAAATGAATAAACAAACAAATATTATTAACGCTTTTTTCACTATCTTTCCCTCCTCATCTCTCCTATTTTCTTTATTAAGAATAATCCTACTATAATAAAGATGACATATATATTTTTTCTTGGATAAAATATATATTGAAAATAAGTTATATTTTGTATAAAACTTGACATATCAAAACTAAAAATACCAAAAATAAATAAACTCACTAATAAGACCAATCTTATATTAGAAATCTTATTATAAATAAAATACATCAATTGAATAATTAAATAAATCAATATTCCTTGATACATGACTTCAATTATTAAATAAAGAAATATTGGGATCTGTATTGGAAATGAGAATAATAGTGTATATTCTGATGTTTGAAAAGTCAGCCATTGTCCTTTATACATCAATATATTTTTTACAATGATTATACATTTTATAAAGAATAACAATAATACACAAAAATAGAATATATACTTTTTTTGCAGTTTTTTTATTTTATTATAATTCCCACTGCATTTTTGTAAAAGAATCACTCTACTTTGTTCTTCTTTTTCTTTCATAAAATAACATAATCCAGTTATTGATAATAATATTGAAAACACAGTAAAGGAATTAACAAAATCATCTTCAAACACAAATCGAACTTGGTCTTCTTTAATAATATTTATGTCTTTATGACTATCTAATATTTCATTAGCTCTTTTTTCATACCTTAACAAACCATCTTTATATTGTAATTGTGCATTGATATCAATAATAACTTTCTCATTTGTTTCTTGTAAAAGTCTTTGACTCAGTTCCTCAAAACGTTCTTTTTCTTTATCAATTCTTCCAAAAGTTTTCTCATTAACTTTTTCAGATATATAATCAATATAATGATTATATAAAATATCTTGAGAAAATGTAACATCCTTAATAGAACTTACATAACCAAAAAGCAATAATAAAATAACACCCAATAACAAGCCACCAAAACAAGATTGATAAATTTTTTTAATTTCAAAATATCCAATTTTATGAAAAATATTTCTTCTCTTCAAGTGAAAACTAAATTCAGTTTTTCTAAAATAGAACTTAAATAATTGAAAACAAATAAAAACAAAAATAATAGTTAAAATGATTATAAAGACAATTAACCAAATATATTCAACTGCATGATTAAATATATTGATACAACTCAATCGTTTGATATATTTTTCTGGATGAAACAGCTGTGTTAATTTCAAAAAGTAAAAGATTGATGAACTTTCATAAATAAAATTTGAAATAAAAATGATAAGAATTTGTAAAGCACTAAACAATCCTACAACCACAAAAATATTCTTAAAAACTTCTGCAAAAAATTGTAACAATGTCGTATAAAAATTTAAAACTATCCACTTACATAAAATAACAACTCCTAGCATTTGCCAAACGGAAAGAGGCAACACACTTTCTTTAAACAAATATAGACTTTGACAGGGTTGTGAAAGGATTGGTATACCATATTGACTGGCTAAAATAATTCCAGTCATACCATATAAAATAATAATGATAATGAAATTATATAAATATAAACTGAAAATCTTTGAAAAAAATAACTTCTTTCTTCCATTATACTGTATTCTCATAAAATTTAAAAAACCACTTTTTTCTTCTTGAATATAAATGAAGATTATACAATATATAGAAAAGAGTATAAGTAAAAAATCAACAAAAACATTGTCCAACCATAATTCTATTCCATAACTTGGTTGCATTGTATGATTCATTTTTATATCTAAGTTTTTATAAGCATCATAATTTTTATGATTTAATTCTGTTTGAAACCCATTTTCTTGTTGAAAGATTGATATTTGAGATTTATCTTTCTGACCTTCAATTTGATTGTTTAGCCATTGATCATAATCATATGCAACTTCATATTCTTTTTGTAATTGATTGAGCAAAGAATCAATTTGTCTTAATTCTTCTCCTTCTTTTAAACTTTCTTCTTCTAATAATTGATACTTATTTCTTTTGTTTTTAAGTTCATCAAGTTTTTTCTTTACTTGAGTTTGACTATCATTTTTAATTTGCTGATAAAATTGACTATAATCAGTATGATTTAAATTCTGATTGAATAAAAATGGAAAACACGCACATATAACAAAAATAACAATTACAAATATATGACTTTTTTTCTTAAATATCTTTTTAAACTCATTCATTTTCAATTTCCTCATGGAATATATGCAAATAAACATCTGTCATATTTGGTGTAATTGATGTGTGAGTTTGTTTTTCTTCACTGACTATTCTCGCAATTAAAGAATTATTTTCATATCGAATAGAACTTATTTGATGAGAATTATTGAGTATTTGATATGTTTTCTCATCGACTTCTTGTTCATATACATAACCTTTAATTTGTTCGCAAAGTTCCTCTCTAGCTGCTTTATATATAAGTTTTCCTTTTTTTAATATCAAAAATTCATTCGCAATAAATTCTACATCACTAACAACATGCGTTGCAAAAATTATAATTTTATCTCTACTTAATTTAGAAATAAGATTTTGTATTTCAACTCTTTTTAGAGGATCTAATCCTGCTGTTGGTTCATCTAATATAAGAATCTCAGGTTCATTCAATAATGCTTGTGCCAACATTGCTCTTTGTTTCATTCCACCTGAAAACCCTTGAAGTTTTTGATAAAGCACTTTTTCAAGTTCCAAACTCTTACAAATCTCTAATATTCTTTGATTCAATTCTTTTTTATTTATTCCTTTCATATCTCCCATATAATTGAGATATTCAAATAAAGTAAAATCATCATATAAACATGGATATTGTGGCATATATCCTAAAAGCTTTAAAAAATTATTATTATCATAAATAGATTGACCATCCCATAATATTTTGCCTTCTGTTGGAGAAATAAGTGTTGCGATGAGATTCATTAAAGTTGATTTACCTGAACCATTAGGACCTAATAATGCATAAATACCTGCTTCAAGCTGAAAACTGCATTGATTTAATGCAGTTATATCATTATATTTTTTTGTACAATTTATGACTTCTAATCTCACATTTATTCCTCCTTAAAGACATTTAATTTCTGCTATCTATTTGATTTTGAAAAAATGAAATGAGTTCATCTAATTTAAATTGTTTAAATTGACTCTCTAGTTTATCTAATTGTTTTTTTATTGAATTTTCATCTTCACCTTTCTCATTAATACATATATTAGATATTTGAGATGTATAGATTTCTATGAGTTGTTCTACTGTATCTTTTTTATCTTGGAATTGAAAATATGGTGATATTTGTTTTGATATATCAACTCTATTTGCATATTCAAAAGCAAGTTCTTTTTTATTGTTAGGTTCATTTTCTGTTTGATTTGCAATCAAATAATTCCCATAACTATTCCAGTTTCCGCCAGGCATTGATGTTTCACAACAAATAATCTCATTGCTATCTTTGATAGATTCACCATAAATCATGGCGTTTGCACATTCACGATCCGTATTCATTAATGCTATGCTTTCAAATGCTTCTTGTTTGTTTTTGCTTGTCTTAAGAATTGATAGTTTAGCACTTTGTAATAGTTTTTCTCTTCCATATCTTATCAGGATGCGCTCATCATCACTTTTATATTTTTCATAAAGTTCTTCAGGGTATTCATAAGGTATAGTTATCATAGAAAACTTTCTTTCTTGAGAAATTGTATTTAAGTCTGTTGAAGATAATTGGCCTCCATATGCAT
Source organism: uncultured Erysipelotrichaceae bacterium (assembly GCA_900538465.1). Lineage (GTDB taxonomy): Bacteria > Bacillota_I > Bacilli_A > Erysipelotrichales > Coprobacillaceae > Longibaculum. The sequence goes on from UPXV01000019.1 coordinate 31,842, forward strand.
TTTGTTGTCCTAATTTTGCAAGTAATAATATTGTATCTTTTATTTGAGGATCATCAAATATACTAACAATTTTTTTATCACTTCTTCTTATAAATAAACCACTGTCATCTTCATCTAATTGAATGGATTGATATTGTTGTTCTAAGAGGGTATATAAGTTAAAGCCTTGTGGATATGTTAAGATTTCTTTCGTATTCCAATCTTTATAAACAGATAATTTTTTTAACAATAAAATTGGATCATCTTTATATTTTTCTATTTCTTGCTTATGTCTATTATAATATTCAGGCAAAAAACTATATGCTGATGTTGCATACTTAAAGGTGTTTTTTTCAATTCCATAGATACTGCCATTTATTTTATTATATTGAAGAACATTCTCTGGTATTTCACTACGTAATTTTTCTCCAAGAGAACTTTTAAAATATTCATCCAACACTTCATAATGATCAATTGCTGACATATAGAAATTCACTACATCAGCATCTGGAAAATCTCTTTCTATTTCTTTTATCAAATCTTCATGTGAAACACTTTGGTCATATTTTGAACTATCATAATATACAACTTCGATTTGAAAAGCATATCCTTTTTCTTTTAAAGTTTGATTATAAGCATCAACATATTGATTTTTTATTGGTTTTCCATATTCTATTTTTTCATTTGAATTCATAAACATATTATCTGAAACCACCCACTTTATAAGTGTATCTTGCTTTAAAGGAGTACATCCACTTATCAATAAGAAAAACATTAAAAATGGAATCATTTTTCTCATTATCATCCACCGTCCTTTTATTATCTTAATATGTTAAGTCATATGAATTTATTGTTTTATCGCTTTTCTTCAATTAATTGTGCAAATCTGCCATCAATTAATGCATCAACTGATAATATTTTTGACTGATAATGTGTAGGAGCATACCAAGTTTTAGTATAAATAACTTTGCTACCTGCATTAATATCGATATTTTGTGTAGTTGTTAGACCATTAATATCAATACATTTATAATAGCCTTTAAATCCCATAGTATGCATTTGTGGTCTTGTATCTATAGTAGCACTTGCATTTGTAGCTGTTATATTTCCATAAATACTTAATGCAAATACACTGCTTACACTACCCATGACTAAAAATGTAAAAACAAACATTGTAATTATTCTTTTCTTCATTTTTTTACCTCTCTCTTTTTTATTCATATGACTCAACTTAATTATATAGTAACATATTTTTTAACAATTGTATGCGCTTTCAAAAAAATTTATAGTATTTTCTCTTTTTTTATGAGAGTTTTCTATCTGATTTTATTTATTTTTTTGTAAGTACTTTGTTTATTGTCTTTTTTTGTCGAATTTTATCAAAAATTTTATAAGAAATTTTCCAATAGTAACAATACAATTCCATTGATACTTCGTTTTATCTTTATACTAACTCATCAAATAACTGATACATTTTCTCTTGGATTTTATTCACATCATGAAGAGCTTCATCTATCTTTCTTGCTATAATATGATTATCTTTTTTACAAACACAATAACCGCTTTGATATTCCATTAATAACTCTACTGCATATTGTCCCATTTGAGAAGCTAGAATACGATCTTGTGGAGTTGGACTTCCTCCCCTTTGAATATGTCCTAATACAATTGAGCGACCTGAAAAATGCGTTTCTTTAGAAATACGTTCTGCTAATTTTTCTACATCTATCATCTTTTCACTTGCAATAATAATCGCATGTTTCTTTCCTTGTTCCTTTTCATAATAATCCATCATTTTCACAATATAATCTTCATCATATCCCGTATTCTTTGTGATAATAAATTCACTCCCACAAGCAATACCAGAATATAGGGCCAAGCTATCCTTATTATTTCCCATAACTTCAATGACAAAACAACGATGATGAGAACTTGATGTGTCTCTTAATTTATTTACTGCATCCACAATATTATATAATGCAGTATGGAATCCTATTGTTTCATCAGTTCCATTAATATCATTATCAATCGTTCCTGGGATACCTATACAACAAATTCCCTTCTCACTTAATTCTAATGCTCCTCGATAAGAGCCATCTCCACCAATCACAACTAACCCTTCTATTTCTCTTTGTTTAAGTTGCTCAATCGCTTTTTCTTGAACTTCTTTTTCTTTAAACCCAGGTAATCTGGATGAACCTAGAATTGTTCCCCCACGACTAAGAATCTCTGAAACGTCAATATTCTCCAAACGTCTCATATCTCCATTCACAAGTCCAGTAAAACCATCTATAACACCATAAACTTCTAATCCCTTTTTCGTTGCGACTCTTACAATAGCTCGAATAGCAGCATTCATTCCAGGTGCATCTCCTCCTGATGTTAAAATAGCAATCTTTTTCATTTCTCACACCTCACAGTTCTTAGTTAGGAATATAGATATAATTTCCTTCAATACTAAATATTCTTTTATCTTTGTATTTTGTCTTATAAGCTTCATAGTTGAATTGATCATCGTTGAGTCTTGTTGCCAAATCTTCTATTCTTACATATACGATTTTATCATCTTTCATTAAACATTTTAAACTTGTTTGATCACCTGGTTTTGGTTCTAAAAGAATCTCACTCATTTCATTTTGAAATAAAGTAGGAACTTTATAAAATCCTTCAGCAAATTCTTGAAGTAATTTTTCTGAAGAAAAATTTTGGACAAAAGGAAAGGCTTTAAGTTTTTGTATTCTTTTTTGATCATTAACTTTCACTATTCTTCCAATATCATTGATTTCATAGATTTGATTGTTTATATTTGCATAAGCAATCATTGTTGCTTCCTCTATATCAATAGAAACATTTCCTTTCCAATCAACATCAACTTGAGCTTTTTTAATTGTTGGTAAAGTTTCTATTTCTTCTTTTATTTTATCCTGATTAATCATAAAATAATATGAAGATTGACTGATTGATATATTTTCAAGTATTTCTTTTGGAGTTGTTATATCGATTCCATTGATTTGAATTTCTTTCACTTTTGAATAATCACTTAATAAAAAGAAAGCGATTAGACTTACAAAAAATACAACCAGAAGAACTTTGAATTTTCTTTTCAGTTTCCTCTTTTTTCTTTGTTTAAGAGTTCTTCGTACTGGATTTTCATCATATTCATTATATGTATATCCCATATATAGTCCTCCTTTAGTTTAAGCATTATAACACGATTTGTATTCTTTAACCATCTCTTCATCAATAACAATTCACATAAGAGTTGATTTTTATGAAAAATAAGAGTATATTGATAAAAAATACTTAAAAAGTTGAAAGTAAGTAGGTGATATGATGAAAAAAGTCATTATTTGGCTCGTTATGCAGTTTTTATATCGTGGGATGAAAGTTCTTTATCATGATGATCCTCGTATGAAAGAAGAATTGGATAGTTGGGGGAAGGATAAAATAATCTTATTAAGAGTTATGCATGGTCCATCTATAACTATGGCTTATACTTATCAAAAAGGATTAGACAAAGTTCATACAAGTCAAGCTGATATTGTGATTACTTTTAAAAGTATAAAAACAGCTTTTCTTGTTTTTACAGGTATGATGAGTGTTAAACAAGCTTATTTAGAGCATCGTTTTTCTTTAAGAGGAGATGTTTTTGAAAGTATGCGTTTTGTAAGATGTGTGGATTTGGTGGAAACTTATTTATTTCCACGTTTTATGACAAAACGAATTTTAAATCATTATGAAAAGAAATATAAACCGACATTATGGATTTATATAAAAGCAATATTTGCTTTTTAGGAGGGATTTTATGTATTTTGAATTTGTGAATAAAACGAAGTTATGTGCTGGTAAAAATGCTTTAAGTCAATTGGAATATGAATGTTTACAATATCATATGAAGCATCCTTTAATCATTAGTGATCAAACATTGTATCAATTGAAATATGTTAATATTGTTGTAAAGAATTTTAATCTTTCTTATAGTTTATATACAGATGTTCCTGTTGATTCTTCGATTCATGTTGTTGAAAAGATTCATCAATATTTTATACAAGAAAAGTGTGATGGGATTATTGCTTTAGGTGGTGGAAGTGTTTTAGATACTGCTAAGGGTGTTGTTCTCATGTTATCACAAGAATGTGAATCTATTGAAGATATTCTTGGATTTGAAGATTTAAAGAAAGGTCTTGATATTCCTTTCTTTGCGATTCCCACAACAAGTGGAACAGGAAGTGAAGCGACTTGTGTAGCTGTTGTTAGTCATCCTGAAAAACAGGTGAAATTAGAAATTATTTCTCAACATATCCAAAGTGATGTTGCTTTCTTAGATCCTGTATTAACAATTCATCTCCCTTTAAAAACAACTGTTTCTACATCTATTGATGCCTTGGTTCATGCGATTGAAGCTTATACATGTTCACAAAAAAATCCATTAAGTGATGCTTATGCAATAAGTGCTATTTCGTTGATTAGTCAAAATCTTTCACATATTATTGAAAAACCAAAAGATGAAAATATCCGTTTTGAATTATCTCTTGCTTCCTATTTAGCTGGTGGTGCTTTTTCTAATTCTATGGTTGGAATTATTCATGCGATTGGACATGCGATTGGTGCTGTTTGTCATGTTCCTCATGGTGATGCAATGAGTATGTTGTTGATTCCATGTATGCGATATAATTTAAGTGTTAATAAAGATTTATATGGTGATTTATTACTTTATTTAGGTCAAAAGAAACTTTATGCTTCTTGTGATGAAAGTCAACTAGGTCAACAAACCATTGATTATCTTTCTAAGTGGCTACAACAACTTCATGAGAAATCTCAAGTTCCTGTTTCTTTACAAAGTATCCCTCATCTTCAAGATCATATTGAAGAAATTGCCCAAAAAGCTTTAAATGATGGGGCTTTGATTGTGAATGAAAAATATGCCACAAAACAAGATATCATCGATATATTGGAGGGACATTATGGATATTAAAACATTAGTCAATACACAAAGAGACTATTATATGACTTTACAAACAAAAGATCTTTCTCAAAGAAAAAAAGTCATTCAATCTATAAAACAATGGATTATCAAAAATCAAGATCTTATTATTGAAGCCTTACAACAAGATTTAAATAAAGATGCAACTGAATCTTATATGTGTGAAATAGGTTTGGTTTTAAGTGAAATCAATTATCAATTAAGACATATGAAAAAATGGGCAAAAAACAAAAAAGTTTGGACACCTCTTGCTCAATTTTATGGTGTTAGCTATGAATCCTATGAACCTTATGGTGTAACTTTAGTTATGAGTCCTTGGAATTATCCTTTTATGTTATCAATTGAACCTGCAATTGGAGCAATCGCAGCTGGAAATACAGTTATTATTAAACCAAGTGCTTATGCGCCTCATGTTTCTCATGTTATTAAAAAGATGATCACAGAATCTTGTGATGAAAGATGGGTTGCTGTGGTTGAAGGTGGTCGTGCTGAAAACACAGAACTTCTTGAACAACGTTTTGATTATATTTTCTTTACAGGAAGTGTGAATGTTGGAAAATTAGTCATGGAAAAAGCAAGCCGCTATCTAACACCTGTCACTTTAGAGTTGGGTGGTAAGAGTCCTTGTATTGTTGATGATGTAAAAAGTTTAAAACTCGCAGCTAAAAGAATTGCTTTTGGAAAGTTCTTAAATGCCGGACAAACTTGTGTCGCACCTGATTATTTATTGATCAGAGAAGAACTTAAGGAAGAATTTATATTGGCAATGAAAAATGTTATTCAAGAATTTTTTGGTGAACAACCATTGGAAAATCAACAACTTGTTAAAATTATTAATCAGAAACATTTTGAAAGACTTTCTCATTTACTTGAAAATCAAGATATTGTCATTGGTGGACAATTTGATCAAGACCATTTAAAGATTTCACCAACTGTTGTTGACCATGTTGATGGAGACAACCCATTAATGCAAGAAGAAATCTTTGGACCAATTCTTCCTATCTTGACTTATCAAAATCTGGATGAAGCGATCTCATTTATTAACCAAAGAGAAAAACCACTTGCTTTCTATATTTTCTCTCACAGCCATAGCGTTCAAGAGAAACTATTAAAATCTTGTAGTTTTGGTGGTGGATGTATTAATGATACTATTATTCATTTGGCTACAAGTGAACTTGGTTTTGGTGGTGTTGGTCATAGTGGTATGGGCGCTTATCATGGAAAGAAAAGTTTTGAAACATTCTCTCATACACGAAGTATTGTGAAAAAAGCAACTTGGATTGATCTACCTTTAAGATATTATCCTTATAATCAATTCAAAGATAAACTAATTCGTTTATTTGTGAAATAACTAAAAAAGACTGAGTTTTCAGTCTTTTTTTTAGTTATTAACATGTTGATGTGGTGTAAAAGTATTATCGTCAATACCTTTAAAAGTATATCCTAAGGCTTGATAATGTTCTATAATTTGTGGTAAAGCTTGAACAGTTGTTGATTTTGCTGCGGTATCATGTGCTAAAATCATGACATTATTCGCATGACTTGCTGTTCCTTCTCTAATTAATTTACTCACTGCGACATTATTTCCACTCGCATCTCCTGTACTTGCATTCCAATCATAATATTGGAATCCACGATTTTGAACATCAACAACCAATTTAGACATGATTCCCTTACTATAATGTCTAGAAACTGTATTTGATGCTCCCCCAGGGAAACGAATATAATGAGGAACATAACCGATTTGTCCTTTAACCATGTCTCCAATCTTATTCAAATCAGCAAAATAAGCATCTACTGAAGAATAAATCTTTGAATAACTATGCGTATAAGTATGTAATCCAATTGTATGTCCTTTATCATGAGCTTGTTTAATTAAATAATTATATTTTTGTCCATTTCCTGTGACAAAGAATGTTGCTTTGGCATTATATTTATCTAAAATATTTAGTATTTTGGCAGTATTAGAAGAAGGTCCATCGTCAAATGTAAGATAAACAACTTTATTTCCTGTTGGAGCTTTTGTTGAAACTGTTTGTTTTTCATTGACAACAACTTTTTCTTTATATGTATTTTGATTTCCAGAACGATCTGTGACTGTATATTGAACTTCATACGTTCCTACTTTTGAAGTATTGACTTGACTTGAATTAACTTCTATTTTTGGTTCTGGATCTCGATTATCTTTGGCTTTTATTCCAGATAAATAATTAATTTTTTGACCTTTTGTTATTGTTATTGTATGTAATCCACTAAGCGTTGGTTTTTCTTCATCTTTTATAATTGTTAATTGAGCTGATTTTTCTGTTTTATTTCCTGCCTCATCTTCGCCAATAATTGTGACTTGTTGAACCCCAGCTCTTGTAAAATCATACTCATCCTTAAATTTTAATTTTACTTTTGTTTCATCTTGAATATTTTTTACAAATTGTTCAGGAGAAATATCACTTCCTAAATCCACTTCTAAATCAGAAATATCAAAAGTAGGAGCAGTTGTATCTATAATATCTACTTCTAATGAATATTCTTTATTATCAATCGTATAAATAATATTATATTTACCAATTTTATCAATATTCACTTTTGATGTATCTATTTGTACATCCTCTTCTTTATGATCTCTAATCTTTTTTATAAATTTTTTTGCATCATACTCACTATGGACTTCTATTTTTTCTTGACTATGATGAAATTCAATGATTGGAAGATGTGTATAATATATTAATCCCCCAGCTATGGCTATAACCAATAACACGCCTAGCACACTTAAAATTTTTCCTTTTTTGCTTTTCATATTTCTATTCCTCTCGACAAATCTCTTTCTTATTTTTATTGTATAAGGAAATGAAAAGAAAGTAAACACATTTGTACTATAAGGAACAAGGATATGAAATAAAAAAGCAACTTACCTAAAGTTGCTTATCTTTTTTATGTATTTGTGATAATATTCCTTCTGCTATTTTATCTCCTAGTTTCTCTAATTTTTGATTATCATTAAGATAATTATAATCTTTTCCTTTAATGTATCCTATTTCAACAAGAACTGAAGGAACTGTATTCTGTCTTAAAACAGCTAAAGTTTTTCCATCTTGTAATCCTCTAAATTTTGAATACTTTAATTGATCAATAGATTGACTAATAGAAGTTGCTAGAGCACGACTCACTTCATCCTTTGTATAAATTTCATAACCAGTAACATCATTAGATTTATCAAAATCATTCACATGAATAGAAACAAAATAATTAGCTTTATACTTTGCACTCAATTCTGCTCTCATCCTTAAATCAGTTGCTTTATCCTCATGTAAAGGAGTATCAGATGTTCGACTATAAATCACCCTAATATTTTCTTTTTCTAATCTTTTCCCAATTGCTTGAACAGTTGTTAAAGCAATATTCTTTTCATAAAGTTTTCCTCTTTTTGCGCCTGCATCCATTCCGCCATGACCAGGATCTAAAACGACAACGCCATCATATTGATGTTCAACTACAGGTGCTACGTTCTCACTTATTCCATTAAACAAAGCCATAACTTGACTTACCACAAAAGAAATTCCTTTATATACTCCAAAAAGTACAACAATCACTGCAACTGCAGCAATAATGACTCTATCAATTCTTAATTTCAATTTTTTCTTTTTCTTCTTTGCCACAAGATCACATCCCTATGTTTCTTATTTTAACATAATTTGACAACAACTTAAATGAAAAGAAAAAAGATTTGATTTTTTCAATCAAATCTTATTCCCCATTCTTCACACGAATACGTGTAATAGCTTTTCTAAGAGCGATTTCTGCTCTTAAAATATCTGCATCTTTTTGTTTTAACTTTTCTTCAGCACGTTTTTTTGCTTCTTCGGCACGACGCAAGTCAATTTCCTCTGGTGATTCTATAGCATTTGCAATGATAGTTGTTTCTTCTTCATTGACATAAACAAAACCACCTGCAAGAGCAAATTTATATCTTTCACCTTGACTGACATAGTTCATTTCAGAAATATCAATAGCACTTGCTAAAGGTAAATGGTTGGCAAGAATTCCAATTTGTCCTGAAGTTGTTCTTAAATTTAATATTTCAACTTCAGTTTCTTTATAAACACCTTTAGGTGTAACAATTTTTAGTTTAAATGTTTTCATTTTCTAAAGTTTTTGCCTTTTCAATTGCTTCTTCAATAGAACCAACATTATGGAATGCTTGTTCAGGTAAATGATCCCATTTTCCTTCAAGAATTTCTTTAAATCCTCTGATTGTATCTTCTACACGAACATATTTCCCTTCCATTCCTGTAAACTGACTTGCAACAGTAAATGGTTGAGATAAATAGTTACGAACACGTCTTGCTCGTGCTACTGTGATCTTATCATCTTCACTTAATTCATCCATACCTAATATGGCAATGATATCTTGTAATTCTTGGAATCTTTGTAAGATTTGTTGAACCCCATGAGCCACTTCATAATGCTCTTGTCCAACAACCAATGGATCAAGTGCACGTGATGATGAGTTCAATGGATCTACTGCTGGATAAATTCCAAGAGCTGCAATTGAACGATCCAATACAACTTTGGCATCAAGATGGGCGAAAGTTGTTGCTGGAGCAGGGTCAGTCAAGTCATCAGCAGGCACATAAACTGCTTGTACTGATGTGATTGAACCTTTCTTAGTTGATGTAATACGTTCTTGTAATTGTCCCATTTCAGTAGCTAAAGTTGGTTGGTATCCTGCTTGTGAAGGTACACGTCCTAATAAAGCAGAAACTTCTGAACCAGCTTGTGTAAAACGGAAGATATTATCAATAAACAATAAGACATCTTGATTTTGTTCATCTCTGAAATATTCAGCCATAGTTAAACCTGTTAAGGCAACTCTTAAACGAGATCCTGGTGGTTCGTTCATTTGTCCAAAGACAAGTGTTGTTTTGCTTAAAACACCACTTTCTTTCATTTCATAATACAAATCATTACCTTCTCTTGAACGTTCTCCAACACCTGCAAAAACAGATAATCCACCATGTTGTGTCGCAATATTATTAATTAACTCTTGAATTAAAACTGTCTTTCCAACACCAGCTCCACCAAATAAACCAATCTTACCACCCTTGATATAAGGACAGATTAAGTCAATAACCTTAATTCCTGTTTCAAGAATTTCTGTTTCTGTTCTTTGTTGAGCATATGTTGGTGCATTTCTATGAATGGGCATTGTAGAAACACTATCAGGTAATGCTTCTTTTCCATCAATGGGTTGACCTAAAACATTGAACATTCTACCCAATGTTTCATTTCCGACAGGAACACGAATTGGATTTCCTGTATCTATTGCATCAAGTCCACGTGTTAAACCATCAGTTGGACCCATTGCAATACAACGTACTATATCATCACCAATATGTTGAGCAACTTCAACTGTTAACATGACACCTTGGTTATCAATTTGAATGGCTGTATTTAATGCTGGTAAATGATCAGCATCAAAAGCAATATCAACAACTGGTCCAACAGCACGTACTATTTTCCCTATATTTAGCATATGTTCCTCCTTTATTGAGCATTAGCACCAGCAACGATTTCACTAATTTCATTCGTGATTGCTGTTTGTCTTGCTTGATTGTATTTTAATAATAAGTCTTCAATGAGTTCATGAGCATTATCAGTTGCATTTTCCATTGATGAACGTCTTGATGCATTTTCACTTGTAACAGATTCAACCAAATATCCATAAATCACAGATTGTAAATACATTGGAATCAAATGATTCAATACATCTGATGGACTTGGTTCAAAAATTGTAAACTTAGAAGTGATTTCAACATCATCAAATTCTTTAACATCAACTGGTAATAATGTCACAACTCTTGGAGTAAAAGTTAAGTTATTGACAAATTCTGTATAAATAATCTTCATTTTGTGGATTTCCTGGTTTCGATACATTTGTGTAAGTTCACCAACTAATCTTACGATTTCTCTAAAATCCATTGTTGAATTTAAATCTATATAATCATGATTATAGTCTATTTGACGATGATTCAAATATCCTGCACCTTTGCTTCCAATCATATAAACCAAATCTCCATCTTGGATTTGATGTTCCATCGTTTTAAAAACATTTGCATTATAACCACCACATAATCCTAAACTAGAAGTCATAACAATATAAACATTCTTTCCTTGAGGATTATCTTTTAAATAAGGATTATCTATAACTCCTTGATTACTTGCCAATATTTCTGCAACTGTTTCTTGAACCTTACTATAATAAGGTTTCAATTGCTCTAATTGATTTCTTGTTTTTCTTAATTTAGAAGTGGCAACCAATTGCATGGCTTTGGTAATTTTCTTTGTTGATTCTACGGACTTAATTCGTCTTTTAATAGACTGCATATTACTTGCCATAGTCATTAACCTTCTTTATTCACAATAAGGAATTTATCAACAAAAGCACTCATCACTTCTTTTAATTTTGCTGCCAATTCATCACTAATCACTTTTTGAGTTTGAATTTCTTCAATCATATCTGCATGATTCAATTTCATTTCTTCATATAACTCAATAACAAATTGAGAAACCTTTTTCACTGGAATTGTTTTTGTAAATCCATATTTCAAAGCAAATAATGAAATCACTTGTTCTTCAACACTACGTGGTGAATATTGAGCTTGTTTTAAAACTTCTCGTACTTTTTCACCATGATCAAGTGTTGCTTTTGTAGCAGCATCAAGGTCACTACCAAATTGTGCAAAAGCTTGCATTTCAGCAAATTGTGCTAATTCCAATTTTAATGTTCCAGAAACTTGTTTCATAGCTTTAATTTGAGCTGATGAACCAACACGGCTTACTGATAACCCAGTATCAATTGCTGGTCTAAATCCCGAATTGAATAAATCCTGTTGTAAGAAGATTTGTCCATCTGTAATAGAAATAACATTCGTTGGAATATAAGCTGAAATATCACCAGCTTGTGTTTCAATGATTGGTAAGGCCGTAATTGAGCCACCACCATTTTCTTCATTTAAACGACAAGCTCTTTCTAATAATCTTGAATGTAAATAGAAAACATCTCCTGGATAAGCTTCACGTCCTGGTGGTCTCTTTAACAACAATGACACAGTACGATAAGCAACTGCATGTTTAGATAAATCATCATAGACAATCAAAACATCTTTTCCTTGTTCTAACCATTCTTCTGCCATTGCACATCCTGCATATGGAGCAATATATTGTACAGGTGCTAATTCACTCGCTCCAGCTGCTACAATTGTTGTATATTCCATAGCTCCACCTTTACGGAGTTTTTCTACAATTTGTGCAACTGTTGAATTCTTTTGACCAATTGCAACATAGATACAATAAATATTTTGTCCTTTTTGGTTTAAGATTGTATCAATCGCAATTGCTGTTTTTCCTGTTTGACGATCGCCAATGATTAACTCACGTTGTCCTCTACCAATAGGAATAATAGCATCAATTGATGTAATCCCTGTTTGTAAAGGTTGATCAACTGATTTTCTTGTCATAACTCCACTGGCAACTCTTTCGATTGGTCTTGTACGTGAATATATAATAGAACCTTGTCCATCAATAGGTTGCCCTAATGGATTGACAACACGTCCTAACAAACCATCTCCAACTGGAACTTCAATAATCTTTCCAGTACGTTTCACTTCATCGCCTTCTTTGATAGTTCCTTCACTACCAAGTAAAACGGCACCAACACTATCTTCTTCAAGATTCATAACCATTCCATAAACATCATCAGGGAATAGTAATAATTCTCCAAGCATAGCATTATCTAAACCATGTACAAGTGAAACACCATCACCAACTGTCATAACTGTACCAACATCTTTAGATTCTAAGATGTCATCATAATGTTTAATTTGTTCTTTTATTAAGGCACTAATTTCATCTGGTCTTAGATCCACTACCGTCACCTACTTTCTTAATAACTCTTTTCTCAGTGATTCTAATTGATAAGAAAGTGAATCATCATAAATATGATTATCGATTTCAACCTTAATACCACCAATAAGTCTTTCATCTATAACCACACGCAACTTAACTTTCTTTCCTACTTTAACACTTATTGATCTTTCAATCCTTGTCATATCATCCTGAGACAAAGGAAAAGCACTATAAACCTTCCCTACTTTCATACCAAAATAATCATAACATAAAGATTGAAATTCATGACAAATTCCTTCAATATATCTTATTCTTCTCTTTTTAATCAACAACAATAAAAAGTTAAAAACATAATGAGAAACTTGATTTTCAAAACTCTTCTTTAAAATATTAACCTTGATATCATCAGATAAAGCAACATGACTAAAGAAACGTACAAAAGATTGTTCTTGAAAGACCTCTGCTATCTTTTCCATATCTTTTTGATAAGATTCAACAGCATGTTCTTCTTTTGCTAAATCAAATAAAGATTCCGCATAACGTCTTGAAATAACATCCATTATTTCATAACCTCTTCAACAAACTCATTAACAAGTTTTTCATTTTCTTTTGTATCCATTTCTTTTTTCATAATCTTTGTTGCAACTTCCATTGCAATGTCAACGATTTCTTCTTTCATATCATCTCTTGCTTGAACTTTTTCTGCTTCAATTTCTTTTTGCGCTTGTTCAATTTTACTTGCTGCTTCTTTTCTTGCTTCAACAATAATATCATCGCGTACTTTTAAAGCATCAGATTTTGCTCGTTCCACAATATCACGATATTCTCTCGCAGAAATGCGTGCCTGTTTTTCGCTTTCAACCATAAATGTCTTTGCTTTTTCATTCATATCCTTGGCTTCATTAATTTGCGATTCAATGAAGTCTGCCCGTTTGGCAAAATATGCCTGCACTGGAGTCCAAAGAAACTTTTTAAAAACAAATAACATCACACCCGTTGATAATAACTGAACGATCAGTGTTGTTATATTGGGGAATAATTTACCAGCAATATCTATATCCATTTCTTATTCCTCCTTCGTGTAATCTTCTTTCTCCTCTTATTATTTGATAAAGTTTGGGAAAACGAACATTAACAAGAAAGAAATTAATAATCCGTAAATAGCAACTGTTTCAGATAAAGCGATACCTAAAATCATCATTGTACGAATTTTTCCTTCTGCTTCAGGATTTCTACCTACAGCTTCAACTGCCTTACTTGCAGCAATCCCTTCACCAATACCTGTTCCTAACCCTGCACATACAGCAATTCCAGCTGCAATTGCAATTAAACCATAATCTGTCATTTTTTATACCTCCAAATTTATTTTTTTCATTTTTATTCTTTACTAGTTATTCAGCTTCAATAGAAATCAAAATACTAGATAAAGTCACAAAGACTAATGTTTGAATACATCCAGCAAACACATCAAAATAAGCATGTAAGACTGGTGCAAGAACGGGACCTAAAAAGTTAAACGGAATTAAAAAACCAGATAACCAACCCGTAAATTGATAGACCAAAGTCATCAAAATTGTTCCACTCAATATATTACCAAATAAACGCATTGATAATGATATAAGTGGAGAAATAGCACTCAAGATATTCGTTGGTGGCCACACCAATTCTTTGATATATGTGAACCCACCTTTTTTCTTAAATGCGTTGTATTGAATCAATACAAATGTAATTAATGTCATTGCAAGTGTTATTGAATAATTGGACGTTGGTGCATCAAACCCAATCAATCCACTGAGATTGGCAACAATCAGATAAACAAATAACATTGCAAAATAAGGATAATAACTTCTTTCAAATTGTGATGGCATAATTGATTTCATATAATTATAAACCATTTCAATACCTGTTTCGCATACTAACACAATACCTTTAGGTTTACTCAGTGGATCAGCAGCCATAACTTTTTTACCTGCATAAATAAAGAATAAGCATAAGACTCCTATAATAATTAAAGAGAATACCAATTCTACCTGTAACTCTATATGTATTGATGATAGTATTGCCATATTAACCATTCACTTCACCTCCTTTATGTTTAAATCCTTCGACATAAATTGTCATTTTTGTACACATATAACCTAGAAAAACACCTAAAATATGAAACCATGGTGTTTTTACAGCAACATAAAATCCACAAGCATATAAAGCAAGTTTTACAATAAACATAATTGCAATAATAGCTGTACTCATTGAAAACTTCAATATACCTTCACTCATCTTCATAATCAAAAGAAATACAACAACATTAATAATATACCCTAAAATAAGACCAAATATATATGATATATCATGAAAAAGAAAACTTATAATTCCTAAAAGAATGGCTTCTAAAAAAAATATATATACAGAATTTTTTAAAACAGTTTTTTCATTCATGATGTGCCACTCCTAATAATAATTTCATAACATAAACAAACGCCAACAATAATCCTATCAATAAACATACTGGTTGGCTGTCAAAATATACATCCATTTGAAAACCTATATATAAACACAAAATGAATGCTATAATAACTCTTAGGCCTAATTCTAAAGCAAATAATAAATCTTTTAACATACTTTTAAACGAAGAAAGTTTGCAAGAATTCTTGCAAGCTTATTCATCCGTTCCAAAAAGACGATCTCCAGCATCTCCTAATCCTGGTACGATATATCCTTTTTCATTGAGTTTTTCATCTAACGCCGCAACAACCAAATCAACATCAGGATGATTTTTTTCAATCACTTCAATTCCTTCAGGTGCTGCAACAAGACAAGCCAATTTAATGTATTTTGCGCCTCTTTTTTTAATATTGTTAATGGCGGCAGTTGCACTTCCTCCAGTTGCTAACATAGGATCAACAACAATCACATCTGCTTGATCTAAACAAGACGGGAATTTTGCATAATATTCTTCTGGCTGTAATGTTTCTTCATTTCTTGCCATACCAATATGACCAACTTTTGCAGTTGGAATAACTGCTTTAAATCCATCCACTAATCCAAGTCCCGCTCTTAATATAGGAACGAGGATAATTGGTCTTACCAATTGTTTTCCAGTCATTGAACAAATAGGTGTTACAATCTCTACATTTTTTAATGGTAACCCTTTTGTCACTTCATATGCCATTAACATTGCTATTTCATCAAGATTTTGTCTAAACTCTTTTGTTCCTGTCTCTTTATTTCTCATAATTGTTAATTTATGATCTATTAAGGGATGGTTCAATATTGTTGTTGCCATAGTTTTCCTTCTTTCTATTTGATATATGTTATGTCTTTATATTTTGTAACTTTATCAGTTAATGCTTTTACTCTTGCAAGACATTCTTCTTTGATTTCATCTGTTTCTTCATTTTTTAAACGATATGCAATAATTTTACCAACTTCTCTAAAGTCTTCTTCATCAAAACCTTTTGTTGTCATGGCTGGAGTTCCGACACGAATACCACTTGCTTTAAATGGTTTTTCAGTGTCAAATGGAATTGCATTTTTATTGGCTGTAATATTGATTTCATCAAGTAATCTTTCAGCCTTTTTACCACTAATTCCACAACTTGCTTTTACATCAATTAAAATCAAATGATTATCTGTTCCATCTGCAACCAATCTAAATCCTTCTTCTTTTAAAGACTCTTCTAAAGCTTTTGCATTTTTTACAATTTGCTTCGCATAGTCCTTAAATTCAGGTTGTAATGCTTCATAGAAACAAGCTGCTTTAGCAGCAATAATATGCATTAATGGACCCCCTTGCATTCCAGGGAAAACAGCTCTATCAATATCCGCTGCCAATTCCTTTTTACACATAATAACCCCACCACGAGGTCCTCTTAATGTTTTATGTGTTGTTGTTGTAACAATATCAGCATATGGAACTGGTGATGGATGTAATCCAGCTGCTACCAATCCTGCAATATGAGCCATATCAACCATAAATAATGCTCCATTATCATGAGCAATTTTAGCCATATATTCAAAATCAATAATTCTTGAATATGCACTTGCCCCAGCAACAACTAATTTTGGTTTGATTTCTTCAACTTTCTTTTTAAAATCATCATAATCAATTGTTTCAGTTTCTTTTGTCACTCCATAACTATGAAATTCATAATTAATACCTGAATAGTTTAATGGATGTCCATGTGTTAAATGTCCTCCATCAGCTAACGACATACCTAAAACCTTATCACCGTGTTTTAAGACTGCTAAATACACTGCGGTATTGGCTTGGGCTCCACTATGTGGCTGCACATTAGCGTGTTCACACCCAAATAACTCTTTCAAACGATTTCTAGCTAAATCTTCAACTTCATCAACAAATTGGCATCCACCATAATATCTTTTTCCTGGATAACCTTCGGCATATTTATTTGTTAAAACGGAACCAGCTAATTCTAAAATTTGTTCAGACACAAAGTTTTCTGAAGCAATTAATTCAATGTTATTTCTTTGTCTATTTAATTCTCTTTCAACACTTTCAAAGATTTCGGTATCTCTCATTTTCTATTCCTCCTCTAAAGCCATCATTTTTTGAATTCTTGCATCATGTCTACCACCTTCATAATCAGTATGTAACCATGCATTCAAGATTTCTAATGCTAAACCTTCCCCAATGACTCTTTGCCCCATTGCTATCATATTTGTATCATTATGTGCTCTTGTTGCTTTGGCACTAAATACATCATGAACTAAAGCACAACGAATTCCTTTCACTTTATTCGCTGTAATGGATACCCCTATTCCTGTTCCACATACAACAACGCCTTTGTCACATTCCCCCGATGCAACAGCTTTGGCAGCTTTTGAAGCATAATCTGGATAATCACAACTTTCTTCACTATATGTTCCATAGTCTATAACTTCATAACCTTGTTTTTTCATATCTTCCATTAAGACATTCTTTAAACGATAACCACCATGATCACATGCCACTGCTATTTTCATTTCAAAACCTCCTCTATGTCTGCTTTTGTTATTTTACCCTCACGTAATATTTTTAAATCAGTTCCACTGACATCTACAACAGTACTGGCAATATTGTCAGATGTTTTTCCATCTACGACAATATCAATTCGTCCATCTAATTGTTCAAGGACTTCATTTGTACATGTTGTATTAGGATGATTTGATAAGTTCGCACTTGTCACTAACATAGGTCCTACACTCTTCAATAAAGAAAGAACATACTTATGATCTGGTATACGAATACCAATTGTTTCTTTTCCATTTGTCATCATAGAATCAACAGACTCTTTCTTTTTAAAAACCAGTGTAATCATTCCTGGCATAAATGCTTTTATAATCTTTCTCGCATCATCGCTCACATAAGCATATTTTTCAATGTCATTTTGATGAGCAACCATTAATGTAATTGCTTTTGAATAATCTCTATTCTTAGCCTCCATTAACTTATTTAATGCTTCTTTTGAGCCAAATTTCACACCAACACCATACACTGTTTCTGTTGGAAAAGCTGCAACACCATGATTCCTAATCACTTCGCATACACTTTCTAAATCTTCACTTGCAACAACCTTTGTCATCATTCATCACCCTCGGTGATATTCTACCATAATTTATATAAAAATTATAGAAATATAGGTAGAAATCATTAATTTTTCAAAAGAAAAAAGATAATGAAATTTTCTTCCATTATCCTTAATGCTCATTTTAAATCATATCTTTATTTGCAGTTTCATAAATCTCTTCAAGATCTGCCTTTTCAATCAGTAACTCAAATATCTTTTCGTACTGTTCCTTT
>UPXV01000020.1 GCA_900538465.1 uncultured Erysipelotrichaceae bacterium
AACTTATTTAACAAACTCTGTCATTTAGGTTGTCCGAAATCTTGACATAGTACCACTGTTTGTTCATTCCCAAATTTATGAGTAATTGTTTTTGGTTGTCCAGCAGATAAAATATAATTTTTATTTGCGCTTGTTACACTACCTGGAACTTCAAATTTCACTGTCTTTGAAACACCAACATTTTGTTTATCTGATTTTAAAGTTTTTCCAGTTGCAACATCAATATAATGAACATAAACATCATATGGTTGATTTCTATCAGTCACTTCTTTTGCATATTGAACTGTATAATTTTTTGTATCATCTCCATATTGATGAGTGACTTGTCCATTACCAACAAGTTTATAAGAAGTTGTTCCAACGTTATAAACTGAAGGTGCTAAATGAGAAACTGATTTTCCTTTTTGAACAGTCAAAGTTTTTCTTGCTAATAATGTATTTCCATCTCTATAATCAATTGTTATATAATAAGGTGCATTACTTGTATTGGCTTGTAATTGATAACGAACATAGTGTGTTTTTACACCCTCATCATAACTTTGTTGAATATCACCATATCCTGCCATTAAACGATATTGACGTTGGTTATGTTCTAAAGTTTGAGGAACTGCATAAGAACCACCATTGCTTTCAGAAACATTCATTTTATCTCTTTTTAATGTATTTCCATCTTGATCTAAGAAAACAATAACTGATTGAAAATCATCACGGCTACGCATTGTATATTTAAAATCAACACTTGTTTCACCATAACTTGCTTCACGATAATTTCCTCCAACAATATCATATACACGACCATTTTTTGAAATCGTTTTTGGTGCAGTAATTCTTGAAACTGCACTTGGAGAACAAGTTACAAAACTTGGTGATTGGAGGTCATCTCCTTGATAAAGATAACGAACTCTTAATTTATAAGAAGATAAACTTTGACAAGGGATTGAATAACGTCCCTTCTCATCAACCAATTGAAAAACAATTGTTCCTTGTTGATTTTTAAATTCATGTGTATTTGTTTGACCTGCTTGAATATGAGCATTTATATCTTTTCCAGTAGCATTATAAGTATATTCTAAATCTTCATTAGAAGAATTATAAACTTTAAAGACTTTTAAATCTGGTCTATCACTTATCTCAGCACTCACTTTTAATGGTGAAGTTTCACTCGCATTGACATTTGTAATCATTGTCATTGGAACAAACATCATGATAAATGCAAGAACGAATTTTAATAATTTATTTTTCATATTTTGTTCCTCCCTTACGCACCTCTTTATTTTCCAAAAACATTCTATCATATCATCGTCACATTTTTGTCACATATCTTGGAAAATCAATCTAATAGCGAAAAAATATTAATTTACAAATCAAGAGCAGTGTCTACTGCTCTTGAGATGATTTATTCTTATTCTTTCTTTTCTTGTTCATTAATGACATTGTCACAAGAGCAGCCCCTGCTAACAATCCATAACTAACAATAGAACTTTGATCCCCAGTGATTGGGAAATAGAAAGGATAATCATTTTGTTGTGAATCTTGACTTGTTTCTGGTAAATAAACACCACAATCCCAAGTCATATCATATCCTTCTTCATCTAAATAGAAGGCACGTGTATAATACCAATTTTTATCAAAGAGAGTGACACCATCTGAATCAATAGCATTGTCATTTCCCATCGTTGATAAAGTTACATAGTATGGTTTATCAATTTGGAAACGAACACGATACATTCCTTCTTGTAAACCAGTAAAAATATAATATCCATGTTCATTTGTATAAGTTGTTCCAATGACCTTCCATAGAGACTTATCAGTGATATCCCCACTTTCATTATATTCAAGAACAACTTTTATGCCACTGATTCCTGTATCATTTTCATCTTGGATACCATTTTGATTTGTATCAAACCAAACATAGTCTCCAACTGCTCCTTGACCAGAAATAATTCCAGCATCCCAAGAAAGATCTTCACTATAATATTTCAAATAAATAGAATCAGTTGGGAAACCTAAACCTGGAATATAATGACTAAGAGCATTAGAATCCAAATTGGCATTTCCTTGATATGGAATTGTCAAATGTGTATTAATTGGTAAATCAAAGAGAATACGATATTCAATACCTGTTCCATATTCACTAGATTTTAAATGATCAAAACGGTAATATCCTTCTTCATTTGTTAATGTAGAAGCAACTTGTTCCCATCCTGCTGTTTCAGGTGATTTCATCTGTAAGTACACAGCCACATTAGAAATTGGATATTCACTGTCATTATGATCTTGAATACCATTCTTATTCGCATCATACCATACATAATCACCAAGGCTACTATAACGAGCAGCACCACCATCAACATGTTTCACAAGTTCATTTTCACCAATTGTAATAATATCAGTAAATCCTTCTTGTCTATTTTCACTTAAATCATATTCAACATCATTATCTAATGTATCATCACCTACATTTGCATTAATAATTTCATAATCTTTAGGGAAAATAAACTTCACTTGATATTGTCCAGCTTCAAGATGATCAAAATAATATTGACCGTCATTTCCAACTGTTTGCGTTGCAATTGGCTGTTCACTACGACTTCCATCAATATCACTTATACGATAAAGTTCAACTCTCGTACCAGGAATATAAAAATCCGTCTTTCCATCTAAATCTTGTTTATCAGAATAGTTTCTATCTTCAAAGGCAATACCTGTTAAAGCACTATAAACAGTCACACCAGCATCAATTGTCATATCATAACCACGTTGTCCTAATGTAATAATATCTGTTCGCATAATTGTTGAACTGATTCGTTCAACAGCATTAGAATCAAATTCTTGATCAGTTCCTTGATGAGGTTTAGTGAAAGCATAATGTGGTGCATATCCACCAGTTGACGTTTGAGAAATATCAAATTCAACTACATATTGTCCTTCTGCAAGTCCTTCAAATAAATAATAGCCATCTTTTCCATAAACAGTTTCAGTTTGCGTTTGTGCAATCTTTTTCAATTGATCTCCATCAACTTGATATAAATTGACAATGACTCCATTTAAACCTTTTTCATCGGCATCTTGAATACCATTGTTATTGGAATCAATCCATACATAATCTCCTAATGCTCCTAATGCATAGAATCCAGCATCAAGAGTTGAATTATTTTCACCAACAAATGTTTTTCCATCATCACCACGTTTTGCAGTTAAACGAATTTTTTCTGTTTTTAAATAATCATCTTTATCTTTTTCATTACCAATATTAGAATCAATAGTTTCATCATGTATTCCTTTATCATTTTTTGCATAACGTAAAGTTGGTTCATAACGATATCTTGACTCATCCTTTGGTAATGCAAATTCAACTTGATATTCATAATAAACATCATTTATGAAATCTTCAGGATTTGTTGAATTTTGATTTGATGTTTTTAAAACATTACAATTCAAATTTTCAAAGAGATAGAATCCATTGTTATCAGTTGTAGTTGTATAGATTGTTTCAATAGGTTCACTTTGACCTTTTCCTGTTTTGAATTCATGAAGTGAGACTGTCAAACCTTTAATCGGTGCATCACCTTCATCTTGAATACCATTACGATTAATATCGTAGAAAGCATAATCACCAAGACTACCCTTAGGCATTGTTAATTGAACTTTGACTTCTTGATTTTCAATACGATCATTATTTGCAATTAAATCTGAATGACCAACTCTTCCTACAGCAACCATAGCTGAGTTTGAAATAAGTTTATTTGAATATTCTTCAACTTCATTTGTTGAATACATTGGTGCTTTCATTGATAAATCAATTTCAACTTTTTGTCCTTTTTCCAAATAAATGTTATTTTGACATTCAATTTCTACTGCAACAGCACTCACATATTTCAATTGATCATCTGTCATATCTTTTGCTAATACCCAATGATGATAATTCTCATCAGCTTTCCAAGCACTATCATCCATTGTTTTATATAACATAGGAAGCTCATTTATAGCAGTGATTTTTTCACGTGCCTTAACTTTCCATTTATCCCACTTTTTATCTAAATCTTGACTATCAATACAATAATAGATTTGATATTTTGCAGTTTCAGGTAATTTTGTGACCTTAACATTCTTTAAAATTGCTTCACGTTTTAAATCAGTTACACGTCTTGTCACATTTCCTTCTTCATTTTCACGTCCAATCAAAGAATCACCATCAAAAGGCAAGAGATCAACAATTCTTATTTTATGAATTGGAGAATCTGATTCTTCACCATTAAACACTTCAATCTTATAATCAATATTTCCACCAGGTGATGTTGTTGCAACTTGATTATAATTCAAATATTCATCATCATAATCACCTTTGACATATTTAACAATCGATAAACTATTGTTTTCATTGACTGTGACATAAGTATTTGCATTGGCATATTTATTTCCACCAATGATTTCTTCATTTGTAATCCTGTCAAGAATTTCATCATCAATCAAAGGATTACTATTTCCTTGAGAAACATTAACATCAAAACTATTTCCATATGGATTTTCAGCTGATTGAATCAATTTCTTTTCACTATTTAAATAAGTTGGCATCCATAAAGTTGTCTTTGTTTCCATTGAAGAAATTGTTCCTGCAAGAGTAATTCTTATTGATGAACCTACTGGCATAGTAAAATCATCTTTGAATCTAAAAGTGACTTTTGTTGTTGTGTTATTTGTTTCTTGTAGTTGACCATCAATCACTTCACGAGCATGATCAACATAACTATAAGTAATCAATAAATCATTTAAGTCAATGGTTTGACTTTCTCCATCAGGACTTGTCATAACAACAAGATATCTCGCATTTCCTCCTTGAGCATACTCATTATTGATACTCATTCCAATTGGCATATCAAAACTAATAATTGGTTTTTCAAATTTAGCATCATTATCTGAAACGTTTTTAACAGTAATATCAAATTGCACTGTTTCTCCAGGTTTAAATGTCTTTGTATCATTGTTATTAGGGTCACTTGCTACAACACCAATATTAACAGTTGGCATTGATTTTGATAATGCTGGGAATAAGATTTCAACTTGATTTGACTC
This sequence comes from uncultured Erysipelotrichaceae bacterium, assembly GCA_900538465.1. Classification (GTDB taxonomy): domain Bacteria; phylum Bacillota_I; class Bacilli_A; order Erysipelotrichales; family Coprobacillaceae; genus Longibaculum. The sequence continues at coordinate 5,074 of UPXV01000020.1, forward strand.
TTTTTCAACAACTTGACTTGTCATATTGCCTTCATTATCTTTTACCTTGAAATTATATTTCACATCAGCAACATTAACAATTTTTCGTATTTCATTAAGTGCTTTATCTGAACGTCTTTGATTAAACTTCACTTCATAATCAAAGCCACCAGATTCAAAGTTTTTATCAACACCTTCATATTTTACCATAATATGCATAGCTTTTAAGCTTTCATCTAAGGCAACAGAATGTGTTCCGCCAGTATAACTTTGAATATCTTTAAAATATCCATTTGGAACAGCTTTCCATTCACTATCATTCAATCCTTTATAATAAACAGTTGCATTGACAGACTGTGAAGGACTTTGTTGATTATATGCACGATAAATTTTAACATCAGTAATCACATATGAATCACTTGTCAATTGATGAGATGGTAAATCAAGATATTCTCCTTGACTTGCATCATAGTATTGGAACTTTGTCTTTGTATCACTGACTTCAATGTAATTAGCAGGAACTGTGTTTTTCTCTTCCGCAAACGCAAAATCACGTATTGCAAAAGTTGTTGTATAAGCTTCTTGAGATAACGATTTTTCTGCTTCTTCTTTTTCTTTCATTGAAGTGGTAATTCCCTTTTGAATATCCGTTTCAAACTTCAACAAGTTGTCTTTACTCTTGTTTTCAAATTCGAAATAATTCTTTGATTTTTCATCAATAATAACTTCACTATCTTGAATTGGATAAACAATAACTTCTTGTTTTGTTGTATGAAGATCATCATCTAAGACATATCCATCAGGTGCTTTGATTTCCTTTAAATAATAATGAGTTCCTCCACTTGTTGCAACAAGTAATTCACTAATTCCTAATCCATTGTCATTAGTTTCAAAGCGTGTCACTTCATTTGTATATTGATTATCACTATAAACTCCAAAGATTGCTCCTTTTAATCCTGTTTTTGTTGTATCATCAATCTTATGAACAACAATTCTTCCCATTGTCGAATGATTAATGATAACACCATCATTTGTCTTTTCTGGATAATAATTGATAACTTCTGACTTACCTTTGGAAATTGTTACTGAATATTGAGTATAAGAATATTGATATCCTTGAGGAGAATCTGAACTCTTGATTTCTTGAATTGTATAGTTTCCTGGATCAACATTTTCGAAAATAATTTGTCCACTTTCATTAGTTTTCATTTTTCCAATAAGTGTGTTCCCTTTATACAATCCAAAATAGATACCTGCTAATGGTTTGTTTCCATGATTTGTGTAATCACCCATATCATCATATTTATTGATAATAATATTTCCTTGCGCATGGTCAATAATTTTTCCATCTTGTCCTAATCGAGTGATTTGTTTAGCCTCAATTTTAAAATCAATAGGTTGAATTTTTGCAAAACCATCTGGTGCTTGTATTTCATACAAACGATAGTTTCCTGGTTCTAACATTGCTGAAGAGAATGTTCCATCATCTTCTGTTGTAAAATTATCAAAAATAACTTTTTCTTGATTATTTTCAATTTTAACAAGTTTGAAATAAGCATTTGTTAAAGCAGATTTATCAGCTTTTACTTTTTGAAAAGTAAATTTTCCTAATTCTGGATGATTGATAATTGCGTTATTTTGAGTATATACACTATTGATTTCTCCTTCTGTAATCGTTACAGAATATACTTCATCATTTTTAGCAAATCCAGTTATTTGGTTTGTTTCTTTAAATGTGTATTCACCTTGAGCTAATCCAAGAAATTCAACATGACCATTCTTGTCTGTTGTTTTTGTATCAACTTTACTTCCATCTGTTTTATACAGAGTAAATTCAACTCCAGCTAAAGGTAGTTTTTGTTTTAATGAATTTGGTAAATCCCATTGAGCAACTTTATCAATAACCAAACTTCCTAAAGGTGAGTTTTCAACCTCTTTTTCATTTATAACTGGTTTAGAAGTATCATCTTGAGTTGTTGATGTCGTTATAGGAATTGGATTTTTCAATAATTCATAGCCAATTGGTGCTTTCACTTCTTTGAGATAATAAGTTGTATTAGGTCGTAAATTCTCAAAGACAATACCATTTTCACCATATGTGGCTTCACTAATCAGATGCTTTAATTCTTGATCACTATATAATGCAAATGTTGTTCCTGACATACGACTCTCATCAATTATTTTACCTGTTTTTGAGTCTTTTTTAATGACCTTTAACGTTTGTTTCATTTGATTGGTAATTGCAGTCGTTGAAGGAGTGACTGTTTGTTTTTCTACCTTATAAGGACCATGATAACCTTCATCTATAAAGTAACCATCTAAAGTTTTAACTTCTTTCACATAATATTCACCTTCTGGTAACAATTTTGAAGTCGCCATACCATTATCATTTGTTGTCATTAAACTATTTTCAACTTTTTGATATATGTTACCAGACTTCGTATAGATGTCAAATTGAACACCAGATAAAGGCTTTTTGAGAATACGAATCAACTTTTTGAATTTGGAATTGTCCATAACTTGATTCATTGATAATTTGAGAAACTTCTCCACCAATAGCTTGTCCTTTTTTATCAACTCTTTGAATTTTTTCTGTTAATTCATTAGATTTAATACCAAATTTACCTATATAATCAGCATTATAACCATTTGCACCATGATTAGAGATATCTGTTTCTTTTATAATATATTCACCAGCATCTAACCAATTTTGATTATTAACGATTTCTTTACCATTCTTATCTTTAAATAAGAGATGTCCATCATCTTGTGAGATTGCTGTTCCAACTTTATTTTCATTACTGAAAACCAATTGTCCATCAACAATAACCTTTTTATAAACATCAAATTGAACATTTGCTAAAGCTTCTTCTTTCACAGTAAGATCAATCAAACGTTTTCCAACCTTTGTCAATGCAACACGTCCTTGTGGTGTGTTTTTGACGATCAATGGATCTTTTAGAGCACCAGAAATGTTATCATATGTCCCATTCATTCCTGTTATTTTTCCTGCTTCAATTGTAAATTGAATTGGTGAAGTTGATAATGTATATCCAGCTTCAACAGATGTTTCAACCAATTGATAATCACCAGCTGGCAAATAGAAGTCTGGTTTATATATATCATTTCCAGTTGTTGTTATTGTGATTGTATTTCCACTAAAAGTTTTATATGGAATATACTTATCTCCATTTTTTACTTGAAGTTCAAATGTTGCTTGTAACATTTTATCATCAAGACTTGAAATTTTATTCAAATAGAATTGACCATAATCTGTTGTGTTTTGAATTGGATTTTTCCATAAATCATCATTATGAGAATCCAAAGTGAGATTGACAACATGATAGCGATTTGTATCATTGACAACCAATCCCATGTCTTTTAATGAATTGATTTCTTCAACAATATAAACACCAGCAGGAAGTCTTTTACTGATTGCTCCGCCATCACCAGCAGGTGTATCAGTTCCTGTAAATATACTGTCAACTTTGTCACCCAAGCCATATCGTTTATCACCATAGATAAATGTTCCTTCTTGATCTTCGATAGCCTTATAAATTCTAAATTCAACACCATTAAGAGGTTTTGTTTCCCCTGCAAAAGTTAATTCTTTCTTTAACCAAATTTGTTGATGTTGATAGTTGATAACACTTAAAACTTTGCCATCTCCATCTATAAATAAATATTGATCATCCTCTACTTTGATTTTAACTTTATGAACCTTTGTATCTCTTTCATAATTTTCAGGAGCTTTTAATTCAATTATATAATAAGTTTGTGTACTATCCAGTTGAGTAAACTTGATCTTACCATCATCACCAGTTGTTGTCACTTGTATAATTCCATATTGTTCTTGTAAGTTTTTATCACTTACCAATTGAGATAATTTTTCTTGAGATAACTTGGCAACTTCATTTGCTTTTGTTTGGGAAGTTAATAAAGCAAATGTTGCACCTTTTACATTCTTTCCATCTTTATCAACTTTTTGACCACTGACTTCAACTGGTTTATAGTTTTCAACAGTGATTTCAGCCAATTGTCCAGCTTGTAATTTTCCAACTTTTACCCATTCCTGAGAAGCCAAATAACCATCAGGTGTTTGAACTTCTTTTAGGAAATAAGTCACACCAGGCTCCAATATAGTAGAAAATCCTTCTCCATCAGCAGTATAAGTATTTCCGTCTTTGTCATAGATAACAGCCGTTCCAGAAATGATGCGATAACTTGAACCTAAATCAACAACTTGATAAGTCTCATCACCAATTGTAGCTGTTTCACCTTTTTCTCCATCTTCAGCAAGACGATAAATTTCAAACACAGCATTATCTAACTTTGTAGTCAATTTATTAGCATCTACTTTTGTTAATTTGATTTTACTTTTTTCATTGATATTTTTAAAAGTAACAATCCCTTCTTTTCCTGCTACCAGTTCAATAACTTGTGAAGGAGCTTGTTTATAACCATTTTGAATTTGTTCATCTGTTAAAACTTCTTCAATATAATAGAACCCTGGTTTTAACCCGTTCACTGTTACTTTATCAAAATCACTTGTTATTGTTTGGTTAGTATCAGTCCCTTTTTTATAATATTGTTTCTGATACAAAATAGCACCTTCATCATTTTGAGTAGCAATTTGAGCAGTATAAATTTTAAAATTGAATCCTTTTATTGGAATATTGATTTGATTATTATTCCATGATTCATATTTTACTAATGAAAGTGATCCTGTTGGAACATTTTCAATAGGGTTATCGTAATAGGTCGTATTTGTTTTTCCAGCTTCAATTGTGAAAGGATGAATTTTTTGATCTAAAACATATGCTCCTTGAACACTTTGCTCGATAAGAACATAATCCCCCGGTTCTATTTGAGAACTCCACTCACCTTGCGTATTTGTTTTAAAAGTTTTAATTGGCGTTTCATTTGAATAATCTGTAAGATTATCAACTTTCTTATATAAGTTGAAAGAAGCAACAACAGCCTTTTTACTAATCGCATCAACCTTTTTTAACTTCAATACACCTTTTGCATAAGTGTTTTGGATATGAGAAGTATTCTTATCTGTTTTTTCATTAACCCCTGCCTCAACATGAACAACTTTTGGTTCAATGGCCTTATAACTATCATTAGCTTCTTCAACAACCCAATAATCTCCAGCATTAACCAGTGGTGATTGAAGTTCACCACCATTTGCAGTTGTTCCTAAAGAAAGATAAGTTTTATCTACTTTTGCTTTTTCTAAATCTGCAGAAGCATTATCAGATAATTTTGGATAATAAGAGAAATGAATTCCATTCAATGGTTCACTTTCTGTTGAATCCATTTTTTGAACTGTCTTTTGAATATAGAAACGACCCATTGGAATATTTTCTACAATTTCTGGTCCATCTTTTTGAGTAAGATCATCATTTGTATTTTCAATTGTTGGAGCAGAAAATTCATGAACACTTTGATCTCGTGTATATCCATCTAATGTTGATTCTTCTTGATAATAATATGTCTTTCCAGGAATCAAATGAGGAAAAGTTACAATTCCTTGATCATTTGATGTATAAGTCTGATATGTTGCATTTTGATTGTTTGTAGGATTTTCTTCATATAATCTAAAGACAACATTTTTCAATTTTTTATCATGATTAATTGAACTTACTTTTTCTAATTGATATTTGACATAAGGTTCATTAGCAAGGCTTGAAGCATCAAGAGAAGTAACTTGATTATTAGAGATATCAAATTCAATTTCCTTATCTAACATGACATAGCCCTGAGGTGCTTGTTTTTCTTTTAATGTATAATGTCCAGATGGCAAGAACCCAGATTGGGCTGTTCCATCTTCTCCAGTTTTGATTGTTTCAATAACTTTATTCTCTTTATCATAAATTTCAAAACTTGCACCTTTTAAATGTTTCTTTGTCTTTGCATCAATTTTTTCGATTTTTAATTGCCCTTGGCTTTCAACTTGGTTATTTAACTCTAAAGTGTATCTTTGCCCAGCAGAAATATTTACAGGATAAACAGTTTCATTTAAGACATATCCTTCAGGTGCCTTATATTCCTTAACATAATATGTCCCTGCATCTAAAGAAACAATATTAGAAGTTACACCTCCACTCGCTGTTAATATTGATTTAATTTCAATTGGTTTTCCATCTTTATCTTTTACAACATTAAGACAAGATTCATCAGTATAAATATTGAAAATAGCGCCAGCTAATGGAACAGAAGCAGGAATATCAGGTCTCAAAATTCCATATTTTTGAATTTCAAGACTTCCTTGTGGGATATTTTCAACTTTGATTTCAACAAGTGTATTTTGAACGACAGTCACCATATGACATGTTGAATCCAATGTATATCCATTTGGTGCAACAACTTCTCTATAAATATAATTTCCTGGTTTGAGTGCAGATGTTTCTATAGAAGATTGATTTTTTGTATCCAAAGAAACTGTATCAAATTTTGTAAAATCAAGATTTTTTAAGTCTTCTTGTGTCCAAACATGATTTAACAAGGTTTCATCCTTTGGAATATAAAGTTCAAATTTTGCTCCTGTTAATTGTTTTGAAGGTTGAGATTGATCAACTTTAATAAATTTTAATTTTCCTTTATTTGATTTATTTAGAACATATGGATATTGGTTATCAAATTTTTCCATATCACGAGGATAATTCACTTGATTTCCAATAACAGTCACATGCCATGTTTGATCATTAACTTCAAATTCTCCATCAGCATTGACTTCAGTAATCAAATATTCACCAGCAGGAATACCTTCAAACAAAACCAATCCCTTTTCATTCGATTGTGCCTCATATTTTTGTGTAGAATCAGTTTCATTTGTCAAAATGAACGGAACACCTTTTAACCATCCTGCATCATTTTGTGTTGCACTTGAACCACGTTTCCAAAATGCAACATAACCATAACCATTTTTGTCAGTTTCATTTATAAAATCAATATTTTGATCTTTCACTGGTTGTTCATCAACTGTTAAAGAACCATCTTCCTTACTGACAACAATTTTTTTAACATCTGTTTCCTTAAATAAAGAATACTCAGAGATTTCTTTTAAATAATAAGTTCCTTCAATAATATCTTTGAAATGAACTTGACCATTTTCATCAATAGCCATTGGATTGACAGATTGATTATGATAATCCTTAGCAAATATTGTACACTCTTTATCTGTATAGAGTCCAAATTGAATTGTTTTTCCATCTCTATAATAAACATCTTGTAAATGTTTATCAAAAATTTGAGTGTCATCTTTTTCAATGCTTGGTGAACCAGTTGTTAAAACTTTTACTTTTTTTGTCACTGTAAAATCTGTTTTTTCAACATCGTTCTTTTGCCAACCCAATTGAACATTTGCATTGCTGTTAACCTTTTTTTCTTCTTTTAACAATGGTTGGTAAGTTAAAGTCGCAAGATTGTTTAAATTCTTTTCAATGAAATCTTCATGGAAAGGAATTTCATAAGCATCATAAGGGTATAAAACCTTTACTGTATAAGTTGTACTTACTGGAGTTCCTTCAGGAACGTAATTGGTATCTGTTGTTGAATTTTTGTATGTGTTTAAATACTTAAATTCAATAGATTTATATGTGCCATCATTATTTTTTTGAAGAGTATAATCCTCTCCTTCTTTTAAGACTTTATTCCCAACATTGATTTCAATATGGCTTGCTCCACCGTAAATCGTACCTTGATCAGTCTTTTTAACAGGGTATTCATTTGGCAATGTGTCAATAAGAGTAAACTTTGAACAATCTAAACGTCCATAACGATTTCCTGAAACAGATTCATCACCAGGACGAACAAGAATTCGATAATTGACTTGATAATATTTCACGCCATCTTTTGTAATAACACTATTATTTTGATTATCTTGTTGCTCGATTGATTTATTGATTTGCCAATCCTGAAATGCTGTAGCAGTAATTTGAGAAGAAGGAATTGAAACAGCTTTTAATGGTTTTATAGATGAACCACTACTTTCATTCCCCGTCATCGCCATATTTTCAAAAACAGCAAGCTCTCCATCAGGTGTTGTCATATTTTCAAAATGCATTTTTAAATAAAGTGTCCCAGCATTTCCTGGTGCAAGTGTTTCATGAGAAGTGACTTGCAAAACTTTACGTCCTAAAGATGTCACAACTTCTGCTTTATTGAAGATTGAACTTGATCCCTGTGACAAATCTAATTCATCAAATTGAATATGATTAGGGAGTGGAATTGAGATTAAACAGTCTTTATAAAAGACATTATCTCCTGCTGAATTGACATTATAATTGACTGCTAAAAAGAATGGTTCTCCTGAAGCAACACTCTGTGTTGTCTCAGTTGTCCCTACTTTTTTTACAATTCTTGATGAAAAACTTATGTTAGCCAAAGCTTCACCATCAGCATTAACACTTTGAATTCCATTAATTTGAACAATTGTAAAAATCATTGCTATTGTCAATAACAATATCATTGTTTTTTTTATCAATTGATATAAATGATTTTTCATTTTATTCATACTCATACCCCCATTAATTAATTTTTCTTAACTCAGTTTTTAAATGAGACTCTTGATGTTTTTGTTTTTCTTGATAACTTCTTACTATTCTTTCTACTGCAATTTGCGCCCCATGTAAATCTGGAGATGCAATAATCAAAGAATATTGTGTCATATTGAATTTAGAAAAAACATCGTTTTTTCTTAAACTAGATGAAATGACTTTCCTTAAAATTTCAGATTCTTCAATAAGTTCTCTTTCTGTTAATGAATGTGTTGCATCTTCAAGTGTTAATAAAGCCAAAACACGTGCTTTCATAGATCGTCTAGCAGAACGTACATTCACTTGATAAATGTTCTTAAAAACATCAAAATCACAATAGAAAGTAGATTCTTGATCTTGAGAAAAAGATAAGTTCTCTTCTAGTTGTTCTACGTTCACTTGTGTTGTTGGTAATGTGTTTAAGAAAAGCTGATATATTTCTTTTAATCTTGGTGTCACCTCTATACCATATTGACTATAATAATAGTCAACAACTTGACGATAAAAATTCAATCCAATATCTGTCTGTTCAGTTTTATAATATGCCCAAAGACGTGCTTCATATAGACGTGAATCAATAAATCTTTGCGCATGTGGATGCGTCAATAATTGAATAATTTCATTATACTGTTCTTGACTTTCTAAATGATGGACAACCCCAATCAAAGCATTTAAACAAGTTGTTTCTAGTAAATTATTTTGTTCTATAACCCAATAATGATAATTATATTCAGGTAAAAAATCATTATGATAAGCTTCTAACATTTGAAATGCATATTCATATTGTTGTGATAAATTTTTTTGTTGCATTACTTGAGAAGCCAAATCCATTAAATTCTCATAATCAATGAAACAAGGAATATCCTGATTCCAAAAATAAGCATGTCCTTTTGATTGAATACAGACCTCATCACAATAAAATCTTTTCAATTCTTTTCGAGCACGATATATCAAATTACGAAGTGCCCCTTCTGGTTTGTCAGAATTTCCATTTGGCCATAAAAAATCAATAAATTGAGAAATAGAAACTTGACGACTTCGATTCATAATTAAGTAAATAATTAGTAATTCTACTTGTGCACTTCTTTTTCTCCCAGTTGGAAAAACAACACCATTTAATTTCAAATCCAATCTTCCTAATGTTTGAATTGTTAATTCTTGATTCATTATCGTCCACCATCCTTGTTCCTGTAAGCACATCTTTTCACAGTCATTATAACACTGCATTTTATGAATTTCTATATAAACTTATCACAAATTCAATTATTATTGTTAAAAAGGCGTAGAATTATTCTAATATGTGATTTATTCGTGACATCTCACTCATTTTACAGAAAATAAAAACAGTATAAACAAAACTATACTGTCTTTGTATTTATTAGATTTAAATCAATTTTTTTTCTAAAACAGCAGGATGTGTTGCATAAAGTAAAGCTGTTTCTTTACTGATTTGATGTTTTTGAAATAATTCTAATAAGGAATCATCCATGCTGACCATACCTTGATCTTTAGATGATGCAATAGCATTATCAATTTGATGTGTTTTTCCTTCCCTAATAAGATTACGAATTGCTGGTGTACATATCATAATTTCAAAAACAGGTATCATTTTTCCATCAAGATTTGGAATTAATTGTTGTGAAATAACAGCATTTAAAACCATAGCCAATTGCACTTTAATTTGTTGCTGTTGAGAAGATGGAAAAACATCAATCATACGATCAATTGTATTGGCAGCCCCAATTGTATGTAAACTAGAAAAGACCAAATGTCCTGTTTCTGCTGCAGTAATCGCAATATCAATGGTTTCTAAATCACGCATTTCTCCTACCAAAATAACTTCTGGTGCTTCTCTTAAAGCAGCTCTTAAAGCTGTTACATAACTTTCTGTATCATGATAGACTTCTCGTTGTGAAACAATACTTTTGTTATGGGTATGTAAATATTCAATAGGATCTTCAATGGTAATAATATGGGATTGACGACTTTTATTAATTTCATCTATGATACATGCTAAAGTTGTTGACTTTCCACTACCAGCAGGCCCTGTGACCAAGACAAGCCCTTTCATCAAACGTGCAAGTTGAATAATTTGATTTGGAATATGCATACGTGTAGGATCAGGCAATTCAAAGCGTACAATCCTTAATACTGCAGCTAATGAATTTCTTTGTTGATAAACATTGACACGGAATCGACCAACCTCTGATATTGAGAACGAAAAATCATCATCCCCTGTTTTTAAAAAATAATCAATATCATCTTTTCCTGCAATGGCATAGATTTCTCTAATAAAATGTTCTGTGTCATGTGGTGTCAAATTAACATCATTGTACTTTTGGATTTTTCCATCAATTTTTAAAGCACACGGTGAGCCAGCAATAATAAAGACATCCGATGCTTGTTTAGTCACTGCTTCCTCTAAGATTCTTCTTGCTTCCATACGATTCCTCCTGATTAATTGTTTTTATTGATATCAGTTTTCTCTTTTGAGACTGAACTTGAAACTGTAATTGTAAAACCATTTCATCATTCATTTCTTTTTCTAAAATATACATGTCTTGATCATGATAATATGCAATAGCATGATCTTTCAATTGTGTTTCGATTTGATGAACATCTAAATTTTCATAAATATTCAAAAGTTCACTTTGACTTTCATAATATTGACTTGTCATTTCTAAATGATGTAACGTTCCTTCATAATAGGTATTGGCTTTTAAATAAGCCAATATTGCAAGTATACACATGACCAAAACAACAAAAACCATAAACAATGATGGTGCTCCAATCCCTAAATGCATGGTCTCATTTTTCTTATTCATCTTGACCACTTCCTCTCACAAAAGGGAAAGTTTTTACCTTTTTTGATTGATAATAAATATCAACACACCCTTGTTTTTGTTGAGTATCATCAAAATAAATCTTCAAATCTTTAAAAACATAAGTTTGATTATCAACTTCTTTAACATCAAACAATTGAGTTAATGACTTTTGTGGATGGGCCTGCATCGTTTCAATAACTGTTTGTGCAAGTAAAAGATTTTCTTCAAGCTTTTGAGCAGCCACTTGTTTTTCATGTGCTTTGACAATAAATGTGACACACACTGTAGAAGAAAGAGCAAAAAAGAAAATAACAATAATGAGTTCCATTAAAAATGAAAACGAATGTCTTTTATTCTTCATACCTTTCCTCCTTATGAATGTTTATATAATGAGACTTCTTGACTCAATCCATCTTTATAAACAACAAAATGAAAAAGATGATGCTGTTCTTCCATTGAAAAATCATCCAAAGCAAATAAGGGTGTTCCCTCATCTAAAACAGGTTTTTGCTTTGATAGTGTATAATATTCCTTTAAATATCCATCTTGATAATAGATATAGGTTGTTGTTTTTAAAGTTGATAAAGATAAACATGGAATATGATCAATTTCAACAATAGAAATAGCATCTTTTTGATCATATGATTTGATTTTTGTATTTAAATAAGCCAGTGGTGTTGTCAAATCATCTTGTAGTGTCCCTGATTCATAAATATGCTGATATCCTTTAATTTCATATGTCACAACAAAAAATGAACCAATCACAAATAACAAGAATAAAGTTAATGAAAACAATGTATAGATATGTCGTGTTCTATTCATAGACATGCTCCTTTGCATAAACACGAATCACTGGCTGAAGATTATCACCATCACGATGATAAGTCACTTGATATTCTTTTTCATTCAACAGTAAACCATAATGTTCTTTTAAATAATGAATATCTTTTGGATAATGTCCTTCTATACTATAACATTTTAAACATAATTGCGTAATTGTTTGTTGAATACGATTCAAATCTTGTGTTTTTGAATATTGATTTGCCATTTGAAACGAATAAATCAACCCCACAATCATAATCAACATCACTATCATTTTTATTCCTATTTTCATATTCATCACCTACAAAGAACCCATAATACTCATTAATGGCAACATCACAGATAACAATACAATACCTACGACAACTGATAAAAATGTCACTAATGTTGGTTCAATAATATTTAAAAAACGTTCAATCGCATCACTCACTGCATCTTGATAATGAATTGCTAATGTTTTCATGATTTGATCTGCTTGACCTGTTTTAAAACCAACTTGAAGCATATTTAAGGCCATTCCTTGATATATTTTATTTTTCTTTAAAGCATCCACAAAACTCATATCATTTTGTAAATCAAGACAACATTGTTCTAATTGTTTATATAAATGTTTATCATCAATCACTTTCATAGCATATTTTAATGCTTCTTGAAAATCATAACCACTTTCAACAAATAAAGATAGAGCATATGTCAATTGAGCTTGATTCATTGATTTTGCTAAAGAACGTGTAAAAAAGGATTTCTGTACCAATTGATACATTAAAGAAACATGAAAAACACGTGAATAAATATATATTCCTAAAATAAACAATGTCACTATTGCTAAAGCAATAAATCCCACAATTGAAAAAATCTGTCCCAAATGCATAAAAGTATAAGCATATGAAGTTAATTCCCCTCCTAAACTTTCTAAAACTTGACGAAAGATAGGTAAAACTTGAAAAACAATCACACCAATCACAACAAACATCATCAACAATAAAATCATTGGATAAGTTAAAGCTTGTTGAAATTGATTTTGCATCTCATTCATACGTAAGTAATAATGGCTTAATGATTCCATAACATTATCAAGATTTCCACTCACTTCACCAGCTTGTAATAAATGAACCATATAATGATCAAAATCATCTGTTTTTTCAACAGCATAACTCAAACGTGGATCTTCTTGAAGAAACGTCAATATTTTTGATGTTGCTTCCTTAATATGTCCATTTTCAGTTTCTTCTCCAATCATTTCAACGCCTTGTTCAAAATGAAATCCCGAATTTAAAATCATTGCCATCTGATTACAAAATAAATATTTTTCTTCAAAATTAAGTTTCATAAATTATCCCCCATTAATAATAATATATTGCAATATATTGACCATCATATTGATACTTTGAACTTGCAAAAGTTGGATCCATTCGACTCCAAACTTCTTTATCAATAAATACATCAGGATTGACCCATCCTTCACCTTCTAAATAGACTTCTACCCATGCATGATATTCAATATCCGTATCACCACAAATCAAACGTGCTGGAATATGATTAATTCTTAACATGGCAACCATCAAAGAAGCATAATCAAAACAAATTGCTTTTTTTTCAACCAAGAGTTTCTCCAAATCAGGTATAATATATCTTTGCGTTGCTTCTATTGCTTTTTGATCATCATATGTTAATGTATCAACAACATATTCATATATGTCTTTAATCCTTTGTAAATCATTTGTATCATCTTTAACAATATCTAAAGCTTTTTGATTAACAGAACTTCCTTTTCGATAATCAACCAATTGATTAGGATACAAATAAGGTGAAAGTTCATTTGTTAATTGAACATTTATTTTTTGTGTTTTTAAAATAGCATATTTTTGCCCTTCTAAATTTTGTAGAACTTTAATAATATATTCTCCATTTCCCATTTGAAGAGGCAATGCAACATATTCCTTTTTATCAATATCATAACGATAAGGAAAATCATTATGACTAATTTCAATCTTTATTTTTTTAGAGACCTCTTGTGTGAGTTTAACCATGATATAACCATCAGCGCTATGTGAATAATCTATATGAACTGCTCCAACATCCATAACTTTTTCATTTGTTGCTTGAGGAAATAAGATCTCATTTATTTTTATCGAGGGAGATGAGGGGTATTGACTTGGATATTTTGACTTTGACTTTGAACATCCACTTATGAAAAAAGAAAAGACAAGAAGCAATAAAAAAGTCTTTTTCATATGACATCATCCCTCCTTTGTCTTTATTATACACTAATTTTGGGATTTAACAAATTCATTTGAAAAAGAAAAGGAGAAGTCTTCCTTCTCCACTCTCTATGCAAGAGATAAAAGTGGTGCAGCCACTTGTTCTAATTGTAATTTTGCAGTTTTGACAGCATCAAACTCCACTTGACTACAATTTTCATAATCCAATTTCTTTGTCATCTTCTTAAAACGAGACAATTCATCTTTGATTTGTGATTTGATTGTTTTATCCAATTGTTTTCCTTTTTGTGAAAGTGCCCCTTCTATTTGCATAACTAATGATTCAGCATCATTTTTAAAGACCAATCTTTCTTTTGTAATAGCATCTTGTTTTTCAAATTGTTGAGCTTCATAAATTGCACGATTAATATCTTCATCTGACATATGCGTTCCATTTTCAATCGTAATACTTTGCATATTGCCACTTGCCAAATCTTTGGCAGACACACTCACAATACCATTGGCATCTATATCAAAAGTGACTTCAATTTGTGGAACTCCACGCATTGCACGTTTGATTTTCTTTAACTTAAATTTTCCTAAACTTTTATTGTCTTTTGCAAGTGGTCTTTCCCCTTGTAAAACATTAATTTCAACTTGTGTTTGGAAATTAGAAGATGTTGTAAAGACTTGACTATGACTTGTTGGAATTGTTGTATTTCTTTCAATTAAAGGAGTTGCTACGCCACCAACAGTTTCAATTGATAATGTTAATGGTGTCACATCTAAAAGTAATACATCATAATTTCCCATTGCAGAAACATCACCAGAAAGTTTTCCTGCTTGAATACTTGCTCCCATTGCAACACATTCATCAGGGTTCACAGAGTGACTTGGTGTAATTCCTGTCACTTCTTTGATTTTATCTTGGACAGCAGGAATTCTTGATGAACCCCCAACCAAAATAATTTTATCTAATTCAGCTGGTAATAAACGAGCATCATTTAAAGCATTTTGCATTGGTAGAACAACTCTTTCAACCAATTGTTGTGTTAAACGATTAAATTGTTCTTTTGAAATAGTCATTTCTAAGTTTTGTGGTCCTTGACTTGTTGTTGTGATAAAAGGAAGAGAAATGGTTGCAACTGCCATAGATGACAATTCCACTTTAGCTTTTTCAGCTGCTTCCACAATACGTTGTGTAGCCATTAAATCTCTAGAAAGATCAATTCCTGTTTGTTTTAAAAATTCACTTTGAATAAAATGAGCTAAGCATTCATTGAAATCATCACCACCCAAATGATTATCTCCAGATGTTGATAAAACTTCAATAACCCCATTACCAATTTCAATAATAGAAACATCAAATGTTCCTCCACCCAAATCAAATACCATGACTTTTTGACCATAACTATTTTCTAATCCATAAGCCAAAGCGGCTGCAGTGGGTTCATTGATAATTCTTAAAACTTCTAATCCAGCAATTTTTCCAGCATCTTTCGTTGCTTGACGTTGGGCATCATTAAAATAAGCAGGAACAGTAATAACAGCTTGTTTGACTTCTTCATTTAAATAACTTTCAGCATCAATTTTTAATTTTTGTAAAACCATTGCTGAAATTTCTTGAGGTGTATAAGTTTTCCCATTGATTGTTTGTGTAAAGTTTGTTCCCATTTCACGTTTAATTGATGAAATTGTTCCTGTTGGATTTGTTGCTGCTTGTCGTTTTGCAGCTTCTCCTACTAATCGTTTTCCATCTTTAGTAAAGGCCACAATACTTGGTGTTGTTTTCATTCCTTCGTGATTTGGAATAATTGTTGTTTTTCCATTTTCAATAAGAGCCATACAGCTATTTGTTGTTCCTAAATCAATACCAATAATTTTACTCATCTTTCTTCTCCTTCATTAACATCTACAACAACATGTCATAAATAATTGTAACATCATAAAACTATAACAACAGTTCACTGCTGAATAAGGTGAACCATAAGTTTGTTGGGTTGAACGATATTGTCCTTGTCCAGCTTGTAATTGTTGAACCAAAAACAAATATTGTAAATTCCCTGGTTCCATTTGAGCAGCTGTTTTGGCATAATCCAAAGCTGTCACATTATTCCCAATGCCATTCATCGCAATCGCACTATAATAAAACCAAACGGAATTTCTTGTACGAATTTGTTCTAAAACATTTAATGCCTCTTGAAAACGATTGGCTTGGATATAGGCTGCTGCATCTTGAAATGCCGTTTGCTCATTTCCATTGTATTGATATGATGATTGATTTGTTGATTGACCACCATAATTTTGATTTGTAAAACCACGTTTACGACTATCCATAATTGTTTTATAAGCATTTTGAACTTGTTTAAACTTTTCTGTATATTCTGCTTGATGCTCACTATTGATATTAGCATCAGGATGATATTTTTTACTTAATGCACGATAGGCTTGTTTCACTTCATCATCTGTAGCACTTGGTGAAATACCTAAAATTTGATACGGATCCATTACTTTTTATCCCCCATTCTTTTTTGCTTCCTTAACATATAGCGACTCCAAACACCACTATAAAGGATATTCCTCATAATTTCAACATTTTCTATAATTGGTAATGCTTCAAAAGCCATTGTTGCTTGTGAAATCATCATTTCTAAAAGATCTTGACACCACTCATCAAAATGATCTTCTTGATATTTTTGACTAAAGGGATTATAAGTCTTCTTCTTTAAATCCTCTTCAATATCATCATAAGCATCCATAATATATATAAACTTTCCAAGATAAAATCCCATTTGATATAAATCATCAAAAAAGATATCATCTTTATATGTCCAAATAGCTGCCAAAGCTTTTCCAAAACAACCAGAAACATCATCAATATTTTCATGATTATTTTTTTCATATTCATGAATCTGTTTTAAATTGTTTTCAATGATTTCTATTTTATCTGGATATTCAGCTTTAATTTGAAGAAATGCTTTTTTTAAAATATGTCGATAACTCCCTTTGACAAGACTTTTTTCATCTAGCCAATCATCTTCACATTTAAAATAAGTCAAAACAATTGTCATCTTTGCTGCATAATCAATACATTCATTGGTTAATTTTAAATGTTTTTTCATTGGATGAATCAAACATCGGCTTTTTTCTTTTTGCGTTTGAGGTTCATATAAACCACTCAATAACAAACCCAAAAAAGTCATATCAAAATTCAAAGAGATCTGACCTTTCAAGCCATATTTATCCCTTAAAGTCTGACATAACCCACAATAAAAAGATTGATAGACATCTAATTCTCTTAACTTTAATTCTTGCTTATTAACAACAACATATCCAAACATGATCTCTTCCCCATTCATTAATTGTTATTAGTATATGCCTAACATGTTAACAATAAATGAACAGATTTCTATTTTAAGACAATAAAAGAAAAGAAAATATGAATTTTCATCCACATTTTCTTAATTTTCATCAGCAATCAATAATTCAACTGTCTTTTCTATATCAATCAGATAATAAACATCTTCCTCATATTGATAAATATGAGAAATAGACCATATTTCTGACATAAAGTCATGTTTATTTTCAATTAAATCTAAAGTATTGAAACCAAGTAATAATGGTTCCTCATCAATCACAATACCAAATCGACAACTTTCACATGTCACAACAAGAATAGTCGCATCTAAAACAGTACAATCTTGTTTATATTCAAGTTGTAAAACTGGTAACATTTCTCCTTTAAAATGGAAGACACCTAAATAATATTTTGGTAAACAAGGAATCTTAGAAATTTTAACATGCGTACATATCTCAACCATATTTTCAAATGGAATTAAATAATTTTTTTGTTGACTATGTAAACATAAAATATTTTGTTTCTGATCCATTATAAATCCCCATCCTTCCATTTTTCAATTAATAATTCTAAATCTAAATTCAAACAGATTTCTCCTTTACTTAGTAAGCTCATACCGCTGATACCACTCATATTTCGATATCGATTTCCAAGTAAAGCAGGTAAATGTTTAATTAACAAACGTTGATTGTTATCAACACGATCAACCAAAAGACAACCTAAATGTGTTGCTGTTTTAAAATAAACAAAAATAGCATCATCCTTCTCTTCTTCATCGATTCCATAATCCTCTTTCAAATTTATAAAAGGAATCATTTGTTCTTCAGTCACAACATATTGTTTTCCTTCAATCATTTGAACCATATTGAGATTCGCCTTTTGGAAATAGTAAACATATCTGCTAGGAACACAACAATGATATTCACCAATTTGAAAACGAATCGAATCCACTGTTGCGAGTGATAAAGGTAGCGTCAATATAAAAGTTGAACCAAGCCCCAATTCACTTTCAATATATATATGACCACCAACATCTTCTAAAATATGCGCCACAACATCTAATCCCACACCTCTACCAGAATATTCATTAACTTCTTTATTTGTTGTAAAACCTGGTATAAGAATAATTTTTAATAATTCTGAGTGCTCATATTCTTCAAAAGGTCTATCGACAAGGCCTTTGTCAGCAGCCTGTTGATATATTTTTTTCACATCTATACCTTGCCCATCATCGGATAAAGCAACATAAAGTTCACCTCTTTTGATGGAAACATCAAAAGTAATTTTTCCTTTGGTATCTTTTTGTACTTGAATTCTTTCTTGAGGCCTTTCAATACCATGATCAACAGCATTTCTCAAAATATGAATCAAAGCATCACCTAGATATTCAACAATCTTTTGATCAGCCTCAATATCACCACAATTAACGATGAGATCTGCTTCTTTATCTTGTGACTGACAAATATCTCTTAGAGTTCTTCTTAATTTTGGAACAATTTGTTGAACAGACCTAAGTCTCATTTCAATGATAATATCTTCTAATTGATGAGACAATTGTTCCAAATGATAAACAGCACCATCTTCAAAATCTTCAATACCCATTTCTTCAAGATGCTCATGTAAATATTGAATATTCATCATAAATTCATTAGAAATATTTTCTAAAACATCTAATTTCTTTTGTTGAATTTGTGCAGTCGCAACTTGTAAATCTATTTTTCTATTTGTTTTGCTTTTTCGCTCAACGATTTCACATTTATGAACAAAGAGTCCATTTTGTAAAGTCTTAAAGACTGTTTCAAAATCATCTGAATTGATACATAAATAAAAGCCATATTTTTGAATCATTTCAGCACCAGAAGAGTCATCTAAATCAACTGGATATGTTTCTAATTTTTGACATTTCTTTTCAATTTGATGAACGAGCATAAAAGCACGAATATTTTCCATGCGACACTCTTTTTCAAAAGTGATTTTAACCAATCTTCCATCTGATTTGAGATAATCTTCTATATCAAAAGCCACTGTTTCAGATGGTTTCATTTGTTTTGTTGATAATTGCTGATGATATTCATCAGCACGACTTTGTAATTCATTTGTTGATGTTGGTTGGTAATCTTCATCCAACATAGCATTTAATTCTTTTTCAATAAAATCAAAAATATCAAACAACAGATTATAAAGTATTTTATCATCTATCTCAATACTTCTTTGATAATCACGATAAACGGAAAAAACATCTTCCATTTTATGAGTTAAAGTGGATAATCCTTCCAATCCCATCATAGCTGAAGAACTTTTCATCGTATGCATGATACGAAAAATATTTTGAATATCTTCAACACTTAAACAATGACTATCTTCACTATTAAGGAGAATAATATTTAATTGTTCTATTAATTGATGTGTTTCAGCCAAGTAAACCTCAAGCATTGCACTTGAATCTTTATCAAAAAATCCCATAATCACACGCCTCTTTGTTCTTCAAGATACAAAACACAGCAATTTTTTCCTTGTTTCTTCCCTTGATATAATGCTAAATCAGCATAATGAATATTTTCATCAATCTCTAATTGAGAATTATACTCAAACATTCCAAAAGTCATTGTACATGAGAATGATTGATTTTTTTGTAAAATAACAAAACTTTCAATTTCGCTACGAATATCTTCAATCATTTGTCTTGCTTGTTGATTTGTTAAATCATATAAAACAATTAAAAATTCTTCTCCACCCCAACGAATCGTATGATGTTTAATACTTAATGAATTTAATATTTCTGCAAAACAAATTAAGACTTTATCACCAGCTTCATGCCCATAAGTATCATTAATCACTTTAAAATTATCAATATCACTTAAAACAAAATAATGATTGGTATTTTCAGATTGATGATTCATTAATTCTTCAGGTAAATTTTCACTGACAAAACGACGATTATATAATCCCGTTAAACTATCACGATAAGCAATATAATTCAACTTTTCCATATTACTTTTCAAAAGTTCATTTTGAGCACATAATTCATCCCGTTGCTTTTTTATCAATAATTGATTTTTAATACGTGATAATAATTCTTCGTTGATAAATGGCTTTTTGATATAATCATAAGCTCCTGATGACAATCCTTTAATAACATCTAAATTTTGATCACGCGCTGTTAAAAAGACAATACTTGCATGATGAACATCAACTTCTTTAATTTTATAAATCAAATCAAAGCCTTCGATATCTGGCAAAATAATATCCAAAATAATTAAATCAGGACGAACTTGTGGTATCATTTTCAAAGCCTCTTGACCAGTATGAACATCATAAACAGTCACTGGCAAAACACTTAAAATCGATTTCACTTGTTCACATATCAGCAAACTATCATCTACAATCAATACTTTTTGTTTTTTTATCATCTGTACCCCACCTTTATATGACCCTATCTTTTCTCAAAGAATGAATCTCTAATCGCCCATCTAATGCATAAAATGTAATTGTTCTCCCGTAGTTTTCACCAACATCTTCAGCTATAATTTGAATTTTTTCTCTTTTTAAAATATCACATACCGTTTGAATGTTTTGTTTCCCAATTTGCCATTGTGGTTGAATCGATGTAAACATTTCTGCACCACCTGCAATTTTAGCAACGATATGTCTTCGATTTGCTCCTGCTTTAATCATTTCATTGATTAAAAAATGAACACCTAAATCTGCATACTTATATTTATCTTGAAAAGGTTTATCAATTGGATGATGAGGCAAAACAATATGTGCCATTGCTCCAATATGATGATAAGCATCATACAAACAAACACCAATACATGAACCTAATGCATAAGAAATCAAAGCATCATCATTGAAGGCAATTTTTCCTTCCCCAATGCCAACAACTATTTTTTTCATTGTGTGAACTATTTTAATAAATGTGAAAGGCTTTGAAGAAAATCATAGTCTGGAAGGAAGAGAATATGACTTTTAAAATTTTCTTCATCAAGTTTAAAGATTGTTTCAATCATCAAGATTTCATCATTTGTAAAAGCAAAATGAGAAATCGGTACATTTAAAATAGCACCAGCCATATCAACACATAAACTTGGAACATAACAATGAATATCCAATTTCAAAAGACGATTCATCGCTGTCGCATATGCATTGCAAACAATATTTCCCATCTCACATAATAATGATTCTTGAAGTTCACTTAAACTCGTAAAATCATTTAAAGACTCTTGAAGCAAAATCTGAACAATTTTCTTTGCCAGTGATTGATCAATCAAAAACAAGAACAATCCAGAAATCTCTCCCTTTGCCTCCACAAATATACCTACATGCACATCATCAACTTTCCCAAGAAAGTGATAGACCTGTTGATAATGCATGAAATGAACTGTAGATAATTCCATTTCAAAAGAAACATTTAAAAATTGTGATAAAGCAGTCACGGCATTACCTGTCCCAATATTACCTAATTCCTGCAGAAAATCATGTAACAATTCTTCGTTTTCTAAAATATCATTCATATCTTTCACCACTACAATTCAAATTTTTCTACAAGACTCTTTAAGATTTGGGCTTGTGCTGATAATTCTTCACTAGCCGCAGCACTTTCTTCAGAAGTTGCAGAATTTCCTTGAACGATTTCTGAAATCATTTCTACACTCTTTCTAATTTGGACAATAGCATCTTTTTGTTGAAGTGAAAGTTCTGACATTAAATTCGTTTTTTCAGTCATCTGAAGAACATTTTCAACAGAAACTTTTAATGATTCAGCCGTTTTATCAACTGCACTCATTCCTTCTTCAACAGCTTCATTATTCTTTTCAATAAGACTAGAAGTTAATTTAGAAGCATTTGTTGTTTTGGTTGATAAACGTCTAATCTCTTCTGCAACAACAGAGAAACCTTTTCCAGCTTCACCTGCACGAGCAGCTTCAACTGATGCATTTAAGGCTAAAATATTTGTTTGAAAAGCAATTTCTTCAATTTCTTTTACAATCGTATTAATTTCACCAGAATTTTGTTTCAAGTGACTCATAGACTCTAATAATTGTGTCATTTGATTATTACTTTCCACAACTTGTTCTCCAACAAAAGTTGAAATCTCACGTGATTCAATAGCATTATCCGCATTTGATTGAACTGAATCTGCAATTTCATTAATACTTACAGCCAACTCTTCAATAGAACCTGCTTGTTCAGAAGCACCTTGAGCCAAAACTTGTGCCCCATTAGAGACTTGTTCAGCACCACTAGAAACTTGTTCAGCAGAACTATTAATTTGTTGCATAGCATCTTTTAATAACGTTGAAATTTCTTCCATTGCCTTATTCAATTGAACAAATTCTCCTTTAAATTGCATTTGAGAATGATAGTTTAAATTTCCTTTTCCGATAGCTTTTAAAACAGTTTGAATTTCACCAACATATTCTTTTAAAGTCACAACTGTCACACGCACATCATCTGCCAATTCCCCTAATTCATTTTCAGATTGATACGTCAATGTTTCATTTAAGTTACCATTCGCAATTTCATTAGCAGTTTTTTTAATAGCGTGGATTGGTTCCACAATACTCTTTGTCACGAGAATCCATAAAACAACAGTAATCACAATACAAACAATAGATAAAACAACTAATAATAAAACAATTTGTTGACTTAATTGTTGACTTTCATTCATTTTCATTTGAGCATCAGTCAAACAGTCTTCAACAATTTCAGAAAGCAAGCCTCTTACAACCTTGGCTTGTGGTTCATATTTATTCATATATGTTGAATAGGCTTCACTTTGTTTTCCTTCTTCTAAGAATTGAATGACTTTATCACGAGGAGATTTTAAAGAATTAAATTTTTGAATACATTCTTGAACCTTTTCTTCACTTGTCACATACCCAGAAGATAAATGTACAAATCCCTCATCAACAGCATCAATAGTAGATCTAATTTCCTGAATATCTTTATCAATATCATCTTTTTTCTCACCAGTTGATAAAGCAATTAAATTTCTCCCTACAATTTGGACATTCATACTAATTTGAAATGAATCTTCCACATTAGAAAAAGGTCCACTATATAAGTCCTCTACTCGGTTTGATAAACCAAAAATATTAAAAATAGCCACACTGACCGTTAATCCATATAAAAAGATAATTCCTACAAAAACAACAATTAATTTTTTCCCAATTTTTAAATTATCAAAATACTTCCTCATTTTTTATTCACCCCTATTTTCTCTATATGCCGTTGCACAAACAGTTCTTTTTAAAACATCCTCTTTAAAAGGTTTCACGATAAAATCAATTGCCCCCTCCAAAATAGCCTCATGAATAATACTTTCTTGTCCTACAGCAGAACACATAATCACTTGAGCATCCATATCAACTGCTCTGATTTTTTTTAAAGCTTCTAGTCCAGACATTCCTGGCATTGTAATATCCATTAAAACAATATCTGGCTTTTCTTTTAAATAACAATCTATTGCTACTTGCCCATCTTCTGCTTCAACAAACTCATAATCATTATTCTTTAAAATATTTTTAATCATTGTACGCATAAATTTTGAATCATCAACTACTAATATTTTTTTCATTTTTTCATCTCTCCACTCTTTTTATAAATAGAAGGGTATACCCTCTCCATAGTTGTTTCTGTATTTGACAACATTTCAGCATGTCCTATCATTAAATAACCATCATTATATAAATGATTTTCTAGTGATTCGACAATTTGATAACGAATATCTTTATGAAAATAAATCATGACATTGCGACATAAAATCAAATCAAAACGTCTTTCACACCTTAAAGGTTGCATAAGATTATGTTTATCAAATATAATATGCCTTCTAATATCATCACGAATTTGAAAAGAAGTTGCATCTATATTTTGACAATATTGGTATTGCCAATAAAAATCAATTGTCGAGATTTGCTTTAATGGATATTCACCTTTTTGAGCAACACTTAAGACATTATCAGAAATATCAGTCGCATAAATCATATATTCTATTTGATTGCCAGATTGCTTTTTATAATCTTCAATTGTCATCGCAATACAATAAGCTTCTTCTCCCGTAGAACAGCCAGCACACCAAACTTGAAATGTCGTCGACTTCTTATTTTGAACAAATTCAGGTAAAAGAAAATCTTTTAACATTTGAAAATGCTCATTTTCCCGTAAAAAATAAGTATAATGTGTTGTTAAAATATCTACCATTTGTTCTAATAAAACACCTGATTGATCTTTTTCTAAAACTTTTACATAATCTTCAAAATTATCAATCTTTAAATTCTGTAAAACTTTTGTCAGCCGACACTCTACCAAAACTCTCTTTTTTGTTAAATCCAAACCATAAAATTGTTTCATATAATCAACAATTCTCATAAAAGAATTATCATCAATTCTAATCATATTATCCCTCTCTATCCTTTACCTTCCCCGTATATAATCAATAATTTCTTCTATAAAAACAAAATAATCTTTCTCTAAAGTTATCATTCCTTGAATAAAAGACAATCTTTTATTCAATAGAATATGATTGATTGGTTGAATATGTTGATGATTCAACTGAATAATATCTTCAATCCAATCAACAATCAATGCAACATTTTGATTCTTTATGAGAATCACATATTGTCCACTTTTTAAAGAAGAATCAAATAAATCAGATAAAAAAATCAATTCTTGATCCTCTAAAGAAGAAAAATCGATAATCTTATCTACCAAAGTTAAGGGCAACAAAAAAGAAGTCTGTTGTGAAGAAATTTTTATATAATACCTCATTTTTCTACCCCTTTCTTCTTATTCATACCTATTATAACATTTATCAAAACTATAACCTAGAAATATCCGCCCAAAATAAAAAACATTTTTTAATGTTTTTATTCGTAATATAAGGTTTGTTCATCACTTTTTTATAATAATAAAGTTTTAAATCAAACTCCATTTTCATAGATTTTGTTTTCCAAAAAACTTTTTAAACATCAAAAATAGCCTTTTTAACTTAAAAATGCTAAAATAAAAAAAGAAAGCTGGTGACACTATGAAACAAACATCTTTATTTCAAAATCAAATCCAAGATCCTTTAGCCAATCGTTTAAGACCTCAAACACTTGATGATTATGTGGGTCAAAAACATTTGGTGGGGAAAGGAAAAATTATTTGGCAGCTCATTGAACGTGATCAGATCTCTTCAATGATTTTTTGGGGACCTCCTGGTGTTGGGAAAACAACATTAGCAAGAATCATTGCCAATTGTACTCAATCAGAATTTATTGATTTTAGTGCTGTAACCAGTGGAATTAAAGACATCAAAGCCGTCATGAAAAAAGCAACTGAGAAAAGAGAATTAGGCATCAAAACAATTGTTTTTGTGGATGAAATTCATCGTTTTAATAAAGCCCAACAAGATGCATTTCTTCCTTATGTTGAAAAAGGGAGTATTATCTTAATTGGTGCCACAACAGAAAATCCTTCTTTTGAAATCAATTCTGCCCTTTTATCTCGTTGTAAAGTCTTTGTTTTACATGGATTAGAAACACAGGATATTCTAGAATTGCTTCATCATGCCTTACATGATGAAAGAGGATTTGGCAATGAAAAGATTTCAATTGATGACGATAGTCTTTATATGCTGGCTAATTTTGCTAATGGAGATGCTCGTGTTGCTTTAAATACTTTGGAAATGGCTGTTTTTAATGGGGAAAGAAAAGACGATATGATTCTTGTTTCAAAAGAAATCATTGAACAATGCACCAGTCGTAAATCACTTCTCTATGATAAAAAAGGTGAAGAACATTATAATCTCATTTCTGCCTTGCATAAATCAATGCGTAATAGTGATGTAGATGCTGCTATTTACTGGCTAGCCAGAATGTTAGAAGCTGGTGAAGATCCTTTATATATTGCAAGAAGATTGGTTAGATTTGCAAGCGAAGATATAGGTATGGCTGATAGTCGTGCCTTGGAAGTTGCTGTTAATGTTTATCAGGCTTGTCATTTTATAGGTATGCCAGAATGTAGTGTGCATTTGACACATGCTGTAACATATTTATCGCTTTCTGTAAAATCAAATGCTCTTTACACTGCATATGAAACAGCAAAAAAAGATGCTTTAGAAACATTGTCACAACCAGTCCCTTTACATATTCGTAATGCCCCAACACAATTAATGAAAGAATTGGATTATGGGAAAGGTTATCAATATGCTCATGATTATGAAGACAAATTAACAACAATGACATGTTTACCTGAAGAACTTCAAGATCATCACTATTATCATCCTACAAATCAAGGAAGTGAAGCCAAAGTCGCTTTACGTCTTCAACAAATACAAGAGTGGAAAAAGAAACATAAAAAATAATTGTTTATACAATGAAAAAAAGGTTCAATTCGAACCTTTTATTTTTGGCAAGACACCAATAACATCATTGGTCTACGCATTTCATCCTTCATGCCTGGGATATCCATCATATGTTGTGGAGGTTGTGGTTCAACGATATGTTCAATGGTTAAACCATTACACAACAACGTATTGAGATAAGTTGTTAAAGTCCGATGATATTTAATCACATGTTCTCCTAAAAAAACAGCATCTCTTTGTCCCTCATAATAATAATTATCAACTGGAAAATGTAAAATATCTCCGTTTTCATTATAAAACCAATCTTGTGTTCCATAAGCAGTAAAAACAGGATGTTCAACTGAAAAGATCAGTTTCCCTCCAGGTTTTAACCATTTGACAATTTTTTGAATAAGAGCATTATAATCTTGAACATAATGAAATGCCAAAGAACTTAGAATAATATCAAATTGTTCGTCTTCAAAAGCTAAATCTTCCATTGCCTGACAAACATAATCAATATTATAATCTTGACTTTTTTCTTTTGCAACTTCTAACATTTTATGGGATATATCAGTCCCTAAAACATAACTTGCTCCATGTTTTTTAGCATAAAGGCAATGCCATCCATAGCCACATCCTAAATCCAAAACACTTTTATTTTGAAAGTCTGGTAATAACTTTTGAAATTCCATCCATTCCCCTGCTCCCTCTAATCCTTGTTGAGAGCGATTCATTTGACTATATTTTTGAAAGAAGATGTCATCATCATATTTATTTTCTTTCATAAACGAATTTTAATCATCCTTTCTTTTCTCTTTTAATTTATCTAAATACATATTTTGATCAGCTTTTGCATACATTTCATTAATACATTCATCTGTTCCATCAAAATGTTCTTGATAAGCCATACCAAAATTCAAATACATATATCGATCTTTTTGTTGATCATATAATAATTCTGTATGTAATTGGTCTTTAATCTTTTTAATAATTTGTTTGGCTTTTTCTTCATTACAATGATCGAGAATAATTAAAAATTCATCGCCACCCATTCTCATAACATAATTATTTTCTCCAATTGTTTTTTTAATCAATTGCGCTGTTTTATAAAGAATGGTATCTCCAACAACATGTCCATAGTTATCGTTGACTTTTTTAAAACTCTTTAAATCAACACAAATAAAAACCATTTCATAAGGATTTTCATAACAATCATAACAATATGCTTTTTCACTGAAAAATCTACGATTATAAATTTGAGTTAAAGCATCTTCATAAAGTTTCTCTTCAAAATTCATAATATCAGAAAAATATTGATTTCCCTTTAAATGATTTAACAAAATTTTATTTGAATTTTTTAAAACCAATTCCAATGTACATAAACGTTCACTCCCATCAGCCAACACTAAATCAATAGGAGAAGAAACAATATAATAAATATCATCCCTTAAGATTTCAAACTTTGTCATTCTTTGACGACTTTGATAAGCTTGTAAACTAATACAATTTTCACAGCGACTATGTCTATTCCACACTTGATAACAGTCATCAGGTTCAAGAGTTACCCCTTCATCTGTTGCATTCATGACACTACAATGACTTGGATCAACCAAACGCACAACATCAAAGAAGTTTGAAAAATGAGCCATAACTTTATTAAGTTCATCATATTTATACTTCATTATTCAACGCTCCTTTTCAATATCTTATATTAATTTAATTATAAAGCCATTTTGTAAAAAACGCTATGAATTTCTACTTTTTTCTAAAAATATTATTTTTTTCAATTCATCAACAGACTCACAGTAATAATCGCATTGTTTTTTCATCTCATTTTGAATATTTTCAATTGAATGAGACCATCCTACGCCAATAAAATCAACACCAACTTTATCAGCCATCATCTTTCCAGGTTTTAAATCATCTACCATAACCAAATCTTGAGCTGATAAATGAAATTCACTCATGATTTTTTCTAATGGCCAAGAAGATGGCTTTCTTTGATGTGGTGGAAAATCCCAACCAAAAATCAAATCAGGAGTTGGTAATCCATTTGCTTTATAGTCTCTTAAAATACTTTCTTTCATCGAATGAGAAACAACACAAATATAACCACCTTGTCTTTTAAATTCCCATAATATCTCATCTATTCCTGGATATATTTGAGGGATATGATGGTCAACATAATTTAACCAATTTTGTGTTTGCATTGCCATTTCCTCTTGATTTAATTTTAAAATATCATTACAAAAACTTTGAAATCCTGGTTCAAAATTATATTGAAAATAGTCTTCTAAAGTTAATTGAAAATCAGGACGTATTATTTTTAAGGTTTCTTGAAAAGCTGGATAATGGATTGTTGCTGTACTATTAACAATTGTATCATCATGATCTAACACTAAACATTTGTATTTCATTTGTGATTCCTCTCTTTATTTACAATGCCATTTGATATGGATGGGATGTGGTTCATCTTTTGCATATTGTTGTAATGAATGCAAAGCGTTTTGTAATTCTTGTAAAGCCAATTGATCATATGTTTCTCTTGTTTCTAAAAGACCAGCTTGATGATAAGCAGTTGCAGCACTTCCATAAAAAAGGAATCCTAATGCATTGGTTGGTGTTTGAATCGTTGCACAAGCTGTTGCAATGGCTTTTGAAACTGCTTCAACAATAGGATCAGTGATATCTTTTGCATCAGCTCTCGCTTCTTTTAAAAATGGCTTTAATTCTTGTAAAGAACATTCTTGGTTAAGATAACTTTCACATTTCTCTAACGTTTGATATAAAGAAGATTCTTTTTTTGTATACAAAGGCAAATAATGTTCTTTTGCATATGTGATTGCCCAAAGTGAAAGTGTATGATGACTTTGTGTTTCCATCAATTTCATCAAGTCTTGACAGACAGATGAATTGATATCTCCCAACATTTTTCTTAATTTTACCATAAGTTTTTCCTTTCTTATTTTTCTTTAGGGCGTAAAAATTCCACAAAAGCAAAGAGAATAGAAATCACAGTCAAAACAGCCACAATCAACTCTGCCATATTATTGGCATAATCCACTTGTTCAGGTACAAAAATTCCTAAAACTAAAAAATAAATACACCAAATCAATCCCAGCCCTAACATCAAAAATGTTATATATTTAAGCAAAGATGATAACTTTCTTATAATCTGTTGAACATTTTCTATTTTCTTTTGAGAATAATTTTGATGATAGAATTTTAATTTCAAAGCTCCCATTAAAAATCCTAATATCAATCCAATTGATAGACTTATACAAATTCGATAGAATAAACTCATATTCCTTTGAACCAACTTATATAAGAATATTTATTTTTTTGTTTTGTTTTCATTCGTATACTCCTCACTATGATTGTCTCTATCAATTTTTATAATCTTATTATATCATTGTCATCTACTCACAACAACACAATCAGTCTATTCATTATAAAAAGGAGAGTTGTAACTCTCCCATTAATTAACATCATTTACAATTTCAATTTTTAATGTTTTTTCATCTAAGAACATTCCTTGACTTAAACTAATTGAACATTTTTGTGTTTCACTCATTCCTATTGTCTCTCCATCATGTAAAACTGCATTTTGTTCAATAATATAACAAACAATATGAAACATAAATTCATGAATTTGACTCAAAGGAAGTTGTGATGGCAATGTTTCAATTTCATAATGTCCAAAATTCTTTAAACCAATTGTATAAATATGATTTCCATCACTGTTTGTCACAAGACCTAAATAAACCCATATCGTAATTGGTAAGATTTGACTTTGATAATAGTCATTCATAATATCTGTATAGATATGTTTTGGCCAAACCATTTCATCACCATAAACCCCTATGGCTTGTGGGACTTGTAGGCAAGCATCAACCAATTGACTTTGTAAAAGCAAGGCTTCACGATCAGTTATATTCTTACCAAGTGTTGTTACAATAATATGAGCTTTATGTTTTTTAACTTCATGAACAGCATCTTCCCACATATAACAGCCTTGTGCATAATATTCTGCCTCACCTTCTGGAACAGGTGCTTCCATTAACGATAAAGAAACAAGAGAATCTCCACTATGACCTACATAAATAGAATTTTGATCCTTTTCCATATCACTAATTTGAAGACCTCGTTGATTGCTTAAATAATCAAAGATTTTTTCAAAATCCACATCTGCATTTTCTAATAAAACAAAATGAACATATGTTGTACGTGGTTCTGGTTCTACTTGTTTTTTGGCTTCGTTCATCCAATATTCACGAATCATTTCAACCATATCTATACATTTTTGAACAGCTGTTTCTTTTTCATATTTTTCATATTGACTAAAGATATGACCACAATGTCCTGTTTCATCTTCATGGTAGCCACCACAAACAGCAACCATCCATGGTGATAACATCGTCTTTTTAAACTTGAATACATAATAATGTAAATCATGCAAATCAAACTCATCAGCAATTTCTATTTGATATGGATTTTTTCCTAATTCTCTTTCATCTGATAACCATTCTTTCATACATGATAAGGCATTTTCTTTTTGATCCATTGTTCTTCTCCTTTGAAAAAAAGCAGATAAAAATCTGCTTTGATTATAATGTTGTTATCATGAGAGTCATCACACCATCATAGACAACTTCTTTTTGATCACTACATACAATAAAGTGATCACCTTTTTTTACTGCTTGACCATCAAGTGTTCCTTCACCTTCTAAAATACTTACCATTTGGAAAGGTTTGTCATTCACAACAATATTTTCTCCTTCCATACGATAACAATCCACAGTAAAGAATTCACTTTCAACATAACGTGTTTTAGAACCATGATCTAAATGAGTATTTGTAAATAATTTATTTGAATCATTATTTGATGGAACAGTTGTCACATCAATAGATTGTTGAACATGCAATTGTCTTTCTTTTCCATCTTTATCTTTACGATGATAATCATAAACACGATAAGTAATATCTGATGATTGTTGTGCTTCATAAATCAAAGAACCACTACAAATCGCATGTAATGTTCCTGAAGGAATATAGAAGAAATCACCTTTATTAATTTCAAATGAATTTAATAAGTTATCATAATCATCATTTTCAATAGCTTTCACAAATTCTTCTTTTGTTTTGGCATGATGACCCATGACCATTTTTGTTCCTTCATCAGCTTGTAATACATACCAACATTCTGTTTTTCCTAATGAATTTTCATGTTTAGCAGCATATTCATCATTTGGATGAACTTGAACTGATAAATCATTTTTTGCATCAATAATTTTTGCTAGTAATGGGAATTGATCACCTTCGATATTTCCAAATAATTCTCTATGATTTTCCCAAAGCCAAGACACTGTTTTTCCTGCAAATTCTCCATCTGCAATCACACAGTCGCCATTTTTATGTCCTGAAATAGCCCAACATTCTCCTGTTTGGTCACTAGGAATATCATAACCATAGATATCTCTAAGTTTATGTCCTCCCCAAATCATTTCTTTAAATACTGGTTGAATCTTTAAAATATGTCCCATACTCATCTTCCTTTCCTATATATTTTAAGAACTCTTCAACTTGTTTCTCATGAAAAACTTGAATTCCATGTTCTTCACACATCTTTGCAAAAACCCCTTGTCCATCAATAAGTGTATGACTAAAAGTTCCATCATAAATACCATCACACCCACAACTTGGACTTCTAAATTTTAAAATAGCAACTTTGACATCATGGGCTAAAAAAATGCTAATTGCTTTTTTGGCTCCCTCAAGATACTCTTTTGTAACATCATCTTGTTGGTTAGTTGTAATCAAAAGTGGTTCAACACTTTGGATTTCAGCAGGATTTCGTGGTGTTGATAATCCTCCCATGACTTCTGGACAGACACAAACAACTTCTCCTAATTCATATAGACGCTTGAGTCCTAAAACCAGATTATTTTTTCCACTATATGTACAATTTTCACCAATCAAACAAGCACTAACCCCTATCATGAAAGATCAACTCCTTGATTTCATCTGGACTTTCAACAACAAAATCAGCACCAGCCTCTTCTAATTCATCACGACCACGAAAGCCCCATGTTACGCCAATTGTTTCTACATTCGCTTGATATCCTGTTTCTATATCCACATTACTATCACCAATAAAATAACAATCTTTGCTGCCTAATCGCATACTCATTAATGCCAAATGAGTTGATTGAGGATTTGGCTTTGTCGGATATAAATCTTGTTGACCTAAAATAGTGATAAACTGATTTGGAAAACAATGTTCAACAATACGAACAGCCAAATGATGAGGTTTATTTGTGACAACCGCTAATTGTATCCCCTCATCATAAAGACAATCAATAAGTGATTGCATATGAGGATATGGCTTGGTATGATCAAGACAGTGTTCTTCATAAACCTCATAAAATTCTTTTAAACATTCATCTAATAAATCTTGATGTTCTTCTCCAAGTGCTCTTTCAACTAATTTTTTAACACCATTACCAACAAATTGTTTATAACAAGTTATCTCATGAAGAGGTAAATGATGTTTCTTTAATACTTCGTTTGTAGATAAGGCTAAGTCTTCTATCGAATCGACTAAGGTCCCATCCAAATCAAATAGACATCCTTTTTTCATTGTGACCTCCTTATACACCACACATTATATCAGTATTGAAAAAATAATGAAAGATGTTATAATAAAATAAGTGTAAAATGGGGTGAGAAAATGAATGAATTAAGATCAACGAAGTATATGAATATATTTACATATATTGG
This sequence comes from uncultured Erysipelotrichaceae bacterium, assembly GCA_900538465.1. GTDB lineage: Bacteria > Bacillota_I > Bacilli_A > Erysipelotrichales > Coprobacillaceae > Longibaculum. The sequence continues at coordinate 38,916 of UPXV01000020.1, forward strand.
TTATTTTCTAGGCTTTGGATGTATTCTTTGGTATATCATTACTCAAGGAAATGCAGCGTTACCACTTGTTGGAGTTATTGTGATTTTTTTAATGAGAACAATTGGTTATGGTATTGATAGACTTATTGAACTTAATGAAGATAAAAAGAAAAGATAAAGAGTTTTCCTTATCTTTTTTTCTTTTTAACAAAACAGATTATTCCTACAATAAGCATAAAAGGTACACCCAATAAAAGAGTATAATGCAAAACAATCGCAAGTGTTGAACTTTCAATTGTCTGTTCCATAACAATTGGATATTCATATAAAATTTTCTCTTGATAAACAGCTTGAATAACTCCCAATTGTTTGCCTTGTTTTAAAGGAGCCTCTTGAAGAAATGAGGTTTCTTTTTTTATTTCTACATCTTGGTAAGGAATATCCTTTGAAATCAAGACAGAAATATCTTGACTAGCGACATAATGATAAATACCATCAAATGTCTTTAAAACCCAATAATCTTGAATATCTTCATTCTTTTTATAAAGACGTAAATTTTGATAATGTTGATTCATATAACTATAAACCATAATGGCATCTTTGATATGATTTTGACTGTATTGACCGGTGGCTTTCGCTGTCACTAGAATACATTGATGTCCATGAATCGTCATTGTACTTGCAAGTGTAACACCAGCTTCATCAGTAAAACCACTCTTTGCACCATCAATATGACGAATATCAAGATGCTTCATTTCTTTACCTCTTTGTAAAGATGACAACCAAGTATGGTTCTTTTGAGAACTGGTATGTGTACGTGCATTAAAGACTTTTACAAATTCTTCTTGTTTTAAAGCCTCATTTAAAATCATAGCCATTTCTTTAACCGTTGTATAATGTTGATCATCATGAAGACCTGTAACATTCATAAAATGAGTATTTTTTAAACCCAAATGAGAAACATATTCATTCATCGCCTTAACAAATTGGTCTTGACTTCCATAAGTTAATCTTGCTAAAGCATTGCAGGCATCAGCACCCGAAGGAAGTAAAGCCCCATACAATAAATCTTCATATGTGACGACTTCTCCTTCATAAAATCCTGCAACTGACGCACCCATTTGAGCCAATCCCTTTAAATCAATAGAAGTAATTGTGACCTTTTTTTGTAAATTATCAATCTTTTGTAATGCCAAACTGACTGTTAGAATTTTTGTCATACTGGCAGGATATATTCGTTCTTCACTTTTTTGATTGATATAAACCATATTTGTTTGTCGATCAAATAAATAGGCATAAGGAGAATTAAGCTTGAGTTCATTTGTTGCACTTACAGGCACAAAAGAAACAAGTATAATGAGACATATAAGACAAACACTAACTATTTTCTTCATCAAGTGCACCACCTCTTTTTAAAAAGGATAATTTTGTTTCTGATATGATAATAGCAATAAAAATCAAAACAAATCCCAAAATAACTTTCAAAGTTAAAACTTCACCATAAAAAATCACAGAAAAGGCAACTCCAAAAACAGATTCTAAAGAAAGAATCAAAGAAGCATTACATTCACTTGTATACTTTTGACCAATGGTTTGACAAACCATTGTCACAGCAGTTGCAAAGAAAGCCAAATAGAACAATTGTAAGAAAATAGACGATTGAATTTGTGTGACAAGTGTAATATCTTCTAAAATCAAAGCAACAATCAAGGCAACACATGCTCCTCCCATAAATTGAAAAGCTGTAAAAGGACCACCTTCAACACCTTGAGAAAACTTTTTGATCATTAAGATATGCACAGCATATAAAAAGCCACCACATAATGTTAAAAAATCTCCTATATTGATTGATAAATGACCATCCAATGAAACACAACCAATACCTAAAATACAAATAAAAGCAGCTATAAAATTATAAACATCAGGTCTTTTATGATAAAATAACCACACCAAAAAAGGAACAATGGCACAATAAACAGCCGTTAAAAAAGCATTCTTTCCTGGGGTTGTAAAATTAAGTCCCCATGTTTGGACATAATAAGCACAAAACAAACAACAACCTGTCAACAAACCTCCAACGATCTTTTCTTTAGGATAATTTTTTAATTGTTTATAAAATAGAATAGATAAAAATAAAGCTGCCAGTGTGAATCTCACAAACAACAAAACAGCAGGTGTTAAAAAATCAACAGCACTTTTCATCACAATAAAAGAACTTCCCCATATCAATGCTGCTGTTAACAAAAACAAACCACCTTTGACTTTTTGACTCATCTTTTCCTCCTTTCTAAAAAGAAAAGGTACATACGTACCATTTCTTTTTTAACCATGAATAACTTCATGACAACGAGGACATAATTCCCCTTCCATTTCAGATTCTTCAAAATAGTTCCAACATCTTGGACATTGTACACCATTGAATTTTTCAGCTTTGATATAAGCTGTTTCATATTCAGTTAAATCTGTTGTATCTGTTACTAAATTAACTTTTGCAACAATGAATAATTGTTTTAAATCATCAGCTAATTTTGCCATATCTTGATATGCATCTTTTAAGCAAATTGTTAATTTTGCTTCCATATTAGATTTAATGACTTTTTCATTTCTTAATTCTTCTAATGACTTCATAGCATCTTTTCTTAGTGCTAAGAAACGATCATAATATTCTTTGATACTTTCAGCATTTTCAACTTCAATCATTTCTGGTTTTGCTTCTAAGAAGATTGATTCTGCTTTATTGTCATCACAATGGAAATGATCATGTAATTCTTCAGTTGTGAAAACTAAGATTGGTGATAATAATTTCATCATTGTTTTGGCATAATGATATAAAACAGTTTGGACTTGTCTTCTTCTTAAACTATCAGCTTTTTCAATATATAAGATATCTTTTGTGAAATCCATATAGAAAGCACTTAATGTATTTGTAAAGCAATTTAAGATTAATTGATTGGCTTCAGCAAAATCATAGTTATCTAAAGCCTCATGATAACCTTTCATTAAGTTATTTAATTCAACCAACATATATTGGTCAACACCTTTTAAATCTTTTGTATCAACAACATCACTTGCTTTAAAATCACTTAAGTTTCCAAGAATAAAACGCATTGTATTTCTCATCTTACGATAATTTTCAGCCACTTGTTTCATGATTTCATCAGAAATACGAACATCTGATTGATAAGCGACTGAAGTTGCCCATAATCTTAAGATATCAGCACCATATTGATTGACCATCTTAATTGGATCAACTGTATTCCCTAAAGATTTAGACATCTTATTTCCTTTACCATCTAAAACAAATCCATGTGATAAGACTGTCTTATATGGAGCTTGTCCATGGGCAGCAGTTCCAATGATTAATGATGAGTTAAACCATCCACGATATTGGTCACTACCTTCAAAATATAAATCAACTGGATAACGATATCCTCTTTCTCTTATACATCCTGTATGTGAAGATCCTGAATCAAACCAAACATCCATAATATCTTTTTCTTTTCTAAAGATACCATTTGGTGAATGTTCATTTGTATATCCTTCTGGTAATAAGAATTTTTCATCTTTTTCAAACCAAACATTTGAACCATATTCTCTAAATAACTTAGAAATATGAGCAAAAACAGCCTCTTCCATAATTGGTGTTCCATCTTCACAATAGATAATAGGAATTGGTACACCCCAACTTCTTTGACGAGAAATACACCAGTCTCCACGATCTTTAATCATGTTGTAGATTCTAATATGTCCCCATTCATTTAACCAATTGACTTTATCAATTTCACTTAATAATTTTTCTCTAATTTTATCAATTGAACAGAACCATTGATCAGTTGCTCTAAAGATAATTGGTTTCTTTGTACGCCAATCATGAGGATAACTATGTGTAATGAATTCAAGTTTTAATAAAACACCTAATTCATCTAATTTCATTGTGACTGTTTTATTTGCATCATCAACATATTGACCAGCTAACCATTCACCACAATCTTCCATCATTTTTCCATGTTCATCAACATTACAATAAATATCTAAACCATATTTTTGACCAACAATAAAGTCATCCATACCAAATCCAGGAGCTGTATGAACGCATCCAGTTCCGGCATCAGCAGTAACATGGTCTCCTAAGATAACTAATGATTCACGATCATATAATGGATGTTGACAAGTAATCATTTCTAATTCTTTACCATTAAATCTTTGTAAGATTTCTTTTTGTTGTAAACCAAATTTTTCCCATAAAGAATCAACCAATTCTTCTAAGACTAATAATTTTCCTTTTTCACTTTGAACTAATGCATAAGTGTAATCAGGATTTAAACAAATAGCAAGGTTTGCTGGAATTGTCCAAGGTGTTGTTGTCCAAATAACAAAACTTGTATCTGTATCTAAGATTCCTTTTCCATCTTTCACAGCAAATTTAACAAAGATTGTTGGTGATTTAACATCATGATATTCAACTTCAGCTTCAGCTAAAGCAGATTCACTTGATGGTGACCAATAAACTGGTTTTAATCCTTTATAGATTAATCCATCCATTGCCATTTTTGCAAAGACATCAATTTGATTGGCTTCAAATTCTGGTAACAATGTTAAGTAAGGATGATCATAATCAGCAAATGTTCCTACACGTTTACATTGTTCCATTTGTTTAGCGACTTGTTCTAAAGCATATTCATAACATTTTTTTCTAAATTCAGCTGTGCTTAACTCTTTACGATTGACACCTAATTTTTGAATAGCATTTTCAATTGGTAAACCATGTGTATCCCATCCTGGAATATAAGGTGTATAATAACCTTCCATATTTTTATAACGACAAATAACATCTTTAATGATTTTATTTAGCATATGTCCAACATGCATATTTCCATTGGCATATGGTGGACCATCATGGAAAATAAAGTCATCTTTTCCTTCGTTTTGTTTGATAACTTTTTCATACATATGTGCATCTTTCCATCTTGCAACATAGCCTGGTTCTTTTTTAGGAAGATTCCCTCTCATTTCAAATTCAGTTTTTGGCATTAATAGCGTATCTTTATAATTCATTTTACCCTTCCTTTCTCAAATAAAAAAACGTCCTGTTAAAGGACGTGTTCACGCGGTACCACCTTTATTCATATCTTGCGATATGCTCTTAACATCGTAACGTGATAAAACGGCGCACCCTACTCTTGTTTCAGGATTGCTACTGGGGAGTGATCCATTATAAATTCCACTTACTTGTTTCCACCAACCACAAGCTCTCTAGAAGTTTTCTTTATAAACTGTCTCCGTCTTTGTATTTGTTTTCTTGTTCTTCTCTTATTAAACTAAAAATTTCAGATTTGTCAATAGTTTCTAGCATATCTTCGCTCATTTTGACAACATTTTTTCTAAAATCGATAGCTTCTTGCTTGAAGACATCCATATCTTTCGATAAACCACGAACATATTCCATAGATTCTTTTAAAATCATATTGGCATTTCTTTTGGCTTTTTCAATTAATTCACTAGCTTCTTTTAAAGCCAAACGTGCAATTTCTTCATTGGTTTTTTCATGCACAGTGATCTGTTTGGTTAGCAAAGCATTATGTTCCTTTAATTGATTCATTTCAGTTTCCAAAGATTCAATTGTTTCTGCCTGCTTTTGAATTTGTGCTTTTAACTCTTCAATACGATCATCAACTTCTTTCATATGATAACCTCGAAATTGTTTATCAAATTCTTCCAAATCATTCACCTCACTTATAAAAATATCCTGTAATCACAAAGTTTCCTTGCTTTGTTTGACGATTTTCATCAGCAATTTTCACTCTTCCATGACGCTTGAAGGATATTATATCATTATTATGACATAAAAAGCTAACTTCTTCAACCACTTTATGATTGACTTTGACATTTCCTGCACGAATAGCTTCACTAGCACTTTGTCGAGAAACTTTATATAATGTAGAAACCAATTTATCTAAACGCAAACTAGATACAAAATAAGTTTTTGTAATGAACTGATGTTGAATTTCTAAAGATTCTGTCGATATTTTCAGATGAATCTTTGATTTCTTTATTTGTTTTAAATGATCTTGAATATAAGGAAATGTTTGTTTTGTACATGCAAAGTAAATATGTTGTTGATCATCAATATCTCCAATGCATTCTCTTTTGATACCAAGATTCATTAATGCACCTAAAATATCTTTGTGTTGAAGTTTGCCGAACTGTTGATTATAGCTAACTTCCACCACTATAATTTCAAAATCTTCTTTTTTAATTTCATAAAAATCTGGACAAATGATCATCCTTTGATTTTCTGCATTTTGAAAACCGCCAAATCTTTCAACTTTCAATTCTTGTTGTCCGATAATCTTATAAACAATCTCTTGTTGATGGGGATTGTAAAATGGTGTGAGAATCATCCTTTGATGATAGAGTGCTTGATATTGATAGTCTTGAATCTTTCTAACGAAAGTTTCATCACCCTTAAAATGTTCTAACATAATCAAAAAGAAAGTATTAGCAATTGCTAATACTCCATATTATTCCTCTGTTTCATTGGCATCCATAGTAATATTACCAGAAACGCCAATATTTTTAGGTGTACACAAGAAAATCTTAGGACCAATTTGTTGGATATCTCCTTCAATGGCGAAAATAACACCACTTAAGAAATCAATAACACGTTTAGATTGTTCCTTTTGTAAACGATGCAAATTCACAACAGCAGCACGTTTTTGTTTCAAATAAATTGCAATCTCTTGTGTTTCGCTATATGCTCTTGGTTCAAATAAAACCAAATGACTATCTTTATTTGCACTCAATGCTCTTACGGCATCACTTGTTTTTGTAGATTTTGCTTTTTCAAACATACTTGTTGACTTTACAGGTTCTTCTTCTGCATCTATTTCAACATCATCATATACATCTTCATCATCGTCTTCTTCTTCAAAAAACCATTTTTTTACTTTTTGTCCGTATCCCATGAGGTAACCTCCTTATATTTCCTTAACTTATTATACCATAACATCTTTATGAAAAAAAGAGAAAAATGTATACAATCCCGATAATCAAAAAAGATAGTTGATTCACTACCTTTTTAACATTCTACATTGACAAGAATGACATCTTCTCCAATGGTTATAATATTTTCAATAGGAATTAAAAATGTTGGTGGTCCCTTAAAAATACAAATCAGTTTAAAAGCAGAAACCCTTTCAACAATCAATGCTTGGATACATCGACAACAAGGATCAATTTCAACATCAACAACATATCCTATTTTTGTTCCAGTCGATGCATTGACCACATCTTTACTTTGCAAAGTTACAAAACGCATAATATCACCATTTCATTATATGCATTACGAACTCATATATTTCTTTAAATGTGATAAAGCTTGTTTTTCGATTCGTGAAACTTGGGCTTGTGAAACAAACAAGTCTTGTGCAATTTCACTTTGTGTATGTCCTTTAAAATATCTTTCTTGAATGATTTGTAATTCTTTTTGATTTAAATGATTCATAGCTTCATATAAATCTATCTTATTTTGCATATCTTCAATCAGATGACGTCTATCAGGAATCTGACTTTCTAAATCCATTTGACCATTTCCATCATTTTGAACTTCCTGAGATAGAGATGTCACACTATTGGTTGAGGACAAAGCTTCAACCAATTGATATTCATCAACTTCTAAAATTTGTGAGAGTTCTTTGGTTGATGCTTCTTTATGATGTTTTTTGGTATATTCTTCATTGGCTAATAAGGCTTTATATGCCAAATCACGCATGGAACGAGGAATTCGCATAGGTGAATTATCTCGAATATAACGTTTGATTTCACCTATAATCAAGGGAACTGCATAGGTGGAAAAACGGACATCTAATGATGTATCAAAGTTATCTATGGCTTTAATTAAGCCTATAACTCCAACTTGAAATAAATCATCTAAATTATTAACTCTTTGATGATATTTTTGAACTAATGATAAAACTAATTTTAAATTTGCAAGAACCAATTGTTCTTTTATTTTTTCATCATGACTTTGATGATATTGATCTAATAATTGCATGGTTTGTTGATGGGTTAATTTTTCAAAATCATTAAATTGATAACCACTAAGTTCAACTTTATACTTTGCCATAATTTCGACTCCTTCGATAGAAGTCTCACCAATTTATTTGACATTATTCATCATCATTTAATTTATTTCTGAGTTTTCTGATAATCTTTTTTTCTAATCTTGATATATATGATTGTGATATTCCTAAAACTTCAGCAACATCTTTTTGAGTTAATTCTTCATGCCCAATTAAACCATAACGCATCATTAAGATTTGTTGTTCGCGTTTATTTAAATGATGTAAAGCTTTATAAAACTTCTCTTTTTGATCATTGTGTTCAATTTCATCTTGAACAATATCTTTATCTGTTCCAATAATATCCGATAACAGCAATTCATTGCCATCATAATCAACATTTAAAGGTTCATCTAAAGAAATTTCTTGACGTAATTTGTTGTTTTTTCTTAAAAACATCAAAATTTCATTTTCGATACAACGTGAAGCATATGTTGCCAGTTTAATATTTTTATCCATATTAAATGTATTCACAGCCTTCACCAACCCAATTGTTCCAATACTAATCAAATCTTCTAAACTTCCATTTTGTAAAGAATCATACTTTTTAGCGACATAGACAACCAAACGCAAATTGTGTTCAATCAATAAATCTCTTGCTTGTTCATCCCCTTGTTGTAATTTTATTAATGCTGCTTCTTCATCTTTTCCTTTCAATGGTGCTTTTAAAACATCATGTCTACCAATATAAAAAAGACCTTTCCTTCTTCTAAACAAACTTTTAAGCCATTGTAAAATCATAATAAGCCTCCTAATAATTGAGAATTTAAAATGCAATCATACTCACTAGATGACATAACTCCTACGTAAACATGATGTAAAGTTTGATGATTAATTTCTATTTCATCCATCATCATTATATCAACTTCTTCTTGTTTTAATGCTGTTTCTATCTGTATTGTCCCAACCTTTTCATAATCTCCCATTAACTCTTTTGTAATAAAAATAACAGGATAACCTTGATAAAAAACTTTATTTCCACTATCTACAAATCCTAAACACTTCTTATTCAAAAAACAAACATCAACCAATTCATCTCCATGAATCTTGTGTTGGCAAAAAGAAATATAAAAATAAAAAATACAAATAACCATTATAGATATGATAAATAAAGAAAGAAAATCAAACCCTTCAATTAATAAAACGGATTGAAAAATCAAAGATGAAGGTAACATCATATCTATAAATGATAATAAAGAAATATAAATAAAAAGAAATAAAGGATAATAAATATAAGTCAATCTTCTAAAATAAAAAAGAGTTAAGAGTAAGTCATATAGTAAGAGGAACCCATCAAAGAAATCTACAAAGAGAAAAAGAATAGATATGTTATAGGTAAGCACATATTTGAACAGTTCTTTTATAGTCATTTTTAAATTTAATAAAAAACATAATAATTCAAATGTCATGAAAATCATCAATGCATTGATGACATATGTTATCTCTAAATAGACCTCCATGATTTCACCCCACTTCTATTATAGAAAATCATGCTAGAAAACATTGTCAAAGAAAAGCGAAGTTTTTAAAGAATTATAAGTTCATCTTTTATTTTTTACAGAAATTCCCAGGATAAAAGTTGCATATTTTCATTGATTATGCAACATTATTGTAATAAAATAAGATTGTGAGGTGAAAGCAGATGCAAACAAGAATATATTTATGTATAGATTTAAAAACATTTTATGCCAGTGTTGAGTGTGTAGAAAGAGGATTGGATCCTTTCACTACGAATTTGGTTGTGGCTGATCCTAGTCGTGGTCGTGGTGGCATTTGTTTAGCTATCAGTCCCAAAATGAAATCTTTAGGAATCAGAAATCGATGTCGTATCTTTGAGATTCCTAAGCATATTTCCTATATAACTGCCTTACCACGTATGAAATTATACATGGAATATGCCGCTAATATATATGCTATTTATCTTAAATATATTTCTCCCGATGATATCTATGTATACTCTATTGATGAAGTCTTTATAGATATTACGAAATATTTAAAACTTTATCAACTTTCCCCTCGTCAGTTAGCCAAAAGAATAATTGATGATATCTATCAGTCAACAGGTATTACTGCAACTGTAGGAATGGGTACAAACTTGTATCTTTCAAAAATTGCTTTAGATATTACAGCCAAACATGTCAAATCACATATTGGTGCTTTGAATCAAAAAATATACCAACAAACCCTTTGGCATTATCAACCACTAACAGACTTTTGGCAAATTGGTAGAGGAATTTCTAAAAGACTTGATAAACTTGGTTTACATGATATGTATGATATTGCTCACTGTCCGCAAGATATTTTATACAAAGAATTTGGCGTTAATGCAGAAATTCTTATTGATCATGCTTGGGGAAAAGAGCCAACAACAATTGCTGATATCAAAGCTTATAAACCAAAGAATCATTGTATAAGTCAAGGCCAAATTTTATCAACTGATTATCAATATGATGATGCCTTACTAGCTTTAAAAGAAATGGTTGAATTAAAAGTTTTGGATTTGGTAGACCAACATCTTGTCAGTAACCATATTTCTTTATATGTTGGCTATTCTAAAAATGTAACGAAAGCCACAGGTGGTTCAAGAAAAATATCTGTATGTACCAATTCTTATCAAAGGTTATTAGAAGAGTTTATAAATTTATTTCAAGCCACAACAAAACGAAATTATCCGATTCGTCGCATCAATATATCTTTGACAATCATGGATGAATATTACGAATCTTATGATTTATTTACTGATTTTGAATCTTTAGAAAAAGAAAAAAAGTTACAAAAATCTTTAATTGAAATCAAACAAAAATATGGAAAAAATGCTATTTTAAAAGGAATGAATCTTTATGAAAAAGCGACAACAAAACAAAGGAATCGTTTAATTGGTGGTCATAATGCCGAATAGAAAACATAAAGAAGATCGAGCAAGCATTTTTTTAAGTTTTGATGCTTTAAAGGGATTTAGAGAATATTTAAAACAAAAAGAAAGAATCGTTGTAGAAAAAAGAATCCTTTCTGAAGATGAATGTGAAATATTAAATTGGAAAATTCATCAATTACAAAAAGGTATGATCATTTCTCTTATTCATTTTGATCATGGAGAATATATCAAAACAGAAGGTTTTCTTTCTCAAATTGATTTAGATTACAGTAAAACTTTAACCATTGTTGATAAAAAAATTAATATAAAAGATATCATTGATATTGATTATCCTACTTAAAAAAGCAACAGAGTCTTCGTTGCTTTTTCATTTTATTAAAGATATCTCATAATTAAACTTTGATCCTGTTTTGAAACATGAAGGTCCATCATTGCTTCTACAAATGTCATATCTTTTGCTGCTGCATAGGTCTTGATAAGATCAATCTTCCCCAATGTTTCACCTTCAAGTCTTGCCTTCTCTTCGTTTTCTTTTATTAACCTATCCATAATTTCACACATCGCTTGTTGTCCTCCTTTCTCCTCTTTAAAGTAT
>UPXV01000021.1 GCA_900538465.1 uncultured Erysipelotrichaceae bacterium
TTAGTTCTATATGACTATTATACAATTTTACCCAATTTTTTATAGGACTAGATGATGGAATATGATATTTTATTGCCAAATCATCATATGATTCTCCACCATTGAGATAATCTAATACGACCTGTTTTTTAAAATTCTTTGTATAAGATGCATTTGTATGAGATATATCAAATGCACTTTCACCAAATGCATTATATTTTTTTACCCAGCTACTCACTATATTAGCTGCTGTATTTATTTCTTTGGCTAAAGAGATGGTTGATCCTTCACCCTCTAAATATCTTTTGACAATACTTAATTTTAATTCTTTTGAATATTTATTTTTTCTTCTCAATATAAAAACCTCCCATATCAGTGTTTAATTATTTACACTGTCTACTGGGAGGTTATCATATCATTCGCTATAAGCTTTTTGTTTTCAATTTTTTTATTTTATGAGCAAATATTTTAATCTCTTCATCATTAAAGTTTTGAAAAATATCAGCATCTTTTTGTTTTTGAATAACTGGAGAACGTTTATTCATGACTTGGAGAACCATTTTTTCAGTAATCGAAAGTTCAGGATAATATAACGCACCACCTAATCCTGCAATGACTTTCATATCTTTTAAGATTTGATAATCAAAAGCATGAGTAACATATGTCATAAATTCACTTTGTAATATTCCCACAACATAGAGACAATATTTTCTTGGTACAAGTATGTCTTGATGATTCTTTACAAAAGAAACAATATCTTGTTCTAACTTTCCATAATAAACAGGTGTTCCTATAATAATGACATCTGCTTTTTGTAATGTCTCATAATCAAGATCATCTATATTCATCAATAAGCAATCATTAATATATTGATTAATGACTTTTCCAATCTTGCGAGTTGCACCATGTCTTGTTTTATAAAGTATGACTCTCATGTCCATCATCCCCTTATCTATAGTGTACATGAATTTTCTCTATTAATCACGTCTTTTTAATCATTACTAACAAAAAAAGTGCCAAAAGGCACTTTATTGATTATTTTCCGTTAACAACGTTTTTTAAAGATGAGCTAGCTTTGAAAGCTGGAACTTTACTAGCAGCAATAGTCATAGTTTCTCCAGTTCTTGGATTACGTCCAGTTCTTGCTTCTCTAGATCTAACTTCAAAAGTACCAAAACCTTTTAAAGTGATTTTGTCTCCTGCTTTTAAAACATCAGTGACTGATTCAACGAAAGCATTAACAGCAGCTTCAGCTTGAGCTTTTGTTAATCCAGCACTTGCAGCTACTTTTTCTACTAATTCAGTTTTGTTCATATTATATTCTCCATTTCTATGTAAATTTAGGGAGTTTCCCTAAACTGTATTATAATACAATTTATGGATAATGTACAGTTAAAAGAACGAATTCCCAAAGAAAAAGAAAGCCTTGGCTTTCTTAAAGAGTTTCAATCAATTTTGCAAAGCGTGTTGCTTCTTCTTCTTGAGTTGCCCATGAAGTCACAATTCTGATTCTTTCATGCTTCAAATCCAATTTTTTAATATGGGTAACCATGAATTCAGTTTCTATTTTTGAAATCACATCACAAGGCAAATCAACAAAAACTTGATTTGTACATGAAGGTGCAAAAATAGGATATCCTTTATTTTCTAATGCTTCTTTAATAATCATACACATTTCATTTTCATGACGACCAATATCTTCATAAAGTGAATCTTTTAAAAGGGTATAGAATTGTACACCTAATAATCTTCCTTTTGCAAGCATTGCTCCTTTTTGTTTGATTTGATAACGAAAATCCTTTTTTAAAGTTTCATTTAAGATAACCAATGCTTCTCCAAACATAGCACCCATTTTTGTTCCACCAATATAAAACGCATCAACATTTTTGGCAATATCAGCCATTGATGGCGCATCATCTAAAACAAGTGCACTTCCAAGTCTTGCCCCATCAAGGAATAAATACAAACCTTTTTGACGTGTATAAGCACTTAATTCTTCTAATTCTTTTTTTGTATAATAGATTCCTAATTCTGTTGTTTGAGAAATATAAACCATAGCAGGTTTTACCATATGTTCATCTGTATGTTCATCTAATAATTCTTGAACCATAGAAACAGTCACTTTTCCTTGATGATGAGGTTTTGTAATGACTTTATGTCCTGTTGCTTCAATTGAACCCGTTTCATGAACATTAATATGTCCTTCATCACTTGCAATAACAGCTTCATAATCTTTTAAAGCATGTGAAATAAACGTCATATTAGTTTGTGTTCCCCCAACTAAAAAATGAACATCAGCATTCTTATTTTGAATACGTTTTTGAATAACTTCTCTTGCCTTTTGACAATATTCATCACAACCATATCCAACAGTTTGTTCCCCATTTGTATGAATTAAAGCATCCAATACCAATGGATGTGCTCCTTCACTATAATCATTTAAAAAACTATACATTCTTCTCCCTACTTTCTATATAATAATCCATATCTGACATATATTAAATTTAATAAACTCAAAAAATTCATGGTTCCTTGAATTGATGATTCTGTATAATCACTTTCTGTTCCATCAATACGACAAATATAATCAATCGCATCATTTTGATAGTCTTGATTCATTGTCAAAAGCAATATTTGAGGATGATGTTCTTGAATTTTTTCTACCAAAGGATCAATCAATTGCTTTCTTGCACGCACTGTAATAATAATAACTAAACTATCATTATCTATCATATCTAGTCTTTGAATTTCATCACCACGTTCTACGAAAGCATAAACAAATTTTCTTAATTTTAACATTTTCATTTGAAAATCATTAGAAATAATCTTATTAAACTGATAACCAATCATATGAACTTTTTTCGCATGATAAATCATTTCACATATTTTATCAATTTCATGAATATTAATGCTTTGATGAACCAACTGTAATGAAGAAACAGCTTCATTATACATTTTATCAACTAAATAAATAGGATTTTTGATAATCTCATCTTGTTCACTTAAATCTACATGAATTTCATTTTCAGCCAATTGTAAAGCAATTGCCATTTCTCTTTTAAAATTAGCAAAACTTTTACAATTCAAATCTTTACAAAAACGAGAAATTGTAGCTGGTGAAGTGTAACACAAATCAGCCAAATCATTAATACTGATATCTGGAATTTTATCAAGATGCGTTAAAATAGTATGAGCAATTGTATAATACATATCTTGTGATGAAGAAACATTAACATATGACATGAGTGTATAAAGAATATCGACTTCATTATAATTATTCTTTTCCATAATTGTGCTCCTTCAAATAATTTTCTCTGCCTATTTCATAAAGATCTTTCCCATAAGCATCAATAATAACTGTAAGTGGTAAATCTTTTACATATAATTTACGAATTGCTTCTGGTCCTAAATCATCAAAAGCAATCACTTCACAAGATTCAACACATTTTCCAATATAAGCTCCCGCTCCACCAATGGCACCAAAATAAACACCTTGATAAGCCATCATAGCTTCTTTTACTGCTTGATTGCGATAACCTTTTCCAATCATTCCACGCAACCCTAACGATAACATTGTTGGTGCATAAGCATCCATACGTCCCGATGTTGTTGGGCCACCACTGCCAAATACAGCTCCTGGTTTTGCCGGTGTGGGTCCTACATAATAGATAACTTGATCTTTCACATCAAATGGTAAATCCTTACCTTCTTCAACAAGGGCTGCTAAACGTTTATGAGCCGCATCTCGACCAGTATAAATGATTCCCGTTAATAGCACTTGATCCCCAGCATGTAACAGTAAAGCATCATCACGTGTCAAAGGCGTTGTTATTGTTTTCATCATAGGATAACCTCCTTATGTCTTGCAACATGGCAACAAATACTCACTGCAACTGGCATTGCGGCAATATGAGTTGGGAACGTTTCAATATTTAAAGACAAAGCTGTTGTTTTTCCACCATAACCAGCTGGTCCAATACCACTTTGATTGATTTTTTCTAATAATTCTTCTTCTAAAGCTTGATAACGTTGATCAGGATGATGACTTCCAATCTCTCTTAACATTGCTTTTTTAGCAAGCAACGTCACACGATCGAAAGATCCACCAATCCCCACACCAATAACCATTGGTGGACAAGCATTCGGTCCAGCATCATTCACAACTTTCATGACAAAGTCTTTAACCCCTTCAACACCATCACTTGGCTTTAACATTTTAACTTGACTCATATTTTCACTTCCAAAGCCCTTTGGTGCAACAATAATTTTTAACTGATCCCCTTCAACAATATCATAAGAAATAATAGCTGGTGTATTGTCTTTGGTATTGATACGATCAAACATTGGATCGTCCACAACACTCTTTCTTAAATACCCATCTTGATAACCTTGACGAACACCTTCTTGAATTGCTTCATTTAAAGAACCTTGAACATGAACATCTTGTCCTATTTCTACAAAGATACAAGCCATCCCCGTATCTTGACAAATAGGCGCTTGATTAACATGAGCAATCTTGGCATTTTCTTTTAAAACATGAAGTGTTTCTTTAGCAATTATACCATCTTCTTTTTCATAAGCATCCTCTAATGCTTTTTGAACATCACATGGCAATGTGTAATTGGCTTCCATGCATAATCTTCTCACTTCACTTATAATTGTTTCTTGACTTATTTCTTTCATCTTCGACCCCTCTTTGTTAGGTCTATTATATATAATTTTACATATAAGAACAAGAAAAAAGAATTAAAGGATATGTCCCTTTAATTCTTGTAAAGACGGATAGTATAATGAATAGTATCTTAATGACATCAATTCAACTGCAGTTAATAAACTATGTTTCCCTGTTTTACGGTTTTTAGCTTGTCCCAATAAGATTCGATGATCAGTAGGAATCTTTAAATCCAAATCAGGATTACATGTAATCAAAACAACCTTACAACCAGATTTTTTTATATATTGAAGAATCTTATATCCACTTCCTGTAAAATAACCATTGACGGTTAAAATTACAGCAACACTGTCACTTGTTAATTCCTTTGCACAATCTAATTGACGTGAAGAATCCATATAAGCCATTGTAAACTTTTCTAACATCAATAAATCAGTTTGAAAATGCAAAGCAGCACTTTGTGAAAATTGTGTTCCAAAAAATGCTATTGAATCACTATCATGAATCAGTTTTAAAAATGCATCGACTTCTTTCCAATCTAGAATATGAGGCAAATCAGAAATATAGTGAATCACTTGATTAACATATTCTTGTGTTGCCATTTCAGGATTGTTTTTCATTGTTTCTAAAGGAATATTAATTAAATTGTTAAACTTTTTATCATCAGAATGAAATGTATAACATTCTTGTTTTAAATGAGCAAAATTTTCATAACCAAGAGCTCTACAAAAACGTGAAATCGTTGCCGGTGAAACAAAACATTCACTTGCCAATTCACTAATTCGCATATCAGCAATGCGATAAAAGTTATTTGCCATAAACCATGCAATGTTATAGTTTGTATCATTTTCTTGTGCTGTATCTAAAAAAATAATTAATCGATAAAAAAGATTTTTCATCCATCCACCTACTTTCTTCAGTATTCATCAAATATATTTGTTTATCATTAATCTCATTTGTTTTTCTTCTAGTATTACTTTATCTTCTTTTATGGAAAATGTCAAAGTATAATTCTCAGTTAGATTATGAAATTAAAAATTTTGTTGATTTTTAGTTTTTATTTTATATCCATACTTATCATGAAATAGATTTGTTCTCTTTAGAATCATAAAAATCTTTTTTAAAATGTTGTAGCGTCTACTTATAAAGAAATCACATATTTTTCGATAATTTTTATTTATTTTCCCCATATATATGTGCTATACTATGCCCGTAGTCAGAAATATTTGTTTTCCCTTCAAATATGACTACTCATGATATCCTTTCCCAAACTGATATCAAATATAAATGCAGATAAGGACTCCCACCTTACCTGCATTATTTTTTCTTTAATGATTTCATAACAATCCAAACCCCACAACTCACTAACATCAAAAAGATAAAAACTGTGAGATGTGTTTCATCAGATGTTTGAACTTGGAGTTGACTCGCCTGTTTTTCAGGCGATTTTTTTTGTTTTGGTAATTCTTTTTTTTGAAAAGAAGCATAAAAAGATAAATCATGGTTTGGCATTTTTATTTGAGTAGATGGCAAATCATTTTTCCCATCTCCATCTTTATGATGACTCCATCCTAAAAAAGTATATCCTTCTTTAAAAAAAGACTGATGATAGATGGAAATCATTTCACTTGGAAAATGTTGTTCTTCATAAACAAGTTGATCATCTACAAAATAACGAACCTTATAGTGTTGTTTTAATAAACGAATTGAAAATTGATATGTTTGAGAAGAATGAAGAAATGTTTGACTTGATATTAATGCATTCTCATAAGTCAACGTTGTATCTGGATCACATGCAGTAGGTGATGTATATGTTTTTGGACATTCTATTTCAAGACGAAATGTTTCTTTATCCAAATGATTACAAAATTGATAATAACCTTTTTCATCTGTTAATGTTGTGTCAATTAAATCATTGTTTTGCCATAAATTGACTTTCATATTGGCTAGTGGGTAAGATTCACTTTGTTGAAGTGTTTGTTGATAAGAAAGTTCTCCTTTTACAAGAATGGGTTGAAATTGCAATTGAATATCTATTTGATGTGTTGACAAGGATTCTAAAGTATCAGATGATAAATGATAGGAAATCGGTATCATATATTGTTGATCAACAAAAATGCGTTGTTGAATGATGATATCTTGTAATTGTTGAAAAGCTATTGAATGATGATCTTGATACTCAGAAAGAGGATAATCTTGTGACATATGAAAGAAACCTAAATAAAGATTTTCTTGTGGTACATCTTCATCTGGAATAATTTCAATAGATTGTAATTGTAAATCATATTTTGTTGAATTGAGAATTGTGAAGGATTGTTGATATGTTTCTTCGTTTTGTATATGATGTGGTTCATCAAATGAAAGTGTATGAATAACAAGTTGTTGATTGATAAGATCTTCTTGAGTTATCACTTTTTGAGAACTTTGATGCCCCTCATCTTCAGCATGAATAGGTGTAAAAGATGAACACAATAACATGATGATGATAAAAATATATTTTTTCATTGTTATAACTCCTTTACACTGTATATGTTTTCCTCATTTCTTTTATTTATACTTTTTCTTGATTATCAAAAAAAGAATAACCTCATAAACAAGATTATTCTTTCATTTTATCTATTGAAGGATTTCTTTGTAGACTCTTAAAACATTTTTATAGAAAATCTTTTCAATCTCTTCTTCTTGAAATTGTGCATCTTTTAAAGCTTGATAAAGCAACGACATATAAGATGCATCTTTTAATTCAAGATTTTGTGGAATTCCATCAAAATCACTTCCTAAACCAATACAATCAATTCCTGCTAAATCTTTGATATATTGAATATGTTGAACCATTGAAGATATTTTTGATAAAGCATTTTCTTGGGTATTTTCATCTAAAAAATCAGCTGCAAAATTAATTCCCATCACACCACCACGCTTTGCCAATTTGATAATCATATCATCACTCATATTGCGGGCATGAGGACAAACACTTCTAGCATTAGAATGTGATGCGACAAAAGGTTTATTTGTATAGTGAAGAACATCATAGAAACCAGCATCCGAAAGATGAGAAACATCTATGATGATTCCTAATCTTTCACATTCTTGTACATAGCGAATACCAAAATCTGTTAATCCATGTTGTGTGTCACAGGTATGATATCCATGATTTTCATCTTGAATATCAAAATTAGGATAGCCAATACCATTTGGGAAGTTCCAATTCAAAGTAATCATACGAACCCCTAGGCGGTAATAATTTCTTAAATATGACAAATCATTATGCACAACTGCTCCTTCTTCTAATGTCAAAAGAGCACTCATAATGCCTTGTTTTTGATGTTTGAGAATATCATCATAAGACAATACAATCTGAATAAGATCAGAATTTTTTTCCAATTCTAAATAGAATGTATCAATGAGATGTTGCACATGTTCAATAGGATCCCCATCTTTAAGTAAATGTGTAAACATAGCAAAATTCTGTAAAAGATAATCTCCTTGCTGCATCTTCTTTAAACTTATATTCAAATGATTATCTCTTAAACCAACATTTTCACCCAATCTTTGTAAACGATCAATTTCATAAATTGTATCGCAATGCATATCAATAACTTTCATTCTCTTCTCCTTAAAAATAGATTTCTGTTTCTTGATAAAGCTTTGTCAATGAACGTGTTTCTTTAAGCCAATCTCTTACTTCATTGATTTCATCTTCTTCTAAATCTAAAATACCATAAGTTGCCAATTGACAAACATCATATAAACTTTGCCATAAGGCATCAAAATCACCATTTTCTTGATCAGCTTTTTCACTTTCTTCATAAGCATACATATCGTGTGCTTTTAAAACAGCTTCTTCTTTTGTCATTTTTTCTTTCCTCCTATATAATCAATAATAATGTTGAAATGACAATACATGCCAAACCCATAAGTGTCTTTTTATTTTGTTTTTCATGTAAAACAAAATAAGCAAAGACTATAGAAACAACAATACTTAATTTATCAATAGGGACCACAACACTAGCTGGTCCTTCTTTTAATGCTTCAAAATAACAAAGCCATGATAATCCTGTCGCAATCGCTGAAAAAACAATCGCTTTGACATGGCTTTTTTGTAAGTTTTGAATAGGTTGATAAGTTTTTGTTATGAAAACAACAATCCATGCCATGATCACAACCACTATCGTTCGCATCGCCGTGACAGTTTGACTATCCATATTTTGAATTCCTATCTTTGCTAGAATAGATGTCAAGGCAGCAAAGATGGCTGAACCTAATGCATAAAAAAACCATTGATGCTGATATGTGATCGTACTTGGCTGACGTTTTTGCATCAAATATGTTCCTATTAGCATAACAATCATACACCCTATTTTTAACCATGTCACCTTTTCATGAAAAATAAGAAAAGCAAAGATCATTGATAAAAAAGTACTTAATTTATCAATTGGAGCAACTTGTGAAACATCAGCAAGGGAAAGCGCACGATAATAACAAAGCCAACTCACACCCGTTGCTAAACCTGATAAAATAATAAAAATCAAATTATAAACACTCATACCATGAAAATCACTACCTGTAATGAAAACCATTAACCAAGTAAAAATCAAAACAACACTTGTTCGCATTGCTGTCACATAATGAGAAGATATATTTTCTAATCCAATTTTAGAAAGAATAGAAGTGATTCCTGCAAAAAAAGCAGATAAAAAAGCATTCAATAACCACATAGACTTACTCACTTATCAAGCCTAAGTGAAGACACGCTTGATAAATCCCATCCTCATCAATTGGTGTTGTGACATAACTCGCAATAGCTTTCAGCTTAGGATTTCCTTGCCCCATTGCCACAGAAACACTCGCATGTTTAAACATTTCCATATCATTCAATGAATCTCCAAAAGCTATATATTCATCCAATCCATAAATATCCATCAAATGATGTATTCCCGTAGCTTTTGATAATCCCGCAACAGTTAAGTCGGCATAAGTTGATTCTCCTGGTAATACATTTAACCCATCAATTTCAAAAAAAGGTGCATAATCATAACCCTTTGGTCCATAAACTATCATTGCATCAACACTTTGTCCTGTATACTCTCCAACTGGTGGTATAACATTATTAAAATATCTCTGTGACTCTAAAACATATTCATCAGGTTCTTTAGAAATGACTCTGGTTTTTGATTTTAAGACAACTGCATAATCAAGCTTTTTCGCAATCTCTAATGTCTTTAAGACAGCTTCTTTCTTCATTGCTGCATGAAAAAGTTCATGACCATCACGATTCAAAATAATCTGTCCATTATTACAAACATATCCATCCCAATCAAACATATCCATCAAACCTGTTTTACTTAAAGAATCGACACCTCTCCCAGATGAAATAATCATACGATATCCTGATTGTTTTAACATATGTAAAGCTTTTGATGTAGATTCACTCACTTGATGATTGACATTATCTCGTAAAGTGCCATCGACATCAAAACACAACATTGGTTTTTTCATTCTCTTCACTCCTTGAAAATATTATACTAAAAATTTCATGATTTTCCCATACTTTTCCTGTATAATAAAAATGAGGTGTTGAATATGAAAGAACATTTAAAAATTATATCAGAATTTGATCAATTACCTTTGGATGTTATTGTGATGAGTCCTTCTCATCCCCGTGGTATTGTTCAAATTTCACATGGTATGTGCGAACATAAAGAAAGATATTTTGATTTTATGAATTTTCTTTGTCAAAATGGATATGTTTGTTTGATTCATGATCATCGTGGTCATGGAAAAAGTATTCGTTGTGATGATGATTTAGGATATTTTTATGAAAATGGCGATCAAGGTGTTGTGGAAGACTTACATCAATTGACATTATGGATTCGCCAGCAATATCCCCAATTACCTTTATATTTATTTGGGCATAGTATGGGATCTTTGATTGTTCGTTGTTATTGTCAAAAATATGACCAAGATATAAATGGACTTTTTGTATGTGGAAGTCCTAGCCATAATCCTTTAGCTGGTGTTGGTATTTCTTTAAGTCATGTTTATCAAAAAGTAAAAAATGATCATTATCGTCCCCAACTTATACAAAAAATGAGTTTTCAAGCATTTAATAAGAAATTTAATACAAAAATACCAAACAGTTGGATTTGTAGTTATCCTGATGTCGTCAAAGCTTATAATCAAAATCCACTATGTTGCTTTACTTTTACTGCCAATGGTTTTGAAACATTATTCCGTTTGGTACAAAGAACCTATCAAGATAATGGTTGGCAAATGAAACAACCTTCACTTCCTATCCATTTTATAGCAGGAAGCGATGATCCTTGTATTATCAATTCTGATAAGTTTCATGAAGCTGTGGACTTTATGAAAAAGTGTGGTTATCAAAATGTCACATCACATTTATTTCCCCATATGCGTCATGAAATCTTAAATGAAAAAGATCATCATCTTGTTTATAACCATATTTTAAACATAATAAAATCTTGGCAATGATGTGCCAAGATTTTTTATTTTTTAGGTAATATATTTTGATAACGTCTTGCGATATATTCATCGGGATAATGTTCATCTAAAAATTCACTGACAAAAGATTGTGGTGGAATATGTTTTTGACGTTGGTATGCCCGTATTAAAGCTAATCCTGATAAAGATATATCAATAACCATCAAAACACTTAATATCCATGTGAGTTGTTTTCCATATCGAATTGGAATTTCTTCAATCTTACGCGATAAAAAAGGATATATATTTTGAACCCAAACAACTGCAATCAATCCCCAAAAGAAACAAAATAACAAGTTAATTCTGCCATCAACATTAAAAGGAATATCACTATAATCCCAAAATCTTACACCAAATAATCCTTCCGCTACCAAACTACAAATATATTCATAAATCCCACCAGCAAGCGTTCCAACAAAGAATATTGATAAGTCTCTTTTTCCTTCCATATTGTGTAAAAGAATAGTCAATAAAACACAACCAAGTCCCCATACAATTGAAAATTGCCCATATAACAAACTGCTTCGACTCATTAATTTCCCCATTGTCAAATAACAAAAGACAATTTCTACCAATGCTCCAATGATTGAACAACTAAAAAATATCCAAATCAATTTATAAATGTTATATCCCTTAGCAAATTTCTTTATATTCATAAACCCATCCTCACTTTTGACATACTATACCACTATTTTTATCACAATGCAATGATGTCAAAAAAGAGTTCATCCTTAGATAAACTCTCCATATTCATTCACTTTTTGTTCAATCACTTGATTTTGTTTTAAAGATTCTTGAATATTAATTATTCTTTGATTCGATGAACCTTTATATAATAACTGTAAACTTCTCAAATTCAAAACAAAGCGTCCATCTACTAAGGTATCACATAATGATAAAAGTTCTTTCGCTTCTTTTCCCATATCCATAATTTCTTGATAAGTAAAACCACTATAAATCATTAAATGAAGTCCTCTTTGTTTTATCTTCTTTGCCAAATCAATCAAAGAAGCTATTTGCATAAAAGGTTCTCCACCTGAAAATGTTACACCATCTAACAAAGGATTTTGATCAATTTCCTTTATTATTTCATCAGTTTCTTGCATATAACCACCTTGCATATCATGACTTTGAGGATTATGGCAACCTGGACAATGATGGGGACATCCTTGTGTAAAAACTGTATACCTTAAACCGGGTCCATCAACGATAGAATCATTGACTGTTCCATATAACCTAATCTGCATTTGTCATCCCATGTTTCACACGATCAGCTTCTTCTGCTTTCTTTGCATCATTGAAACGATCTAAAGTTCCAACCAAATAGCCAGTAATACGACGAATACGTTCAAATCCATCATGTTCTGTTTCACTTCTTCCACATTTTGGACATACATCATCAATAATTCCATTATAACCACACACAGGATCTCTATCCACAGGGTGATTTATGGCTCCATAGCCAATATTTGCATCATGCATTGCTCTAACAACTTTTTCAAAAGCTGGTAAATTTTTTGTAGGATCTCCATCCATTTCAATATAGCTAATGTGTCCTCCATTTGTTAAAGCATGATATGGGCCTTCAATTCTAATCTTATCAAAAGCACTGATTGGATAATAAACTGGCACATGGAAACTATTTGTATAATATTCACGATCTGTTACACCTTTAATTTTCCCATAAATAGCTCTATCCAATTTCACAAACCTTCCAGATAAACCCTCTGCAGGAGTCGCAATTAATGAGAAGTTTAATTGATGTTTTACAGATGCTTCATCAACACGTTTACGCATATGTGCAATGATTTGTAAACCTAAGATTTGAGCTTTTTCACTTTCTCCATGATGATAACCAATTAATGACTTTAAGGTTTCTGCTAGTCCAATAAAACCAATTGTTAAAGTCCCATGTTTTAAAACTTCACGGACTTCATCTGTTGATTTTAACTTTTCAGAATCAATCCATACACCTTGTCCCATTAAAAATGGATAATTCATAACACGACGTCGACATTGTATCTCAAATCTTTCCAATAATTGATCAATACATAAATCAATCATTTGATCTAACTTTCCAAAGAACTCATCCACATCTCCTTTAGATTTAATCGCAAGACGAGGCAAGTTAATAGATGTAAAACTTAAATTTCCACGACCCGGAGAAATTTCACGGTCAGGATCATAAATATTTCCAATGACTCTTGTACGACATCCCATGTAAGCAATTTCTGTTTCAGGTGTTCCTTTATAATATTGTAAGTTAAATGGTGAATCAACAAATGAAAAGTTAGGGAATAAACGTTTGGCTGAAACACGACAAGCCAATTTAAACAAATCATAATTCACTTCGCCAGGATTATAGTTAATCCCTTCTTTCACTCTAAAAATTTGAATAGGGAAAATAGGTGTTTCTCCCCCTCCTAATCCAGCTTCAGTCGCTAGTAAAACATTACGAATAGCCATACGTCCTTCAACTGAAGTATCCATTCCATAATTTATAGAGCTAAATGGAACTTGTGCCCCTGCACGTGAATTCATAGTGTTTAAATTATGAATCAATGATTCCATAGCTTGATAAGTTTCTTTATCTGTTTCTTCATAACTTTCTTTAACTGTAAAAGTTTGGATACGTTCAATAGTTGAATCATCTAATCCACAATCTTTCAAAATTTCTTTTTCTTGTTTAAGATAGCCATGATCTTCTAGTGTTGGAATCACATCCAAAGCTTTGACTCGACTTAAAACTTCATCAATATTTATATCAGTTAACAACTCTAAAGCATGTTTTAAATTTTTATAATACCATTTCTTATATGATTTTTTAACACCTTCAGCCATACCATAATCAAAATTAACAATGGCTTGTCCACCATGTTGATCATTTTGATTAGATTGAATCGCAATACAAGTCAATGCTGAATAAGTTGTAATACTATTCGGTTCCCTTAAAACACCATGCCCTGTTGAAAATCCATTATGAAAAAGTTTAATAATATCTATTTGTGTACATGTTGTTGTGAGTGTTAAAAAATCCATATCATGGATATGTATATCTCCTGATTTATGAGCTGCACTATGCAATGGGTTTAACACAAACATTTCATTAAATTGTTTGGCTGCTTCAGCACCATATTTTAACATTGTTCCCATTGGAGCATCCGCATTCACATTGGCATTCTCACGTTTTAAATCACTATCTTTTGCATCTTGAAAAGTAATTTCTTCCATTGTTTTCATCAAACGAGATTTACGATCACGTGAGCGTGTGCGTTCAGCACGATATAAAATATAAGCTTTGGCAATTCTAACATAACCTTTTTCAATTAAAGTTTCTTCGACTGTATCTTGAACCAATTCTACTGTTGGTAATTCTGTATGTCTTTCTTCCATCTTTCTTTCTACTTCTTTTGCAACGGCAATAGCTGTATCTAAATCATATTTTGCATCAGTTGCTTGAAATGCTTTATAAATAGCTCCAGCTATTTTATTAACATCAAATTGGTCCATACGACCATCTCTTTTTCTAATATATTTTATCATATGTTACCTCCCTGCGTTATTTTTAGTATCTCATAGATAACTATTTTTCTCAATTCATATTATTGATAGGTCCGCTTTTTTACAAAAAGAAAGGATATCTTTTTTTGATATCCTCATTTTTTCATTATTCAATTGTAGAGATACCAAGTTCAACAATTTTAGCTTTGATTTCTTCCATTGCTTGTTTTTCATCTCCGCCATCTGTTGTGACTTCAAGTACTGCTTTTGTTGGAATACCTAATGATAAAACTCCCATCATACTTTTTAAATTGACTTCTTTGTTTCCATATTTCAATGTGACATCACTATGAAATTGCTTAACAGCATTGACAAGTTCTGTTGTAGGAGTTGCGTAGAGTCCAACTGGATCAGTAACTGTAAACACTAATTTTTGAGCCATATATGATTCCTCCCTTGCTTCTTTATTACATTATATCACATTCATATTCACAAAGATAAAAAACATGCATAAAAAAAGAAAAAAGTTTTACTTTTTTCTTCTTCTTTTACGCTTAGACGCATGAAGTCCTTCATCTAATTCATGATAGTCAATAAAACTACCTAAATCATAGACCTGATAACCTTTTTTATAAATTTTCTTATATGCTCTTTCACTAATTGCTGGATTAATTGCGTAGACATAATAAATTAAATCTTTTTCAGGATAATAATCTTCAAATTGATCCATTAAACGAAGTGGTAAACATTCAGCACCAACCATATGTAGATTATCAAAATCTTTTTGTTCATCAGCACAGATAACCACAATTTTTTCAGGATTCTTTTCATATCTACGAAAACCTTCATTAATCTCTATTTTTTTTATTTCAATCTTTTTCCCAAATCCAAACATAGATATTCCTCCAATACTTTACTATAATATCACTTATTCATCATTTTTTCTATTGATTTTATTTTTTTTATATGATATTATATCTTAGCAACAGAAATTGGCCTGTTGGAGAAACGGTTAACTCACATGCCTTTCACGCATGCATTCACGGGTTCGAATCCCGTACAGGTCACCAATTTTATAGGGGTGTGGTTCAATGGTAGAGCATCGGTCTCCAAAACCGTGGACGCGGGTTCGATTCCTGCCACCCCTGCCATGAAAATTTTACCTTGATTTTATCAAGGTTTTTTTATACTTAATTTTGAATTGAACAAAAATTGAACAAAAATTGAACATTATCTATTGTGAATGAATGTTTAAGCTATTAAAAATCACCTTAAGAGTTAAATTATATGTTATAAATAATAAGGATAGAAATGTATAATCTCTATCCTTATTATTTATTATATTTTCAATAGTTATTATTATCTTTTTTTGATAATTAGTTTAAAATACCTTATTATCCATTTTCATTCTATAATAAGATTCACATACTACTCTCCAACATTTTTCTATTTTTTCTCTTTGACTTGTTACTTCATATTCAACTAGCTTTTCTATTACCCATTCATCATCTAAATCATATCCATAATATAAATAATTATTTATTCTATGTTCAATACTCAACAATGTATGTGTAGCCCCAGCTCTAAAAACAAAAGAAATATCTGGATATTCCAATAAATATTTTTTAAAATAATCATATTTTATAAATTGATCATCATTTTTATCTCCTATAATGTCTTTTATGTATCTACGAATTACATTCTCAAACGAAGAATTTATTCCTCCTTGCAAGATACCAAGAACCCCAATTATAAATAATTTGTTATCAACCGTTTTATCATAGTATGAAGAATAAGTTTTTGCTATTACTCTAATTTCATCCCGTGATGATTTAAACGGGTATCTTTTTTTGTTAATTTCTTTTATAAAATCATATATTGTTTTATATTTTTGATTCATTAAATAATCAAACGTTTCATAAAAATTATTTATTATCTCTTTTGTTTCATTAAATACCCTATCAATCGTTACTATTTCTTTATTCTTGTTTTTTTCCATACAATATTTAATCAATTCAAATATTATTTCCATATTTATGTACCTCCTGATTACCTTGATTATCTCATATGTCGATCGATTTTAAAACATATATAAAACAATAATAAATAAAAAAGCCTAATCCAATTAATCTTCAATAGATTTTATTTGCTTATTACTTTTAACTTTTACACGATATATTGTATTCTTCAAATATAAATAATAATTATCAAAATAAACATCTCCATCATGCGTATAAACTTTACGATATAAACATTGGTTATTATCATTAAATCCATACTCATAAACAGTATCATATTGATTTTTAAACTTTAACATTTTATTTGATAATTTTGGTTTTCTCATTTCCTCATGAATTTGAGAATAAATATAACTTGGGTCAATTGCCGACATACTGTCTTCTTTTGTATATTTTACATATGCAGGATTTAATATTTTATTAATATTTTCATTTATCAGTGTTAAAACCTCTATATTTTTTAATTGCTTATTTTCTTTTCTTAATTGAATTTCATTTTGAATATAATTCTTTATTTCATCATAATCTTTCATATCTTCTTCCCCTACTGACTTAAGTTATATTATTATTATTATTTTAACACAGTTAAGTGAAACATGAAAACAATACATAGAACACCATTGTCATTATATTTTTTTAAATTTCTTATCTATTACCTGCAAAACAATGATATAATCATTATGTAAATAAGAATAATCAGGAGGATGGTACAATGGCAATAACAGTGAATATCTATTATCGTGGAGAAAATGGAAATGCCAAACGATTTGCTGAGGAAATGATTTCAAGTGGGATTGTAGCTGATATTCGTGCTGAAGATGGAAATATACGATATGAATACTTCTTCCCAATGGATGATGAAGAAACTGTTCTTCTCATCGACAGTTGGAAAGATCAACATTCCATTGATATTCATCATGTTTCACCTATGATGGAGAAAATCACAAAACTTAGAGAAAAATATGATCTTCATATGAGAGTAGAACGCTATATTTCTGATGAAGATGGAATACCTGAAACAGACAAAGCTTTCATTCAAGAATAAAGTCATAGAAAAATATAAAAGGCTAAATTTCATGAATGATAATCAAATGATTTATGTTGCCCCCCAATATTATCTCAAGAACAAAGTTCTTAGATAAGTATATTTTTTAAAGGACTTCATAATAACTTATGAACTTTTTGATAAAATTATTTCATTTCACAAAGGAACAAATAACAATAAATGGTATAATTTTCATTTTTAATCCTATCAAAAAAAGATTGAAAAAAATCAATCTTTTTTTATTTCATTAATGCTTTATTCATCACATGCATTCGCCAACAATCCTGACATATATAAAATAACAAGAAACCAAAAATCAAAAGATAATACAATGAATGCAAAAGAAACATAACGACTCCATAAACAACACATAACAAAATCATAAATTTCAATGGATTGACTTTATGAACAATTATTTCTAAGATTACATTCCACATTTCTAACAAAATAGTTAAAAATAAGGCAATCACAACACAATAAATAAGGCTTTTTTGAAAAGATGTCATAGTTGTTGTATATAAATAACCATTTCCTAATAAATTACGAGTTATCACACAATATACAAAAGCAATACCAAAATGAATCCCTATTCTTTCTTTCATAATGCTTTTCTCCTTAATTTTTCCATAAAAGATTTCACATAACTTCTTGTTAATAAAATCCTTTGTTGATTCTTTAATACAATAATATATCTTCTTTGTACATCAGGAATAAAACTATCAATTTCATAAATATTTACAATCATTGACTTATTCACTCTAGCAAAATGATAAGGCTCTAAAATGGTTTCTAATTCATAAAGTTTTTGATGTGTTACAAACTGCATTGTTTCAGTATAAATAAACGCTTCTTTAGAATATCCTTCAATATAAATAATTTGTTGAGGTAATATTTTAAACATTCTTTCTTCTTGATAACAAAGAATATATTCATGACTTTGATTAAGATATTGTATCAATTCATCTAGATGATCCATTGAAAAATAATAACAAAGTCCTTCATAATCATAACCCTTTTCAACCAATACTATATCTAGATATAGATAGTCTCTTAATAATGATTTTAATGTAGATAGGTGTTGATCTGAACAGATAATTTTCATGATAACACCTCCATTGAACATAGAGTTGTTTTTATAACTTGCCAATTGTCATCATAATAAACAACCTTTATTGTTTTTATGTTTTTCACAGGTTCTTTAATAAAATTATGACTTGTAAATAAATCATAACTATCTTCCATCATCCTATATTCCATTAAAAGAAGATCATTATCACCATACAAGAGTTGAATACCATAAATATTAAGATTATCATTTTTAAGAGAAACTTTTGGTGGACCTATAATTGTATTCATATCATAACAAAAATTTTCAATAGAAATATCTTGGTCTTCATAATACATAACACTTGGAATCACAGATTGAATATCACTTTTTTGATCATAGTAACAATTCCCTTCTTGATCATAAAGTTGAATTTGAAAGACAAGATTGGATTTATCTACAATAGAATCTTTTAATTTCTTGATATCATCATAGATATCACTATTCACATAACCCCCTGTATATCCAACATATGGACAACTTTCTTTGTCTTCATATTCTATCTTTTGAAAGTTATCATATGATTCCAAAATAATTTGATCATCTTGAATAATTTTGTATCTTACTTTATCCATATTTTCTAAAAGATGATTTTTAATGAAAACCTTAATAGCAGAGTAACTAGTAACTTCTCTTTGCTCAAAAAGAGTTGTTTTTTTATATGAATCCAATCCAAAAGGTGGAACTTTATAATCTGCATTATCTACTTTAAAATATTGTACTTCTTCTTCATTGACTTCTTGTTGAATTGTTTTGATGTAATCATCTTTTATATAAATAAGTCCTACAACACTCAAACAAGAAAGAATCAATAAGATAACAAGTGACTTTTGATTATACCAAATAGATTCAACATTTAAATTTAAATATTCATCTTCTAAAAATCGATTAATCTTTATCAAATGATACTCAATAAAAATCAATAGAATAACTGATACTATAAGTAAAATATTTTCTATTATCAAAAGTTGTTCTATCCAATAACTAAAAATAATCATTATAAAATAACAAATCAAATAACTTCTATACAGATTTCGATATTTCTTTATTTTAGGATAATCATATCCAATTTCATCAATTCCTTTAAACAAAAAATATAAACTTAATAATAGGATTATTCCACTTTGATTTGAAAAAAACAAAGTAACAATTAAATTAATTCCATTCAAAATCAAAGAAACAATCAAATATTTTTGTTTTGCTTTTTTTAAAACAATAAGAAGTCCAATACAAATAATCATCAAAGCAACAACAATAGGAAAAAGAGAAATATTATTATAATGAAACTGAACACCTAATAAAAACCATAATCCTACAGCCATGATTCCTATTCCCATCAAACCACCTCCCATTAATATTAAATCATATTTATCATATTCAAAGTGAAAAACAATATTAAAATAGCCAAAAGGTGGATTATGTTACCGATTCAAACTTTAATTTTGAGAATATTCATCAAATATATATCATCTCATTCACAATCATAAACATGTTTTGCATTATCTCTATAATATTTAAAAAACATTTTAGCAATTAAATATTCACTTTTATTTCTTGAAAATAATCAATACATCTTTTTCTCGAGTTATTAAATTCTTTAAATCAAATCCTTTTGTTAAATAATCATTTAATAGTTTCTCAAGTTGAATGGCATCATTTTCTGTTCCATCAAGTTTTAAACACTCTACCTTATAAAGAGATTGTCCTTTTTGAGTATTCAATTCATCTAAATGAGCTAAATGATATAAAACAGTATATAATTCGTTCATATTTGATGAGAATATTGTCATTTCTTGATTTCCTTGAGATTTTATAGTTAGCTTACCGCCTTGAACCTTTTTTATTTTTTGTTCTGTAGCTGTTATAATAGAACCAAGAGCTATACCATATATCAAATAATTAAATAGATAACTATCATCACTCATCTTATAAGTTTCATCAACTTCATATTTTAAATCAATAATATTATCATAATTTATTTCAAAGATTTCCACTCCATTAGTAATAACTAATCGCTCTTTTAAAAGAACAACATTAACCTTTCCAGTTTTTGTCATATGAGGATTTCCCCCATAGTATTTTGCATATTGATATCCCAATAGATGACTTTGATCATAATCAATACTCTCAACAATTTGTTGAGCTATTTTATTTTGATCACTATATGTACTAAATACATATTCTACCTTATAATCTTTATATTGGTCACTTAAAATAATTATGCATCCTTTTTTCGTTGGTGTTGCTTTTTGAAAAAATACATGTAAAACTTGATGAGCATCCAGTCTCTTACAATCATCAATAATAATATGATTATCTTCATCAATTGCAAGCGTATTTGAAATTCCTTTTAATTCATATTTCATAAATAAAACCTCCTATTTCTATTCTAACATATTTATCATAAATGAAAAAGAATTCACCATTCTTGACTAATAATTCAATGCACCTTTTATTTATAAGGGATACAGCAACATATATAAAGACATAGAAAACTCCCTGAGAAAATTAAAAATATATAACGATATATCCATATTATCTTACAAAATAATATCGTGACACGTTTTTTACGCACATCTTTTAGTCCTATTTCTAACTGTATTGGCACGTCAAATAAAAGTATTCTTATTGGTATTGGCTTCATATTTAGTCCCATTAATACAGAAAACATCGATATCAATATTCATAGTCAAATCATCATAAATCAATTTATGAAAAGACTGATAAGAAGGTTTCTGATTGTTAGCGATAAACATAAATCAGATATCAGTATAACAAAGTTTTTCAATATCTCTGGTAGAAATATAATTAAAAAAAACTTTAAATAAAATAGCGAGATTGGATATCATGAAAGTATCATACTCATGAGAATTTCTATTAGAGAAATCAACATATTTACATAAATTAACCCTTTCCAAAACTTCAAGAACAGTTCTACAAATATCATCCATTATCAAAAGATAAGTTAAAATCTAGTAGCATATAAGGTTGATATGCGTTATAATATGTCTCGTATATATTTGTTTTCATCGACTAAATTATACCAAAAAAAGCGCTCAATTGAGCGCTTTTTAGTATGAAACTATAATATATTTATTTACTCATTACGGTCCCTTTTAAGATTATAAACACAAATCATAGACTTTTACATTTCTCATTCTTATCAAAAAATAATCCCTTATGATATATTCCCTGATAATGAAAATTCAATAAAATCTTCTTCTTTTAATTCATAATCAATAGAAGATTGTAATTCTCCCAATTGATCCTTCCAACAATCTTTATTGATTCTTACTTCACAAAATCCTAATTTTTTATAAACATGTTGTGCTCGTTTATTATTTAACATTGTAGATAATTTTATTTTTTTATAACCCATATTAAATAAAGAACGGATAAACATACTTAAAATAACTTTTCCTAACCCTTTATTTTGATATTGTAAATCACATATCTTGATACCAATTTCAACAGTTTCATAATCTTCTTTTATATAACACATTTCTCCAATAGGCTTTTGATTATATTCAATCATAAAACGATATTTTTCTTTCAACAATTCATCTTTTAACTGCTGCATAACGACTTCTTTACTTGTCCCAATTCCTTTTGGGAAACCAGCATGAGCCATTATTTGTCCATCATTCCACCATGAAGATAAAATATCAGCATCACACTCTAAAGCAGTTCTTATTAAAATATTTTGATTTTTAATTCTCATTATAACTCTCCCATTGATGATTCTGATGATATTGGTTATCCATATACCTCTTAATAATATGTCATCTCTACTATAAAAAGAATCATAAACAAATACCTATAGTAAAGATTAAGTTACTGATATAATCTTAATTCATTATATCATATGAATATATTTAATTATAATTTTTTAAATTGACTGATTTCAAATATTCTTCTCATAAATCACATTTCTTTAAGAGAAATCATTATGATTTTCTGACAATCTTGACAACATCTTGAATATCACAATCCAAAATCAAACATAAATCAAGAATTGTATTTAAAGTCACACTTTTATTTTTTCTTAAAGCATCAAGTGTTCCTCGACTGACATTATGATATTTTATTAACGTATATTGAGTTATTCCTTTTCTTTTTAATGTTTCAAAAAATGGTTCAAAGCTAATCATGAGTAACACTCCTTCCTTTATACATTATAGAAAGGAAGTTGTTATTTTAATATTGCCGAATATTTGGTAATGTATTATAATTTATTCAAAGAGAGGTATATATATGGAAAAAGAATTACTAGAAGAAACATTAAAACATTTATCACAAGCTATTGATATGCTTGAAATGATGTCTATTTCAAGTCATGATGAAATGATTGGCCCTTTAGAAATATTAAAAAGAGACTTAGAAAGCCTCTATTTCAAAATCAATAATCAACTCTATCCTTCATAAGCATTTAACCAATGAGACTTTTTGTAATAAATCAAAAAGACAATGGAACTTAATGTCCAAGTTAGTGGATAAGCCCAAAAGACGACTTGGATTTGAGGAATAAAGTAAACTGTTATTGTAATATATGTGACACGTATAATACACCAACAAATCATCATCACAATCATTGGGACTATTGATTTTCCAGCACCTCTTAAGATACCTGCAATACAATGTGAAAAGGCTAACAAGAAGTAAAAGAGAGTCACTGTTCTTGCCTGTCCCACACCAAAAGAAACGACTTCTTTTGTCGAATCAAACATGGCGATTAACTGAGGGGCTAACAAATAAATCGATATCCCAACAATTTCGGCTAAAATCAAGGAGCAAACAATTCCAAACTGGGCTCCTTTTTTAGCACGTTCATATTCTTTAGCCCCTAAGTTTTGACTCACAAAAGTTGTCAGTGCCAATGCAAAACAAGTAATTGGCAAAAAGCCAAAGCCTTCAATCTTGGAATATGAACCACAACCAGCAACTGCCATCTTTCCAAAACTATTAATATTTGTTTGCACAACAACATTTGCCAAAGCAATAATAGAATTTTGAACACCCGCAGGCAAACCATTAGAAATAATTTGTTTTAACATACCAAAATCAAAACGTATATCTTTGACTTTTAAGCGATAATCATGGGGTGCTTTTAACAGATGAAACCAACACAAAAAACAACTCACAAATTGAGAAACAACTGTCGCAAATGCAGCAGCTCCTACACCCATATGAAATCCAGCAATCAAAACCAAATCCAAAACAATATTCACAATCGAAGAAATCATAAGATAATACAATGGATGACGACTATCTCCCACAGCTTGTAAAATACCTGTCAAAGCATTATACAAAACAAATGCTAAAGAACCCATAAAATAAATTCTAAAATATGTTAGTGAATTGGGTAAAACATCTTGTGGTGTGCCCATTAAAATTAGTAACTTTGGTGCAAAAATAACACCAATAATTGTCAACAAAAGGCCAGCAACAATCCCAAAAGCAATCGTTGTATGAATAGAAAGATGAACACGTCGTTGATCTTGTGCTCCATAATATCTTGCAATCACAACTCCTGCTCCAACTGAAATCCCATTAAAAAAGCCAACCAATAAAAAAATTAAATTTCCTGAAGAAGCAACAGCTGCTAAGGCACTACTTCCTAAAAAATTTCCCACAATCAATGAATCAGCTGTATTATAAAGCTGTTGAAATAAATTCCCCAAAAACAAAGGAATAGCAAAAGCAATAATAGTTTTTGCGATGGGTCCTTCACTCATTAATGTTTCATTTTTCATTCCTCTCCCCCATTTCTCTTTTCCTATTTTAACACGAGAAAAGACAAATATATAGTTTTTTTATGAAACTGAAAAATGCTATAATATGTCAAGAGGTGGTTTTTATGAAGAAGACTTTAGTCATTGGTTCTAGTGTATGTGATGTTATTATCAATATTCATCACATGCCAAAAACAACAGGTGATGAAAATATTATTAGTCAACATTTTTCAATCGGTGGATGTGCTTATAATGTTGCGAGTATGTTAAGATATTATCAGTTACCTTATACACTTTTTTCACCCATTGGAACAGGTATTTATGGGGATTTTGTAAAGCAAACTTTTATGAGTAAAAAGATTCCTATTTCTATTGAAACAAAACAAAAGAATGGTTGTTGTTATTGTTTTGTAGATCATCTTGGAGAAAGAACTTTTATTTGTGAACATGGGGCTGAATATTTTTATCAAAAAGAATGGTTTGATAAACTAGATGTTTCTCAATATAGTCAAGTCTATATATGCGGATTAGAAATTGAAGAAACAACTGGTGATATCATCATTGATTTTTTAGAAAAGCATCCTCAACTACATGTTTATTTTGCACCTGGACCAAGAATTCTTTCTATTGATTCTAAAAAAATGCAACGCATTTTTAAACTTCATCCAACTCTTCATCTTAATGAACAAGAAATATTAAGTTATACAAAAGAAAAAGATTTATCTCAAGGAGCTGATAAACTTTATCAGCAAACCAAGCAAACCATTATTGTCACATTAGGTGCAAAGGGATGCTATGTTTATGATGGTCAACAAGAATATTTTATTGATGGATATCCAACTCAAGTTGTTGATACAATTGGAGCTGGAGATAGTCATATTGGTACTTTTATTGCCCAGCAAATGATGGGAGTTTCTCTTCAAGAGAGTTTAAAACAAGCCAATCAAATAGCAAGTCAAGTGGTTGGTATTTCAGGAGCCACTTTAAAATAAAAAGGCATTAATCAATGCCTTCATCTAAATCCAAACTTTCTAAAACTTCTTTAAGGGCTTTTGCACTTTCTTGAAGTTTTTTATTTTCTTCATTATCTAAATAAATATCAACAACTTTTTCTACACCTTGATTTCCAACTACTGTTGGAATACTTAAACATAAATCTGTCAAACCAAACTCACCTTGCATCAAACTTGAAATTGGTAAAACAGCATGTTCATTTTTTACAATTGCAGTCGCAATTCTTTTCACTGCAACTGCCACACCATAATAAGTGGCTCCTTTACGTTCAATAATTTCATAAGCACTATCTCTAACTTCTTGAGCCAATCTTTCCATAGCTTCTTGGTGTTGAAAATGTCCTCTCAATTCACAAAAATGATTAATGTGAATACCTGCAACTTGTGCCCCTGACCACACAGCCAGTTCACTATCACCATGTTCACCAATTATATAAGCATGAACATCACGAGGATCAACCTGTAAATGTCTACCTAAAACATATTTTAATCTTGCTGTATCCAAAACAGTTCCTGATCCAATGACACGATGTGATGGAAAACCAGATAATTTTAATGTCACATAAGTTAAAATATCTACAGGATTAGAAACAATCAATAAAATCCCTTCACAATGACGATTTTTAATTTCTGGAATAATACTTTTAAAAATTTGAACATTTTTCTTAACCAAATCCAAACGTGTTTCGTTTGGTTTTTGATTTGCTCCTGCAGTAATGACAATTAATCCTGCATCAACAATATCATCATAATCTCCTGCATATATATTCATAGGTGTTAAATAAGCACTCCCATGACTTAAATCCATAGCTTCACCTTCAGCTTTCTGGTGATTCGCATCAATTAATACCATTTCTGAAAACAATCCTGTTTGAATTAAACTAAAAGCTGATGTTGCGCCAACAAATCCACAACCAATCACAGCAACTTTTTGCATATTGACCATAATCATCTACCTCCTGATGATTTATAGTATAGTCACATTGTTTGTTTTTTCAAATGATATGCTTATGATTTTTTCTTAATAGGATGACGAATAACTGTTTTTAAATTTTCAACTTTGGTTTTACGAGGATCACTTAAATAGATTTCATGATGATAACGACCAGAATCTTCTTTTAAATCATTAACATATCCTTGTTCTTTAATAAATTCATTCATTTTCAAAACACTTGACACTTCTTCATCATAAGAGCCTTTATGCATGATTTGAACACATAATCCTTCATGATATTCAAAATATTGAGCTAAATTCACATTTAATTCTGGTTTTTTCTTTTGAACATCCTGTTTCACTTGTTCAAAATAATCTTTTGTGACAAACTCAGGAAGTCGAATCATAGAATACCAATGGAATTTATTTTTATCAACAATTCTTTCTCCATCAAAATATCCTTCATCACCAAACCATAAGCCTTCAAGTGGAGGAACAACATATTCAAAATATCCCTCAGGTTGATTCCCACTCATTTTACTCATTTTAATTGTATATGAAATAGCATACAATATTCCCATTGCTTCTTTGTATGACAAAGATGTATTAGGATCCCCTTCGCCTTCAACCATCACATAATGAATAGGTGGAACATCTATCAATGTTGGTTTATTTTGAGGCATATATAAATCTTTATACTCTTTTTTATAATCTAATTTATTCATGAATCTCACTCCATATCTTTTCTAATTTTCTTATATTTAAAACTTCTCTAGTGACAAATTTCTTGTTATAAAATAAACTATAGGTCGTTAATGGTGTTGGTGCATGTAAAGCATCTTCTCTTGTTTGAATATGATGTGTTTTTAAAGGAATATTCTCTTGTATACAGTAGTCTTCAATTTCTTTAACATATTTAATGTTAAATGGACATTGATGTGTATAGTATAAAATCAAGCCATCTTCCTTGATGTCATCAATTTGAAATTGAGGTTCAATGAGATTTTTTTCAAAAGGATAAAATAATAATTCATACTCTTCATTCCACTTATCGACACTATAAAAACCTTGTTTAATCAAAAAATCATAATCCATTAAAAAACCTTTTTTCTTTGGTGAAGATAAAATCACTAAACCCTTCTTCCCTTTTTGTTGACTATCTTCAATACACATTCTTAATAATTCTTTAGCATACCCATGACCTTGAAATTTCCCAGATACCCATAAACAATTGATATACATATAATCACTTCCTGATAAATGAATCCATGCTTTTTCAATAGGTAAATATTCAATAAAACATTTCCCTCTTTCATTTAATTTTGTAAAAACAAGACCTTCTTCTATCCTTTGTTTTAACCATTCTTTTTTTGATGTTGCCTGATTATCTTTAGCAGACATGGCACAACAGATATGTTCTTTTTCAATATTTTCTAATGTTAATGTTATTGTTTCCATCACTTTTCCTCTCTTTCATATCCATTATAACAAAAGAAACTTGACACCCTATGTCAAGTTTATTCATAAAGTTTTTTTATTTTCTCAATTTCATCTTTTAACTGTTGACGCAGCGAGATTGGCTCAATCACTTCAACCCCACTTCCAAACGAAAGAAGAAAAGAAAGCAACCATTGATGTTGACATATTTTTGTTGTGACGAAATAACCATCATCCATCTCTTGAATATCCTGATATGAAAATTCATCATAAACAAAACTTCCTAATGATTTTTGAAATTTCAAAATCACATCAATGTCTTGTGTTTCTTCTTGATAGGCAATAGGTGTTTGTTTGGGTAATTGATTCTTATCAAAATATTCATCTTTTCCTTTGATAAAACTCATTCGTGATAATTTATATGTACGATAAGATTCTTTCTTTTTTTCATAAGCTTGTAAATACCAACTATTCCCTTTAAAGAAAATTTTAACTGGATAAACTTCTCGAAAACTTTTTTGACCTTGTCCATTCATATAATCAAAAGTCATTACTTGATGTTTAAAAATAAATTTCTTTAACAAATCAAAACGATGATTCATTTCTTGATCTTGATGCCATGAAGTGAAATCAACTTCTAACCAATCCTGACTTTCTTGTTGAAAGATAATTTGCATTCTTTTTAAAAGATTTTGATATTCTTCTATATGTAAAGATGATAAACTTTTTAAAGCCCAAAGAATTTGTTGTTGATCTTGTGTATCTAATATTGTTTTATCAAAAGCAAAATTTTCATCTAAATAAATACCCCCACCCTTTCCTTGAATCATGGTTACTGGGATTCCTGCAACTAATAATTTATCTAAATCACGATAAATTGTTCTTTGAGAAACTTCAAAATGTTCTGCTAATTCTTTGGCAGTTGTTTGTCTTTTATCAATAAGATAATAAAGAATTTCAAATAATCTTCCTGTTGCCATATTTACACCTCTTTTTCTTATCATATCGAATTTTGATACCAAATGCAAAAAAACTTGGCATTTTGCCAAGTTTATAAAGATTCTAATTCTTCTGTGTTGGTATCTAATTCATTTAAGAATTGATCATACCATTTTTTAATTTCTTGAAATTCGCTATATTGTTTTAAAGAAGGTGTTCCTTGAAGAATGGAATTATCTTTATAGCGATATATAATCTGTGATTGATCACTCACAATATAACCAACAGTTCCTTTTTTTGGTGTATATAGATAACCTGTTTTTGCTCCTCCAGATAAATCCATATCTTGATTAACAACCATACAACTTGAAGCAACAACCACAATTTTATAACGACTTCTATTTTTTGTAATGATAATACGTCCATTATCTTCTTTTAAATCATATCCTTTTTGTTTAAGATTGTTTTTCAATTCTATGATTCGATTTTTCATATCACTAATCAATTCTTGGCGAACTTGTTCATTAAAATAAGTGACCATTGCATTTCCTATATCATCTGTTGTCACTTTTAAATCATCAAGTTTCTGTTGATATTTTTGGTAGGCTTCTTTTCTACCTTGATCTTGATAATCTTCTAGATCTTGTTGATCAATTTGATATTTTCCATCTTTATAGATCATATATATAAATTCTTGACTTTCTTCTTGGCAAGGATAGATTTGAACAGTTTTGATTTGATCGGCAGTAAGTGGATGCATGGCAAAATATTCTTTTGGATTATCATCATTAAAAATCATATTCATATACATATCATCAAAAGCAAACGATAAAAATAATCCTGTGTCATCAAAAGCAACCTTTGCATCTTGACTGTTAATCAATGAAGTTGAATCCTGTGAAGATGATTGATGACTCTGACATCCCACTAAACTTATCCCTAATAATAAAGCTAACATGATTGTTGTTATTTTTTTCATAAGTTCTCCTTTTTATTAACTCTCTTATATTTATATTATGTCACGTATTTGAAATTGTTACAAATATTATACTAATTATTACCTATTTTATTCAATTTGAATCATAAAATGAGTAACAGGATGGCCAAATATTCCAGCATATCCATCTTGGTTATTTTTGGTTTCGATATCATATTGCCAACCATAATTTGTTTTATATTTTGCACGTAGATAGGGACGGATATAATTAGGCGTATAATAATAGACCTGAATAGCATCAATGATTTGATGATTTCCAGCGAAACCTGTTTTGATATTATGAATATCATAATCCCAAATCCATCCCAACCATTTTCCACCTTTGACATGGACACGATATTTAATCTTTCCTTGATCCACTCTTATTGCAATAGCAGTGATAGGATCATTTTGATTATTGTAAAGATTGTCTAAATTTTGAATTTCTTTGTGCCAGCCTTGTTGTGTTTCAACGCGATAATAGACATTTACTTTTTGATTATTCTTCTTAGAATAATCAATATACTTATCAAAACATCCACAACGACTCCATTGCCTTTCATGCAAATGATATGTATTTTCTTTTCCACATCCTTTACAATAAGTTTTTTGGATTCCATTTTCCCAAATAGGACTTGATTCAACAACAATACCCTCTCCAATATAAATACCAATATGTCCTTTCATCCATACAAGCCAACCTTTTTTTAGATTCCTCATATTTGAACTTACTGATGTACATTGCTTTATCATTGTATCAGCATTAATATCAGGTACACCATTTGATCCATACTTCCCATTATTTGGATAACCCCAAAGAATTCCCTTAATTAATCCCGAACAATCACACAACAGATATTTTCCTTGCTTTTTATTCATAAATGCTCCTAACTTATATAAAGTTGGTAATTGTTCACAATATAAAGCTTTTGCAATAAAATCATCGACTTTCATTTTGCCCATTCGCTTCACTCCCTCTATGTTTTAACAAATGAATATCTTTATCTAAACAATTCATTTTTATCTTGATTTCATCAATTTGTTGATCATGTTTTTGGATTCTTTGATTTTGAATTTCATTATCATTACGTAAAACAACAATACAATCTTTTAATTCTTGAATAACAATTTTTAATTCTTGAATAGGTTGAGTGAATTTTTGAATAACTGTTATAAAAGATCCTAAAGTAATAATAATCAAAACAGTATTTCCAATAAGTTGTTCTTGTAGCATTGTTTTCCTCCTATCTTGGTTCATCTTTCTTTGTAAAATAATATGTAATAACTGCTGTAATAACTGATGAAATTAATTCTGGTGGTAATTGTTTTGTTAATGTTCCATAAACAAATACTCCCATAACTGTTAAAGTCATAAGACTTTTCACTTTTAATAAAGCTTTTAATTCTTCCATGGCTTTCCTCCTATTGTTCTTTAATAAACTTCTTTTTTAATTCATCTATATCTTTTTTTAATATATTTATTTCTTCTTGTTGTTGCTTAAAATTAGTCAATAATTTTTGAATCATATGCGTATTTAATGCAATGAGTTCTTCATATAAAATAGAATAATTATCATTTTTCTCATCATACTGATAGGCTACAAATTCATAATCACTAATTCCACAATTTTCCATAGCATTTTTTAAATCTTGAGCAACAAAACCACTATGATATTGATTGTCCTCCTCTTCTTGTTTTAACTTATATCGAAGTGGAGATAACAATAAAAACATTTTTTCAAATCGGTTATCAAATTCTTTAAAATCACATTTCAATCTTTTATCCGATGCAACATTAGGTGAATATAAAACATACAAATCTGAAAACCTATGTGATGTTGTTCCCAGTGATGTATGTCCATTAGAAGCAGGCATAAAATTGGCATCCCATCTCCCACTATCTTGAATGAAGTGTAATCCAGCAAAAGTTGTTCCCCAATAAAAAGGTCCACCTGTTTCATTTCTCGTATAAAATGTTGATGAACCATCATGCCCAATCCATGCTTTTCTTGTTCCACCATAAGCATTATAAAAACCCAACCATCCTGTTGTGCTAAATTGTGCGCCTAACCAACAATCCCCATGCGAATAAAGAGTCCCTCGTACATCTACTCCTTTGCTTACATCTAAAGAATTATTAATCACAACATTTTGATTAGGTAGATATGTGATTCCATTATTTCCATAAATAATTTCTATACCATTACTCCTTAAACCTTGGTTATGACTTGCATTAAAATAATACCCATTAACAATTCCATTAAATGTATCTCCATTAATATCAGGAACTTTTTTCCATGCATACCATGTTCCATCATAATAGG
The DNA here is from genome assembly GCA_900538465.1 of uncultured Erysipelotrichaceae bacterium. Lineage (GTDB taxonomy): Bacteria > Bacillota_I > Bacilli_A > Erysipelotrichales > Coprobacillaceae > Longibaculum. Next base: position 32,180 of record UPXV01000021.1, read on the forward strand.
AACGATACCAAAAGCCACTATTATTATAAGTTTGATACGTTTGATAAATATAATTTCGATGGATAACTGTTAACAAACCTGCTTCAGCAGTTGGATAATTTAAAGCCAATGATGTATTCACATTGGCACTTTGATGATAATAACCTTCATTTGTTAAGTTATTTAAATTGACATTAGCTCCTAAATCATATTGATAACATAAACTTTCACTTCTTTTTGGTACCTCTATTTCATGAGTACCATATTTAAATTTATAACTCATAATTATTTACTTGTTAATCTATGCAACTCTTACCCATATATAAACAGCCATAAAGGGTTGTAAATTCTGAGAATTTCCACTTCCAGTTGAGGCGATTGTATGAGAATGTGCACCTTGCGTTGATATATGTAAAGAATGTGTATGACCTCCATTTGTAGAAGACACCTTATTGGCTGGTCTATAAGAATCAGCAACATAAGCCAAAGCATAATTTGAACCAGCTATACTATTAAATCTATATTCATTAAATGGTAAAGTGTGGGAATGATTTCCTGAACTATCCATTGAAATCTCATGAACATGTCCTCCTGCACTACTCTCATTATGATTATGGCTTTGTAAATATTTACTTCCACCTGTTTTTTTCAAACTATTGAAATCACCATCATTTGTATCGATGCAAACAATTGTTCTGCCTGGGCATAAGAGTTCCCATACCCCTCCAAAATTCACTGATGGATTTTGAGCATTCACACTAATAATACAATCTCCTATCCGATACAATTCCTTCCCATTTACGGTCTTAAACATTTTTCATCTCCTCCTACGAAACCCTTATCCACATATAAACAACAATATAAGGTTGAAGATTATTATGTGCAGTACCTCCTCCTGTATTTTGATTAGAAGCCGTATTTGCATTAACGGTTATACTATGCGTATGATCACCAACACTATTAATTGTAATTGTATGCGTGTGACTGCCATCCGAAGACGTTCTTGCATGATATTGAGCATTTGTATTACTATCATCTGTTCTTTGATGGACTGTATATCTTGCTGTTCCATTTGCCCCATCCTTATCAGAACCCACATTGTGTCTATGTGCACCTGCACTACTTGAACTTGCTGTATGTCCATGAGCTCCAGCACCTGCTGTACTCCCGCTATGTCCATGAGCATTTTGGGTATGTGTATGACTTGGCATTTCACTCACTGATAATGTATGTTTCTTTTCACCACCTGTTTTTTTAATACTATTAAAATCCAGATCACTTGTATCAATACAAACCAATGTTCTTCCTGGTGCGAATAATTCCCATGTTCCTCCATATTGTTTTGATGGATTTTCTGAACTTGTAGAAATAATAACATCACCAACACGATAAAATAATTTTCCTATTACTGTTTGAAATGGCATAAATTTCACTTTCCTTTCTTTTTAAAGAGGGATACATGATTAACAAGTTTACCCTCCTTTTTTATTTTTCTTCAATAAAGACTAAAACATTTGATAAATCAATAGGTGTGCTCCCTACATAAACTTTAGATTTTTCTGGGATTTCAATGATACTATCACTATGTTCTAAAACTTTTTTAATCCCAATTCTCCCACTTTTAATATCAAAATCAAAACTCTTAAAAGCAGTTGAAATATGTAATATCTCACAAGCACTGTTATATCCAAATACATCACCAACATAAATTCTAAAATCATAACTTTTGGATTCACTTAAACCTAGAATTGTTTTTGATAAGGTGTATTCCAATGTTGCTGAACTGTCTTTGACTTGTGTATATGTTGATGAATCAACTGGTTTATATTCTATAAGATATTGTATTTTATTTTTTTCAACAGAATTCACTAATAAACTTGTTGAACTTAAATTTGCTACAACTTTAGCAGATGTATCAGTATCTCTTTCTACACCAACCCCATTGATTTTTGGGTTGGAATAAGATAAAAGTTGAATTGTTGTTGATTTGCTTGCTGTTCTTCCACGCGTGTCAGTAATTGTTGCTGTAATTGTTTGACTTCCACTTACTGTAATGATATTTGTTGTGCCTTGACTAGCATTTAATGTTTGTCCTGCAACTGTTATTTTATATGCAGCAATTGTTGAACCATATGTTCCTGCTGCGCCAACAATAGATAAATTGAGTCGTGTTTTATTTTGGACATAAGTGCCAACTAAAGAAGCCACTTCACTGACATATTCAGAATGTTGAATTTGTGTAAACGAAGGAACAACACTATTAGGAACATTCATCGTATAGTAATAATATTGATCACTTCCAATTTGTGTAGATCCATAATAAGTTCTTAAAATAACAGTCATACTTCCACTGGTACTATTTGGAATCTCACTGCATAATGACATTGGTGGCGTAAAAGTAGAATTGGTTGCTATACCACTTCCTATACCTTGCCAAGTTTTAGAACCAAATGAATACCACAAAGTATGTGTAAATAAACCACTATTTCTAGCAATGTTTATAGACATAGAACTTCCTAACATATTCCCACTTGCACTATCGATTTTTGAAGCACCATAATATCCAACTGTAAAAGTTGTTGACTTTGTCCCAATATGACTTCCTCCATTATATGTATAGCACGTGATTGTACACGTCTGATTCGCATTAGGACTTTGTGAAATGAAACTAGCTGGAATTGTCCATGTATAAGACGAGGCAACTCCTGTAGCAATGGTTCCACTGCTACCACCACAACTGTATGTTAGAGTGTGTGTAAAAGAAGAACTTGCTCGTGATATATTGGCTGTAATACTTCCATTTGGATAGGCACTACTAGCACTCATTGAAACTGAAGAAGCACGTGGAATCGTTGATAAAGTCATTGATCCACTTCCACTAATCGTTCCAATCCATGAGCCATTCCATGTAATTTCTAATCCACAACTCCCACTAAATGAAATACTTTTTGTTCCATCAGCATTATGAGAAATCGTTTGTGTCCCACTCAACAATGTTTTATTTCCACTTCCACCGATTGTTCCACTCCCACTATGAGCGACACCATTAATTGTACAAGACCATGATTTACTTACACTTGATGAAATAGCAGAAGGACGATGTAAAACTAAAGAATATGAAATTGTTGATGTATTATCAGCAATACTTTGTGATGATTGTGTCACACTTAAAGTACAATATGGTCTTGAACCACTGGTACTTCCAATTGTAATACTCGCCATTATTATTCACCTCCCCATGTAATATCAAAGCCATAATCCTTAGATGTAAAAATCACATTTCCTAATTGGAAAACAGACAAAGCTTTGATTCTTTCAATTGTTAATAAGTTTTGTTCTAATTTCATAACTTCCTCATCATTAAATAAAATAGCAAAATAAGAGGTTGCCATTAAGGTTTTGACATTGGCTTCTAATTCTCCCACTTCTATTCCTTTAGCAGTTTTTCTAATATAAGTTGTAATTGTTTGAAGATCACTACCATTTTCATCAATAATTTCTTTTAAAGTTTGATATTGTTCTTCTATAGATTCTGATGTTTGAATAACTGAAGTTAATTTCTTGTTGATTTCTTCAATACTACCATTGTATTGAGATTCAATATTTTCAACTTTTGAAGTTATTGTTCCATTCACAGAATTTAATTCTTGAATAACTGTATTGTATTGTTTAGATAATTCATTCATATCTGTGATTATTTGATGAACTTGAGTAGCTATATCACTTTCCTTTGTAATTGCGATTGTATCATTTGCATTTTCAACATCACCTTTAAGTTTAAAAACAATAATATTGCTTAAATCAAAACAAACACATTCTGGAATAATCATCAATTCTTTAGTATCATCATTAAAAATAAGACCTTTTATATTGGTTTCATGAAGATGGGGATTATCCTCATCTAAAGATGATGTTAAAGGTTCAATATTGGTATAACTTATTCCTAAATCAGTAGATAGACTCCATAAGTCATAATGACAATTAAAAAAATGAGGAGTTAATGAAATATTACCCGGGCTATAGTTATTCTCTTCTTCAACAAAAGCATGTGATGAAGCTTCAATTGAACACATTTCACCAGCAATTTTGGTTTCATTTAAAGTATTCAAATTGATAGTTATTTGACCTTCTGCATGCAATTCCACTTGATCAATTGTTTTTACAGTTGCATATGCAACATATTCGACACTCTCTTCAAGATTATGTTGAATTGTTAAAACCTCATTATTTGCATTTTCACCTAAAATCAAATCCCCATAATCTTTATCTTTTTGACCTTTTCGTTTCCAAATAATTGAAGCATTTGCAATTGTTTCTTGTAATGTATCTTTCACAACTGCAGTGATTTTCAATGGTGTTTGTGTATAGTCTGGATAATAATGATGAGGTTGTTCATCATAAGTTTGATTATTGACAAAATTTGTAATAAGAGAGACATGAATTGTGTTTTGAATCAATTTCATTTCATTTTCTATTTCACTCATCGCTTCTATATACAAACCTTTGTTTTTATCATAACTGAAAACAGGATGAGTGATTTGTCCTTGAGAATCTCTTTTTCCAATCACAATAGTTCCTGTTTCTAAGTCAAGTTCAAATTCATCACCTTTTAAAATACCTGTATTCAAAGCGTTAGCACTAAAATTCCCATCTAAATCAAAAGCAATATTTTCAAATGTTTTTCCTCCATCTTCACTATAACCAAAACCACCCATAGACATTCGCCATAAATGCGTATCATCTCTTAACGTTGGTGTATTCATAATTGTCCAGCCTATTGGATAATTATTTTCATCCATGTCTATATGATAATAACCTCCTTGATGTCCTAATATATTTTCAGTTATATCTTTATAAGATTGTTGTAAAGTATGATAGATTTTCTTTAATTTTATATCTGTTGGACTTTGTGCCATTACGACTTCTTCTTCATTTTGACCATGACACTCTATTTCGCTACATAATCCACCATCAAAAGTCATTGTATGATCCATAATAATGACGTTTTGATTATCGACTTTCAATAAATCACAAACTTCAACTCTAGGATCACCACGCCATTTGAAAGTACAGGGAAGATATGTAAAACCATTAATTTTTTCTAAAAGACTTTCTAATCTTTCTTGTGTCATATATGGATTTGCAAAAGTGATTCCATAACCACTACCACAAGTGATTGTTTCTTCTTCACTTCCACTTGTCAGTGAAGAAATCGTTAAAATATCATTGGTTTTTTTATAACTATCTAAATAAATCAAAGATTCATCAATCATATAATTCATATCTTGATACCAGAAAAATTCTAATTGATTTTCCCTATTCATTCTTATGTTTTGTCCCATTAAAGAAGCCATATAACATAGCATCTCTTTACAAGAGACTTCCATTGGTTTATCAATCATGATTTCCTCAAATTGACTTTGAGATAACGTTATATCACACTGTTGACATATATCTTCAACAACATCTTTTAATAAAGCAGGATATGCAATTTGTGGTTGATAATCAACATTCAACAAAGTAGACATATCATACCCTTCAATAGAAACCTCATAAGCATTTTCTTTATTCACTTCACTTAAAACAAAAGAACCCATAGATACCCATTCTATTTGATTATTCATTTCTAGTCCTATTTTAACTTCAACAAGACTATTAACAAAAAGAATATCACCTGGATTATACATATTGATTTTTATACTATTGGTACACAATCTTCCAATCGATAATGTTTCTAATCCATTACTCACTTCATGAATTGTTACATTTTTTAAATAATGACCATCAATTTCTTGATGGTCATTAAAGATCAGTTTCATTTTTAAGATTCTTGCTGCATCATGAATATGTTGTGCAAAATCTTGCGTTGTCTTTTTCACATTTTCACCTACTTTTCTATAAAATCAATAGACATGCCTTGCCATATCCATTGTTTTAATGTTTTATCATACATATAAACTGGAACACTACGATCACTAACATAAACTGTCATTGTATTTCTTTTTCCAAGTTTAGGATCAGGATATTCCAAATCAAAAAACAAAGGACTAATGGCTTCTAATAAAGAAGCCATTTGCCCATCATTCATTGGTGGAAATGATACTGATACCTTTCTTTTGGTTGTTAAACGATCCTTAAATAAATCACCTAACATATTTCTTCCTGTTCCTTCACTAGAATCTAAATCTGATTCTTCCCATTGTAAAGTCATAGGATTGATAATTGCTTGATTATTAATTTTTAAAACATCCATAAATTTCCTCCTTAAATCATTAATGGTGTTGTTCCAGTACGTTTAACAACACCATTATGATACTTAATCACTTGTTTACCGACAACTTCTCCATCCATAACAAATGTTGCATGAATATTCATATTGCCAGAGCCTCCATTTCCTTGCATTGCATTTTTTACAGCATTATACACACCACTACTAATTCCACTTACAATTTGATCATTATTAGCAACAGCTGTTTTTCCATTAATACGTCCTACTAATTCTGGACCTGCTTCTCTCGCTACAAATAATTCTCCTGTTTCTGGAAAACCACCTTCTGCAAAAAAAGGAAATTTAATTCCAAATAAAGTAAATGATTTTTTATCAGCCTCTGCAAATACTTTTGTTGTCTTTTTAGAAGGAAGTTTATCAAGTGTATCATTAACTTCTTTTATATTTTTATCAGTAGGCTTATCAACACTAATTTGTGTCTTTGGATCAGCATCTTTTGCACGCTGTTCAATTTGAGCCATAATATCCTTTGTTTCCTCATTGACTTCACCATGATTTGCTTCTAAACTATCTGCTAATTTATTACATAATTCAATTCCACTTTTATCACCTTTTTGAGCAAATAACTTCACATTTTCAGATAATTGTGCTCTATCATTTTCATTCATTTCAATTAATGATGTCATTTTCATTAACTTCAATGTATCTAATCCTTTTGCTTGTGCACTTTTTATATCCTCTGTATTCATAGACCATTGATCAAAACTTTTCTTCAACTGTTCTTTTTCTGTTTCATTGAGTTTAACCCCTTTTTCTTTAAGTTGATTTAACATTTGATCATATGATAATCCTTGTGATAATGCTTTATTAACCATTTCTGCTTGTACTAGAGATGATGTTGCTTGAATAGTTGCTAATTCTTCTCCTTGAGCAGTAGTTACACGATTTTTACAATCTTCACTGGCAGCTGCTAAGCTATCCCATGTGCTTGTTCCATTTTCATCTAAAACAGCATATTGTTCAGATTGCAATAATGCTGATGCGACGACTCCACCATCTAATGCTCCAATGGCTTGGTTATATAAATCAGCTCCCTTTGCATTTGCTTCATAGGCTCCTTTTGCCTTGTCTAATGTTTCTGAATATTGACCTAATTTTTCATTTGAATCAACCATCTTTTCAGTATACATACCTAACAAATCACAATCTTCCTGATTTAAAAATCCCTGCTTATCATATTTATCCATAAGTTCATTATACTTAGCTTGATACTCTTGTTGTTTTTCAAGTTCTGCATTGTAATTGTTTTGAGCTAATGTTAACTCTCCTCTTAATCTAGATTCATTTTTCAAACTTTCTACATATCCATCATAATACGCTTCTACCTTTGCTTTTCTTTCTAATTGCTTTATGTTTTCATCTATTGCATCAGCATTAGCTAACCATGTTAATTTACCATCCTCTGTTAACTCTAACGTTCCAGGCATAGCGGAATTAATTTTATCAACATAATACTGTGCTTCCTCAAAATTCTTAACATATCCATTTTCATCTGCTAATCCTTTTAAATTTGCAACAAAACCTTTTAATACATCAGATTGAATTTCAGCATTTTTAGCATTAGCTACTGCTGTTGCTGTACTTTCATTTATAGCTTTTGAGGTTTCAACAAGTTCATTTCTTTTTGCTTCTTGTGCCTCAATAAATAATCTTGTCTCCTTCTCTGCATCACTTTCACTATCACCAAATAATGCTAGTGCACCAACAACCAGTCCTATCCCTCCTATAACAGCCATTAACGGGGTTGGAATAACAGATAGCAATCCAGGAATGATACTTAATTTTTTACAAAAATCACCCCACGATGCTGTAATTCCAACAACTCCCGAAGCAATATCAGTTATGTTAGCTATGTCACCTATTACATCTGTAAATTCTACTTCGTTTATTTCTTTTAAATTATCTACTAATATTAAACATATTTGATTTAATGTGTTCATTTGTTCATTGATTGATGACAATGAACTGATCACTTTATCTATATTTACTAATGAATTTAATAATTTATCTATAGTTTCATCCATAAAAACACCTCCTTAATATAATTACTTTTATATATGAATTCTTTTATAATAAAATGGAATAAACGAAAGGAAAAAATATGAAGACAAAAAACATTATTAAAGACTTAATTAATATACTCATCAATAATGATTTAGATAAAAACGCAATAAAATATGTACTCGATAAAAAATAATCTCTCGTAGTCATAATGTGATAGAACCCAATCTTTCAACTTTTGATAGTCATAAAAGTCTAGCTAGACATTCCAAAATCATATTATAATAAACAATTTCTAAAACCTTAATAACACAAAACCAACTGATTATTGCATTACTCACAAAAATCAAAAATAAATATCAATATTGCCCATAAAGTATTTTACTATATAATTAATAATGTATTATAATATTACTTATTAATAGTCAAAATAAACTTAAGGAGAAATAACATGAAAAAGAAAATTACTAAAGAAGAATATTATTTACAAAACGAAGAAAAGGTTAACCAATTATTGGATATCTTTGAATTAGAGAACCTTACATTTGATGAAAAAATCGCCCTTTTATTACCTCTGATTGATTCAACGATAGATGATTTTTTTACTCCGCCACTTTTAAAAATGCCTAATGAAGTTCCTAGTAAAGTTGAGTCACACTATCATAGTAGAATTTTGTTAGTTCTATTAAAATATGCTTTAGAATCGAATAGTAAATTAGATTATTTAAAAAACATAGATAACCAAAATAAAGAACTAATAAGTCAAAACCAACAAATCATTGATTTATTAAAAGAAATTAAAGATAAGTAATCCCACACAATTTAAAAATCAATGAAAAAGAAAATGGCTAAAATCGAAAAATAATTTGCATGTTATAATAAGAATATATATAAATGAAAGAGAGACAAAATTATGAGATATAGAAATAAAAATGAAGATGATGCTCTACAGATATTAGATAATCTTTCTTTAAAGAATCTTGATGAAAAAGATAGAAAAATTATTATGAGAATGCTTATCAATAATGATCTTGAAACATTTGCCGATTTTGAAGTAAAACCTTTCGTTGGAGCTATGGGTGAAAGTTATCTTAAAACGGCTGTATATACTCAAAACTTCTTATTATTAAGAGAATTATTACAGATTAGAGAAAATAACTTTGAACAAAACCAGCAAATCATTCAACAAAATCAACAAATCATTGAGCAGAACAATAAAACTGTCGAACAAAACCAACAAATTATTGATTTATTAAAAGAAATTAAAGATAAGTGAGCACCACATAAGTTGTGGTGTTTTCCATATGTTATTTTATTGTTATTTTTATTTAATACGATATAATATAAGTATAAATGAAAGTGAGGATTAAAATATGATTGATAAAGATTTAACTACTGAGGAATTTATTCATCTTTTTGGTTTAGAAGCTTTAGATGATAATGAGTTGAGTATGATAAAAAGCTTATTATACTCTATCAATATAAGCACAAAAGAAAAACATTTTTCGGCATACTCTTATCAAGAAAAGTATGCTACTATTGCTATGTATAACCAAAATTATTTATTTTTAAAACATATGTTAAATCTTGAAGAACAAAATAAGCAAATTATTGATTTACTTACACAAATTGTTAGGCAAAACCATTCGATTTTAAAAGAAGATAATGATAATAATTCACAAAACATTACTGAAATCACTTTAAATGAAATCAAAAAACTTGAAGAACTTATTAATCTAGGTATATTATCACAAGAAGAATTTGAGAAGAAAAAGAAAGAATTATTAAATTTATAATATAAATCAAGATATTTTTTATAATAGCAAAACATTTTGATTAAAAAACTTTGAATATATCTGTAAACTTTTTTAGATTCTTATAATATATTTTCTTTTATTTTATAGAGTTATAATAATTCTAACAGATTATTAAAATAGCATATTTAATAAATAATCTAATTAACAGAAAGGACTGATTTTATGGAAAAAGAATATATTGGTGTTACTGGTTATAAAGCAATTGTAGATGAAACCAAAAAAACATTTTTTATTAAATCTAATATTTGCAAAGAAAATTGTTTTTTACCACATATTGAATATGTTGACTTATCAAATGTCAATCTTCAAGGAAGAGGAACATTAACTATTTTTACTGATGCACAATCACCACTTCATATCGTTTTTAAAAAAACACAAAATGATGAAATAACAGAGTTATATAACATTCTTACTTCTTATTCAAAACGAATAATTTTTAATCAAGAAAAAAAGCAAATTACAATTTATAACAAAGGAAATGATGATCCTGTTGAAAAACCCATTAATAAAGTAAACATTTCAAATCCTTGCACATATTTAAATTTTGAAGATATAAATAGTTATGAAGTTATATGTGATAAACAGGTCATTAATAATGATATGCTAAAAAATACAGCTTCAGGAAAATATATTGCTGATGGTATTGGTGCTTTAGTAGGTGTTCTCTCATCTCTTAATTCTGGTGAATATATTACTAATCTTCAAATCAAACTGAATTTAAACAATTTTGACAATCCATGCGTTTATGTCAACTATATTACAAGAAAGATAAAAGCTGACAGTCAAATGGCAAAAGATCTGATTAAAATGTGTGATGAAGATCTTGCTAAATTAGAAATCATATTAAAAAAAGAAGAAACTGTTACTCCTCAAGAATCATCTAGTAAAGATCCAATTGAAGAAGTCAAAAAGTTAAAAGAACTATTAGATATGGGAATCTTAACACAAGAAGAATTTGATAAGAAAAAGAAAGAATTATTAAATTTATAATGAAAACACCACGAATGTGGTGTTTTACATTATTCATAACTATTAACAAGAGTATTCATCCAAACTTTTGCTTTGGCTTGTTCCTCCTCAATAGTTAACTGTTGGTCTACCTCTTTTTGTTTATCTGTTAATGGATAGGGTTTTGATGGATATGACGTTGCTTGTTGCCCTGATTTTCGACAAAACACATTATATAGTGATGTAGAAATGGCATCATAAACATACATTCCTTGTAACCATAAATGTGAGTTTTTTCGATCTTCTTTTATTTCATAAGCTTGTCTGTAGAACTTAGCAAGTTCTACATCTTGGAGATAGAATTCATCATAACTCATACCAATAGATAAATAAAAGGGAAAGACTTCTTTAAATATTTGTGTATAAGTTTTGTTGGAAAGTGAATCTTTGGTGTCTAAAAACTCGCTTTCCAGCTGATTGCGTTTTTTGAGGAGTCCTCCTCAAATAAAGTATTGAGTGTATCAGTAGCCATTTCAGACAACTTGTTATACATCTCATTTTTATTTGTGAATAAGTGGAAGATTTCTTCAACTTCTGCTTTTTTAATACGTTTATGATGAGCATAGAAAGCATATTCAAAAAGTTTTGGTAAGATTGTGACAGGTTTTTTATTCATGTCAGCTAAGACGATACCATCTGCTTCCATTTTCTCTAATGTTTTTCTTGTATACTCTAATGTATAATCGACATCATTGTATGTAAATTGAATTGTTTTAGACATTGATTCATTCCTCCTATTGATTATTCAGCTGCTGCTGTAGATTTAACTTGCCAAGTTGGTGCATTTGTTGGTGTAATATATAAGTTTGTTTCTAATACTGCATTCACTGCCATAGCAGGTAACCCCATTGCACTTGGTTGTCCTGTAAAAAATACAGATTTTTCTAAACCTGGATGTTTGATCTCAAACCAAACTGATTTTCCTGATTCTTTAGCAGTTTTATATGCTTCTACTAATGCATTCCAAGCAGTTTCTAAGTCTGTTGTAAAATTAGCTAAGAATGCTAATGCACCACCTAAATCTTTTAATCCTTCAACATAAGTTTTAAATTCAGTTTGACTTAAATCTGTTGTTTCTAAAGTTTCTGGTGAAGGATTCATTTCTGGAACACTTTTAATATTAGGAATTTGAATATATCCTGTTGTTGGTCTTGTTCCTGCGACTGCTTCTACTGCATAATTAACTGTAACTCCTGCTGTACTCATTGCGATATTTGACATAATAATTTCCTCCTTATAGTGCAGTTTGATACTGCATCAATCTTTTTAATTCTGTTTCTTTATCTTGGATATCTAATCCACTGTATGTTCTTATATATCCAAGTTGTCTCATTGCATCATCAACATTCATCATAATATCCTTGATTTCATCCATTCCAATCTGTGATTGAATTTCAATTTCATATTCTTCCACATTATGTGTTCCAAGATTATCAAATGAACGACTTTCTTGTAAGACATAATTATTTGTTTGAACTAATGAAATAACTGGATAAGTTGAATGATAGAATCTTAATTTTTGATTTGTTGTTTGAAGTTTTTCAAACTTTTCTTTTAATGCTTGACTCACAAGTGTATAAACTTGTTTTTCATGATCAATCATTGATGAGACACCTCCTTATATTCAATTGTTTTAAACATCTTTCTCTTTATGAGATGAATATCATAACCTTGGTTATCTGTTTGATGTTTATTATGAATCTCCTTGGCCAATTTGATTCTTATCAAGTAAGACATCTCTTTGCCTTTTCTTGACACTATCATCTTAACACCCATATAAGGGCTATAACTAGGTTCAAGATAGGTTCAAAAAAGGACTATAGAAAAACACCACATCAAAATATGGTGTTAACTTCTTATTTTTCTGCATCCTTTTTCAAGACATTATAAACATTATCAAGATAATCCATAAATTCTTCATGTGTTATATTGAGATTATATAAAAATAACATATACCCCCCCAACACCTTCATCTTTGAATACTTTATTATTTGTGTAAACAAAGAGTTTATCAGCTCCATAGGTTTCATCTGCAAAAGCAAATGTCAAAATTTTACCATCTTTTATAAAAGCATTCATAAAAACCTTTTTCTTTTTGGAATATACATAAAAATCATCATATCGACTTTGCTCGAGTTTTACTATTAATATCTATTAGATATACTTTCAAATCTTCCTCACTTATATCCATTTCTTTCAACCAATTTTCGTATTTACTTTAAGAGCATCGTTTGAAGTAAAATCAATAGAAAGAAGTTCAGGTGTATAGTAATAATCTCCACATTCTCTATAACCAATTCCAATGAAACTTTTATTTCATTTAAATTGACCACATACGACTGTTTTCTTATCAGAAGAAGCAAGATTAACAGTTCTTTGAACAGTTTTAAACTGTTCTTGTCTTTGGATAGTATATCCTTGTTTTTCTAATACCTCGGCTACACTTTTCTTTTGAGATTGACACACTATCATTATTGTCACCATCAAAAAAAACAAACACAAACTAATTAATTTTTTCATAATAAATTTCTCCTACCTCTATCACATCACTTTTTAACACATTTTAAATAGAATATTTGATTCATCTTATCCAATGTAGGTAAATCATCAAAATCAATAATACGAGACAAAGCTAAGCATATTTCAGGAAGTTCTCTTTTATATGTACTGACACTGATATAATATTTATTTTCTAATTGATCTAACATCTCTTGATAAGATGATGCTTCTAAATAAATATTTATGATTTGTCTTTGTCTTGAAGATAAATAAACAGTATATAAAACAAATTGATCTATGTATTGATTAAATAATTCTATTTTCTTTAATAATAATTCTCTTTTTTGAGTGTAATCATTCATTCGTGTAATTTGGGATATTGAACTTCCTGGATTTTCACCAAATGATGGGGAATGTGGTGACGGTATATCATTATATTCTTCTATAAGATGAAATCTTTCACGTTTCAAAGTTCTTATTGTTTTTAAGTATTCTTTTCCTTTTTTGATAGTATCTAATTGTTCTGTTGTGTATTTCATATGTTCCTCCTCTAAGTTTCGGTAAGATTTATCGACTTATAATCTTATGTTACTCTAAGTTTTGTAGAAATACAATGTCTTTTCTAAGAAACTTAGAATTTTTTATTGCTTTTTTAAAGACAAGGGTATAGAATCTAAGAGAGGTGATCATATGTCTACATTAAGTGAAAACATAAAAAGGTATAGAGAGAATCAGAATATGACTCAAGATGAACTTGGTGAGTTATTGTTGGTAAGTGGCAAAACAATTTCCTCATGGGAAAAAGGCCGTAGTGAACCAAAAATTGATATGATTGAAAAATTAAGCAAGATTTTTCATTGTTCAAGTTCTCATCTCATTGGAGAAAAAGAAAATGACTTTTTTACAAGTCCCCATGAAGCTTTAGAATTTATTTTAAAACAAGAAATGTTTGCTCAATTTGGAGGGTATGATTTAGATACAATGAGTGATGAAGAAATTATTGATATGGCAAATGATATTGCACAGTTTATTAAAATGATCGCAAAGAGACATCGTTAATATGACTATTTTAGAATATGTTTTGGATATTATTGAAACATATCATACTGATAATATTCGTGAACTCATCGATTATTGTGGAATTGATATCCAATATAATGATGAGCTTAATAAAACAACTGATGCAAATCTATTAATTATCAATAAACAAGCTTATATCACTCTTAAAACTGATTTAGATCCTTTATATGAAAATTTTCTCCTTGCTCATGAGTTGGGACATTATATACTACATTATGATGATAATATCTCTTTTTCTTTTTTAAGAAGAACAAAGAAAAATGCTTTAGAGCGAGAAGCCAATGAATTTGCTTGTCGTCTTTTGTTATCAGATATTACAATTCAAGAAACTGACAATATTGAATTTATTATCAAAGAAAAAGGCATACCTCTAAAGATATGGAGAATGGTATGTGATTATATTTTTCCAATTGAACCAACTATAAAAATTTGACATATTGAATGTCTAAATATATTAAATTTACAAATTCATATATATAATAAATATATTCTTTTATCCATTGATTTGATTTCCAATAACTTTCCTTGACATTTTTAAAGAATGTTCTATACTTTCTTAAGTATGATACTTTAATACACAAGGGGTTGAAACTATGGATATACAAGAAGAACAAACACCAAAAGAACCAACACAAAAAACAAAAAGACATATTCACTTAAAAAAAGAATATCGTCACCGTTTAATCATTGGATTTGGTGTTTTTATAATTGCTGTTTATGTAATAGGATGTTTCTATTATCATAATAAATTTATGCCAAATACATCTATTAATCATATTCAAGTGAGTCATTTAACAAAACAAGAAGCTTCAGATAAGATAGCTCAAAAAATGGATGGACATAATCTCACTTTAACATTTATTGATCAACAAAAAGAAAGTATAAATCAAAAAGATAGTGGTATCACTTTTAATAAAGATAATGATATCCAAAAGGAATTAAAGAAACAAAATTATTTTTTATGGTTTACACATTGGTTTTCAAAAAATGAGATTACAATTCATAACTTATTTCAAATCGATGAAAATCAATTCAATGAAACAATCTCATCATTACAACATTTAGAAAATCAAGTCGCACCCGTTGATGCAAAAGTTGAATATAAAGATGAACAATTTACTATAACACCAGAGATTACTGGAACAACCATTCAACAAGAAAAATTAAAAGAAGCGATTATTGATGCTTTTAATCTTGGAAAAACACAATTAAATGTTGAAGAGGCTAAGGTTTATCAAAAACCTCAAATCACATCCCAAGATAAAGGGTTGAATCAATTATTAAAAGCTGCAAATCAATATTGTAATGCATCTATCACTTATAAAACAACAAAAGATGATGTCACTTTAGATGGAAAGACTTTAATGACTTGGTTATCTATTGATGAAAGTGGAAATTATTATAAAGATGATGAAGAATTTCAAAAACAAGCGACTCAATTTGTAAAAGATTTATCTCAAAAGATTAATATTATTGGAAAAGCGAAAACATTTACTGGAGCAAACGGAAGAAGATTAACTGTTTCTGGTGGAAATTATGGTTATAAATTAAATCAAGAAAAAGAAGTTGAAGGCTTATTAAAAGATATTGCAGATGGTAAAAAAGGCATAAGAACCCCAGTCACAACTGGTATTCAAGCTTCTTATGAAAATGGTGGTTTAGGAAATACATTTGTAGAAATTGATATGACAAAGCAACATTTTTGGATGCATAAAAATGGAAAAATTGTTTTAGAGTCAGATATAGTTACTGGGCTTCCTAGTGATCCTAATCGAAAAACACCTGCTGGAACATACTATATCTATTTTATGCAACGTAATCGTGTATTAAGAGGGCAAATACAAGCTGATGGAAAACCTGAATATGAAACACCGGTTGCTTATTGGATGGCTTTTAATCGTGGAATTGGGCTCCATGATGCTACGTGGCAATCAAAATTTGGTGGAAATGTTTATTATTCAAGAGGTTCACATGGATGTATCAATTTACCATTAAATATTGCTGCTGCACTTTATGACATGGTGAAAGTCAATACACCAGTTGTTTGTTATTACTAAAAGGGGCTGTAACGAATAAGTAGTTTTTTGACTGCTTAGGAGGACGTTCAGTCCTTTTTTTCTTTTATATAAAAAAGCACAAGGTAGTATTCTTC
>UPXV01000022.1 GCA_900538465.1 uncultured Erysipelotrichaceae bacterium
GACACCCCTCGGAATTGTAGACCGAAGGGTTGACCCCACACTAATTTAAATTTCTGTTAATATGCTAATGCATATTTTTTTCATTGTTTTCATAAATAATCCCCCTCATAAAATCAACAACTCTTTTTGTACTTAAACCATCTTGTTTGTCAAAAAAGATATCTTTAAGTTTTTGATAATCTTGATTTGTTGTCTTTTCACATATAATTGAATTCGCAACTTCATCTTCGTGAAAACATACAGGACACCCTAAGTCGTGTAAATTCACAAACACGCCTAAATCTTGACTATACTCTTGTAAATCTGGTACAAAAAACAATAAAGGCTTCTTTAATATCATATAATCAAAAACAACTGAAGAATAATCTGATATTAAATAATCACTAATACTAAACAAAACATGTGTATCTTCATGATTCATATTTATAATTCTAGAATCATTTTCTAAATGATAATCTCCCATTAAAGGATGGAATTTATATAATATAACATAATCATCATCTAATTGATTTAAAATTCTTTTGGCATCAAATGGAATCGCTTCAAAGCCTTTATAAATATTTCCTCGAAAAGTTGGTGCATATAAAATAATTTTCTTTCCAAGCAAATGTGGATATTTGTTATAAAGATAATCTTGACTCTTTTTTAACCATTCTTCATCAAACAGTTCATCTGTTCTTGGCATTCCAATTGGTAAAACATGTTCAGGTAAAACACTAAATGCTTCACTATAGGGTTTTTGCCAATAAGATGAAGTAGCTAAAACATAATCATAATTTGCAATTGGATATTGTCTTTTAATAACATTCCCAAATTTCTTTATAGCTCCACAAGCATGCCATACTTGAAGAACTGTAACACCTTCTCTTTTAAAATGAGAAACAACATAATTGTTATCATGTAATATAACAATTTTTGATGTATGAATAAAATACAATTGTTTCATACAATTTAAAAAATATAAAAATTGTCCCCATAAATCTTTATGATATTGGATTAAACATAAACGAATATCCCATTCCTGATGATTGAGTTCATCATAAATAAGCTTGAAATCTGAAGTCAATTCATTTGTTTCCAATGATATAAAGGTGACTCTATGGGGTTTTATTTTTATAAATGAAATAAACCATGATTCAATTGTTAAAATAAAATTTAATATTAATTTTTGAATTCCCATAACTTACTCCTTGATACTCTTCCTATTTTAACACTTTTCAACATTTTTATAAACACAAAAATCCTATTATTGCTAATAGGATCCATTAAACATTCTTAAAAACAATATCAATAACCTTTTGAGCACAGTTTCCAGTTTGCTCAGAATTAAAACGATCATTAAAAGTTTCTAAATAAGAATAATCATATACATCATTTTTAACATCTTTTAACATTGCTGATTCATCTTCATAAATTTTTCCAGGTAATTCTTTATAGATATCTAAATAGAATCCTCTTAACTCACCTTTATATTCTTCTAAATCATACATATAAAAATAAATTGGTCTATTAAGTACTGCATAATCAAAGAATACACTTGAATAATCCGTAATCAAAATATCACTTAGTACATATAATTCATTAATCTCAGCTTCTGCACTTATTGAATATAAGAATCCATCCAAAGAATGATCATTTTCATAGTTATTAATAATAAGGTAATGAGGTTTAAAAACAATAATATAATCATCCCCTAATATTTCTTTCCACTTATGAAAATCTGCTTGCAATTCAAATGTATACCCTGCTGCCACATAAGAATTGTCTCTCCAAGTTGGAGCATAAAGAACAATTTTTTTATCTAGTGGGAGATGGAATTTCTTTTTTAAGAGTTTCACTTCTTCAACAGTTGCATTTGTTATAAAATCATTTCTTGGATAACCTGTTTCAATTAAACGTTCACGATTAATGCCAAAAGAAGTTTGAAAAACTTCTGTACAAAACTTATTTGGTGAAATCATATAATTATATCTTGCAACATCAATATCATATGAATTACACATTTGTTCAAAAGAAACACCAGAGCGATAGAAAGTCGCATCTTCTGGTGCAATAATATCATGTCCTAAACGCTTTAAAGGTGTTCCATGCCAAGTTTGCAAATATATCTGTTTTGGTTTTTTACAAATATAAGTTGGCATCTTACAATTGATGATCCAATATTTAGCTTTTGACATATAATAGAAATAAGGGAAACTAAAATATTCTTTAATTTCAGCTCCAGGTATTTGGATATTCTTTTCTTTATGATTTTTAATAAACCATATAAATCGATAATCTTTAAAACGTGGATCTTTTCTCATTTGTTCATATATAGCTCTTGGATTATCTGAATATCCTCTTCCATGAAAAGAAATAAAGATAACTATTTTTTCATCAATTGAAACAAAATTATGAGTTAATTTATATGTAATTCTAATAATTTTTCCAGCTATTTTTTTTATAAAACGTAAAATATTCATATTGTTCACTCCAATCATTCATAATATTACCATTTTGTTTCTAAAAGAGCAAGTTCAATTCATAGGCTTCTTTTTCTTTTCATATAATACGATACCAATAAAACAAACAATTCCAAATATTGAGACTATAGTTCCTATTTTTAAACCAGGCGTTGAATACTTTAAAATAATTTTATGTTCTCCTTTTTCCAAAGGAAGAGCCATATACATAATATTTCCTCTTAAAATATCAGTTTCTTGCCCATCTATATATGCTTTCCATCCTTGAGTATAAGGAATAGAAATATTTAAAAATTGATTTCCATATGAATTAATAGTTCCTTCAACATAATTATCTTTTATTACAATATTCTCTAACTTATTATTTTTTAATTGAGTTTTATTTTTGTCTAAATTTTGATAAGATAAACCTTCAATTTGAAGATTATCAAAATGATATACACCTACTTGGGAGAAACTAATTTCTATTTGCCCTTGCTCATTGACACCATAGACATTTACAGAAAAATCATTCATATTTGTATTATAATAAATATCTTTTTCATTTCTTATAATTAATTCTTTTGAAATCTTTCCATTTAAAGTCATAACTGATGATGACTTTGGTGTCCAAAATTTATAGTAAGTCTTATCTTTTAATGACATTTTACGTTTGTAAGATTGAGAATAAAATTTATTTGGTTTAATAGATCGAAATGATAAATTTTCAAAAGTTACAAATAAATTATTATACTTTTGTTTTGTTTTTACCTTTAAGCATATTTTAGCATTTTTCTTTTTGACTGTTATTTTTCCATTTTGATAAGATATATTTTTATCAGGTATAATTCTATAATCAATAAAGTTATTCTCTGTTTCAAATTTTTTATTTGTTTTTTCTTTTTCTAAAACAAGATAGTTTTGTAACGCAAGATGTTTATTAGCAAGACTCAACTGATTAAATTCAACTCTAGATAAAACATTCTTATATGTATATCCTAAAGGTAAGACATTCATATTTTCATATATATTAACATGTTCTAAATTTTCTTGAGAAGATTGAATTAGTTGATATCCTGTTTCAGGAATAAGATTCTTTTTTTCATCTGAAACAGCAATATATTTTATGCATGCTAAATTCTCTAATATTTCCCTATTGTCTAAATGTGATAAATATAAAACAGAGCCATCTCCAATATTCATTGTTTGATAAAAATCTTGCGAATAAGGATTAGAAAGACTAAAAAAGTAATTTGGGGATCCTATACCATAATTCAATCCAGAGTTAAAAAACGCTTTTAATCCCTGATCATAATTTTCAAATCTATAAAAACCATTATCATTTAATTGTGAGATTGCTTTTGCACCACTTTCTTTTAGAACAGATGTACTATTTTTATAATCTAAAAATTCATGAGGATAATTTCTATATTCCTCACTATTAATAAAATAAGCATTACTTATGATTCCACAAATAACAAAAAAACTTATACTTATAAAATGAAATATTTTTTTATTTTTGATCTTCTTAAATAAATTTACAATTATCAAATAAACAGTCATTAAAATGATAATAACCAAAGAGATAAAACTGTATTCAATTCTTGTTCCTAAAATTAGAAAACAATACAGAACATAACATATAATTACAAAAAACAACAAAGCTAATTTTTTACCTGTTATACTAAATAAACTCTCATATGTATCTACAAATATATATGCAAGAAGCAATGAAAAAACAAAAATCCAACGATTTGATGAAAAAGAAAAACCATTCATTAATAAACCGCCTAAAGGCGTTAATAATAAGAACAAACATATTGTAAAAATAATTTTAATTCCTATTTTTTCTTTCCATTTACTTATAAATAAAGTGATTAGTGAAAAGATAACGATTGGAGAATAGACCAAAAAAGTCCAATCTCCTCCTGGAAATTGATAGGAAAACATCCCCGCAAAGAAAAGTTCATAGTAAGATAATGGATAGAATATTGAAAAAGAACTTGAAGCTCCAGCGCGTCCATCACTTAAAAATCTTAAAATAACAGGAACAAATATGAATGATCCTATCATTATTCCCACTATAGAAAAAACTAAGAACTTAAAAAAATATAATCCTATATTCCTCAAATAATTTTCATTAAATAACTGAAAAAATCTGACAACAGCATAAATAATAACAGCTATACACATTATATAAAAATACTGAAAACTTCCTATAATTGCAATAGCAATAGTTAAAATATATAAATACGGCTTTTCATTATGGAATATTCTTTCGACCCCAATGAGTAAAAGTGGTAAAAATATCATTGGATTTATAAATACAACTTGTCGAGGTAAACTTATAAGAGCGTATCCACTGAAAATATATACAAAAGAGCCTAAAAGTGTTATTGAATAACTTTTTTTCATTCTCATGCAATAACAAGAAAAAACAATTCCAGCTAAATATAATCTTAAGAACCCCATTATATGATAAAATTCTCTTATAAATTGTTCAGGAATGAAGACAGAAAACCAGTTAAAAATATCTCCAATTGTCATAATACTCATTGTTGTTATAGTATCAGCCCCATATCCTAGTCCAAAATTCCATTGTGGTATGACAAATGTATGATTTATAAAAACATTTTCAACTATTTCTTTCAAGTAATTACTAAAATAAATTAAACAATTGTAGTTTTGAGTTAACCCATCTTTTGCCCCACCAATCCAAAAAAAAGATTTTCCAGTAACATAAAAATAACCAAAACAAGCAAAAGAAAGCAGTAAAAAGGAAATGCTAAAAAAAAGAAAATATAACTTTCTTTTTTTTATTTCACTATATTTATTCCAATTCTTTAATAGACTCATAAAATCACCCCAATTTGTTTTCATTATTTGCATTAATTTTTTCTCTTATAACATACTGTGGGGAATTGTTCATACTAATATATATTCTTCCAATGTATTCTCCTAGCATTCCAATAAGAATCATAATCATCCCCCCTACAAAGAGAATAACTGACATCGTTGACGCATATCCAGCTGCCATTTCTGGATGTAATAGTTTACTAATAATGAGATATATAATAAACATAAAAGAAATACACGCAGTCACTATGCCTAAAAGTGTAGCAATTCTTAAAGGTACAACTGAAAAAGCTGTAAAACCATTCATCCATAAAGATAATAATTTTTTAAAGGTGTATCCTGATTTTCCATCTTCTCTTTCTCTATGGTGTATAGGAGTATTGGCAATATTACGAGTTGTCCTAGACACTAATCCCCAAATATAAGGATATGGGTTTTGATATTTAATAAGCTCATCACAAATAAATTTACGCATAATAAAATAACTTGTAAAATGTACCCCTTTTGGTTTGCCAATTAATTTTTCAGTCATTAAATTATTAAGCCAAGTCCCAAATTTTCTAAATAAGTTATCCTTTCGCTCAGGATAATAGGCATAGACAACATCATATCCTTCTTCAAGTTTATTAATTAAATTTGTCACTTCACCAATTGGTGTTTGTCCATCATCATCAAGTGTAACTACATAATCCCCTTGAGCAATTCTATATCCCGCCATTAACGCCGCATGTTGACCAAAATTTTTCGCAAAAGATATTCCTTTTACAAAAGAATACTTTTCTGTCAATTCACAAATTTTGGTCCAAACATAATCTGGTGAGGAATCATTAATAGTAATAATTTCATAATTATATGCTTGATTTTGCATAATCTTTATAATATCTTCCACAACCATTTCAATTGTATTTTCTGATCCATAACACGGTATCACATATGAAATCTTTTTCATTGTCTTTTTCCCCCCCCACTATTTTTCTTTTTCATTAAATACCCACAGCTTATTAAAAATAAAATTATATGGAGTTGTTACACATAGTGTTAATAAAGGTGCAATATTCACAGATAAATTTAATATATCAACCCAAATATACATACACAACATATTAAGTAAATATGAACTTCCATAGACAACATAGTATTTGACGACAGACTCTTTGACCTTTTTTTCACTCTTAAAAACCCAAATATGATTTAAAATATATCCACCAACAGAACTTACAAGATAAGCAATTGTTGTTGCCAAAAGGTAATTCATATTAAAATATACAAAAATCCAATATAAAATTGTATATACAGCCACATTAGTAACACCCACAATGCCAAATTTCATAAATTGTTGTATTAATTGTTTCATTATAATCGCTTCCCATACATGTTTTTAAAATAATTTTGATATTCTCCTGAAAGAATATTTTGCCACCATTCTTTGTTATCTAAATACCACTCTATTGTTTGTTGAATTCCTGTATCAAAATTATATTTTGGTTTCCATCCAAGTTCAGTTTCTAACTTATGTGGATCAATAGCATATCTTCTATCATGACCTTTTCTATCTTCAACAAATTTAATTAGTGATTCTGGTTTATTTAAGGCTTTTAAAATTGTTTGAACGACTTCTAAGTTTGTTCGTTCATTATGTCCACCTACATTATAAACTTCTCCAACTTTACCTTTTCTTACAATCAAATCAATAGCTACACAATGATCATAAACATGTAACCAATCTCTCACATTTTCCCCGGTTCCATAAACTGGTAAGGATTCATCAGCTAACGCTCTTGAAATCATTAATGGGATTAATTTTTCTGGAAAATGATATGGCCCATAGTTGTTTGAACATCTTGAAATTGTAACTGGCAATCCATATGTTCTATAGTATGCCAATACAAATAAATCTGCTGATGCTTTTGATGAACTATATGGACTAGATGTATGTAATGGTGTTGTTTCTGTGAAGAACATATCTGGTCTATCCAATGGTAAATCACCATAGACCTCATCAGTTGAGACTTGATGATACCTCTTAATTCCATATTTGTTACATGCATCTAATAATGTAGTTGTCCCCATAACATTTGTTCTAACAAAACTTTCAGGATCTTCAATGCTTCTATCCACATGAGATTCAGCCGCAAAATTAACAACAATATCAAATTTTTCTTTTTCAAACAGATCAAAGATAAACTTTCTATCCGCAATATCACCTTTGATAAATTTATAATTTGGTTTTCCCTCTACTGGTTTACACGTTTCTAAGTTACCAGCATATGTTAGTAAATCCAAATTCACAATCATATCTCTAGGATATTTATTTACCATATAGTGAACAAAGTTTCCACCAATAAATCCTGCTCCACCAGTTACCAAAATCTTCATCTTATTTTTCTCCTTTATCTTTTTTTATTAGCCATTTTGCTGTTTTCTTAAGTGAATCCTTTATATCACATTGACATTCAAAACCTGTATCTTCATATAATTCCTCAAGATTAACTTTTTTATAATCAGCAACTGTACGATCACAATAGACACCAAATTGTAACTCAGATTGAGAATGCATTACTTCTTTTAATGCCATTATATTTTCTTTGAAAGTTGCAATTTTACGATGTCCAAGATAATATTCTTTAAAATTTGTACCTCTTTCACCAATCGCAATAAGGCCATTCACAGTATCATCTATGTATACCCAATCATTTAGTATATCACCATCAACAAGCATAATAGGTTGATTGTGATAAAATTTTCTTATTAATGTATTAACTGCTTTACTAGAATAATCACCTATTCCAAAAGTATTTGCTAAAAGTGCAGTATTACATTTGATATCACGTTCTTCTAATAAGGTCATCGCCATTTTGGAAGCATACATTTTAGAAAGCCCGTAAAGGTCAGCATTAACTTCTTTTTGATCTTTAAGCATTTTATAATGAGATATAGAACCACAAAATACAAATTTCTTTATTCCAATTTCTAATAGTTTATCAATCAGTTTTTTTGTCATTAAAACATTAGAAATTTGCAAATCAAAATCTTTCAAATCTTTTCCACCAAGTTGTCCCGCCCAACCCAAATGATAGACAATATCTAAAGATTCAATAGATAAATTATTTAAGGCATCAAAATTCTCACTGCTGACTTTTATTGACTTAAAATTTGAATTTTGAAGAAAAGTTTTCATCCCTTCGTCAAAAACATCAACCCCATATATAAAATCACCTTTATCTAATAAAGTTTTCGTAAGACTTCTTCCAATAAATCCAGATGCACCAGTAATTAAAATCTTTTTCATATTTATCCTCTACTTATTCAATCGGAATGTATCTGCTACCAATTGACTTTGTTTTATTAAACTTTCATAAGTTTCTTTACGCACATCTTCACTTTTATAACACTCATAAAAATGAAGAAGTGACTTCTTAAATGTATCATCTGGCAAAACTTCTATTTTTTGTATCTCATGATTTTTTTCTATTTCTATAGTACAAGTCAATTGATCAGGTGCACTAAAAATACGTCCAGTTCTTAAAATACCTTGATTTGCCCATATTTCTAAATCACAACGATATTCATTATCCATCCCAAATGAAACTTGTGCTACTTGATGACTATTTGAAAGTTGTACCGATCCGTATAAATCTATATTTTGATCATTGTAAATTAATTTAGATGCATCTATTTGAACACCTTCATCTAATAATAGTGTTATTAAACGTAAAGGATACCCACCACAGTCAAGTAAAGCTCCACCTCCTAATGACTTATTATAACGAAAATCATTAGCAGGACGTTTAGGGAAACCAAAATTAGCTCTGATCAAACGAACGTCTCCCAATTTACCTTTTTCTATTATTTGTTGTATCTTCTCAATTTGATGATGATATATAAACATATAATTTTCATGTAAAACCAGTTTTTTTGCATTTGCTAGTTCAGTTAATTCCTTTGTATGTTCTAACCTTGTTGAAGAAGGCTTTTCTACAAAGACATGTTTATTATTTTGTAAAGCTAATTTTGCCCATTGATAGTGTAATGCTGGTGGTAAAGGAATATAGACAGCTTCTACTTGTTCATCATTTATCAAAGATGTATAACTTTCATACATTTTTCCCCCATATTGATCAATAAAAGATTTTGCTTTTTGTATTTCGATATTTTTTGTTTCTACGGTTCTAGAACCATTCCATTCATCATCTGAAGCAATAGCAATACCAGCAAATTCATAAATATCATTTAATTTTGATAACGCAGGCATAAATCTTCTAAAAGCTATCTCAGAAGGGCATATAATTCCAATTCTTATTTTTTCCATTTTTAAACCTCCAATGTTGATAATAAATTTCTAAGTTGTATATTTAAACAATTATTTATAAGATTTAAATGATTGAGAGCAGCATATGATACTAAGTAATAATTCTTAGGAATTTCTTTCAATTCATCATTTGGAATGAGCATAACCACATTTCTATTCTCTTCATGATAAAAACGTCCTCCTTCTTCAGATAGAATAGAATCAAATAACAAATTCTCTTCATTTATCATCTTCTTATAGAAAAGCTTTTCTATAGAATCTTCAAATTTTTCATTAGCTTCTTTTTGGATACTTGGACCAATCTCAATTTTATCAAAACATCCTATCTCAGGTCTAATTTTAACAAGAAATTTATATTGATTATCTACAATAGTACATATAAGTCCAAAAGTAGCCATCCCTATTGCTTTAAATAATGGTTGAGTCCAACTTCTAACTTCACGCCCTTCTATTTCTATATCACAATATATAACCTCATAAGGATATTCAAAACGGCATCTTATTCCTGAATTATCTATAATCCAATTTTTCAATTCATCCAATCTTGTTATTTCTAAATAATCTTCAGTAAACATTTTATAATTATTAATTTCATGATAAAGTTGAACAATTTCTTGAACATAATTTTTTTCATAAATTGAATTATATAAATATTGATTTTTTATTTCACCTTGATATTGAGAACAAATAAAAGGCAAACACGATAATACAGTTCTTGTATCCATATTAACAAGATTTCTTTCTTTCATCAATTCTTTGATTTGCCAAAGAGTCATCCAACAAAATCTTTTGTCTATTTCAATTTCCTCGTGAACTTCAACAATCATATTTCTATTTCTTTTTTTATAGAAGCGTGATGATTGTTCAGATTGAATTTGGTCAACAATGATATCTTCGTTTTGAGCATTAAGAAAATATTCTAAATAAAGTGGCTTATTACCACCATGTTTTTGTGTAAAATTACTTTTTGTTGCTTGAATGGTCGGTGAAATTTGAATACAATTGATATTCCCTGGCTCAATCTTAGCTT
Source organism: uncultured Erysipelotrichaceae bacterium (assembly GCA_900538465.1). Lineage (GTDB taxonomy): Bacteria > Bacillota_I > Bacilli_A > Erysipelotrichales > Coprobacillaceae > Longibaculum. The sequence continues at coordinate 10,637 of UPXV01000022.1, forward strand.
GCATAAGATAATAATATACATTATCTATTCTTTTACATAATATACCAAGATAGCCTATTTCATTTTGTAATAAAATAGGCTGTTCAATTTCCTTATTATTTATTTTCCCTTTAATTCCAACAACACTAAAAAAAGTATGATTTTGGTTATGAATAGTTCCATCTTTATCATCATAAAACCAAGTTGAACTATCACTTAATAAATTCTGAGATATGTATACTTCTGTTCTTTCATTTAACTCATAAATCCATTCTTTAATTTCATCTATAGTTTTCATTTTAATAAAATTGTACTCCATCCAATATTTTTTTCAAATGTTTTCCATATGGAGAATTCCCATATTTTTCAACAGCTATTTCTAATTCTTTTCTCCCAATCCAATTAGCATTATAAGCAATTTCTTCAGGTACTGATATTTTTATACCTTGACGGTCTTCGATTGTTTTCACAAAATCACCAGCATCCATCAAAGCTTCAATTGTTCCCGTATCAAGCCATGCAAAGCCACGCCCTAATAATTCAACGTCTAAAGATCCTGCTTCTAAATATAATTTATTGAGATCAGTAATTTCCAATTCTCCTCTTGCACTTGGTTTTACTTTTTTTGCAAAATCAACAACTCGGTTGTCATAAAAATATAATCCTGTAATTGCATAATTAGATTTAGGATTGATTGGTTTTTCTTCCAATGAAATCACTTTTTTATTCTCATCAAATTCAACAATCCCAAATCTTTCTGGATCTTCAACCAAATATCCAAAGATTGTTGCTTTATTTTTCTTACTAGCCGCTTTTAACAATCTTTTAACTAATCCATTTCCATAGAAAATGTTATCACCTAAAATCATTGCACAACTATCGTTGCCAATAAATTCTTCTCCTAATATAAAAGCTTGTGCTAATCCATCTGGACTTGGTTGTTCTTTGTAAGATAAAGAAATCCCAAATTGACTACCATCACCTAATAATCTTTCAAAATTTGGTAAATCATGTGGTGTTGAAATAATTAATATCTCTCTAATCCCAGCTAACATGAGTGTAGATAATGGATAATAAATCATTGGTTTATCATAAATTGGTAATAATTGTTTACTTGTCACACTTGTTAACGGATAAAGTCTAGTACCACTTCCACCAGCTAAAATAATCCCCTTCATACAAATCTCCTTTTAAACACATTTTTTTATTATCATACTCTAATTATTATTCAAAGTCAAACTCAGTAAATCAAAGTGATTTTTATAATAAAAAAAGAAGAAGATTAAAATGATCCAAGTCATTTTAAATCTTCATTTTTTAATTAAATACAAAGTTATTTAAATAGATCATAAAACTCTTTTATTGCTTGTTCATTAAAGGCATATGAATCAAATTTCTTTAAATGTATTTTATCATGGTAAGCATCTATCATTCCGTGTGTTAGCCCTTCTTGTGAATCATCAACTAAATATCCATATCCTTGTTCTAAAAATGCTCTTGGTCCATCAATATTTGTACAAATAACTGGTTTTTCTAAGATAAGAGCTTCCATAATACTCATTGGTAATCCTTCATAATGTGATGATAATACAAAATAATCACAATGTTTTAAGATATTAAAAGGATTTGTCATTGATTTAATAATTATCACATTATCTAAATTATTAGATTCAACATATTCTAAAACATCACTATATCTTGCACCATGTCCACCAATTATAAATAGATAATGTCCAGGAAATTCTAATGAGAATTTTTCAAAAGCTTTTATAAGTCTCATAATTCCTTTCTCAGGTGAAAATCTAGCAACATTAATAAATTTCAATGTGTCTTTTTCCGACAATATTTCTTGAATTTGTTCTATGGAATGTGTAGACTCAGTCTCTTCATCAAAATGAATTGATAGTTTTGACTTTCTAATAATATTATCAATATTATTCACATTGTGAACAATTTTAATTTTATTTGCATCTATTGGTAATAACTCTAGTAATTCCTTATCTATACCTTCCCTAACTCCAACAACAGTATCATATTCTCTATAAGCTTTGAATATACTAGGAATATGATAATTTGATCGTATTTCCATTTCTTTTTTCATATTACTATGTACATAAATAATTTTTTTAGTTTTATCCATAGCATTAAATAGATGTACAATTTGTTTTTCATATCCTGTAAAATGAATTGCATAATCAAATTTTTGTGTAGGAAATATTCTTTTTAATTCTCGAGTATACATTGTCTTAAAACTATCTTTTATCCATTTTGGTTGATAATTGAACCTATAATAGAAAAATTGGGCAAATGACTCTTTTAATGTAATATCTCTTCTCCCTTGAATTGGAATATACTTTATCCCTTTTGGAAACTCATCAATTTCTTGTGTATGTTTTCTAACAACTCCTCTATAAAATAACAATGTATAATTATACATATCTAAATCAATATGATTAATTAACCCTTTTAAAGAACTTGTTAACCCATTTTTAGCTAATGAGCCAACATATATCAAAACATTCTTTTTTTGATTTGAAAAACTTTTTCCATCAATAACTTCTATATCATCAGCAATTTTATTAAAAAAGACAATATCTATAATCTCTTTTGCATTATTTCTTTTATCATATGGGCAAAATTCATTCAAAAATTCTAAATATTGATTATAGTTATTCAAATCTTCTAATTCCGCACATAATGTCTTAACATCATGAACAATCGGAAATGGTAAATTTTCTATTGGAAAATAAAGACCTCTTGATGCAAGATATTCATCTTGATCATAAGTAAATAAAATAATTTTTTTATTTGAATTTGCATAATCAAAAAAAACACTTGAATAATCTGTGATTAAACAATCGCTCGCCGCTAAAAACTCATAAGTTTCAACATTTTTTGGAAACGGATTAATATATTTAAAACGGCTAAAATCTATCTGTTCTTTAACAAAATTATGTAAATTTACAAACATTTTTTTCTTAGGATTTAATGATTTATCAATACACTCTAAGTATGAATATAATTCAGTTATTTGCCTTTCATTATCCTTTTCATCAATAAATCCTCGCCACGTAGGCATATAACAGATAATTTCAGTGTTTTCTAGTTTTAATTTTTTCTTTAATAATTCAAAACGATCTTTTTCATAAAATATATGATTACGAGGATAACCATCTAAAATATATTTCCCCTCGAACATATTGTCCAACATAAAATCTTCTCTCAAATGTTGTAAAGTAAACATATTTGGAAATGCGATATAATCACTCATAATAAAATTACGTTGTGTATTTCCAATTTCATGTCCACTGCCTCCAACCCTTTTTCCTAAAGTTTTTAATGGAGTCCCATGCCACGTATTAACTAAAATTTGTTTTTCATTTTTAATAAAATACGCTGGTAAAGTAGAGTTATTAAATAAATATTTAGAAGTAATTAGTGCTTTACAATATTTTTTTGAATCAATGATAACTATTTCAAAATCAGTAATTCCTTTAGAGGCTAAAAAATTTTCAACATTTTTTTTGCTTCCTTTTTGTACCGCAATAATTTTTCTATAATTTTTAAAATATTCATCATGAATAATTTCTTCATATAAACAGTAAACATTTCCAGAAAAGTTATTTCCAGTATATGATTCAAAAAACAAACTATTATTATCAATCTCTAATTTTTCAAAATATCTTGCAAAATAAAATCTTGAACGAAAAGAAGGATATTTGAAAAAACGTTTTACATTTTTTTTGATAGCTTTTAATGTTGCTTTTATCTTCATAAAAAATCCCCCTATTTCAATTTCAAATCTTTTTTAATTTGAGTCGTACTAATTCCATCAGTTCTTGGAAGATAGATAACCTCACAATAATCTTTTAAAAAATCAAACTTACCTTTCCAATCATCACCCATGACAAAAACATCAATATCATGCTTCTTTATATCATCAATCTTTTGATCCCAAGAATCTTCAGGAATAACTTCGTCTACATATTTAATAGCTTCGACTATAGCCATTCTCTCAATATCAGGAATAGCACATTTTTTTCCTTTAATTGCATTAAATGCATCGCTTGACACAGCAACTACAAGATAATCTCCCAACTCCTTTGCTCGTCGCAAAATATTTAAATGTCCTATATGAAATAAATCAAATGTTCCATATGTTATTACTTTTTTCATAATAATCCTCTTTTCTTGCTATTTAAATAATCCTTTTTTCTTCGTATTTGGAATAATTCTTTTTTCAAATTTTAAATCACGCTCTTTTTTCTTATCAGCAGCATTTAAAGAATTATAATAATCTACATATTCAGCATAATGATCACAAACTTCATCAATTTGTCCATATTCTTTTAACATTCCACCTTCAATCCACATTGCTGTATCACAAAAATCTCTAACTTGTGGCAATGAATGTGAAATAAAAACAATTGTTTTGCCTTGTGCTTTCAACTCTTTCATTTTATTAATACATTTTTGAGCAAAACCTTTGTCTCCAACAGATAACGCTTCATCGACAATAAGAATTTCAGGATTTAAACATAAATTAATAGAAAATCCTAACCTTGATTTCATACCACTTGAATATTTTTTTACAGGTTGATATAAAAAATCACCAATTTCAGCAAATTCAATAACACCTTCTGTTATTTCTTGAATTCGTTTTTTAGACAATCCTAATAAAGCGCCTTTTAATCTAATATTTTCTAATCCAGTAAGTTGTTGATTTAATCCAGTATTTATTGCAATAAGTGCCTGTTCGCCATTAACAATCATTTCACCTTCATCAACTTCACTAATCCCAGCAAGAATAATAGACATAGTTGATTTACCCGATCCATTCGTTCCTAAAATCCCAACTACTTCTCCTTTTGGGATTTTAAAATTTATTTTTTTTAATGCATAAAATCTTTTATCCATACTATGATTCTTTTCTTTTGATTTTAATGAATATATTTTAGAAACATCTCTAAATTCAATTGCATATTGTTCATTAGTCATTTTTATCACTCCTAGATCATATCAATAAATTTATGTTTAAATTTATACATCATATAACTTCCAAACGCAAATAAAACAAAAGTAATAACCCAAAAACATATCATTGATTTACCATAGTATAAAAAACCTCTATGAAAAAAGAAGCAATCTCTATATCCTTGAACAATGTAGTAAATAGGATTAGCCATCATAATTGGATGTAAAAATTTTGGTAAACTTTTTATATCCCATAAAATTGGTGTTAAATAAAGAAGAAGTCTCATACATGCTAAAACTAATTTTCTTGTATCACGAGCCAACATATTCAAAACAGACGTTGTCATAGATAATGAAATTGAAAAAATAATAGCGCATAATAAATAATATATTAATCCTAACCAATGAATAGACGGATAAATACCTCCCAATAGGAAAACCACGAATAGAATAATCATCAAACAAAAATGATTAAATAATTCTTTTAAAACAACTGTAGCTGGTAAAATACTAACGGGAAATTTCATTTTTGTTATAACATTTACTTTTGAAAAAATAGCATTACATCCATTTGTAATGCATGGTGAAATAAAAAACCAAACAACCATACCCCCAAGCATCCAATAAATATAAGTTATCCCACCTACATCTTTCTTATTCCATACTAATCCAAATACAAACCAATACGTTAAAACTTGAATGAAGGGATTTGCAAAATTCCAAAATAGTCCTAACTTAGAATCCCTCATATCTGCCAGTAATTCATATTTAGAAATAGAATATATCCTAAATAAATTTGTAAAATTTTCATACAAAACATATTTCATACTTTTAAACATAAAATATCCTCCTTGAAGATAGATATATATAATCTCTATTGTTATACATTAAAAAAGGGAAAATTGCAACTCAAAATTACTCATCTCCCCCTTAAATCCTATTTTAAAGTCTTTTTTACTTATTCATCCAAGATTCATCGCTAGGATCTTTTTTCCATGCTTTTAACTTTTCTAAATCATTTTCATGGATATAATTATTTTCTACAGCGACTTCAATAAGAGTTTCATAATTTGTAAGTGTGTGGAAAGTACAATCCTTGTTAGCGAAGTTTTCAGTTGCTTTTGGTAATCCATATGTAAAGATAGCAACCATTCCAATCACTTCACAGCCTGCTTCTCTTAAAGCATCTACACATTCTAAAGAAGATCCACCAGTAGAAATTAAATCTTCTACGACAACAACCTTCATTCCTGGTTTCACTAAACCTTCAATACGATTATTACGTCCATGAGATTTTGCACCCCCACGAACATATCCCATTGGTAATTCTAAAATATCAGCTGCTAATGCGGCATGAGCAATACCAGCAGTTGCTGTACCCATTAAGCATTCACATTCTGGATAGTTTTCTTTAATTAATTTTGCTAAACCTTCTTCAACATCTTTTCTCACATTTGGATAAGATAATGTTAAACGATTATCACAATAAATTGGTGATTTGATTCCTGAAGCCCAAGTAAAAGGTTCATTTGGTCTTAAAAAGACAGCTTGAATATCTAATAAATCTTTTGCAATTTTTCTTTCCATTTTTCTATTCTCCTTGAAATTGTCTATATACTTCATGATATGTTTCAACTGGATTTTTAGCTCTTGTGATTGTTCTTCCAACAACTATATAACTAGAAGTCAATTCTCTTGCCATTGCTGGCGTTGTCACACGTTTTTGATCATTGACACTATCACTAGCAAGTCTAATTCCTGGTGTCACAGTCAAAAATTCATTTCCTAATTGTTCATGGATAATTTGTGATTCAAGAGGTGAACAAACAACACCGTCTAATCCAGCTTCTTTAGCATTTTGTGCCCATTTTAATACAACTTCTGCTAAAGGTTCATGAATTAACAATTCGTTATCTAAAACTTCTTGATCCAAAGATGTTAAACAAGTTACGGCAATACATAATGGACGTTTCCCATTGACTGCACCTTCTTCTAGTCCTTCGATAGCAGCTTTCATCATCGCAACACTTCCTGAAGCATGAACATTAATCATATCAACATCTAATTTAGCAAGTTGTTTCATTGCACTTTTCACAGTATTAGGAATGTCATGTAATTTTAAATCCAAGAAAATTTGATGTCCTCTTTCTTTAATTAATTTGATCATTTCAATTCCTTCACCATAGAAAAGTTCCATTCCAACTTTTACATATAGTTTTTCATCTCCAAACTGATCCAAGAATTCTTTAACTTCTTCTTTTGTTTGAAAATCTAAAGCAATACAAATTCGACTTTCGTTCATATTTCTCCTCCAAGATATATTTTTTAATATTATAGCATAGATTTTATAATATGGCACATAAAAATAAAATTCTCAAAAATATAAATTATAATAACCTTTGCGAACAAACAGATTTTTAATTCAATTATATAGTTATATTTGAAATATAATCCATAAAATCTCTATATTCTTCATTCCAATGTTTATATAATTGGTTATTTCTAAAATCATTAAAAATATAATTTTTTTGTAGATAAGTTGCTAAAAAATGTGTCATCTTTGTTGCTCCAGAATGGTTTAAATGGTTTCCTGCATCACGTGTATCCGTTTGCCAATTAAACTGAGTATCATATTGATTAGCATTAAAATCAATATAAGGTATTTCGTATTTTATTGCATAGTTATTTACAATACTATGTCTTTTATAATTCCATGATGTTGCCGAAGGAAAACTTACAAATAAAATTTTACAATCTTTTTCCCTTGCTAAATTAATAAAACTCTCTAAATAAGAATTAACATGTTTATTTACTCTCTCACTTTTAACATTTTTATTCATATATCTAAAACCATTTCTATATTTCACTACTTTATCACTATAATAATACCCTCTTGTTTTTAACAAGGTATCCTTGACTTTAACCTTTTTATTATCAACTAATATTTTATTTACTTTTTCACTTGAAATTTTTTCATCTCTATCTTTATTATTTAATTCTTTTTTTTCAAAAAACTGATTCACTTCCAAAATAATTAATTTGGGCTTTTCAATTTTTAAACTTTTTTCCAATAAATAATAAGAAAGTCTCATATTTGTATTTGGTGCAGCCAGAGCGGTTGCAGTTATACCTGTTTCATTCCATAATTGTAATGGATTAAAAGAACTATATAAATTACTATTCCCAATGGCTAAGATTTCCATTTTTTCTGTTGTTGGTCCTATTCCAGCAACAGAATTATTTTGAATATTATTTTTTGATAATGTATTGTCTTCTATATTTGTTGACTTCATATTTTTTTCAAAAAAAGCTTTATCATATATTCCTCGAAACAACCAACCACCACCAAAACTTATGCATATCGCTAAAATAGTAAGACAATATCTTCTAAACTCTTTCTTAAGTTTCAATTTTCTATATTTCATAATTAATCTCACTTTCTTACTTATTTTTCATTAACATATCATAATCCTTATTCCAATACTGATAAGAAGATTTTCTTCGATTATCTTTTAAATGATAATGTTCTTTTAAATAATTTCCAAAAAATGAAGTCATTTTTGTTGCCCCAGAATGATTCAAATGATTTCCACCATCTCGAGAATCAGTTAACCAATTAAAATCTGTTAAATTTGTTTCAATATTAAAATCAATAAAAGGAATATCATTTTCTTGAGCATAGTCATTCACAGCATTATATTTCTTATAATTCCATGATGTAGCTGAAGGATATGCAATCAACATGACTTTAATATTATTTTCTTTGCATAGATTCATAATCTTAGGTAAATATTTTTTTGTAAAAGAAGAAAAAGCTTCTCTTTCTTGAGTTTTTTTCATATATGAATAACCTCCAGAATAAGAAATCATATCATTATTATAATAATAGCCATATAATTTCATTCGCTCTTTATTAAAATTTTCATTCATATATTTTTCATCTTTTATGTCATTCCATTTTGTTGTGTTTTTAAATAACTTTGAACAATACTTTGTGGCAGTATATTCATAACCTTGTGGTTCAAGATATTCTCTTTCATCAAAAAAAGCATTGGCTTCTAAAACAAGAATTTGAGGTTTTGACACAGACAAAATTTCTTGCAATATATAATAGGATAATTTTGTATTTTGTTTTGCCCCAGCCCCTACAAAAGAAGCGATTCCCTTTTCATGCCAAAGTTGCAAAGGATTCCATCCACTATAGGCATCACTATTACCAATAACTGCAACTTGTAAATTTTCACTCTCATTATCTTCTTTATTCTTGTCATCATTTTCCACTTTATGCGTATTTGTCGATGGCTGAAGAGGTTTTATTTTTTCTTGATTTTGTTTACTTATAAGGCTTTGTATACCCATATATATTACAATTCCTATGACAATAACAGAAAAAAGAATAATTAAATCTCTTTTTATATTTCGTTTCAATTTATACTTTTTTTTCATGTTTTGAATACACCTCTTTAAATTTAACAATTGTATTGTAACAGAAATTTGTGTAAAATATATGAAAAATTCACACAAATAGAAATGATTTTTGATTTTATATAAATTAATGATATAATAATCAATATAGAAAGTGAGGTCCAATATGAATCGTACACGTTCCATAGTGAAACAAGCGTCTATTTTAGCTATTGCTGGGATTTTAGTAAGAATCATAGGTGTTTTATATAGAAGTCCATTAAAAGCATTAATTACATCTGAAGGGGTTGGATATTATTCAACCGCTTATAATATCTATGCCTTGATTTTATTAATATCATCTTATAGTATCCCAACTGCTATTTCTAAATTAATTTCAGAAAAATTAGTTTTAAATCAATATAATAATGTTCAAAAAATATTACGTTGTTCCTTTATATATATTTGTGCAATTGGTGGTGGTGCTGCAATTGTTGCCTTTTTTATTGCTCCATTTATTGTACCAGAAAATGCTGTTATGGCATTAAGAGTTTTATGTCCAACGATTTTCCTATCAGGATTACTTGGTGTTTTTAGAGGTTATTTTCAAGCCCATCAGACTACAGTTTATACATCTGTATCTCAAATCATTGAACAAGTTTTTAATGCGATTGTATCTGTAGGGGCAGCTTATTTATTCATTCAACCCTATATCCAAGTTGGTGGTACAAAAATGGCTTCTATCGGAGCTGCTGGTAGTGCCCTTGGAACTGGAGTCGGCGTTCTTATTGGCTTAATCTATATGGCTTTGATGTATATGAAACGTAAGAATAACTTAATTGTTAAAAATGATCCTGATAATTATGAGGATTCTTACAAGAGTATTTTTAGAATGATTTTAAGCATTGTTACACCTATTATTTTTGCAACATGTATTTATAATTTAGTTGCAACAGTCGATATGTATATTTTCTATTTTGCTATGGGAACTGGGCCTAGTGCTTCAACAATGTATGGTGTTTACTCTGGTGAATATGTTGTCTTGCAAAATGTTCCTGTTGCCTTAGCATCTGCCATGTCAACAGCATCTATTCCAGCGATTTCATCATCATGGGCTATAAAAAATTATAAAGAAACAAAAGAACATATTAAATCTGGTATTCGTTTAACAATGATGATTTTGATTCCATCTGCTGTAGGTATGTCAGTGCTTGCTTATCCTATTATTGGAACAATATTCCCGCAAAAAGAAACTGTTATGACTTCTACTTATTTACTAGCCATTGGGAGTCCTGGTATTGTTTTCTTTGGATTATCAACACTGACAAATGGAATCTTACAAGCCATTGGTGAAGTCAATGTTCCTTTAAAAAATGCGGCAATCGCTTTAATTTGGCACTGCTTGATTACTTTTGCTTTATTATTCTTTACCCCACTTGGTTTATACTCACTGGTTATTGGAAACTGTTTGTATGGTTTACAAGTATGTTATTTAAATCAAAAGTCATTACGTAAAAAAGTTCATTATAAACAAGAAATTCGACGTACATATATTCTTCCATTACTAGCTTCCATTGGTATGGGTATTGTTGTAGGAATCTGTTACTATGGTTTATTTGCTTTAACAAGAAAAGTCTTTATTCCACTTATTATTTCAATCATCTTTGGAGTCATGGTTTATTTTGTTATTATTTTCTATCTCTATGCTGATCATCCTGATGAATTATCAGCTATCCCATATGCCAATAGAATTATGTACAAAATAAAGAAGCGTTCACATTAAACGCTTCTTTTTATAAGAACTTCTTTTTCTTAAACCAAATAATTAAAAGTCCCACCACAACAAGACTTACCCAAATGACTGTCATATAACCATATGGGCTTTCTAATTCCGGCATATTTTTAAAATTCATTCCATACCATCCAGCAATCAAAGTTAATGGCATAAAAATTGTTGTCACGACAGTAAAAAATTGCATTGTTTTATTTAATTTATAATCCAATTTAGACTGATGTGCCTCATTAGCCTGATTCAGTAATTCTCTTAATAACTCTACATTATCAGATAAACGTTCAATTCTTCTTGTAAAGATTTCAAAATAACGCATATCATCATCCTCAAAAATATGATGATGATTCATTTGTAATTCTTCTCCAATCACAACCAAGTTATCATAATAATTTCTCAGCAATAATAATTCTTTACTCAATTGTCTTAAATGATTTGTAAATCCAATGGATTCCTCTTCACTATCATGATTTTCTAATTCCTCTATTTCTTCTTGTAATTCTTCAATATATTGATAATCCTTAGAAATCAATTCGCTTAAGAAATAATAAACAAGACGTGTTATAGAAACTCCTCTTTCTAAAACATAATCACTAGAAGATTGAAAAACATCTGTAATATGTTGATCTTCATCATCAATAATCACAACTAAAAAAAGATTTTTAAAAATAAAGAAAGCCAGCGAATCTTTTTTAACAAAAACATCTCTTGCATTAATTAAATTAATTAATCCATAGTAATAATCATTATGTGGAATAATAATATTTTGATTCATCATAGATGTCTCTTCACAACGCATAAATGATCTTTTAGTAATATGTAATTGTTGGTAACTCTCTTTTAATTCATCCAATGTCATCATAGCCATATACATATGATTATCTTGTATATCACTCATTTCAACACTGACTTTTTTATCATCAACTCGATAAAACATATTTTCACTCCTTACAAAAAAGAATTATAAAATAAAAAGAGAAGACATACTCTCCCCTTATTTTTTAGAATCAATTAAATCTAATAAATTTTGAACAGTCTTAATTTCCATTAATTCATTATCTTCAAATTCAACACCAATTTCTTCTTCTAATTCAAAAACCAAATCTACTAAATCTAAAGAATCAATACCTAAATCTCTAAAAGATGATTCTTTTGTTAATTCTTGTCCTTTTAATTTAGAACTTAATCTTTCTTTAATCTTATCAAAATAATCCATTTTTATTCACCTCATCCTTATTATAAAGTCTTTTTTCAACAATTACAATCTCTTCTCTTACATAAAAGCTTCTTTATTTGTCAAAACATAATGCAAACAGAGTTTTTCTAAATCATCATTATGTTCCATATATTCTCTATCTAATTCATCAAATAGCCATGCACATTCTTTATAATCGAGACTATCAATCTCCTCAATACGTGCTTGCATATCTTCTGGAACAACCCCTTCTTTAAAAATACCATTTCCTTTATCTAAAATAAGGGCTGTATGATTTGCTCCAATCTCTACTAAAGCTTCTACAGTTTCATTAGCATAATTCCCTGATTCATTATGATAAAAACGATCTATTCCACCAACATTCATTTGTGAATCAAAATTACAACAAAGGAAAAAAACTCTTTCAATGCCATTCAATTCATTTAATGAATATCCATCCTCACATTTTTCACTAATAATTTCAAACAAATCAGAAACAATTTGACTGGTGTCAGAGCGAGCAATAATTTCACTAGCTTTTAAAGTAACATTGTCTAAAGCATCTTCATATGTCGCCATCGTTCATCCCTCCATCCTCTTCTTCTATTTTACACTTATTTTTCTTGAAAGTATAGATAATGTTTTGACTCCTTATGGGATGTGATTTCATAGAGAGAATAACTTTGCTTAAAATGATATCTGATTTTAAGTAGCATAAAGGTTGATAAGTTTATCCACATAACATTCTTTTAGATGAGCATCTATTATTTTTATTTTCCTAATAAATGTAGAATTAATTAAAAATCATAACATTTTTCATTACTATCCACCAACTTACCCTTAACATTATCACAAAAAATAAGTATAATGAGGTCATGGAAAAGAAATTACTCGAAATATTACAAAAACATCAAGGCCATTTTATTTCTGGCCAACAAATCAGTGAAGAATTACATGTCTCAAGAATGACAATATCTACACAAATCAAAAAACTAAAAGAGAAAGGCTATCACATTCAAACATCTACAAAGAAAGGATATTGTTTAACACTTGAGAATGATGTGATTTTTATTGAGCAAATCAAGGATACAATACCAAGTTTTTATCAAGATATTCATTATTTTGATGAGATTGACTCAACCAATCAATATATGAAAACACATGATTTTCAACAAGGAGATATCATTATTGCTAATCAACAAACAAGTGGTAAAGGTCGTAATGGCAGAAGTTTTCATTCGCCTTGTCAAAAGGGTATTTATTTATCATTGATGTTAAAACCTAATTTAACGATTTATGATTCACTAAAGATTACAGCTTGTTGTGGGGTAGCAGTTGTTAAGGCTATTCAAAAAAATTATCCTTTATTTCCCCAAATCAAATGGGTGAATGATATTATTTTAAATGATTTAAAAGTCTGTGGTATTTTATGTGAAGCAAGTTTAGAAATGAATACGGCTCGTCTTGAGAGTATGATTGTAGGGGTTGGAATCAATGTCCATCACTATGATATGCCAGAGGATTTACAGGGGATTGCGGGTTGTCTTGAAGATCAATGCGATTTGTTTGTTCCAAGACAAAAAATCATCATAGATTTTTTAAATTTTTTCTATGATGATTATTCAAAATTATCAAGTCTATCTTTTCTTGAAACCTATCGACAACATTCCTATGTTTTACATCAAGACATCATGGTTTATGAAAACAATCAGCAATATCCTGCTTATGTATCTGCAATTAACGATGATGCAAGTTTAACATTAATCGTTGATGGTCAAGAGAAAATCTTACAGTCTGGTGAAGTGTCTATTCGTAAGGTTATTCCCCCACAGCACACATAATCTCACCAGTCACTGCAATTTCATCTTCAACTTTCGCTTGAATGGTGGCAAAATAAATGCCACCTTTTTCTTTTGTCAAAGTGACAGTCATAGTTAAAACATCTCCAGGAATGACTTGTCTTTTAAATCTAGCTTTATTAATACCTGCAAAGAAAGCAATTTTTCCTTTGTTTTCTTCTTTTGACAATAACAAAACACAACCTGTTTGAGCAAGGGCTTCAATAATCAAAACACCTGGCATGACATGTTTATCAGGAAAGTGTCCTAAAAACTGCATTTCATTAGCAGTCACACATTTTCTCCCAACAATTGTTTTTCCATCTTCACTAATACTTTCAATACAATCTACCAATAAAAAAGGATAGCGGTGAGGAATGATTTTTTGAATTTCATTAGAATTATATAACATTATTCTTCCTCCCATTTTTTAAATATTAATGAAGCATTATGACCACCAAAACCTAATGAATTGTTCATGGCATAATGAATGTCTTGATTTCTTCCAACATTAGCAACAATATCTAAATCACATTCTTCATCTTTATTTTGATAATGAATAGTCGCTGGAATATAACCATCTTCTAAAGCTTTTAAACAAATAACAGATTCTAAAGCCCCACTGGCACCTAAAAGATGTCCTGTATATGATTTTGTTGATGACATGGCTAAAGCATAGGCATGATCACCAAAAGCATATTTAACTGCAGCAGTTTCTGTTTTATCATTTAAAGGTGTACTTGTTCCATGCGCATTGATATAATCAATTTCACTTGGTTTTAATGAAGCATCTTCTAAAGCATTCTTCATTGCTTTTCCACCACCACTTCCATCAGATAATGGGGCAGTCATATGATAAGCATCACAAGTCGCTCCATAGCCAACAATTTCACCATAGATTTTTGCACCACGATTCAAAGCATGTTGTAAATCTTCTAATACAAGAACTGCTGCTCCTTCACCCATAACAAAGCCACTACGTTCTTGATCAAAAGGAATCGAAGCACGATTCTTATCTACACCCGTATGCAAAGCTTTCATTGAAGCAAATCCCGCAACTGCTAATGGTGTAATAGAAGCTTCACTTCCTCCAGCAATCATTACATCTTCATAACCATCTCTAATTTTATGAAATGCTTCACCAATTGCATTTGTTCCTGCTGCACATGCTGTAACAACAGATGAAACATGCCCTTTGGCTCCTAAATCAATGGCTACACTTCCAGCTGCTAAATTGATTAAAGTCATTGGTATAAAATAAGGAGAAACTTTTGATGGACCACGATTGAATAAAGTTTGTTCTGCTTTTTCAATAGATTCTACACCACCAATTCCAGAACCAATAATCACTCCAAAACGATCTTTATTGATTGTTTCTAAATCAAGATTTGCATTTTCAATTGCTTGTTTAGATACAATTCTTGCAAATTGTGTAAAACGATCATTAAACTTTAATTCACGTTTACTAAAATAGTATTCACTATCAAGATTTTTAACTTCACCTGCTAATTTGACTTTATAATCAGTTGTATCAAAATGCGTAATTTCATCAATTCCACAGATTTGATGAGTAATACTATTCCACATTTCATCAACTGTATTTCCAATGGGTGAAACAACTCCCATTCCTGTAATTACTACTCTTTTTTTCATTCTTGTTACCTCCTTACATCACCATGCCACCATCTACATTAATGACTTGGCCTGTTATATATTTCGCATCATCACTTGCTAAAAAATAAGCAACGTTAGCGACATCTTCAGCCTCACCTAATGATTTTAAAGGAATGGCTTGTAAGATATTTTCTTTTGTTTGTTCATTTAAAACATCAGTCATATCAGTTGCAATAAATCCTGGAGCAATCGCATTGACACGAATATGACGTGGTGCAAATTCCTTGGCAATTGATTTTGTTAAGCCTAAAACGCCAGCCTTACTCGCTGCATAATTGGCTTGCCCAGCATTACCAATTTCACCAATCACACTAGACATATTGATAATCACTCCTGATTTTTGTTTCATCATAATTCGACTGACAGCTTTGATTGTATTGAAAGTGCCTTTTAAATTCACATCAATTACATCCATAAATGATTCACTATCCATTTTTAATAATAACTGATCCTTGGTAATCCCTGAATTATTGACTAGCACATCAATACGTCCAAATTTTTCCATGACAGCTTTCATCATATCTTCCATTTCTTGATAGTGACTGACATCCCCTTGATAAGTCAATGCCTCTACACCTAATGCTATGCACTGTTCTTTAACAGCATTGGCTTTTTCTTCACTTCCACGATAATTGATCACGACATGATATCCTTGACTTGCAAACTTAAGCGCAATCGCTTTTCCAATACCACGCGCCGCTCCGGTAATCACTGCAACTTTATTCATCTTTCAACGCTCCTAACAATTGATTTAAACTTTCTATACTATCAACACTATAAACAGGAATTGATTTATCTGTTTTTTTCACAAATGCACTTAAGGCTTTGCCTGGCCCTATTTCCACAAAGGCTTCAACCCCATGATCAATCATATATTGAAGTGATTGATAAAAGTAGACACTTGATTTGATTTGTTTGGTTAAAATATCAATAAGCTTTCCATCTTCTTCTTTTCCAGAAATATTATAAACAACCGGAATTTGTGGTTGATGAATATCATATTTTTCTAATTCTGCTTTTAATTTCATTGAAGCATCTTCAAGTAATGGTGAATGGAAAGCTCCTGAAACCTTTAAAGGAATTACACGCTTCGCTCCAGCTTCTTTTAATTTTTCTGTTGCTTTTTCAACGGCTTCTTTTTTCCCAGTAATAACAATTTGTCCAGGACAGTTATAATTTGCAATTGTCACGTCATCTATATCTTTAATAACATCTTCAATGCGACTGGCATCCATTGCTAAAACAGCTGCCATTGAAGTCGTTCCTGCTGGTAAAGCTTCACTCATCAATTGACCTCTACGTCTTACAATCGCAATGGCATCTTGAAGATCAAATGCCCCAGCATATGTTAAAGCTGAATATTCCCCTAAAGAAAGTCCAGCCACATAATCAGGATGAATACCATAGGATTCAATAACACGTGCAATTGCTAGTGAAGTTGTTAATAAACAAGGTTGTGCATAAGATGTTTCATTTAAAATATCTTCTGGTCCTTCAAAACAAACTTTTTTGACATCAAAATCAATATGTGCTTGATTGAAAACGTCTCTAACCACTTCATATTGTTCATAAAGTTCTTTTCCCATTCCCACATATTGAGCACCTTGCCCAGCAAAGATAAATCCTAATTTCATAGATATTCCTCCATTTCATTCATATACTTTTGAATCAATTCATTGACATGTTTCATTTTTGTGATTTTAGCGGCTTGTGTTCCAACAAAAACCAATCCATTTTCAACATTGCCTTTAACACTTTGAATTAAAGCTTCACTTATGCAATAAGGTGTATCTTCTGGTGTACATGGAATCATACAGTGAAGACAATTTTTCATTGTGATATTGCCTGTCTTACGTGTCTTTTTCACAAACTCATTCACAATGGCACGACCTGGAAAGCCTGTTGGACTTTTCACTATTTCAATATCTTCATCACATGCTTGAATGACAGCATCTTTAAAAGCTTGAGAGGCATCACATTCATAAGTTGCAATAAAAGGTGTTGCGATTTGGACACCGGTTGCTCCTAAATGAATAAACTGAGCAATTTTCTTTCCTGAATCAATACCTCCTGCGACAAAAATAGGAATCATCTTTTTAAATTTTTCCTCAAAAGGTTTTAATTCTTTTTTCACATCAGCTAAGATTTCACTCAATGTCTGACAAGTTCCATTTAACAGATCTTCTTTTTTAAAACCTAAATGTCCACCCGCTTCACTACCTTCAATAACCACAAAATCAGGTGTATATTGATAACGTTTTTCCCAGACTCTCGCAATTAATCTTGCCGCTTTTCCACTTGAGACAATTGGTGCTAACAAGGTTTTTCCTTTGGCATATTTCGGTAAATCTAACGGAAGTCCAGCCCCCGAAATAATCGCATCACATCCTCCATCAACAGAAGCTTTAACAAGATCTTCATAACCCTGTCCTGCGACCATAATATTCACACCAATCAACCCATGACCTTGAGCAATCTCTTTAGCACGTTTGATATGATCTTTAATTGCTTGGCAATTTGTTGCGATAGGATTTTGGCGAAAACCTTCATAAAGATAGCCCGGATGAGCAGCACTAATGACACCCATTCCACCACACATTGCGACATGTCCTGCCAGTGATGATAAAGAAACACCAACTCCCATTCCACCTTGAATAAGAGGAATGTCTAAGTATTTATCTTGAATTTGAATCATTTAGATTTCCTCCATAACATCACTTAACTTTTGATAGGCAACTTGCGTTGATGACATCATGTCATCTAAGATTTGTTGCATTGGCTTTTTTTCTTTAATCATTCCTGCAATTTGACCCATCATCACTGAACCTGTTTTCATATCACCATCTTGAACAGCTTTACGTAAACCACCTAATGTCAATTTTTCTAATTCTTCACGACTTTCAAAATGACCTTCTAATTTTAAATATTGTCTTGCCATCTGATTCTTTAAAATACGAACAGGTGTATTGACACTTTTCCCTGTCACTACAGTATCTGTATCTTTTGCCTTGATAACTGCTTCTTTATAATTGTCATGAATTGGACATTCATCTGCTACCAATAAACATGTTCCAACTTGAACACCACAGGCACCTAATGCAAGTGCGGCCACCATTCCTCGACCATCACCAATTCCTCCAGCTGCAATCACTGGAATATTAACGGCATCTACAACTTGTGGTAATAATGCCATGGTTGTCATTTCACCAACATGTCCACCAGATTCGCCACCTTCTACAATCAATGCATCAGCCCCAGCACGTTCCATTCTTTTGGCTAAACCAACACTTGGAACAACTGGAAAAACTTTAATTCCAGCACTTTTTAACTTTTCCATATAAGGTCCAGGATTCCCAGCACCTGTTGTCACCACTGCAACACCTTCTTCAACAATGACATCAACGATTTCTGACGCATAAGGATTCATCAGCATAATATTGACACCAAATGGCTTGTCTGTAAGTTGTTTACATTCTTGAATCTGTGCGCGTGTTTGTTCTCCATTTAATGAACCTGTTGCAATAATCCCAAGTCCGCCACAGTTAGACACACAAGATGCAAACTGAGCAGTTGCAATATTGGCCATAGCCCCTTGAATAATGGGATATTTTATATTTAATAATTTATTTAACATCATTTTCTCCTCCTGCTTTATCAATCAATGTTGCTCCAAATGTCAATCCTGAGCCAAATCCTACAAGAATAATACGTTTATGCTCATCAATCAGTCCTTCTTGTCTTGCCAAAGCATAGGCAATAGGAATACTCGCTGCTGATGTATTTCCATAGTCTTGTAAATTGACATAGAACTTTGAAATATCCACTTTCATTTTTTTAGCAACATGATTAATAATACGTAAATTGGCTTGATGAGGAATAATCAAGTCGATATCATCTATTGATAATTGAGCAAGTTCTAAGACTTGTTCAATTGATTCTTTTAAAACCCTCACTGCAAATCTAAACACATCATTTCCCTGCATTGTTAAAAAACTTTGAATTGGCTGATGATTTTCTAAATGTTCAATAAGTGGTAATCCTTCAGCCTTTAAAACACCATTTAAATCTCCTTCACTATTGGCATAGTGATACAATTTTGATTGTCCTCGACTCATAATCACAGCACCTGCCCCATCCCCAAATAAGACACATGTACTGCGATCATTCCAATCAATCATTTTACTTAATGTTTCACTACCAATCACCAAAATATTTTGATAACGATTTAACAAATCACTTGCAACTTGAAAAGCATATAAGAAACCACTACATGCAGCATTTAAATCAAAAGCCAAAATGGGATAATCATTTAAACCTAATTTTGCTTGCACCAAACAAGCAGTAGATGGAGTCATACAATCAGGGGTCATTGTTGCAACAATAATCACATCAATATCCTCTTTTTGAATTTGCGCATTATCAATTGCCTGTAATGCAGCACGAACTGCCAAATCACTCGTATTTTCGCCAACACTTACATAGCGTGATGATATTCCTGTTCTTTGAACAATCCATTCATCACTTGTATCAACTCTTTTTTCTAAATCAAAGTTTGTAATTTTTTGATTAGCTTTGGCTATACCACTACCTAATATTTTTATTTGATTCATGACATTCTTCCCATCTCACGAAATTTTTGATAACGTTTTTCTAACATTTCTTTTTCTTTCATATTTTCAAGCTTTTCAAGTTCCTGTGTCAAATAACAATCTAAATCATGTAAAACAAGTTTTAAATCATTTTGCATACCACCTGTTGGTTCTTTCACTAAATAATCAATAATTCCTTTTTGATACAAATCATATGATGTTAATTTCATCACTTCAGCAGCTTCTTGAGCTCTTGTTTCATCTTTCCATAAAATACTAGCAAATCCTTCTGGTGATAACACAGAATAAATTGCATTTTCCATCATACAAATACGATCAGCAACACTTAATGCTAAGGCTCCCCCACTTCCACCTTCTGAAAGTACAACACAAATCACAGGTGTTTTTAAATCAGAAAATGTATATAGACATTCAGCAATGGCTTGTGCTTGACCTCTTTCCTCTGCTTCAATTCCTGGATATGCACCAGCCGTATCAACAAAAGTAATAATTGGACGATGAAATTTTTCAGCTTGTTTTGCAAGACGAAGGGCTTTACGATAACCTTCAGGATTACACATTCCAAAATTTCTCTCTAAATTTTCTTGCAAAGATTTTCCTTTGGCTTGAGCAATCACTGTCACTGGTTTGTCATGAAAATATGCAATTCCCCCAATCATCGCATGATCATCTCCAAAACAACGATCTCCATGGAATTCATAAAAATCGTGAAACAATCCTTCAATAAAATCACTTGCTTTAGGACGTGATGGATCTCTTGCGAGAGTGACACGATCCCATGCAGAAAGATTTTCATAAGTTTCTTTGATTAATTCATCAATTTGTTTTGTTAATGTGTCATATTCTTGACCAGGTTCCAGTGTCAAAACACGTGCTTGGAGTTCTTTGATTTTTCTTTCATTTTCCACTATATTCATGAGCGACCTCCATGCATTCTCAGTAAATCCGAGAAAACTTTCTTTAAATCTTTTCTTTCAACAATCATATCTATAAATCCCTTATCTAATAAAAACTCAGCTGTTTGAAAACCTTCAGGTAATTCCTGCTTCATTGTTTTTTCAATAACACGCTTTCCAGCAAATCCAACTAATGCATGAGGTTCAGCAATAATAATATCCCCTAGCATAGCAAAACTTGCACTTACACCACCCGTTGTTGGATGGGTTAGTAGAGTGATATAAAAGCCTCCAAGATTTGAAAATCTTTTTAATGCACTTGAAACTTTTGCCATTTGCATTAAAGAATCAATTCCCTCTTGCATACGCGCACCACCACTGGTACAACTAATAATCAAAGGTAACTTTTTACGCGTTGCTAACTCGACACCTTTACAGATTTTTTCACCAACGACTTTCCCCATACTTCCCATCATAAAACGAGAATCCATAATACATAAAACTACCTTTTGATGATCAATTTGCCCAATTCCACAAATCACCGCTTCATTCATACCAGTTGTCATCTTGGCTTTTTGAAGTTTTTGATCATAACCAGGAAAATCTTCAATATTTTTAGAAATATCTCTTTGAAAATATTCACGCCAGCTACCTTCATCAACAAGATCACGGATTCTTTGTCTAGCACTGATTTTCATATGATTTCCACAATGTGGACAAACATAATCATTTTCTACTAAGGTAAAATAAGGAATTGATTGATGACAAGCATCACATTGTTTAAAAATATTATCTGGTACTTCTTTTTTTGCTTTGGGTTTATGTCTTTTTAACCAAGTTGAAAATTCTTTTAATTCTTGGTTTCTTTTTTTAAACAATTGATCCATTCTCTTTCAACTCCTTTATAAAGTTTTCACAAAATCCTGTATCATAACTTCCATCAATAAAGTCTTTCGCATGTAAGACATAGTAATGGAATTTTGTATTGGTAGAAATTCCATCAATAATAACTTCACTTAATGCTGCACGCATTTTTTTAATACATTCAAGACGTGTTGGCGCAAATGTAATCAATTTTAAAATCATTGAATCATAATATGGTGAAATAACACAACCATTATACATAGCACTATCAACACGGATTCCACGACCTCCTGGAATATGCATAAAAGTGATTTTTCCAGGTGTTGGTGCAAAATCTCTATTCATATCTTCAGCATTGATACGACATTCTATTGCATAGCCATTTTGTTTAATATCTTCTTGTTGATAAGGCATCTTTAAACCTTCTGCCATCTTTAACTGTAATTTGATTAAATCAATACCACAAATCATTTCTGTAATGGGATGTTCCACTTGAATTCTGGTATTCATTTCCATAAAATAATAATTTCCATGTTTATCTAAAAGAAACTCAATTGTTCCAACACTGTTATAACCGACATGACGACAAGCCTTCAAGGCATCTTCAAATAATTTTTCTCTGATTTCTTTTTTTAGAATATGACAAGGTGCTTCTTCAATCATCTTTTGATGACGTCTTTGGAAAGAACAATCACGTTCAAACAAGTGAATCACATGTCCATATTGATCTCCAACAACTTGAACTTCAATATGTTTAGGATTTTCTATATATTTTTCTAAATAAACATCATCATCACCAAAACATGCTTTCGCTTCTGATTTCGCATTTTGATATTGCGTTTCAAATTCATCTTCATGACGAATAATACGCATACCTCTACCACCACCGCCATTGCTTGCTTTAATCATCACAGGATATCCTAATTCATCGGCAATTTTCTTTCCATGTTGTAGAGAATCTATAATTTCTTTAGAACCAGGAATCACAGGAACACCAGCTTCTTTCATCAATTTTCTCGCTTGTGCTTTATTTCCTAACATATCAATAATTTCAGGAGATGGTCCAACCCAAATCAATCCACATTGAATAACGAGTCTCGCAAATTGACTATTTTCACTTAAGAACCCAAATCCTGGATGAATTGCATCACAACCAGTATTGCAAGCCGCTTGAATAATCGCATTCATATTCAAATAAGATTCATTGGCTAAAGGTCCACCAATACAAACAGCTTCATCAGCAAGTTGAACATGTAATGATGACTTATCAGCTGTTGAATAAACTGCAACACTTTGAATTCCCATTTCTTTACATGTTCTTATAATTCTAACAGCAATTTCACCACGATTCGCAATTAATAATTTTTCAATCATGATTTCACCTTACCCTATCATCATTAAAACTTGATCATATTCAACTGTTTCTCCATCACTTACATTGATAGATAAAACTGTTCCACTCACTGTCGCTTTAATTTCATTCATCACTTTCATCGCTTCAATAATACAAACGGTATCTCCCTCTTGAATGTGTTGACCAACTTTCACAAATGGTTCTTGATTTGTTCCACTGGCTTGATAATATGTTCCTACAAGTGGACTCGTAATTGCTGTTCCTTGTTCTTGTTTCACTTCTTCAACTTCTTGAATAGGTGTACTCTTTATTGTTTTTACAACTTCCACTGGTTCCATTTCTTTTTCTAAAGTGATATGCAAATCACCATCAGTTAAGTCCATTTTTGAAATTTGACTTTCTTCAAACATTTTCATGATTGATTTGATTTTTTCTGTATCCATAAATTTTCCTCCTTAGAAAAATAAGCTAAGATAACTTAGCTTATTGTTTAGATTCAATTAATTTCACGATATCTTCAACTGTAACTAAAGCAGCTAATTCTTCATCACTGATTTCAACATCAAATTCAGTTTCTAAATCTAAAGATAATTCAACTGCAGCTAATGAATCAATTCCTAAATCATCTTTTAAGTTAGATTCTAATTTGATATCTTCTCCTTCAATATTTAATGATTCTACTAATGCATCTTTCACTTGTTCAAACATTTATATTTCCTCCTATATGTTTATTTACTTAAAACTTTTTAATTTCTTACTTCAAATTTTTGAAGTAATGCTAGTATATACCTCTTTTTTTGATTTGTAAATACTTTTTATGAAATTTATTTAAAAAATTTTATATATTATTTTTTAAGTTTTTAGATAAAGAAAAAGATGGATTTCTCCATCTCACTCAAATAAGTCCTCTTTTTCTATCTTATATTTTCATACTAACTATTCATAAAGCATCTTTTTAGGAACATATGCTTGTAATCTTTCATAAACAACAATTGCAGCAATGACTGATAAAAGATCCCCTGGAATATAAACAAGAAATAAACTTGTTATTAAAAACATAACAGAATAACTTTGTCCATAATAGAAATATTGAAGCAAAGCAAAATACAACATCCCAATCAAATAAATCAATAACATTCCTATTAAACAGACAACAAACGTTTTGATATAATTTTGATATTGTAAGTGTCCTACAAAATAAGCACAGACAACAAATCCAATCAAATACCCAAATGAAGGAACAAGCACATAAGAGATTCCCCCACCACTAGCAAACACTGGAATTCCTAATAATCCAATACCAATATATAATAACACACTATAAACTGCTTTTTCTTTTAATATCAAAGCAGCTAATATCACAAACAATGTTTGTAATGTTACTGGTACAATAGAAATGGGTAGCTTGATAAACGCTCCTACTCCAATTAGTACAGCAAATAAAGCACATAAACACATATCTTTTGTTTTCATTTCATAACCTCCTTGGTTCCTAAGAATACAACATATCTTTTTATTTGTAAAGTATTTTTTAAAATTATCTTTACAATAAAATCTATATGCGATATCTCAAATCATTTTTTCCACGTCAAATATTAGGAACTCTTTGAGACTATTTTATTGTTAAAGGCAAAAAAGTTTGTAGAAATTTCTTCCTACAAACTCTTTTTTATTCATCTTCTTTACTAGATTCAAATTGTGATTGATATAAGTCAGCATAGAAGCCACCTTTAGCAAGTAATG
The DNA here is from genome assembly GCA_900538465.1 of uncultured Erysipelotrichaceae bacterium. GTDB lineage: Bacteria > Bacillota_I > Bacilli_A > Erysipelotrichales > Coprobacillaceae > Longibaculum. Next base: position 35,957 of record UPXV01000022.1, read on the forward strand.
ATTCATGGTTACCAAGTTCAACAATGTCTCCATCTCTCATAACAATAATTGTATTCGCATCACGAATTGTAGAAAGACGATGGGCAATAATGAAACTTGTACGACCTTCCATTAACTTATCCATACCTTTTTGAATTAAAACTTCTGTTCTGGTATCAACTGAAGAAGTTGCTTCATCTAAAATCAAAATCTTTGGATCAGCTAAGAATGCTCTTGCGATTGTTAACAACTGCTTTTGACCTTGAGAAATATTGCTTGATTCTTCGTTAATCACAGTATCATAACCATCTTCCAATGTATTGATAAAATGATCAGCATAGGCAAGTTCGCAAGCTTTTTTCATTTCTTCATCAGTTGCATCTAATTTTCCATATTTCAAGTTTTCTCTGATCGTTCCACCAAATAACCATGTATCTTGAAGAACCATACCAAATAAACTTCTTAAATCACTTCTTGCATAATCCCTAATGTCATGACCATCAACCAAAATATGACCACTATTTAATTCATAGAAACGCATTAATAATTTGACAATTGTTGTCTTTCCAGCTCCAGTAGGACCAACAATCGCAACTGTTTGACCGGCATGAACATGCATAGAGAAATCATTAATAATAATTTTCTCTGGATTATAACCAAATTGCACATGATCAAATGTGACACTACCCTCAACTTTTGCAAGTTCGTGACTCGTCACAACTGGTGTTTCTTTTTCTAATTCTTCTTCATCTAAGAATTCAAAAACACGTTCAGCAGCTGCAGCAGTTGATTGAAGTTGATTCATAATTTGAGCAAGCTGTGTAATTGGTTGATTAAATTGACGAACATATTGAATAAAGGCTTGAATATCACCAATAGAAATAGCATTTCCTGTTGCCAAGAAACCACCTAATAAACAAACACCAACATATCCAATATTTCCAACAAAAGTTGTTAATGGTTGCATTAATCCTGAGAAAAATTGAGATTTCCAAGCAGATTCATATAAATCATTATTGAAGACATCAAACTTTTCAACAGAATCTTCTTCTCCATTAAAAGCTTTGACAACTTGATGAGCACCATACATTTCTTCAATATGACCATTTACATTTCCTAGACTTTGTTGTTGTCTAAAGAAATATTTTTGAGTTCTTTTCATGATACGTGTCATCAAGAACATAGATACAGGTAAAACACATAGTGCCATTAAAGTCATAGGAATACTGATTGTTAACATCATAATGAAAATACCAACAACTGTTACAGTCGAAGTCACAATTTGTGTCATACTTTGATTTAATGATGTTGCAATTAAATCGACATCGTTTGTAACACGTGATAAAGTATCACCACTAGAATGTTTATCAAAATAACTTAATGGTAAACGATCCATTTTTTCAGCAATCGCTTTTCTAAAATCATAAGCCACTCTTTGTGAAATTCCTGATGTAATAAACTGTTGAATAAAATTCAAGAATGCACTTAAGAAATAAATACCTGCTAGGAAAATTAAGATTTGTGAAATTGCAGTAAAGTCAATCCCACCAGTATGAGCAACTTTGGCTAAAATACCTTCACTTAATTTATCTGTCGCTTTGGCCAAGATTTTTGGTCCAAAGATTGTAAAGACTGTTGATCCTGATGCAAATATAATAACAAAAATTAATTTTACATAATAAGGTTTTAAGTAAGCAAATAATCTTTTAATTGTTCCTTTAAAGTCCTTAGCTTTTTCTGTTGCGGGTCCATGACCACGTCCCATTGGTCCTCTAGGCATCTGCTAATTCCTCCTTTGAAAGTTGTGAATAGGCAATTTCTTGATAAACCTCACAAGATTTCATCAATTCTTTATGTGTACCTTTTCCAACAATTTTTCCTTTATCTAAAACAATGATTTGATCAGCATCCATAATTGATGCAATACGTTGTCCAACAATTAAAACAGTATTATTTGACTTTTCAGTTAGCTTACTTAACTCTTTTCTTAAGACAGCATCAGTCTTAAAGTCTAAGGCTGAGAAACTATCATCAAAAATAAGGATTTCAGGATTTTTAGCCAATGCTCTAGCAATCGCCAAACGTTGTTTTTGACCACCAGAAACATTTGTTCCACCTTGAGAAATCTCTTCATTTAATCCTTTTGGTTTTTGTTCAACAAATTCTTTTGCTTGAGCAATACGAATCACTTCATTCAATTCTTCATCACTTGCCTCATGAGCTCCATATTGAAGATTAGAACGAATTGTTCCTGAGAATAAAACACCTTTTTGTGGAACAACACCAATTAATTCTCTTAAATCATGTTGTTTAACATTTCTAACATCAACTCCATCAACCAAAACGCTTCCTTCAGTTACATCATAGAAACGTGGAATCAAGTTAATCAAAGTTGATTTACCAGAACCAGTCGAACCGATGAAAGCTGTCGTCTTTCCTGGTTCAGCCACAAAATTAATATCACTTAATACAGCTTCATGAGCACCTGGATATTTAAATGTAACATTTTTAAATTCAACCAAACCTTTTTTATGATTATCAAATGCTTCTTCTTGTACAGGATCTTTGATTGTTAAATCTGTTGATAAAACTTCATAAACTCTGCCAGCAGCAACACTTGCACGAGGAATCATAATAAAGATCATCGCAATAAATAAGAATGACATAATAATGTGCATTGCATATTGGATAAAGGCCATCATATCACCAATTGCAATATTTCCTAAATCCAATTGTTGAGACCCAACCCAAACAACCAATACTGTTGCAATATTCATAATAAACATCATAATTGGCATTAATGTTGCCATTGCACGATTCACAAATAAATTGACTTTTGTTAAATCATCATTAGCTCCATCAAAACGCTCTTCACTATGTTTTTCATTACCAAAAGCACGAATAACCAAGACACCACTTAAATTTTCACGCATTGTTAAGTTCAATCTATCAATTAATGATTGAATAATCTTAAACTTAGGCATAACAACTTTAATTAAAATAAAGAGTACCCCTCCAATAACAAGTAAAATCAACATAATAATCCATGTCATTGAAGTTGAATGAGTGATTGCTTTATATAATGCTCCTGCACCCATCATTGGTGCAAACAAGACAATACGCAGTAACATAATCATTAACATTTGCACTTGTGTAATATCATTCGTTGTACGTGTAATTAATGAAGCAGTAGAAAATTTATTAAATTCTGTATTTGAAAAACTTTCAACCTTTTTAAATACAGCTTTTCTTAAATCTCTAGCTACACCAGCACCCACACGTGATGATAAAAAGGCAGCTGTCATTGCAGCGATTGAACCAAGCAAAGCAATACCTAACATTTTAAGACCAGATGCTAAAATATAACGTGTTTGAATACTATCAACATCTGCCCCTAAAGCTTTATACTCTGTTTTAACACCATTACCACCAGCAATCAACATTGTTGATTCCCCCATAGCATCAATTTGAGTATCAATTTGTTCAGTCATTTTCTTTTTGGCATTATCATCCATCATAGAAATCGCTTGATAGACATCCATACCAGCAGGTAACTTCCCAAACTTTTCTTTATATTCCTTTGAATTTTTATCCATAGAATCAATAGCTGACACCATTAACATTGGTTTAATCAAAGCACTTTCCAATTTTTGTTCTTCTTCATGAGAAAGATCATTTAAAACATAAGCATCCTTTAATTTAGGAAATTCTTCTTTTAAATTATCTTTTAAATCATCATACTTTGTTAGTGTATAACTGGATTCAATGACTTTCTTTTGATCATTATCAGCAAAAATCAAAAGATGCTGAAAAGTTTGATCACTAAAAACATCAGCAACTGGGCTATCAAATCCACCAGCCTGGATCCCATTTGTAACAATTTGACTCATATAATCTGGCAATGCCAATTCTGATTGTGATTGTATAAAAACACAACCAATACAAAGTAAAATAGGCAACCAAAATTTATAAGCAAACTTACGCAATTTGATCATTTTATTTCCTCCTTTATATTTTTTTGCATTCTCTTGATGATATTCAAAACAGTTTGGAAATCTTCTTGTGTCATTCCTCTACAAATAACTTCATGAACATAGTCAAACTCTTTTTGCATACCACACAATGTGTCTTCCCCCAAAGATGATAAGACAATCTTATTCTTGCGCTTATCATGACTATCAATTTCTCTTTCAACCAACCCCGAATCAACCAAACGTTTAATCCTTACTGAAAGAGTCGCTTCAGTAATATGAAGTTTTTTAGCAATCTCTTTTTGATTCATTTGATTATCATGAATTAAAAATAAGAGTTTTGCTTGTTCTGGTGTTAAATTATGGAAACGTGAAGCAACTAATTTTGTAGATAGTTTATGCACAGTTCTTAACTCTTCCATAATTCGATTAAAATTTTCATGTTTCATCTACTACCACTCCTTATTACTTAGTGCACTAACAATTATAGTTAGTCGACTAAGTAATGTCAATCAAAATGTTTAAAAATAGAAAAATCAATATGTCACATTTTATAACATATTGATTTTGATTCAACAATATTCTTTTTTATCTGTAAATCTTTTACTCTCTAATTTGTCCATCTCCATAAATCTTATATTGATATGATGTCATTTCAACAAGTCCTAAAGGTCCTCTGGCATGAAGCTTTTGTGTACTGATTCCAAGTTCCGCACCAAATCCAAATTCACCACCATCACTAAAACGTGTTGAAGCATTTAGGTAAACACAAGCAGAATCTAATGAATCCATAAATATTTTGGCCGTTTTCTCATCAGCTGTAACAATGGCTTCAGAATGTTTTGTAGAATATTTATAAATATGTTCAATGGCTTCTTCTACGGATGCCACAACCTTAATCGCAACAATATAATCATCATACTCTGTTGCATAATCTTCCTCACTTGCACAAACGCATGGAATCAATTTTTGAACAATTTCATCCCCTCTTATTTCAACACGACCATCAAAAGCTTTGACTAATAGAGGTAAAAAGATATGTGCAATATCTTGATGAACCAATAAAGTTTCTATTGAATTACATACGGATGGACGTTGCATCTTCGCATTTAATGTAATATTCATAGCTTTTTCAAGTTCAGCTTCTTTATCGATATAAAGATGACAATTTCCTGCACCTGTCTCAATGACAGGAACAGTTGCATTCGAAACAACAAAATCAATGAGACCTTTTCCTCCACGAGGAACAACAACATCAATATAATCATGCGCAGTAATCAAATCATAAACAATACTGCGATCATTATTCTCAATCAATTCAATACATCCATCAGGCAATATACCTTTTACTGCATTTTGCATAATGTAAACTAAAATACGATTTGAAAAAAGTGCTTCTTTACCACCTTTTAAAACACAAACATTACTTGACTTAATACATAGACAAGCAATATCAACCGTCACATTAGGACGAGATTCATAAATAATACCAAACACGCCAATAGGAACACGTACCTGTTTTATCTTAAGTCCATTAGGTCGATGAATTTCACGAATCACTTGACCAATAGGATCTTCTAATTGAGTTAATTTAAAAACATCATTAGCCATTGCTATAATACGCTCTTTATTTAATAATAAACGATCTAACATAGCTGAACTCATTCCATTGGTTTTGGCTTTTTCAATATCTTTTTGATTCTCTAAAATAATTTCATCACAATGTTCAATCAATGCTTGAGAAATATTTTCTAAAGCTTTATTTTTATCTTGCGTTGTGACTCTCATCATTGAACGACTGGCTAATTTAGCAGCTTCTAATTGTTTTAATAAAACACTATCCATGATTTTCTCCTTTCAATATGACCATATTATTTGCATGAACAATCACATCATAATCTTTATAATTTAAAATCTTTTCAATATCACAACTCTTATGTCCCATAATCAATTTAATTTCTTCACTTGAATAATTGCTAATGCCTTTTGCAATCTTGTTCTCATTTTCATCAACAATATCAATAACTTGCCCCATCAAGAAATGTCCTTCAACAGCTTTTATTCCAGTTGGTAATAAACTCTTACGATGAAGCCACAAAGCTTCACTAGCTCCTTTATCAATAATGACTTTTCCTTTTGAAGAACTTCGATATGCAATCCAGTGTGATCTGGCATTTAAATTTTTACCACTCTTACCATTAAACCAAGTGCCTTCTTCCTGTTCATCAAAGATATGCAAAAGACTATTTTCTTTACTTCCATTGACAATAACCAAATGACGTCCAAAATCATTCACAATTTTAGCCGCCCTAATTTTCGTCATCATCCCACCAGTTCCTAATTGGGTAGATGAACCCCCAGCCATTTTTTCAATCTTTTCATCAACATGATCTACAAATTTCAATAACTTTGCATCTTTATCAACATGTGGATTGCTTGTATATAATCCATCAATATCACTTACCAATACTAATAAATCGGCATCAACAACAGGAACCAATAATGCTGCCAAAGTATCATTATCTCCAACTTTAATTTCATCAACTGCCAATGCATCATTTTCATTAACAATCGGAATGACACCATAATCCATCAATGCATGCATTGTATTCGATAAATTCATTAATCGTTTACGATCATCAAAATCTCCATGATTCAATAAAACTTGAGCACATTTTAAATCAAACAATTGAAAAATTTCTTCATAAATTTGCATCAATTGGGCTTGCCCAATAGCTGCTAAAGCTTGTTTTTCAGGAATAGTCGTTGGTTTTGCTTTCAATTGCAATAATCCCATTCCTGCCGCTATTGCTCCTGAAGATACCAGGACAATTGAATAGCCATTTTTAATAAGTTTAGAAATCTGTAAGATAAGATATAAAATTTTTTCTTGATCAATTTGTCCATTTTTATTACATAAAGAAGATGAACCAACTTTAATGATAATCTTCTTAATCCCCTTCACTTCTCTCATTATGCTCACCTCTTATTTCTTTATAAAATAAATATTTAGCAATTTCAAATCTTCCTTTAAAAACTTCAATATACAAAAACAAAGATGTTACCATACAAAATAACATAAGTATCTCATTAATTCCTCCAACAAGCATAATTACCAATCCTGTTACACTCCAATAAATCAAATGTCTAACAAAATAAGCCAAATAAAGTTGAAAGAATTTCCAAATATTCTTTTTCATTAATTGAATAGAATATCCAATACATTCACTCCATGAAAATTCTTCTAATTCCATGACATAAGGAACAGGCATAAATAAAGCCGTTAAAAATAAATAGACACCTATACAAATTAAGATATTCATAATGATAGCTCCATTATGAATAATCACTCTTATCTCTTCAAAATTAGGAATAAAATATTCTGTTTGAATCAAAGCATTACCAAGTGAAGATAACCATTCCCATGATAATTCTGGAATCAAAGAATGTATGGAAAAAAGTGTGGGTAAGGCAACAAGTAAAACAATCAATAAAATGATTGCTTTTCTCATCAAATATGCTGGAGCCACTCTCGCAAATTCTATAATTCCTACCATTGATTGATGATAATCTATTCTTGGTTTTTCTTCATCTACTAACATCATAACACATTTCACATATCCATGTGCAATTGGACATAAAAATAATGAAACAAAGAAAGAAAAAAGTCCACTTCTTAAATATTGAGCCAATACCCCTACATAACCAACATAAAAAAATTCAGGTATAATCTGTTTTTGATATTTTAAGTATGTTCTATTTGCTTGATTTTTGATTTCCCTTATATCCATGATGAATTCCCCTCTTTGCTTTCATATTATACACAAGTTTACTATAAAAGTAAAAGGTCAAAGCAAAAAGGTTATAACACAATTGCTATAACCTTTTTAATTATTTCATTTTATCTATCGAATATAAAATATTTCCTTCTTTACCATCTTTTCTTCCATGTCCATCAGGAGTTTGTGGATGACAAGAATACAAATCTATCCCATGGAAAGAAACAGGTATATGAGCATCTTTTTGATTTAAAATCAAATCACAGCACTCAATAACATTATCTAATAATTCTTTCTTTGATGTAAATGTTCCATGATTACGATAAATATAATCATATTCACTCTCATATTGTTTTAAGGATAATAAACTATTCTTATATTCCAAAACAGATGATGAATATTCATCAAACAATAAAACACCAACACCACATGCATCTCCAAATATAATAAGACGATCTTCAATAACCAATGGACACATCATTCCAGGTGTATGACCTTTTACCAAAATCATTTTGATATGAACATCTCCAAGATCAAAGATTTCTTTATCTTGTATATCATGAATATCTCCTGTATATGTGGAAATAAAATCTTTCTCATTGATATCAATGCCACAATGCGCTTTGGTATCTTCTATTCTAAAATGCATATCCCCATGTTTTTGAAAAACAGGTAAATCGGCATGATTCATATAAATCTCATCAAACAAACCAGCGCCACCCATATGATCTAAATGTCCATGTGTTAATATAACAAAGATAGGTAAACTTGTTATTGTTTGAACATATTCTTTTATATTTCCTATCCCATTACATGTATCTAGTAAACAAGCTCTTTTTTGACCCTCCACCAAATAACAACAGACACCTGTCAAATCAGTTATGCGATAGACATGCTCGCTGATTTTTTCATGTGTAAAATATTCCATACTCTCACCTACGCTAAACTTTCATCCAATTTCATAAACCACATTGTGACAAAACCAATCACAACTGACGCAACCAAAACAATACCTAAAATAATATAATTTGAAGTTGGTCCACCTAAGAATGCTGGCAATCCATAAATACCATTTGATGGACTTAATACATAGGCTTTTAATCCTAATAATCCAGTCAATACTCCAGCAATAAATCCAGAAATAAATCCTGCATACATAGGTGTTTTATATGGAATATTTAAACCATATAACATAGGTTCTCCAACTCCACCAAATAACCATGTTAGAAAGTATCCAAACGTCAATGATTTTTTCTTTTTATCTTTAAACTTCACAATACAACAAAGTGTCACTCCTGCCCCAGCCCAACTGCACGCTAAAATTGCTGGCATAACAAAAGCATCGTATCCAATCATTGGAAAAGTCATAAATAAGAAGGCCATTAAAACTGTATGCATACCTGTTAAAACCAAAAGTGAGAATGTTGCTCCTACAATACCTACTGCTAAAGGACCAGCAATATCATATAATCCAATGATTCCTTGACAAATATATTGTCCTAAAATGGCTCCAAGAGGTCCAAATAGACATAATTCAAGAGGTAACATAATCAATAATGTCCCTAATGGAATTCCAAAAACTTTTAATACATCTGGTGTATACTTCTTAAAGAATTTTTCAACATATGATGCACACCAAATTGTTAAAATAATAGGAATAATTGATGATGTATAATTTTGAACAGAGCAAGGAATCCCATAAACACTAAACTTAGTTCCTTCGCTTGCCATTTGAATCAATGTTGGATGTATCAAAATCCCACCTAAAAACATTCCCATTAATTCATTCATACCAAATTTCTTAGCTGCTGTATAACCAACATAAATTGGTATAAAGTATAAACCTGCATCACCTACAAAAGTAAATAAAACATATAAACTGTCTTTTTCACTTAATAATCCTAAAAGTTGTGGCCCAAACATTGCAGCAATAGCCTTAGCAATCCCCATACATAATAACACAGGAATCAGCGGTGTCATACAACCTGCTAATGTTCCCATTAAGGTATTGATATAATAACCTAAATTCTTTTTGACATCTTCTTTTTCAACAATTTTAACTTCTTTAGAGTCAAGTTGAGGAATCAATTTTACAACTTCATCATATAAATCAGTAACTGTTGGTCCAATAATAAGTTGGAATTGACCTCCTTTAAACACAACTCCCATCACTTCATCCATTGCTTTTAAATCATCTTGTAAAGCCAAAGAAACATCTTTTAAAATAAATCTTAATCTTGTCATGCAGTGAGTTACAGATACAATATTTTCCTTCCCACCAACATGGGCAACAATTGTTGTTGCTAAATCTTTGTTATTCATAATATATCCTCCATTTTAATATTTAAAATAAAGGGTCAAGCCGGCATCATCCGTCACTTTCCGGTAAAAATAATAACTCACCTCCCTTATTCATATCTCCACATTTATTGTTCTGTTAACTTAATCACATGAACCAATAAATATAAGATTTCTCCCTCTAATGGTTGATTATATTTCATTGAAACATAATCCAATATTCTCATCACACATTGATATTGACGTGGATATTCTTCTTTTAAATGTTTTAATAATGCTTTGCTTTTTTCAGATGCAATATTTTGCTGATGAATAATTCTTTCAAAAAAGACTCTTAAATGCATAATAAATCTTGTATACACCAAACCCTCTTTATCAACATCTAAATCAAACGAACTTTCTACAATATCATAAACATCATCAATCATTCCGGTAATCTCTATGACATCTCTAAATTCACAATTAATTTCTGCATTGACAATATGCAACGCAATAAAACTGGCTTCATCATCTTCAATCTTAATATCAAACTTATCTCTTATCATATCAACAACAAGTAATCCTGCTTGATATTCTTCACGATATAATCTCTTGACATCCCACAACAAAGCATTATCAAAGACAATTCCCATCTTGACACGTTCTAACAAATTATAAATATGATCTGTTAATGTAACATATATTTTTGGGCTTAACTCTTTATCAATATGATGTTTAATAACAGTAATCATATCTTCACAAGCCTCTACACAATCAAATGGAATATGCAATAATATATCTTGATATCTACGATTAATTTCTTGATTTTTAATCACAAAGATCTTATCAATCTTATTTTCCTCAACAATTTCTCCACTTTTCTTTTGAAAAGCTATTCCTTTTCCTTTAACAATAATTTCTTGACCATGCTCATCTAAACACATAACTGCATTATTATTGAGTATTTTACCAATAATCATATCTCTACCTATTCAATCTCCAATAATAAATCATGGATCGTTAAATCATTTAAAGAAGTGATTTTTAATGAAGAATATTGTTTTGAATTTGTCATAATAACCATTGTATCAGGTTCATAGCCTAATTTTTTTATTTTAGTTAAATCAAACTGAATTAATACTTGTCCTTGTTTCACTTTATCTCCTTGCTTCACAAATGCTTCAAAACCATCTCCATTCATTTCAACTGTATCTATACCAATATGAATGAGAATTTCTAATCCTTCCTGCGTTTTTAATCCAATTGCATGACAAGTTGGAAACAACATTGTCACTTCACTATCAATGGGAGCAACAACTTGTCCATCATGAGGAATAATTGCGATTCCATCACCTAACATTTTTTGAGAAAATGCTTCATCATTCACATCTTCTAAATTCTTTTTTACACCATTGACAACACTATATAGTTCCATTTTTCTTCCTCCTTATAATATAAAAAGACCTGATTCCATAATTAAAAACTAATTATGTAATCAGGTCTTGCTTAACTTAATAATAACAATACTGAACTACAAATAATAAATTATCACATTTTTCGACATTTGTAAAGGCTTTCTTATCAATTCATTTATCTTCCTGTAGAAATAATTATTTTTCAATATCATCTTTTACAACTTGATAAACCTTTTCAAGATCTGCCTTTTCAATCAGTAACTCAAATATCTTTTCGTACTGTTCCTTTGTGAGATTCTCCAGAAATCCTGTCTCTTCTTGTGGATACGTCTTGGTAAACAATTTTAAAACAAAATCTCTTTTTCCATCAATTAATCCAATTTTCTTGCCTTCACTCAGTCCTTCCTGTTTCCCTTCTTCACGCTCTCTCTTCATTCTTGCATGTCTTGCTCGTTTGTTTAAATCACGGTTGAATGCCA
>UPXV01000023.1 GCA_900538465.1 uncultured Erysipelotrichaceae bacterium
GCCTTATTTTAGATATAAACAATTTCCCTTATATATTTTTATTTTCAGATTATCACTTCCTCATCGCTAAGCGTAACATATTTTATTCTATTTGGCAAATTATCTTTGTTATATAAGATGTGCTTGTTTGATTATTTGCTTTTTTATTTTATTTTGTGTAGAATGGTAGAAACAGAAAGGAGCACGCATATGAAAAATACAATTTATGATTATGTAGATTTACGTGGCGATTTATCTCCTATTGATTTTCCTTATAATGAAATAGATTATTTGATTTTTAGTGAATTCTCATATGCTTTTTTAGATAATGTTGTGGATTATGATACAACTCATGTCTTAACAATTCATGAAGCTTTTCATTTGTATCAAAAAAGAAATGAAACACTAGAAGAATTAAATCCTGTCTATTTAGAAAGTCATCTTCTTTTTGAAAAAATGGCGAATGCTCCTCGTTACCAAAATATCCAAATTCTTTGTTATGTTAATGATGTTGATTCTGAATTGATTAAACAGTTTTCAGCTATGACATTGATTTTTGAAGATCAAACAATGGCAGTTATTTATCGTGGAACAGATGATTCACTCATTGGCTGGCATGAAGACTTTTTAATGTTATGTGAAAATGTTGTTCCAGCTCAATTGTCATCTGTGAAATATTTAGAAGAGTCTGCTCGAATTCCCTATCTTCCTTCCTTGTTTGATTCTTTAAAAAATAAACATCTTGCCAAAAATATTTTTATTCGTTTTCAAAAACATTTTCAGTATAAAAAAGCACGCCCTATTCTTTTGATGGGACATTCTAAAGGTGGAAATCTTGCTATGTACGCTGGATGCTTTGTGAATGAAAAAATTCAAGAAAGAATTGTGAAGATATATAATTATGATGGACCAGGTTTTCAGGATGAAATTATGATTTCTTCAGAATACAAAAAAATGTTACCTCGTATTCATAGTTATCTGCCACATTATTCATTTTTTGGAATTGTCCTTGGTCATGAAGAAGAGTATACTGTTGTGCATAGTCATTATACTGGAATGTTGCAGCACAACGGTTTTTCTTGGGAAGTTGGACCTCATCATTTTGTTAAAGATGAATTATCTTATGAAAGTGTACAATTTGCTATTCAAGTGATTTTATTCCTTGAAAAATTAAGTCATGAAGATAAACATCAATTTGTTGAAACAATGTTTGGACTTTTTCATTCTTTAGACCTTTATACATTTAGTGATTTATCTCATATTTCATATAAGCATATTTTAAGCGCTTTTAAAGAAATTACTTTACTTGATGCTAAAGCTCGTAAAATGTTAATTGAAGTGCTTCATATGTTATGGTTAGAAGCTAAGAAAACAAAGAAAGAATAATATATAAGCAAAAAAGAACCTGGTGGTTCTTTTTATTTATTCTTCCAAAGAAAATCCATAAACAAAGGAATCTGTTTTTCCCAAGTTGCTTCATTATGTTTTCCATTGATAACACAATGTGGATAAGTTTTTGCTCCATGACACTGCAATAAATGAGACAATTCTAGATTTGCATTGGTAGCATAAGCCAATCCTTTTTTATTTCTTGACTCTTCACTTCCCCAATCCATATATACCAAAGTATCTTGATTCAAAGAAGACGATTCAATTTCTTTAACCAGTTCATCAAAGCAAAATGATATAGCTGAAGATAGACAAGCGGCTTTAGAAAAAATATTATTGTGATGAACAATAGTATATAATGCCATCAATCCACCCATTGAACTTCCTGCAATCATAGTACATTCACGAAATGGAATTGTTCGATAATGCTGATCAATAAATGGTTTTAACTCATCAACAACCCATTGCATATAAATATCTCCTACACCATGAATGTCTCCGAAATAAGAATGTGAGACATCATAAGGACAATATTCATCCAATCTTTTTTGACCTTCATGATTACATTCCATTCCCACAACAATCATTTTTTTATCATAATAATCCAAAAAGTCTTTCAATCCCCAACTCTTTCCATATGTTGCATCCTCATCAAAAAATAAATTATGACCATCATACATATAAATAACAGGATATCTTTCTTCACTTATTTTATAATCATCTGGTAAATAAAGATGAATTGTTCTTTTTAAATCAAAAGGTGTTATATCAACTTCAAACTTTTCAATCATAGTTTCCCTCCTTATAGTCTTAGTATACAACTTCAACTCAACTATAAGTCAAGACTTTTTATATTTCTAAAGATTCTGGCATTTCATATACTGTTTTCAAATATTCAAAATCTTCTATTAACATTTCATTATATGTATCCACATCAAAGTCTTCTAAAACAAAATCACTTTCAGTTAATCCATATTCTGCAATTGTTTCAAAAAAACTTTGACGATCATCAAAATACAAATCCAATAAAGCATGTTGATCTTCCCATATTCCATATCCAGCTCCATCAAGAATTTCAACATCCTCAATAGATTGTACAGATTCATTATCTTCAATATCCAAAACTTCTATTTCAAATAGATAATTGTCTCCTAAATCATAATTCAAATCAAAACAATCTCCACTTTGAATATTTAATTCAGGAATCGTAACATCCGCTGCATACTCATCAATAAATTCTTGATCACATCCATCACATCCAAAACGACCTCTTTCACTCATTTCAACAGTAAATAAATGACTTCCATCAGCATTCATTGAAGCAAGAATCAAATAAGATAAATCTGCTAAAATAATACCATATGGAACTTTGATAATACGGTATATTTGATCTCCTAGCTCATCTAATTTTACTTTTAAAACTATGCTTTTTTTCATATCAGGAATATGTTGTACCACAAATTCAATATTTTGAATCCAAGTACTTTCAAAAAACTCATCATCAAAAATACCTTGTGACATCATAAAAGTTAATGTTGTGAGAATTGATTTTTTCATAACTGTATACATATCTTCTTGATTTAAATCATTCTCTAACTTTTGAATCCAATTTTGCACTTCCACAGATGGACTTTCTAAAACCTCATTATAAACTTCATCAATACATTTTGCTACATGTTCTAATATCATTTCTCTTACCTCCTGATTTCATTGTACTATATTTTGCATAAATTACTAGAATTAGCAAGCATATTAGCGAAAAATTGACGAATATAGAAATCATTGCGTATCATATCTTATCTGAATTTGTCTAAATATGTAAATCTTTATCTATCTATAGCAAATCTTCCTTACCCATCTTGTCTTCATTATTTTTCATTTATTGTTTTCTCTTGACATATTTCATCAAAAAAAGATGGAAAAAATTCCATCTTCAAATGATGAAAGAATTTCTTATCTATCATAATTCTTTCATTAATTTAATATCGTCTTAATCAAATCCATAATAATATCTTTGTCTTCTGGTCTTGATGACGCTACTAAAATTGTAAGAGTTGCTAAAGCATCCTCATTAATTCTTTTTTTATGATCCTTAAATAATGAATTGTTCTTTTCCAAAAAGTATAGAAAGATTGTAGCACCAATTCTCTTATTCCCATCCACAAAACTATGATTTTTTACAATTAAATACAACAAGGCACTTGCTTTATCTTCAATTGTAGGATACAAGTCAGTTCCTCCAAAACTTTGATATATAGTTGCAATACTTGATTGAAATGAATTATCCTTCTCAATCGCAAATTGATCACCTTTATCAGAAAACATAGTTTGATGAATCAAATCAATACATTCTTTGTATTTAATTACATAAGTATCTTCTTGTCCTTTTGGATAAGAAAGTGTGTGATGATCATAATCATCTAAAATTTTAAAACCTCTTTGATATGCTTTTAAAAACTCTAACATTGAATCACTTGTTGGTAATTGACCACCAGCAACTTTATACGCTTCAAGCATATGTGTAATATAATCAATATCTTGAAAATGTCTATCATTAATAACATAACCTTTCAATAAATAACTCTTTAATATATTATTAGCCCATTTTCTAAATAGAATACCTCGTGGTGAATTTGTTCTATAACCCACTGCAAGAATAACATCTAGACAATAATATTTGACATTATACTCTTGAACATTTAATTTCCCCATATGTGCAAAATTTGCACACATGCTTTTTTCATCCAATTCACCTGATTTAAAAATATTTCTAATATGTCTACCAACAACAGTTCTATCAATATCAAACAATTGAGAAATTTGTTTTTGACTTAGCCATACATTATCATCTTCTGGTGTGATATTGACATCCAATACAAATTCTCCGTCTTTAAATTGTACTATTTCTCGTTCTTTCTTTTCTAATAAGTCTGTCATAGTTTTTCCTCCTTTCTTTATTTATCTTTTCTAATTTCATTATAATGATAATCCACTCAATTTGAAATATTATTCAATTGAAATAAAAATAAAACCTCTCTACCTCCACTTCTATAATTTTTAACTATTTCCTTTCTCATTTCATCTTATTTCAAAATAATCAACAAACAAAAAGGAAAAAATAACACTCTGTTTAGAAGTCACATAAAGTATTTCATTACCCACAATAACATCACTCAAAATGCAAATTTGAATTTGTTCTAAAAATACTTTATGAACTTCTTTACTATTTTTAAGTATAAGGACTTCTCCTAAAAAATAAAGGATGAATTCAATATAAATAGATTATCCATATTCATTTCATCCATATACCTCCATCGCACCACTATTATACAGCAAACAGCAAACTTATTCAATGCTTAAAGCAAATATTTATATAAAACTATATCATCTATCAAATCATTGAAAACAAAAAAATCAGAACAATTATGATGACTCATAATCATTCTGAATTTCTTTATAAAGTATAAACTTTTAACAAGTTCGATTCATAATTTTCAAATGGTGCCCGAGGTCGGACTCGAACCGACATGACGCGAGTCGCAGCATTTTGAGTGCTGTGCGTATACCAATTTCGCCACTCGGGCATAACGAACTTGCTCAAATATTATATTATATATTTTTATAAAAATCAATAGAAATCACAATTAATTTCATGATCATTATAAATTCCAATAGCTTGCAAATAACTATAGATAATTGTTGGTCCAACAAACTTAAATCCACGTTTTTTTAAATCACAAGAAATCTTTTGAGACAATTCGTCAAATGAAGGAACATCTTGAGATGATTGATAATGATGTTGAATGGGTTTAAAATCAACATACGACCAAATATATTGATCAAAGCTACCAAACTCTTGTTGAACTTGCAAAAAGACTTTTGCGTTATGAATAATAGCTTTCATTTTAAGTTTATTTTTAATTAAGAAAGGCGTGTTCATTAATTCCTCGTATTTCTTTTCATCATAACAAGCAATTTTTTGATAATCAAAACCATCAAGAGCTATCTCATATGCTTTTTCTTTCTTCAAAATGATTTCCCAACTTAACCCTGCCTGTAATCCTTCTAATATTAACATTTTGTATAATTGAATTTCATCATGTTGAGGAATTCCCCAAACATGATCATGATATTCTCTTAATTCATCACTATATGCCCATGCACATCTTTTCATTTTTTATCACCAATATGATTTTAACATACTTTTTTGATTTACACATCCCTTTTTGATTTGTATAATGATAAATGGTGAAGAAGATGAATGAATTATTTGAAAAACAAATGAAAGATATTTTAAAAGATGAATATGATGATTTTATGGAGGCTTTAAATCAACCAAATAAAAAAGCATTTTATTTAAATCCTCTAAAAAAAGATGTTTTACATTATTTAAATCCTCAATATATCAAACCCCATGTTGTTGTAAAAGATGGGTTTACTTTTGACTATGAAAATTATCCTCTAGGAAAATCTCCTTTCTTTTCTTGTGGACTTTATTATATTCAAGAACCAAGTGCAATGCTTGTTGCTCATTTTTTAGATGTCAAAGAAGACGATTATGTTTTAGATATGTGCGGAGCTCCAGGTGGAAAAACATGTGCAGTAGCAAGTCGTTTGTCTCATCAAGGTCTTATGATAACAAATGATATTGTTCCCCTTCGTGCAAAAATACTATCAGAAAATGTAGAAAGATTTGCCTTACAAAATACAATTGTCACAAATTGTGATCCTATACAATTGACAAAAGTCTTACCAGGATTCTTTGATAAAATTATTTTAGATGCTCCTTGCAGTGGCGAAGGCATGTTTAGAAAAAGTGATCAAGCGATTGAAACTTGGTCTATCAATAAAGTACAAGAATGTGCATATATACAAAAGCAATTAATTGATGCTGCTATGACATTATTAAAACCAGGAGGGCAATTGATCTATTCAACTTGTACATATAATACAACTGAAAATGAACAACAAATTCATTATCTTTTAGATAACTATGACTGTTCATTAATTCCTTTAGAGAAAAGTCATGGGATGCAACCAGGAATTGATATGGAAGAAGCTGTTCGTCTTTATCCTCATCATTATCAAGGAGAAGGACATTTTATTGCCTTAATTCAAAAACATGGCGAAGAAAAACCACAAAAGATAAAAGCAATCAAAGCCAATATATCAAAACAAAATCAAAAATTAGTTCAAGACTTTTATCAACACTATCTTCATATAAAAGTACCGCCATATCTTTATGACAACAACAATCATATTTATGCCTTACTTCCACAATTTCCTGAGCTCAAAGGAATTCGAGTTTTACGTAATGGTTTATATTTAGGAGAATGTAAAAAGAACCGTTTTGAACCAAGTTTAGCTTTAGCTTTAACTTTACATAAAGAAGATGTAAAACAATCATATACTTTTCATGAAACTGATTTAGAAGTTCAACGTTATCTTCATGGAGAATCTATTGAAGGCTCTAATCAAAAAGGTTATGGAGTTATCTTTGTGGAAGATTATCCTTTATCTTTTTATAAAGAAAGTCAACATCAAGCTAAAAATCTATATCCAAAGGGGTTGAGACGATGAATAGATATGAAAATTTAAGAACACTTTTCTATCAAGAAATTGAGAATCACTGTCATGGTATTTATAAACAAAAAGCTTATTTTCATAGTTTACAAGTTTGCAGTCTCACTCAAAAATTAGCTTTAGAGAAACATCTTGATATTGAAATTGCAGGTATTATTGGTTTATTTCATGATTATGCTCAATTTATCAATCATTCCTCATTTGATCATGCAAATCGAAGTAGTCAAATGATGATCCCTTTGCTTAAAGATTTCAGTGAAGAAGAAAAAAACATCATCATCAATGCCATTAAAAATCATAGTGATAAAGAGCGTATTGATGATGTTTATAGTGAAATATTAAAAGATGCTGATGTTTTGGCTCAATATTTTATGAAACCAAAGCAAATATTCAAACCCGCATCAAAAAAACGTCTTGATTTATACATATAGGTATCATGTGATACCTTTTTTTGATAAAGAAAAGGATAAAGCTTTTGCTCTATCCTAATCATTTTATTTCAACATATTTTCTAATGCTTCATAAGGCATAAATCCCATTTGACGAGAAACAGGTTGCCCATTTTTGAATACAATTAATGTTGGAATAGATTGAACTCCAAATTGCATTGCCAAAGCATTTTCTTGATCAACATCTACTTTTAAAACTTTAGCTTCAGGATGTTCATCAGCTAATTTTTCAACACTTGGAGCCAACATTTTACAAGGTCCACACCAAGTTGCAAAGAAATCTACAAAAACCAAATCATTGTTTGAAATAATATCATTAAATTCACTACTATTTGCATGTAATACGTTTGACATATATATCATCCTTTCATATTCTAGATTTTTTATCTATCATGAGTCTAACATAGACTATGCACTTTATCAACAAATGTGCACTTTAAAATTATAACCATATTTCACTTGTTTTATGTGACCCTAATTCAAAATGATATTTGAGAATACCTAAATCAATTTTAGCATATGATCCATGTGTTGAGATTTCTACATGTTCATCTTTAAGAGCGAAAAAGAATTTTTGTTGATTCATTGCAGTTGGAGCTAGCATAACAGCCTCTAATCCTTTAAAGAACCATTCTGGTTGTTCATCTATACAAGTATATAATTTTTCTACTGGCATATTTTTATGTGGCTTCCCTTGGTTTTCTCCATATCCAATCGCAATGACACAAACAAGTTTTTCATTTTCTTTTAAATGATAAGGAACTTTTTTAGCATTATAAGTTGCTGCTACCCAACATGTATTGAGTCCTAACTGTTGCGCTTTTAAAACCAATTGTTCACCATAATATCCGATTTTTTCTTCTAGGTTATCACTTTTGATTCCAATCATTGCTATATAGTTTTGAACATTTTTAAATCTTCCATAATGCACAAAGAAACTTTCAAATGCATGTGGTTCATTTGTCAATAATTGAATATGAAGATCTTGTTGGTGATTGATTGTTTCAATAGTATGATTCAATTCATCAACAAGTTTTTTTTCTATTGGTTTCTTTTGAAAACGACGCACTGAATGTCTAGCTTTCATTGCTTCTAATTCATCCATAACTTTCCTCTTTTCTATTTGAGCTGATCTTTTAAATTTAATAAAGCAACAAAAGGTGAATCTTCAACATTCATTTGTATTTCTTGCTTTTGTTTTTGAAGATATTTCTTCACATCACTTTTTCCTGCAGTTTGTTTTCTTTCTTCACGTTCTTTTTGGAATGCTTTCATTCCAATACGATAACCACATGTTTTACAAACAAACATTTGCTTATCCCCTTTTCCTACCAATTCTAGTTTTTTATGGCATTGTGGACAACGGGCATTTGTGATAACAGATAGTGTTTCTCGATAATGACATTCACGTGATGAACAAACTAACATCTTTCCTTTTTTTCCGTTCACCTCTAATAATGGTTCTCCACATTCTGGACATTTTTTATGAGTAATATTATCATGTTTGAATTGTCCATCATTCTTTTCAATTTCTTGAATAAGAGAAACAGTATATTGTCGGATTTCACGAATAAAGTCTTGAGAGTGTTTCTTTTTTTGAGCAATCTGTGACAATTGCATTTCCCATTTGGCAGTTAACTGAGGAGAACGCAAGTCTTTGGGAACAAGCGTTAACAATTGCTTTCCTTTTTGAGTCACATGAATATCTTGACCACGTTTTTCAATCAAAAAAGTATTAAACAATTTATCAATAATATCAGCACGTGTCGCAACCGTTCCTAACCCACCTGTTTCAATAAGCTTCTTATTTAACTCCTGATGTGTTGATTCCATAAAACGAACTGGATTTTCCATAGCCGATAATAAACTTGCTTCATTAAAATAAGCAGGTGGCTGGGTTTGTCCTTGTGTTTTTTTAATTGTCATGACATCTATTATTTCGTTTGGTTTGATGACTGGCAAAGTTTGTAGCTCATCATCATCTTGCATATGTTGATAAACTTCTTTCCACCCTCGATTTTTTTCTACTTGACCTCTTGCTATAAACTTCTCTTTTCCCATATGTGCAGTTACAGTTGTTTGTTCATATTCATAAGCTGGTAATAAGACTGCTAAGAATCTTTTTAATACCAATTCATAAATTTTTAATTCACTATCATTTAATTCACCTAAGTATGCTGGTTGTTCAGTTGGAATAATTGCATGATGATCACTAACTTTACTATTATTAACAAAATGAGATTTCTTTTGAATGGGCTGAGATAAAATACGTTGGATGATAGCATCATGATTTCCACCTAGCGATGCTTCTAAACGTTCTTTTAATGTTGGAACAATATCTTCAGTTAAATAGCGTGAATCAGTTCGTGGATAAGTGAGTAACTTATGATACTCATATAAACTTTGCATAATGGATAATGTTTCTTTAGCAGAATATCCATACATTTTATTGGCATCTCTTTGTAATTCTGTTAAATCATATAATTGTGGTGAATATGATTTTTTGGCTTTCTTTTGCACATCTGTCACTTGAAATTTTTGATTCTCAATGTGTTCAATTATCTGATCGATTTTTGTTTCATCAAAAAGATGAGTTTCATTTTTTGAACTATACCAAGTCCAAATCATTTGAGGTGTTGTTACTTGTATGCCATAAAATTGTTGTGGCTGAAAAGAGCGAATCTTTTCTTCTTGCGCAGCAATCATAGCAAGTGTTGGTGTCTGAACTCTTCCACAAGCCAATTGTGCATTGTATTTGCATGTTAAAGCACGTGTTGCATTGATTCCAACAAGCCAATCTGCCACACTACGACTATATGCACTATAAAACAAAGGTTCATAATGTGAAGCATCTTTTAAATGTGCAAAACCATCTTTAATGGCTTTATCAGTAACTGAAGAAATCCATAAACGCTTTAATGGCTTTTTTACACCTGCTTTTTGAATAATCCAACGGGCAACCAATTCTCCTTCTCTTCCTGCATCAGTAGCAATAACAATATGAGAAACATCTTTTCTTAACATCTGTGTTTTCACTACTTGATATTGTTTATTTGTTTTTGCAATAACAACCAAATCCATTCGTTTTGGCATAATTGGTAAATCTTCTAAATGCCAATTCTTATACTTTTGATCATATTTTTCAGGATCTGCCAATGTCACAAGATGTCCAAGTGCCCATGTCACAATATATTGATTGCCTTCCAATGCTCCATTGATTTTCTTATGACAATTCAAAACTCTGGCAATATCTCTTCCTACTGATGGTTTTTCCGCTAAAACTAATGTTTTTGACATATCATCTCACCTTTATCTTTCTATATAAAGAAGTCTATCATAGCTACGACACTTTGACAATAAAGAAAAAAGGTCTTTTGACCTTAATCCATTTCAATCATACCCGTATATAATTGATAATATTTACCTTGTTCTTTCATTAAAGAAACATGATCTCCACGTTCTATAATACGTCCTTGTTGTAAAACCATAATACAATCACTATTTTTAATCGTTGATAAACGATGCGCAATAACAAGCGTAGTTCTTCCTTCCATCAACTTATCCATCCCATCTTGAACTAATTTTTCAGTATGTGAATCTATGGAAGAAGTTGCTTCATCTAAAATCAAAGCAGGTGGAGAAGCAACTGCTGCTCTAGCAATCGCCAATAACTGTCGTTGTCCTTGTGAAAGATTACTTCCATCACCATTAAGCATAGTTTGATAACCATCAGGCAGATGTTTAATGAATGTATCAGCATTAGCCAATTGCGCAGCTTCCTTGCATTCTTCATCGCTTGCCTCTAAACGCCCATAACGAATATTATCCATAACTGTTCCAGTAAATAAATGTGTATCTTGTAAAACAACACCCAACGATCTTCTCAAATCATCTTTCTTAATCAATTTGATATCAATCCCATCATAAGTAATAGAACCATTTTGAATATCATAGAAACGATTAATCAAATTGGTAATTGTTGTTTTTCCAGCTCCTGTTGCCCCAACAAAAGCAATCTTTTCACCAGGATTAGCAAAAACTGTAACATCATGCAAAACCATATGATCGCTAAAATATCCAAAATCAACATTTTCTAAACGTATATCACCTTTCATTTCTACCAATTCAATTTTCCCATCACTTCGTGGATGACGCCAAGCCCAATGACCTGTTCGTTTATTGGTTTCTTTCATATGACCATTGACATATTCAACACGACATAAAGTAACAATACCTTGATCATCTTCACTTTCTTGATCTAATAAATCAAAAATACGTTTTGCTCCTGCCTGAGCCATCGCCACACTGTTAATTTGTTGAGAAATCTGACCAATAGGTTGATTAAAATTCTTATTTAATGTCAAGAAAGAAACCAAGGTTCCTATTGTTATTCCACCATAACCATTTAATGCCAAAACAGCACCAACAATGGCACAAATAATATAAGACATATTCCCAATTTGAACTGTTACAGGCATTAAAATATTAGCAAACTTATGTGCTTGATAAGCACTCTCTTTTAAATCATTATTGATCTCTCTAAATCCTTGAATTGCTTTTTCTTCATAATTGAAGACTTTAACAACCTTTTGACCAGAAATCATTTCTTCAATAAAACCATTCACTTTTCCAATATCATTTTGCTGTTCAACAAAATACTTTCCTGATAAACTTCCTAATCGTCGTGAGAAAACCATCATAATACATAACATAATCATACTCACAAATGTCAATGTAAGACTTAATGTCAACATAGATATAAAAACAGTCACAATAGTAATAACACTTGAAACCAATTGAGGAATAGATTGACTAATTAATTGTCTTAAAGTATCGATATCATTGGTATAAACAGACATAATATCACCATGTGATGTTCTATCAAAATAACGAATAGGTAATGATTCCATATGTGCAAATAATTGAATTCTTAAATCTCTTAAAAAACCTTGTGTAACACTAACCATAATACGATTAAATGAATAAGCACAAATCACACCAACCAAAAAGAATGAAGCTACACATATTAACGCAATAAATAATCCACTAAAATCAGGATGAGACATCCCCATCATTGGTGTAATATAATCATCAATCAATATCTGCATAAATAATGTCCCTTGAACAGTCGCAAAGGCATTTACAATAATGCACAACAAGACAATAATCAAATGAATTTTATATTTTTGAAAAAGCAGTTTCAATAATCTTTTCATCACATTTTCTTTATTCATTATGCTTCCTCCTTCCCTTTCATTTGTGTTTCATAGATAGTTTGATAAATAGCATTAGTCTTCAGTAATTCTTCATGACTTGCAAATCCATCAACAACACCATCATTCAAAACCAAAATACGATCAGTTCCTTGAACACTTGAAATACGTTGAGAAATAATAATCTTTGTTGTATCAGGAATACGTTCTTCAAAAGAACGTTGAATACTCGCATCAGTGGCAGTATCAACAGCACTGGTCGAATCATCTAAGATCAATATCTTTGGTTTTTTAAGCAAAGCTCTCGCAATACATAAACGTTGTTTTTGCCCACCAGAAACATTGCTTCCTCCTTGTTCAATGTAAGTTTCATAACCATCTTCAAACTGTTCAACAAATTCATCAGCACAAGCCAAACGGCAAGCCTCTTGACATTCTTGTAATGTTGCATGTTCATTGCCCCATCTTAAATTCTGTAAGATCGTTCCACTAAACAAAACATTCTTTTGTAATACTACTGCCACTTCGTCTCTTAAAACCTCTAAATCATAATTTCGAACATCTTCATTTCCAACCTTGACACAACCCTCATCAACATCATAAAGACGACTAATCAGATTAACCAAAGTACTTTTTGCACTTCCTGTTCCACCAATAATACCAATTGTTTCACCACTTTCAATATGCAGGTTAACATCTTTTAAAACTGGTTCCCCACTTCCATGCTTGTATGAAAAAGAAACATGTTGAAAATCAATACTTCCATCTTTAACAACTTTTAAAGCTTCATCTGGAGAAACTAAATCTGATTTTTCATTGATCACTTCACTAATACGTCTTGCTGATGCGAGTGACATAGTAATCATGACAAATGCCATTGATAACATCATTAAAGACATCATAATATTCATTGTATAACTAAATAAACTGGTTAATTCTCCAGTTGTCAAACTTCCAGCAACAACACTTTTTGCCCCTAACCATGATAACAAAAGAATACAACTATAAACAGAAAGCATCATTGCAGGATTATTAAATGCCAAGACACTTTCAGCTTTCACAAACAATTTATAAATATTCTGTGCAGCTTTTTGAAATTTTTCATTTTCATGTTTCTCTCTTACAAAAGATTTAACAACACGAATACCTACAACATTTTCTTGAACACTCTCATTTAAATCATCATATTTTGGAAAAACTTCATTAAAATATTTCATTGCTAAACGCATAATCAATCCCAAAACACAAACAAGAAAAACAATCGCAACAACAAAAATCATGCTTAAACTTTTATTAATCATTAATGCCATTGACAAAGCACACACCAACGTTAAAGGTGCACGAATACACATACGAATTACCATTTGATAAGCAATTTGCACATTTGTAACATCTGTTGTTAAACGTGTTACAAGTCCAGCCGTATTATATTTATCAATATTTGAAAAGGAAAATGTTTGGATATGTGTATACATAGCATCTCTTAAATTTGCAGCAAAACCTGTGGAAGCTCTCGCTGCAAACTTTCCAGCTAAAAATCCAAATGATAAAGTTCCTATCGCAATCACAAACATAATCATTCCATAGAAAAGCACTTCGTCCATGTTTTGACCTTCTATCCCTTTATCAATGAGACCCGCCATCAACAGAGGTATAATAATTTCCATGATAACTTCAATTCCTGCCAACAACATTGTCAAAAGTGAATCTTTTTTATATTGTTTAATTTGTTTCATTAAAGTTTTAATCATATTTTCACCCTTTCTTTTCTATTCAGTACGTAACCAAACAATTCGTATACGAACTATATATGTGAAGAAAAATCAGGTTTCCCTGATTATAGACCTTTCTTTATATTGTCGATTAATTGATCAGATATACGAATAAATGTCTCTATATCTTCATCAGATAATCCTTCTACCAACCGATTATGAATCTGTTCCATATGATAGGACATCTTTTTATTAAATTCACGACTAGAGTCTGTTAAAACAATTTTTTTTAATCGCGCATCATGTGCAACAGGAATTCTTTTAATCATTCCTTTTTTACACATTAATTTCAACATTTCAGAAGTTGTTGAGCGATTGATTGAAAATTCAGCTTCGATATCTTTTTGAAAAGTATCTAAACCCAATTCCTCACGATCTTCTAAAAAACCAATAATCCATGTATGCATTAAAGTTGCACGATCTGGTTTATGTCCAAATGTTTTATCCATCGTTCTTTTCATTAAATTATTTAACATTTTAATACGGTGTCCTACTGGATCACGATACATTTTATCACCTCTATTGTTCGGATACGAACATATCATAACATGATTTTTTTAAAATGTAAAGACATTTCACAAGCCCTTTTCATTGTAGGCACTGACTTTAATATAACACACAAAAAAGACATTGCCACTTACACACAGGCTTCATCTACACATCCGCCATCTACAATTTTTAAAGATAATTCTCTCAATGCTTCTTGATTTTCTTTTTTCATTGCACCTTTGATTGTGATAGATCCTAAATCATCCATATTTTTCATTGTTGAAACAATCTCTTTCATTGCTTTTGAAGCACAAGGTGCCCATGTTCCATTTTCAATAAAAGCCACTAGTCTGTTTTGAAAATTCTTACTCTTTAAATGATGCAAGAATTCTTCCATGGGACAAAACATACCTCCATCATAACTTGATGCTGCTAAAACCAAACGATCATATTGAAAAGCATCTGCCACTGCATAAGAAACATCTTCACGACACAAATCGCAAATAATAACATTCTCACCATGTTTTTCCAACTCTTCTTTTAAAAATTGAACAGCTTCCATTGTATGACCATGAATAGATGCACAAGCAATCAGAACTCCCGATTCTTCTGGTTCATAAGAACTCCATAATTGATAATATCTTATGTATTGTAACAAATCATCCTTTAAAACAGGACCATGTAATGGACAAATCATTTGAACATCGAATGCTTTGATTTTTTTCAAAACATTTTGTACTTGCATTCCATATTTCCCAACTATATTCGTATAATAACGTCTAGCCTCATTGACCCAAGGATGTTTATCATCTTGAAAAGTTCCAAATGCATCTGCACTAAAAAGCAGCTTTTCTTCTTGGACATAAGTCATCATAACTTCAGGCCAATGAACCATTGGTGCCATTATAAATGTTAAAGTGTGATGTCCTAATTCTAATGTTTCTCCTTCTTTAACTTGAATACGTTTGATTTGAGAATTTACATCAAAATATTCATCTATCATCTGAAACGTTTTGATATTCCCTACTAATTGAATATCAGGATATTTCTCACATATTTCTTGAATACACGCTCCATGATCTGGTTCCATATGAGAAACAACCAAATAATCTGGGCTTTGACCATGTAATGTTTCTTCAACTTCTTTTAACCATATTTCTTTTTTACGACGATCTACAGTATCCATAATCGCAATCTTATCATCTTTGATAATATATGAATTATATGTAACACCCTGTTTTAAAGGATATTGTCCTTCAAATAAATCTAATTCCTCATCTTTTGCTACAATTTCATAAATAGAATCTGTTAATTTCATTTCTTTCACCTCGCATCTATTTTACTCTTAACAAATTTGATTATCAAAAAGTATGCACTTATTTTTTAAAAACCTCAAATTAAATTCGAGGTTTAGGATTTTGAATCGTCTCAATTTTAAAAAGGAAATAATAATACTTAAAAACATATAAACTGATAATCAATAAACGAACAAAAAAGTGATTAGATAAAAACAATGGAAAGGCTAGCATAAAACTAGCAAAAGAAAGAATAGAAATCTTTGTTTTTAATGTCATAGCACGTTTTTGAACAAATGAATCTAAATGTTTTTGATAAAGTTTTGTTGATAAAAACCACTCATGAATACGTTTTGAACTTTTTCCAAAACATACCATTGCAAGTAATAAAAAGGGAGTTGTTGGAAGTATCGGTAAAATAACACCAATCGTTCCTAATAAAAAACTTATCAATCCAATCATTAAATAAATATATTTCATCTTTGTCTCCTTTTATTTATAAAAAGCATGTTGAATTGTTAAAATAGGATGATAAAAAAGCATTCTCATTCCACTATAACGCATGACTCTTTTGATTTTTTCTTGCATTTTCTTTTCATAACAATGAATGGGGCATCGACTACAAAATGTTTTTTCTTTCATCATTGGACATTTCTCAATACGCTTTGTTGCATAATCAACCAATTCTTTTTCATCAATATCGTGATGATGACGACAATAAAGTTGAATCATGAAAGTCACAATTTCAATTTCTTTTTTTCTTTTCTTCTCTAAATTCATTAACTTGCCCTTCCTTGATTGATTTCAATTCTTTGATCAACAATCTTCATTGTTGATTCACGATGACTTACCAAAAGAATTGTTTTTTCTTTTTGTGATTGTAAAGCTTTTAAAATCATTGCCTCGTTTAAAACATCCAATTGACTTGTTGGTTCATCTAATAAAATGCATGGCGCATCACTTAAAAAGGCTCTTGCAAGAGATAATCTTTGACGTTCTCCACCTGACAATGATGAACCCAATTCACTCACAAGTGTTTGATATCCTTGTGGTAAAGACATAATAAAATCATGAATATTGGCTTTTTGGCATGCTTGGTAAATGTCTTCATCCGTAGCATCTAATTTGGCAATTTTGATATTATTGAAAAGAGAATCATGGAATAAATCTGTCTGTTGTGTCACATAGGCAAACATCGAACGCATATCAGAAGTATTCATTGTATTGAGTTCTCTTTGTCCAATACGAATGACGCCCAAGGTTGGATCATAAAATCTCATCAATAATTTTAATAATGTAGATTTCCCACTTCCACTTTTTCCAACAATTCCAATTGTTTGATTTTTTAAGAAATGAAAGTCAAGATTTTTTAAAATCATTTCATCTTCATAAGCAAAACTTAAATCTTCTATATGAATATCACCAAATGTTGCTTTTGGTTGATGGGTCATCTCTTTAACAATTTCTTCTTCATCCAATAAAGCAATCACACGGCGTCCACTACTTAATGTGGATAAAAGGTTATGAGATAAATTTGATAACGCTATAACTGGTCCAAAACTAGAAATCATCATCACAGTTGCCATAATAACACCATAAACACTGACTTCTCCTTTTTGATAAACAAGTAACATTATCGTCAACATGATGATAGCTGATAAAGAGATAAAAATTTGTGAGACTCCATTTTGAAAAGCCTCAATATCTTTCATCTGTCTTTGTAAAGATTCAATCTCATTATTCTGTTTTAACATCTGTTTTGTTCGTTGTTTAGCAAATCCATATTGCATAATTGTTGTAAGAGCACGAAAACTTTCCAAAATAAAACTACTCATATGACCAATTTTATCACGATTTTGTTGCCCTATCACTTTTCCTTTTTGATTGACATAAAATGGGATGACAATAGCCATAATCGAATAAGCAGCAAGTGCCACAAACATTGCATAAATATGTATATGTGCAAAGAATTTAAGAAAGATGAGCGATGTAATTATAGCAATAAAAACAGGTGAAATTGTGTGTGCATAAAAGACTTCTAATAATTCAATATCATTGGTAATTAATGATATAAGATTTCCTTTGTCTTTTCCATCTAATTTTGCTGGAGCTAAACGTCTCAAGGTTGTAAAAACATGGTCTCTGATAATCGCTAAAAGTTTAAAGGCAATATAATGATTAGCTGCTTGTTCGCCATAATGTAATAGACCTCTAAACAGTGCCATAGAAAGCAAAATAATTAACATAGATGGAAGTGGTAAATGGGGATACATACCTATAATTTGTAATAAAGCCATAGTGGATAATACAGGAATCCCAATAGCACATATAAAACCTAAAACACCCATCAATATTGCAAAACACATTGGTAACGTAAGGGGTTTAACAAGTTTCATCATGCGCCAGATAAGTTGAAAATAACTGTATTCTTTTTTCATTTTTGATAAGCCTCCAATTCCTTTTGTTGTTCTCGTAATTTGGCATAAAGACCATGGTTTTGTAATAACTGTTGATGATTACCTTTTTCAACCATGCTTCCCTCTTTCATAACAATGATTTCATCACATTTTTCAACAGTACGCAAACGATGTGTAATCATTAGAATTGTTTTATGATGTGACATCTCTTCAATAACCTTTAAAATGTTTTCTTCACTTTCTACATCAATTTGACTTGTTGCTTCATCAAAAATATACACATCACAATCTACAAGTAATGCTCTTGCAAGATTAAGACGTTGTTTTTGACCACCAGATAAATTGCTGCCAGATTCTAAGATTTGTGTATTTAAACCCTCTTGTTTTTGAAAATAATCATCTAAACAAACTTTTTGAAGAGCCTTCCAAATCGTTTCATCGTCATATTGGCAATGAAAATCTAAATTTTCTCTTAAAGTTCCTTTCAGTATCATAGGTTCATGAGTCATATACATAACTCGCTTTAAAAAATCTTGGTCTGAGATTTGATGACGTTGTTGTCCTTGAATCAAAAGTTTCCCTTGGTAATTTTGATGATAACCCATAATGAGTTTAGCGATTGTACTTTTTCCTGAGCCACTTTTCCCAACGATTCCAATAAACTGACGAGGTTGTATTGCCAGTGATATATCGTGAAGGATTTTTCTTTCTTCATCATATTGAAAAGATAAATGATCTATAGAAATATCAATATCTCCCAATTGAAGTTGATTTTGTCCATGATGTTTTTCTTGAATATCTAAAATCTTAAATATTTTATCACTCGCCGCCATACCATTCATCGCAATATGGAAAAATGATCCTAATTGACGAAGAGGAATAAAAAATTCAAAAGATAAAAGAATAATAAACAATGCTCCAAAAAGACTAATTTTTTGACTCATAAAATGAGACAATGCAAAATAACTTCCTAATCCTGCTCCCCCATATGCAACAACATCCATAATGCTGATACTATTTAATTGCATAATTAAGACACGCATTGTGACTTTTCTAAAATTTTGTGCTTCTTGGTTCATCTGTTGTTGTTTATATTCATCACTTTGATAAATTTTTAAAGTTGTTAAACCTTGTAAGTTTTCTAAAAAACTATCTCCTAATGTTGTATAACTCTTCCAATATTTTGATAATAATTTTTTAGCAAATTTTTGAACAAGTACAATAGACAATGGAATGAGAGGCACACAAACAAATAAAATAAGTGCACTCTTGAAATCATAAAATCCCACCACAATAAATAATGTTAAAGGTGCCAAAACACTATAAAAGAGTTGCGGTAAATACAATGCAAAATAAGTTTCTAACTGATTAATCCCTTCAACTGACAATTGCACCAATTCACTTGTCGACACATCTTCCTGATAATGATTTCCTAAACTCAAAACTTTTTCAAAAAGTCTTTGCCTTAAATTTTGTTTCACTAAACTAGCTCCCTCAAAAGAAAAAAAGATAGCCTTTCTTAAAAACAATGCACGTATAAAAAATAAAAATAACGCTATTAAAAAACTATAAATAAGGTGTTTTGTTGTGAGACGATTCTCAAATAACAAAACAAAAAGAAAACATAATTCCATTGTAAAGACAATATTTGTTAATAAAGCCACCCATTGACATATCACTTGTTTCACAACAAATGGTTGGCTTTCTGGTAATTCCTGAATTAATCTCTTATCAAACATTTGACATCCTCCTTCTGCAAGTTAGCAATGACTAACTAAACGCAGAACACATGTTAGCATAGACTAACTTGCGTGTCAAATAAAAAAGGAACTTTATTGTTCCTCTTGTAAGTCTTCTGTATATTTGGTATTAAAAATATCATCTTGATCAAAGTCTTCTTTGATTTCTTTGAGTTCAGGTAACTCATCTAATGATGTTAATGAGAAAGCATCCATAAATTCATCAGTGACACCATATAAAATTGGTTTCCCTGGTGTTTCTTCTCTTCCTACTTCTTTAATTAATGCTTTGGCAACTAACTTACGAATCATAGCATCACATCCTACTCCACGAATTTCTTCAATGCGCACACGTGTAACAGGTTGATTATATGCAATAATAGCTAATGTTTCTAAAGCTGCATTTGATAATGTGTTTTCACTTTGCTCAATCATTCTTTGATAATATTCATGATGTTTTGATAATGTTGCAAATTTAAAAACACCACCAAAGTTAACCAATTCAAATCCTTTGACATTTCTTTCATTGACAATTTGAATCAACTCATCCATATATGATGTTGCTTCTTTTTTATTAAGTTGTAAAACTGATGAGATTTGTTTAATGGTTAAGCCTTCATCTCCCGATAAAAAGAGCATTCCCTCAATCACACTTAAGATTTCATCATGTTCCATTAATTCTTCTCCTTTAAATATATATCTTCAAAATTACCATCTTGTTCTATAATTAATTCATTTTGATGGACCAAAACCAATACTGATAAAAATGTAACCACAAAGAAAACTCTTGAAGGTTGATCAAACAAGTCTTCTAATTTCACTCTTTGATTTTTATGAAATTGAAAGAATTGACGAATTTGATCACTACGTTCTTCAATAGAAATTTCAACTCTTGCAATCTTTGATTCCAATGGTGCCATTAAGACTTTTCTTTGAAACATCTTTTGCATTGCTCTGATTAAATCATAAACTTCTAGATGATCAGGTATCAAATCCGTTGTATCAATCACATAATCATCCATAACAGCTGGGGCTTTGGTATGAAGTGTTTGACGATATTCATAATTTTCTTTAAAGTCATCTAAGACATCTTTGTATTTTTTATATTCAATCAAACGTCTAATCAATTGTTCTCTTGGATCTTCTTGATATTCGTCTTCAAGTTCAACTTTTTCATTTGGCAATAACATTTTACTTTTCATTTCAATCAATTGTGCAGCCATAACCAAATATTCAGACATCGTTTCTAATTGATCTGGATTCATTTGATCAATATAAGCCAAATACTGATCAGTAATCACTGATACTTCCAAGGTTTCAAGATCCATTTCTTTTTCTTTAATTAAATGTAATAATAAATCCAATGGTCCTTGAAAATCATCGAGAACAACTTCATAACTCATGTAATCACACTCCTGAAATGTATTATAGCATAATTATTTATAAATTTCTTTATTTTTCTTCATAACTCCCTATAAGAAAAGGAATAGTTTATTCTATTCCCTTTAATCACACATGATTTTAATAATTTCTTTATCCGTTTCTTTCATTCCTTCACTTGATAAACGTCCAATATTTTTAATTGTATTTTCAACACCTTTAGAAACAATACCATCGCCACCTTTAAATTCACAACCATTTTGATACATATAATATCCTAATATTCCTGCATCTACACTAGCTGCAACTTTGGCAGCACATGAAGGTTTTGCCCCATCACATACAATTCCAGATACAATGGCTAGTCCATTGACCATTGTATGACAGATTGTTTTGTAGTCGCCACCTTTTAAATAAGCAATCCCACATCCAGCACCAATACCAGCACTTACAGCTCCACAATAAGCTGACAAACGACCAATGCCAGTTTTTTGATGAATGGTACAAAGGTTTGCTAATGCTAAAGCACGATATAATTCTTCTTGTGAATGATTTTCTTCTTTGGCATAGATAATAACTGGTAAAGATGTTGTCATTCCTTGATTTCCACTACCAGAATTAATAATGACAGGTAATTCACAACCACTCATTCTCGCATCACTTCCAGCAGCCGCATAAGCTTTGGCTTTGATTTTCACATCTTCACCATATGTTTTTAAAAGAATATTTCCAATATTGGCACCCCATGCATGATCAAGTCCTTCTTTTGCAATCGCAAAGTTATAATCAATTTGTCTTTGTAAAACTTCTTGAATATCTTCAATCTTTACACAATTTGCAAATTCAAAAATATCTTTTACATTTAATAAACTTCGATCTGTAAGTGAAGAATCAGCAGAAGCAACAACTCCTGATTGATAAAGGACTTCCCCATCTTTTTCAATATAAACAATATTGGTATGATATCCAGCAATACGGACTTTTGCATCATGATGACTGCCATAAATATGCACAGCAATATCCAAAGCACAATCACTTTCAATTGGAATCACTTTTATAGGAGTCGTTTCTAAAAAATGACGCATTTGAATCTTTTGATCCTCATCCACCTGTGAAATCACTTCTAAAATCAGTTGAGTTTTCCCTGCCACAATTCCAGCAGCCACACTTGCTTCAATTCCTTTTAATCCTCCCGTATTGGGAACAATAACACTCTTCACATTTTTAACAATATTGCCACTGACTTCAATTTCAACATGCTTAATCTCGTCTTCAAGAGTATCTTTACATTGACTTGCACAATATGCTAAAGCAATTGGTTCTGTACACCCCATTGCTGGAACCAACTCTTCTTTAAGAATTTGAACATATGTTTGATAGATTTTTTCTTCCATTTCTTTACCTCCATGCATCTCATTACTTTTTATAAACAACTTCCCCTATTTATAAAATGTTTTTCTCTGTTACTATTCTATCAAACTTTTCTAAAAGAAAAAAGGCATTCATTTGCCTTTCTTTGGTTTTCTAATCAAAAATTGTCCTAATTGCTTTATATCCAATGGAAATAATGGATATAAATATGACATTCCAAATGGTTTTAACCTTGCTAAATAAATCCAAAAACAAATATTAAAAATCACAAATCCAAAAATATTCAAAAACATAATACTTAAAATCATCATCACTTTAATATATTTATTTGTTAAAGACAATTCATAATTAGGAGTTGCAAATCCTCCAATAGAGCCAACTGCACAAAATAGAAGAATTTCCTCAGAAAAGAACCCTAAATCAATAGCAAATTGTCCTAATAACAATGCCGCTATTAATCCCATAGCATTCGATATGGATTCTGGCGTATGAATTGTTGCAATTCTAAGTAGCTCAATTGATAATTCAACTAGTAAAATCTGTACAAAAAATGTCCAATCCCATTTTATGAAAGAAACAATTAATGCCCATATAGGAACCAAATAGATTGATAAAATAACCGCACTTAAACGAATCAATCGAATAAAAGTACCAATCAAAGGCGTTTGACGATGTTCCTCAACATGTTCTAAGATCTCAAATAATGTTGTAGGTAACATTAATACTGATGAAGATGTATCACAAATAATCGCAATATAACCATGTTGAATATGAGTAGCGACAATGTCTGGTCTTTCGCTATAACGAACAAGAGGAAAAGGATTATAACTTTGATCTAATAAAAGTTCCTCAATGGCACGATCACTCATAATCAATTCTTGAGCATGTATTTCTTGAATACGACTTAAAACTTGTTCTAACACCTGACGATCTACTTTGTCTTCTAAATATGCCACTGCAATATCCATAGGATTGTGTGTTCCAATTGTTTCCTTATGAAAACATAATTCTACTGATTTAATACGACGACGAATAAGTCCTGTATTATTCAATATAGATTCATTAAATCCATCTTTGGCACCACGAACACTTTTTTCTGTTTCTGGTTCTTCAATTGAACGATTAGGATAATTTTTAGTATCCATAACGTATGTTGTTTCCCCATCAAACAAAGCACAATTCCCACACATAAGGGCATATTGAATTTTTTGAATATCATTTGTCTTTACAATTTCAACATCGCCCATATTTAAACAATTCTCTAAATTTTCACCTTGGTTATTTTCAATGCCTTCTACAAGTCTTGAAATCAACGTATCATTAGAAAGACTCGCTAAAAAATAAAGATAAATCTGTCTTCCTCTAAACTGAAGAATACGCTGTTTTAAATCATAAGAATCATTCATGATTTTGGTTTAAATAAAATCGCAACCAAGAAAGCAAAGAGAATTGCAGCTGTAATTCCAGCAGCTGTTAAATCAAACATTCCCATAGCAATGCCAAAAATTCCATATTTTTCTGTTGCTGCCATAGCTCCATGCATTAAAGAATGTCCAAAACTTGTAATCGGAATCAAGGCACCCGCATGAAAAATTTTAACCAATTGATCATAGATATGAAATAAATCTAAAAACGAGCCAATCACAACAAAGAGACTGGTAATATGCCCCGGTGTCAACTTACTATTGTCATAAATCATCTGAGCAAGAAAACAGACAAATCCACTAAACAAAAATGCCATTATATAATTCATGATTCAACAACCTCCAAACTGATAGCATGAGCAACACAAGGAATACTTTCCTTTTGAGCACTCATCATAGGTGATAATAAGGCTCCTGTTGCAACAATCAATACACGTTTTAATTTCTTTTCTTTTAATTGAGGATATAAATATCCCATTGTTACTAATCCACTACATGCACAGCCACTTCCACCTTGGAAGACCTCTTGTTTTTGGGTATCATAAAGCATACATCCGCAATCATTATAGTGTACAACATTGACTTTATGACGTTGCATCATTTCTTTAAGTATCTTATGACCATAAGTAGAAAGATCTCCTGTAACTACCAAATCATAATCTTGAAAACTACGTTTTAAATCTTGAAAATGCGTCATGATTGTATCATATGCAGCTGGTGCCATTGCTCTTCCCATATCATTAGGATTATCTTGTGAATAATCGATAACTTTTCCAAGAGTTAAAGATTCTACTCTTACAGAAGTTGGTTGATTGGTTAATAATGTTGAAATAGCTCCTGTTGCTGTAAATGTTGTTGTTTCTTTTTTTTGAACACCATACTCTACAGGATATCTATATTGTCTTTCTGCCGTTGCATTATGACTAGAGACCATAGCAACAGTCTTATCAACAAATCCTCCTTCAATCAGCAATGATGATAACGCCATTGACAATGCAAAACTGGAACACGCACCATAAATGCCTACGAAAGGTTTAGGAATTTCTCTTGCCAGATAATGGACAGATGTAATTTGATTCAACAAATCTCCACCCATATACAAATCAATATCCTTATATTTTAACTTTTCTCTTTTCAAACAAATATCTAAGGAATCACGTAACATTTTTCTTTCTGCTTTTTCAAAAGATTTCTCACCACAATGATAATCATCAAAACCTTTATCAAAACACGAACCAAGTGGTCCTTGATATTCCAAAGGTCCACAAACTGTCCCTGTTGATGCAATATACACATTCTTTAATTGTACTGAATTACCCAAAAAGTGTGAAGACATAACGAATCACTCCTAACAATGAGGCACTGACGATTCCATAAGTAATGACAGTCCCACCTAATTTAAACATATTGCTTCCAATTCCCATAATTAATCCTTCACTTTTACTATCTAAGGCAGCTGAAGTCATACTATTGGCAAAACCTGTGATTGGAATGAAAGTTCCAGCTCCCGCCTTCTTTGCAATATTATCATAAAGACCTAATCCAGTTAAAAGACATGCTACAAAAACAAGTGTAATTGTCATCATTGGTATTGCATCTTTTTCACTTACATCCATCATATTCATAAAAAATTCTAAAACACCTTGTGCAATTGCACCCATAACACCACCATATAAAAAAGCATTAAAACCATTTTTTACACGATGTCCAGTTGGCTTGATTTCTTCAGCCAATTGATCATATTCTTTTCTATCCACATTCTCACCTCTTATATAGTGTTTACAATTTTTAGATTTTCAAACAACATTTTCTTTGCATTTTTCATAAACAAAAAAAGACCCTATGAGTAGGATCTATCTCTCTAACCTTGATAAAATTCTTTTCATTAATTTTAAAACTGTATATCCAATAAAAATTTCTATTGGTAAAACTGCACATTCTTTAATCACACGGATACATAATGAAACAACAAAAGGAATTTTATACATCATATCTAACCATAATGGTGTTAAACATAATGTTACAATTAATTCAACTAATGTTACACAAAGAATCCAAGTTGAAAATTCTTTAGCTTCTTGATCATGAATACGCTTTTTTAAAATCATTATAAGAATGATAAAGATAGCAGTTAATGCCAAGCATATAGAAATCAATGTTATTTTTTCTTGTGTTGTTATTGTATGGAGTGTTTGAGATATAGAAATTTCATCCAATCCATATATGTATAATGAGGCTCCAATTCCAAGTCCTAATATTAAACCTATTACAACATATTGTACAACTTTTTCACTTACCATTTTGGCATGTTCTTTAACCAAAGACGGAATGACTGATACTAAGATTGTTCCTAGGGTAAATCCCAAAAACGGAAAACCTGTTGGTACCAAAATCAAACCAATGAGATCACTGCATAACCCAACCAAAAAGGCATAACTTGGTGCTAATAAATATCCTGCCAACATTAATGGGATATATTCAAATCCTATTTTTAAACTTTCAGCACCAAATAACGGGATCATAATAGCTAATCTTTTACAGATAGCTGTTAAGATAATGAAAATAGCTGCAATCACTAATTTCATGACATTTCCTTTTTCAAAAGGATAAAACTTAAAAACATAAAAACCTAATGCAATAATCACTATTGCTAAAATAATCTGTTCCATAACATAATGCTACTCCACAGCAAATTTTTCCTGCTTCGTCCTCGTTTCTAGTCCACAGGCGTTAATTCCGATCACAATGACCGTACATTCTTTGCTACTAACGTAGTCTCCTCCTTCTTTATAATATATAGGATATATAATAATATGATTGTATACAAAATACAATCTTTTTTTACAAGGAGATTCTTTGTTTCTCTTTATTCTTTTATTGTATTATCATTCTTACAGTTTCCCATTATACTCATCTTCCAATTCTTTAACGAGATACTCATCACTTCTACAATGCATATCAGAAACACCATCTTTTATGCATTGATAGAGATTTGATTGATAAAACATCTTTAATGCACTACCCAAGTCTAATGAATTTTCTTTTGCAAACATATTTACAATTCTTGAATATTTCTTTTGCAACAAAACTGGATTAGCCAACATATTCTTCACTTCCTTCAAATTTCAATTTTTCTAATGCTTTTTGAGTTCTAAAACAAACTTGCATATTAGGTTTTTCATAAATGAGACGTTTGATAGCCTCTTTCTTATCAATTAAACCATCAAAATATAACTCAACTGTATTAAAGACTTTATCATTTGCAACACCACCTATAACAACATCATAATCAGAAGTGTCTTGTCCTTTTCTGCATATTAATATAAAGTTTAACCAATTCTCATCATAGGCATCAAATTTCAAAACTTTTAAATCATTATCTTCGTCAAAACAATATTGCGAAATAAAAGCTTTTTGTTTTTTTCGTAAGAATCTTTTGCTCCATTTTTCTGCTTGTTCTTTTATAGGAGTTGTATAAAATCCCTTTCCAAAATCAACATTATCACGTGAATATGAAATATTTGGCTTATCTACAACAGTGTATGATCCATGATATAAAATCATATATGAACACCTTCTTTTTTTAAAATATCTACCAAATCATTGACAATGTATTCTTTACTTAAAGAATGAAGAATTTCATAATTCTCTGTCAAATAATCAATTAACTGAGTATTCAAGAAAAGATTAAAGACTTCTTTAGGATTTTTATTCAGTTTTAAAGCAACATTCTCAATGCAAAAAATAACAAATTCTAATTCATCCTGATTCTTAATCTTCATTTTTGATTCCTCTTTTCTTTTCCTATTTCATTATAACATATGTGTTTCTTTAAAGAAAACAACTTTACTCAATACGCCAATATAATGCGACTTTGATATCCTCATTTTTATCACAAATAACATTTAAAACACTATATATTCAATAATATTTATCATTAGCAAAATATTTATACATATTCCTATACAATAAAGTATTTTTGTCTCATTTTGCAGCCTGAATAGAGTTCTATCTTTCCTTAACTGTCAATTATCTATTGTCTATAAGTTCTAGGCTGATATAACTCTTTTTTATCTATCATGATAATCTCAATATAACACTCTCTTTCTTAAAATAAGAAGATAATATTTCCGTAAACATTGCTAACAATAAATATTCATCTCATTTTTATAAAATGAAAAAAGATTCAATTCTATCTTCAATAAATAGTTTTGAATCTTATCTTCAATCTTATAAATTCACAATATTTCTATCTTCACCCTTAATAAAAGCAAAGATATTTTTATAAACTTCTTCAACACATCTTTGTCTTGCTTCAATAGAACCCCATGCAATATGTGGTGTCATAATGACTTTATCCATATCTTGAATAGAATACATAACATCATCTTCTAATAATGGTTCATGTTCAAAAACATCCAGTCCAACACCTGCTAAATGTCCTTCATTCAAGACTTTAACCAATGCTTTTTCTTCAATAATTCCACCACGACCGACATTAATTAAATAGGCACTCTCTTTCATTTGACGCAAAGCTTCTTCATTAAATAAATACTTTGTATTATCATTAAGTGGAGCGTGAATACTAATAATATCCGATGTCTTTAATAATGTTTCAAAGTTGACTTGTTGATAATCACTTGTTGCATTTTTACCACTTGTTGAATAATATTGAACCTTTGCTCCCATTACCGTTGCAATTCCTGCAACTTTTCTTCCAATATCACCCAATCCAACAATTCCCCAAGTCATTGAAGAAACATCATGGAAAACATTATCAAAATAACTAAAGCGTCCATCTCTAGCATATTCTTTAGATTTTACATAGGAATCATAATAAGCATTTCTTTCAATCAAATGCATCAATAATGCAATTGTATGTTGAGCAACTGTATCTGTTGAATACCCTTTTACATTTGCAACTTTTATTCCATGATCACGACAATAATCTAAATCGACATTATTTGTTCCAGTTGCAAATAAACATATTAATTGTAAATTTGATAAACCTTCAAGAACATCTTTTGTCATTTGATTTTTGTTGGTAATCACAACATTAGCATCCAAGATTCTTTCACGAATCTCATTTTGTTTCGTATCAGGATATTTCACAACTTCACCTAACAATTCAAACTTAGATAAATCAACATCTGTCCCTACCGATTCACTTTGTAAAATAACAATTTTCAATTCACCTTTTTTTAAAATATTCACAATATCATTACGAGTAAGATTTTGAACCATTTCACCTAAGCGTTTGGCTTCATTCAAATCAAGGATACTTGATTCTTGTAATAAACCACACATTGTTTGATCAACAATTTGAAAATTTAAAATATGCTGAATCATTGCAACGCCTAAAGCTTTTGATGTCATTGTTTGATAAGACTCTAAACTTTCTAAGATTGTTTCTTTGAATTGTTTGTCTTGTCTTATACATCCATTTATACATTCTTCTAATGAATGATATTTTAAAACCTCATCTCTAAATAAATCATTATATAACAATGGTAAAACAATATCATATAAATCCATTGGAACAGGTTTTCCATAACCTTTTGTAAAATTATATATCAACGCTATTCCTAATTCTTCATCTTTCATTTTATCTACTATTTTCATTGTCTTCCTCCCTAAATAAATAAACTTCAACTCTTTGACGCTCAGCCTTTGCTTTATCATCATAAAAAATCATACATGTTTTCATTTTTTTATCATGAATGTTGTATTTCACAACATTATATGAAATATATCGACTTTGACTTTCTTTTAATCCACCGGTAGAACTTCCTCCACCAATATAGTATTGTTCATCTTCTACTCTAAAGAAAGGTAAATGTTTATGACCATGAAAAACATAATGAATATTTCTTTTTTTCAACCATTCTATTAACATAGGTGCATCTACCAAAACCTTAGACGTTTCAACAATTCGATTAATAAACGTTTTTTCATGCCACTTTGTTTTAATAAACTGGGCTTTACTAATAGGATAAACATGATGATGTAACATTGCGACTATCATATAATCTTCTAAATGATCAATAGCTTCTAATTCATCATCTATTTCCATCAACTGTCGGAGTCCAACCTTACCGCGAGCTAGATTTCCTTCACTAGTTGTATCAATTTTAATAAGAATAATCTTTTCTTTTTCTAACACTTTAATATTTTCTCCTAACAAATAAGCAATAACTTTACTTTTTTGATTCCGGGCCATATTAAATCCATGCACAATTACATCATGATTTCCTAAAATAAATGTGACATTCGCTTTATATCTTTTCTTTAAATTATTCATGAAATCATTTGCCATATACATATTCCTACGATTTGGTGATTCCATAAGATCTCCTGTTATCAAAACTTTTAATTGAAAATCAGA
The DNA here is from genome assembly GCA_900538465.1 of uncultured Erysipelotrichaceae bacterium. Lineage (GTDB taxonomy): Bacteria > Bacillota_I > Bacilli_A > Erysipelotrichales > Coprobacillaceae > Longibaculum. The sequence continues at coordinate 30,886 of UPXV01000023.1, forward strand.
GCGTAATAAAGGAACAATAAAATCTAAAGAATTATACAATTGCGATAAAGCTTTTTGTCGTTTATTTTGACCTAAATGCAAATCACTTAATTGCAGGAAATATGAATCTTCATGATATTGATTATAAACTTCAAAAAGATTGTCCTTATTTAAAATATGTTGTTTCAATGATTCTAATTCTTCCTTTGAAGAAAGTGATGTAAAAACTCTTTGATTCTGATTAAAAATTAAAACTCCTGGCCACAAATCAGCATGATTCATAGCACAAAAAAATGCTGGAAAAGGATCAAAGAAAGACAAATCAGAACGATGAAAAACATCATGAATTGCATAAAAATAGATATTTTCATACTTTGTATAAGGAATATCCATAATTGTCTCTTCCTCAAATCCAGGAACATATAAAATATGTGTCGCATCTTTAAACTGAACCGACAAACGAATCATTTCCATTGAAAAAGGAACATGTAATATATGATCAACATCATTAGCCGTCATTCGCTCTGACAACATAACAAAATCATCAGGAGTGATATGAGATAAAACATCGCAATCAATATTTCGATTTTCAAGCCATAAATAAAATTGTTTCATATATTCATACGAAGACGTCAAATCTCGCATATACGCTGGTTCATTCAAATAAACGATATTGAAAAAAGTATTTATAAAATCTATATCTCTCACCTTTTCTCACCTCGCGTTTCTATTATACTACAAAACAAACCTTTCTCACAAGAAAAGAAAAGAGCTTTCGCCCTTTTCTAGAATTTTAAATTTCTTGGTGTTCTTGGGAATGGTTCAACATCTCTGATATTTTGCATACCAGTTAAATACATTAAGAAACGATCAAATCCAAGACCAAATCCAGCATGTTTACATCCACCATATCTTCTTAAATCCATATACCATTGAAGACCATCTTTAGCCATACCTTTTTCATCCATGATTTTTTCTAAAACATCATATCTTTCTTCACGTTGACTTCCACCGACTAATTCTCCAATACCAGGAACCAATAAGTCACAAGCAGCAACAGTCTTTCCATCATCGTTTAAACGCATATAGAATGCTTTAATTTCTTTTGGATAATCTGTTAAGAAGACTGGACCACCAACAATTTGTTCACAAATATATCTTTCATGTTCACTATTTAAGTCCATACCCCATTCTACTTTGTTTTCAAATTTTACATCAGCTTTTTCTAACAATTTAATAGCTTCAGTATATGTCATACGTTTGAAATCACTATTTCTAACATGAGTAATTCTATTGATACAATCTTTATCAATCATTTGTTCAAAGAACTTCATTTCTTCAGGAGCATTGTCTAAAACATAATCAATGCAGTATTTTACCATATCTTCAATTAAATCCATATCATCTTCTAAATCCGCAAAAGCAATCTCTGGTTCAATCATCCAGAATTCACTAGCATGACGTGATGTATTTGAATTTTCAGCTCTAAATGCTGGCCCAAATGTATAAACATCTCTAAATGCCATACAGAAAGCTTCAACATGTAATTGCCCAGTCACTGTTAAAAAGGCTTCTTTACCAAAGAAATCATTTTCAAAATCAGTGTTATCAATGGTAGTTGCTCTAAACATTTCTCCAGCACCTTCACCATCATTGCTTGTAATTAATGGTGTATGCACATACACAAATCCTTGTGATTGGAAAAATTCATGAATAGCCATTGATAAAACACTACGTAATCTAAAAATAGCATAGAATGTATTGGCACGTGGTCTTAAATGAGGAATTTCTCTCATATATTCAAAAGAATGACGTTTCTTTTGAAGAGGGAAATCATCATCACAAGCACCTTCAACAACAACTTGTGTTGCTTCTATTTCAAAAGGTTGTTTGGCTTCAGGTGTTAATTTAAATTTTCCTAACACACGAATTGCACTTCCTGTACTAATACGTTTAACATCATCATAATTATCTAATGTTTCTTTCAAATAAACAATTTGACAATTTCTAAAATAAGTCCCATCATTTAAAGCAATGAATCCAACTTTTCCATTATCACGATTTGTACGAACCCAACCATCTAATTCTACATACTCTAAACTTTCTGTTTCAAACTCTTCTCCTGACATAACCATTTCATAAAGTTCTCTTACTGTCATAAATTCAAACATTTTTTCTTCCTCCTTTATAATATAAAAAGTCATTCCTTAAAAAGGAACGACTTATATCGCGGTACCATCCTTATTCATAATGATTGACTCATTATGCTCTTTCAACATTAACGCAGTTTCACGGAATAGTCTACTCTAATTTCTCCTATTCAGTTCATTGAGTGTTCCTTATTTCTTCAATTGCCTTTGCTTCCACCATCCAAAGTTCGCTCTCCAATATCCTTGAAATAAGTTCTCAAATCATCACTTGTATAATTATTATTACCATTTTTTCACATGTATTTCAATACTTTTCGTATTTTATTCATCATTTGCATGCATTTTTAAAACCAATTCTTGAATTGCCACCACAACATCAACAGTTTGAACCACAACATCATCTCTTACTGTAAAATGACTATGAGTAAAATCAACAATTCCTTTAACACCTAAATCCATCAAGCGATCAACAGTTTCCTGTACACGATCACTAATTGCCAAAATAGCAATCTTACATCCTTTAGGAAACGTTTCTTCCAAATCATCAATATGATGTAATTTCACACCAAAACGTTCTCCTACTTTATTTTGATCTTGATCATATCCACAAACAATCTTACCAACCGTATATTGCCAGCGATTATACTTCAAAATAGCACTTCCTAAATTTCCAACACCAATTAAAATAATAGATTCATCTAATCCTAATCCTAAAACATTATTTAAAATATTGATAATATCTTTGGTATCATAACCAATACCTCTTTTCCCTAAAGATTCTTTATCTGTTAAAAAACCAAAATCTCTACGAATTGTTGTATCTAAGATACCTGTTGCTTCACTTAATTCACTAGAAAGAAAATTTTCCTTTCCTTCGTGTTGCATATTACGCAAAGCTTTTAAATAACGAGGAAAACGTGACATTGTTGCTTTTGAAATTTTTTGATGTTTCTTTTCCATTTTAATCACCAAGACTTTCTTCTTCTAAATCATAAGATGGTTTGACACTGAGGTCAAGAGATGAGAATTTTTGATGTTCATACATCACTCTGGCTGCCGATGCAATCATTGCCGCATTATCTGTACAATATGCCATAGGTGGAAATAAAACCTTAATTGGGCTTTCTTCTGTCAGCTTTTGACGTAACCCTTTATTGGCACTCACACCACCCGCAACAATAATTTCTTTTACATGATAATCTTGAGCTGCTTTGATTGTTTTTGAAACCAAAACTTGTAAAGCCACTTCTTGAAATGAACAAGCTAAATTTTCAGGAACAATTTCTTCTCCACGTTGAGAAGCATTATGACACAAATTAATAACTGCCGATTTTAAACCACTAAATGAAAAATTATAACTTTCATCATTCAAAGGTAATGGTAAATCATATGTATGTTCTCCTTCAGCAGCCATTTTATCAATAACAGGTCCACCAGGATAAGGCAGATGCAAGACTCTACCTGCTTTATCATAAGCTTCCCCTATAGCATCATCCAGTGTCTGTCCGATTACTTCAAATGAAAATTCATTTTTCATATAGACAAGTTCACTATGCCCACCACTAACAACTAAGCATAAGCAAGGATACTCAATATCTTCAACCAATTCATTCGCATAAATATGTCCAGCAATATGATGAACACCAATAAATGGCTTATGATATGCTAAAGCCAATGTTTTGGCAGCTTGCATCCCAACATGTAAAGACCCAACCAATCCAGGTCCTTTTGTTACAGCAATCGCATCAATATCAGCCATATTCACATTTGCTTGTTGTAGTGCTGTTTTTAAAACAGTTGATACACATTCTACATGCATACGACTTGCGATTTCTGGTACAACACCACCAAATAAACGATGCGTGTCAATTTGTGAAGCCACGACGTTACATAACAATTCCCGTTTGTCTTTTAAAATCGCAACCGACATTTCATCACAACTTGACTCAATTGCAAGTATTAAACTCATTTTTGTCCCTCCAATTCTTTAACCATCAAGTAAGCATCTTCATGATTATCTTGATAATAATTTTTACGTATTGCCTTCGTTTGAAAACCAAGGCTTTGATATAAAGATAAAGCTTTTTGATTAGATATACGTACTTCTAAACTCATCACTTGACAATCTTGTTGCAAGGCAAAGTCAATCATTGCTTCTAACAACGCTCTTCCTAGTCCTCTTCTTTGATAATGAGGATCAATTCCAATTGTCGTAATTTGTGATTGTTCATACATAATCCAAACTCCAACATATCCTACAATATATTCATCTTCTTCTAATACAAAATTATAAGAAAACTGATTTTCTAAAATTTCATACATAAAATCTGAAGCATTCCAAGAAGATGTAAAAAGAATATTTTCTAACTCAACAACTCTTTCTACATCATTGATATCCATAGCTCTTATAAGCATATTTTTTTAGCCTCAACATCTTTCAAATAGCAAGGCACCAAAGCATCAACATTTTCAATAGGTTGAATGTTTTGAGCAATTTCATACATATTCTTTGCCAAATCTACAGCTTGAGTTGGATAATTGACCACTTCACTTTGCCCAACCACTTGATAATCAGGATAGTCATTCATAAATTTGGCAAAATCAGCAATTGGCAACAATTCTTCTTCGATCAAAGCCTGACCGTGATTATAAACACCGACAAAGACTTTTTGACTTCTTGCGTCAATAACTGAAACACATTTGTCCTTTCCTGCATAAGCAGCAAGTGATGAAACAGCTTTTATTTTGACAGGGGCAATCACACTTAATGTCTTGGCAATTGTCATTGCAACTCTTTCCCCCGTATAAGAACCAGGACCTCTTGTCAAAATCATTTCATCTATATCCAATAATTCTTTATGATGTTTTTCTAATAAAGAAGCCAAATAAGGAATCGCATTTTCAGATTGTCTCTTTGAACCCATTTCTTGAATTGATTCTAAACATTGACCATCTTCATATAAAGCAACCATTAAATATTGATTTGATGTATCCATAATCAAACTTGTCATAACTTTAACTCCTTTACAATTCTTTCATATTTTTCACCATATGCCTGAAAATCAAACGTTCTTGATTCATCATTATTTTTTTTAATCGTAATAGCCAATCTTTTTTTAGGCAAAATATTTTCAATATATTTTGGCCATTCTATAACACAAACACCTTCATCTTCAAACATTTCTTCAAAACCCAATTCATCATCTTGTCCTTCTAAACGATAAGCATCAAAATGATATAATGGAAGATTTCCTTGATAAACTTTCACAATCGTAAAAGTAGGTGAATTAATAACTTTTTGGATACCCAACCCTTTTCCAATTCCTTTAGTAAAAGTTGTCTTTCCAGCTCCTAAATCACCTTCCAAAGTGATAATTGCTCCAGCAAACAAATAAGAAGCCAATTGTTCACCAAAATCAATCATGTCTTTTTCACTTGTTAAAGTTAACATAAATCTTCCTCCTTGATTTTATCTATAATGGATGTGTTCTTGATAAACTTGATACCAATGTTCAGCAAATCCTGGTCGAAAAGGGCCAGACATATTCATTGTCATTTCAATAAGAATTTCTAATTGTTTATTTAATATTTGATCTAATTTTTCACCATAATGCATTAAAGCTTTATGTTGACGATATTCTTCTTCATCTAATATTTTATATTTGTAATCGGGGAAAACCTTTAAATCCAAGTCATAATCTATGTACTTCAATGCTTCACCATCATAAAGTGTAGGGGAAGCAATATTACAATAAAAATGGACACCATTTTTACGAATCATACAAATCACGTTATACCACTGATTCTTTGGAAAATAACAAATCGCTGGTTCTCTTGTATACCATTTTCTTCCATCCGATTCAGTAACCAATGTTCGATTATTGATAACAATAAAATGCTGATCGGTTTCCTCAAGAACAAACCCTTTATTCCAACAGCGATGAACACTGCCATCATGCTTATAACAATGAATAAGCACATCTTTTCCTACTAACGGTTTATTCATAAAACATACCTCTTTCTACAACACGTATATTATACACAAAAACATGTCTTTTTGAAAGATATATTATCTTAAAACATATCGAGTCTTCAAAAGAAAAAGCCAAAATACACTACATACTTTGACTTTAATATCATTTCTTTTTTAATGAAATACCCCTTTTAATCTTTCATATAAGATTGGAACAACAATCATACAAAGAATTAAGGTTGTGAGATTATAAGGTAAATTATATCCTAACGAATAAACAATTGGATTCATATTTTCTGGTGCATACGATGCAAATAAAAATGCTCCACTACAAAAATGTGATAAATATTTCAAAAACATCGCCAATATAATTCCCCAATACATAGAAACAGAACCAATTTTTGTTGATTTTATAAGTGGTGCAATTCCACATACAGCAAGTGGCAAAACATAGTCTAATAAAACTGACCATGGTCCCCAGTAAGAAGCAATGGCTAGAATAAATTGTAAAATCGCAACACCTATTCCACAAATAACACCATATCCTGCTCCCATTAAATAAGCACATAAGAATATTGCAACAACATCAATAGAAATAAACGATCCTCCTTGAGGCATTTCAGGAATGATTTTATTCACATACCCTAAAACAATTGTAATCGCCATAAACATGGCAAGTTGTACCATTGACTTTGCTGTCAATTTGACTTGAAATAATTTTTTCATTTTTTTCTCCTCCATTTTCTTGATTTGGAGCCGTACAAACAAAAAAGCTTCCTTGCAAGCATCAAGAAAGCAAAAAAATCACTATTTGCACTCTCTACGCTGGCATTACCCAGTTCAGATGATAAGGGATAAGGTTTCTACCTTTCTCAGCAAAAGCACCCCTGGCTCGACACTTATTATAACGCTTATTTTCCTTTTCGCAAGAAAATTTTCATCATTTTTAATCAGAATCAGCTTTTGTTCATTTTTTCACGTATTTTTACCCTAGTTTTTTTTGATTTTAATGCTATAATAAAGGGGAATTAAGGGAGGACGAAATATATGTCAAAAGTTATTGCCGTGAACGCAGGAAGTTCATCATTAAAATTCCAATTATTCGAAATGGATAATGAAGCAGTTATTACTTCAGGAGTTATTGAAAGAATCGGTATGGAAGATTCAATTTTCACAATTAAATATAATGGTGAAAAAGATGTTCGTACTTTAGCAATTCCTACTCACAAAGAAGCTGTTCATTTATTATTAGATACATTAATGGAGAAAAATATTGTGACTTCATTAGATGAAATTAAAGGTGTTGGACACAGAGTTGTTCAAGGTGGATCTTATTTTAAAGAATCTGCAATTATTGATGAAGATGTTGTTAATAAGATTGATGAATTAAAATCATTAGCACCTTTACATAATCCAGCTCACTTAACTGGTTACTATGCTTTTAAAGAAGCGATTCCAAGTGCTGGTGCAGTTGCTGTCTTTGATACAGCATTCCATCAAACATTAGAACCAAAATGTTATATCTATCCAATTCCATATAAATTCTATACTGATAACAAAGTGAGAAAATATGGTGCTCATGGGACTTCTCATTACTATGTTTCTCAAAGAGTTATTGAAAAATTAGGGAACCCTGAACATTCTAAAATCATTGTTGCTCATTTAGGAGCTGGTGGTTCTTTAACTGCTATTAAAGATGGAAAATCAATTAATACATCTATGGGATTTACACCATTAGCAGGTATCATGATGGGAACACGTAGTGGAGATTTAGATCCTTCAATTATTGATTACTTAATTGAACAAGTTGGTATGGATATGAAAGATGTTATTCATATGTTAAATAAAGAATCTGGATTATTAGGTGTTTCTGGTGTATCTAGTGACTTTAGAGATGTTTTAAATGCTGCTAATGAAGGAAATGAAAGAGCAAAACTTGCTATTGATATTTTCTTTAGAAGAGTTATCGCATACATTGGTAGATATTTCATTGCTTTAGGTGGATGTGACGCTATTGCTTTCACTGCTGGTATTGGTGAAAACTCAGCTTATGCAAGAAAAGAAATCTTATCATTAGTAAGCGAAGCATTAGGTATTGTTATTGATGATGATGCTAATGAAAATGGTGATGGTGAACGTTTAATTACAAAACCAGAATCAAAAATCAAAGTTTATGTTATCCCTACAAATGAAGAATTAGTTATTGCTAGAGATACAAAACGTTTATTAAACTTATAATTTTTATAGTCGCAAGAGACCATTTGGCCTCTTGCTTTTTCTTTACTCATTTTCGTCTTTCTTCCATAAAACAGCAAAGAAAATAAATGCTCCTACTCCCATCAAAAGATAAGTATAGAAGATTGTATGATCATCAGTTTTTACAATTTCAGGTTCATCTCCTAATGTTATAACTGGTGCTTTTTGATTCATCAATGTCACAAGTTGTTGTTCACTTAAATCCTCAATATGAAAAATCATATCTTGAGCCAACATATATCCATCAGGTGCTTTCACTTCATGTAATATATAGTCTTTATTCACAACCAATCCTAAAAGTGAATAACCTTCTTTAGAACTTACCCAATCAGCAATCACTTGTTGTGTTAAAGGATCAATAACCTGTAAATGGGCACCTTCTAAAATATCTTGTGTTTCTTGGTCCACCTTATGAATAAGCGTTTTCGTTTGTTGATTATAAAAGTCATATTCAAAATGCAAGACTTCTTCCACTTCACTTGTATATGCAGTATCAATATAATAATTGACTTTTTTTGAGACATATCCATCAGGTTGCTTGGTCTCTTTCACAACAAATAAAGCATTAGGATTCCCGATTAATTCATAATCACTCTCTTCTAAAGGCATAATTGCATATTCTGGTGTCAAATCAATTGGTAAATCAGTTTGTAATTGGACTTTTCCTTCTTCATGAGAAATAACCGATTCAATAACTGTTCCTGCTTTCACAATGACTTTTCCATCAACATTATAAACATCTCGATTAGCTATTAAAGACAAAGTTGCTCCAGCAACATAATTGTTGGTATCTTGGTCTTTTTTAGAAAGGTCAACACTGACTTTTTGACGCTGATTCCATATTTGTGCTTTTTCATAAACAATTTCACTCAATTGATCAGCATAAGATAATGTGACTTCCTTTGTTTCTTCTAAATGAACAAAACCAAATGGTGTTTCTAATTCTTTACATTCATATTCACCTAAAGGTAAATCACGAGATGTTATTTTACCATTTTCAGATGTCACAATTGTCTCAATCAATTCACCCTTTTGATAAAGAATACTCTTATCTTGACAAGGATCTAAAATATCCTGAGCAGCATAAATTCCAAACTTCACATTAGCAATTCCTCTTTGTTCATAAACAAACTGTCCATCTTGAAAATCAGTTAAAACTTCTCCTTGTTTTTCAATCGTAATTCTTCCAACAACAGCTTGATCTTGAAATTTTACAACTGTGATTGGTGTAACTCCATCATTAGAAATTTCATAATGCTTTTGCGTAATTTCAAAAGGAACAGGATCTTTTCTCAAGACATAACCATCAGGTGCTTTTATCTCTTCTAACTGATAATGTCCAACTTTTAACTTTGTATTTAAAATGATTGTTCCATTTTCATGTGTTGTCCATTGATTCACGTTGATATTAGGAAACTTCGACCAATCAGTATAAGAAACATATTCATTGGTATCAAGATTCTTAATCTTAAAAGTAGCTCCAGCTATTTGTACAACTTTACCACTTTGTGCATCTGTTTTCACAATTTTCAACATAGATTCAAAAGGAAGATTATTCACAACAACATTTTGGATTTGATATCCAACTTCATACTCATGTGTATCTTTATCAATTGTCACTAAAAAATCACTTGCCCCATAAAATCCTTGTGGTGTTTTGGTTTCTCTTACACGATAAACTCCATATGGCAACAATGGTGTTGTTAAATATCCTTGTTGATCTGTTTCTCCAACAAAGTAATGGTGGGCTTTTTCAAAACCAACTTTTTCATACTCACTATTTAAAACAAAGGTAAATTCCGCCTTAGCAAGACCACTCACAACACCAGCATGACCTTCACTTTCCCCTTGTTTAAAAATACGAATACGTTGTGATTTTAAAACATTCGATGTTTGAAGACTTTCAACAACGAAACTTGTATGCATATCTTGATAAGACAATGTAACATCTAAAATTTGAGAATTCAATTGCAAAGATGGATTCGATTTTGTTTCCTTTATATAATATTTTCCTAAATAAAGATTAGAAAACTTCAACTTTCCTTGATTATCTGTCTGTGCTTTTCCTACCAATTGATCTTTTTCAAAATAAACTTTTGTTTGAGAACGATTGGTGATATTTTCCTTTGCATATAAACTATATTCATTTCCAGATAAATAAGCATCTCCTAATTGTCCATTTGTTGATGAAGAATCAATGGCTTTTTGAAGTTCAATACTTCCCATTGGTTCATCATTTTTAAAAACATGTGTTGTTGTTTGATTAGGAATGACTTTTAATTCTACAGTTGTCTCATTAATTAAATATCCAATAGGAGCTGATTTTTCTTTGACAACATATGTTCCACTTTCAACATTTTCTAAAAGAATTTTTCCACTCTGATTTGTTGTATAAGTTTGACTCTTTCCACTTGGTGATGTAATTTCAAAAACAGCACCACTTAAAGGTGTTTCTTGATGATCTTTTTTGACAATCTCTAAAGAACCTTTTCCTACTTTCACATCAACATAAGCTTTCAAATTTGCTTTTTTCAATTCCCCTGATGTCATTGTTTTTTGAAAGTCTCCATCACTCCAAAAAATAGGGGCTTGATATTGAAAAGATGAATTTAATGAAGCTGTTAAATGAGATGAAGATGAGGATTTGCTTTTGAGTGTTAATTGTTGATTTTGTTTTTCAACAATGATATCAGTTGATGAAAAATCATAATGATCTAAAACCTGATTTTCATCTTGAAAAGTAGCATAATAATAAGTTCCATCAAATTGATCCAACGTTATTGTCTTTTGACCTTCTTCATTTGACATGAATGAAGGTATTTTCCAATAATCTTGCATACGTTTTTCTAATTCTTTGTAATATGACTCAAAAGTTTGTTTATCAGCTCCAGATGTCCACATATAAACATCTCTATAAGCAGTTGAGTGAGGATATGTATTTCCTTTATATTGGAAATATTGATCACGTTCTTCTCCCGTGATTTCCCATACCATGGTTTGTGCGACCAACCAGTGAATATGTTCTGTCTTATTGTTATTGATGATAGACTTTGGAACCATTGATAAAAGTGCTGACAACAGATCATATTTTTGTTGCCAAGTTGTCAATTTGTTTGGTTTAGTTGTCAAAATATCCTGAGCACTTTGCCCATCTTGATAAATATGTTCATTGCTTAACCCAACATCTGATTCAATACAATAAGCATATTGCCCATCAATTTTAAAAACGCGTTTTCCTTGCTCGGGATGGGTTGCACCTAGATTATCAGTATGTTTTGCAACAGTTAAATAACTTGACATACTTGTCGTTCTATCAAGTGTTACTGTTTTGGCATAAACACTTCCTATAGATTGAAAAATAATAGAAAATACCATCATAAGTGATAAAAAGCCTTTCAAAGTTTTCTTTGTTTTTTGCATTTTTCTTTCCTCCTTCATTTTCAATACAAAAAAAGACAGTCTTTTACTGTCGGTGAACGAATTCTAATCATATTTTTCCTCCTGTAAAACAAAAAGGAACCAGCTAACTGATCCCTTATAAAATAAAACCAATAATAAAACTTGTTAACATTGCAGCCACTGCAACAAAGATAAGTCCTTTCTCTTTATATGCAAAATAAATACCAACCAAACAACCACCAATTGCACTATAAACATTTCCCGTCGAATAAAAAATACTTGGAAATGTTAAAGCAGATAAAACAGCATATGGAACATAATATAATAAAGATTTTATAAATGGTGATTGAATTTCTTTCCTAAAAAAAGTTAATGGCAACATTCTTGGCAAATATGTAAACAATGCCATAATAATAACACATATCATCAAATACTGATTCATGATTCTTCTCCCTCCTTATCAACAGGATAGCGATAAGCACCATAAACTGCACCAAAAAGTGTCGCACAAATCAACTTAAAGCCACTTGATAATCCATCAAAAAGAGGAATATAGAATAATATCATAGATACCATTGCGCTTATCATGACAACTTCAAAAATCGAACGTGACTTGGATGAACCAGGAACAATAATGGCTAAAAACATACCATATAATGCAATCCCCATAGCAGCAGAAAGAGCCTCAGGTAAAATTTGAGTTAAAGTTTCCCCAAAAAATGCTCCACAACTCCAGCCTATAATTGGTACCAAAATGAACCCTAACATAAATCGGAATTTCAAAATTCCTGGTTGTAAAGAAGCCAGACTAAAAATCTCATCTGTTACCCCAAAAGAAATAATCATTCTTTGCAAAGTCCCCATATGAGAATCAATTTTTTGACTTAAAGATAATGACATTAAAAAATATCGTGCATTAATCATCAATAAAGTCAAGGCAATTTCAAAATAAGATGCTTGACTTAAAATCAAAGAAACACCAGCGAACTGACCAGATGAAGTCAGGTTTGTTAAAGAAATCAAGGTTGCCAACCCTAATGGCAAACCACTTGATGCAACAAAAACGCCAAAAGAAAAAGCTACCGGGAAATAACCCAGAGCTATTGGAATACCTTTCTTACATCCACACATAAACTCATTCATTTTTCATTCCCCCAAAATATATGTATTATCATACATGAATTGGGATTACTTATCAAATAAATTTTTCTCTACAAATTCTAAAATTTCTTCTTTAGGTGTTAAAACTTCATAAAATGGTTTTCGTAAATCTAATCTTTGAATATCAACAGAACGAATATCACTAAGTTGAATACGGCATTGCGTTATATGTGTGTCAGTTTTTATGTTAATATCCTTTTCAAACAAAGGATTGGCTGGTGTTGAATCTTCTTTAATTGATGTGCAAGGTATCACAAGCATTTTATAGCCCATATCCTTGAGTATGTAACACCAATGTCCATCCATCAATTCTTTAGGAAAGCCTCGACCAATATTGAAATAAGCCAAATCATGAATATGTGGTCTTTTATGGACATGATAATACGTTTGGTCACAATCACCATCTTTTACCAAATGACAATAAAAGTATTCTAATTGGTTGGTTTGATGCAAGAGAGCGTAACTGTATTTTTCAACATCGTATACGCCAGACTCTTCTAATTTTTTTAATGATTTGTTCATTTCCATTAAATTACTTTGTATACTCATAATAACCCTCCTACTATATATATACAAAGATTTTTCTCATTTTTCTTTTTTTTAAACGAACTTTTTTTAATTTTTTTCATTTCACATAATTCACATAATTCCTTATTTTGGAATTTATGTTGACTTTATCAATATAATTTTTATTTTTATTGATATTTATGAATTTAAAAAATAAAAATTTATTTTATATGGATACCACAATACTTTTTATTAACATATGTTCAATAAAAAGCTATTTTTAAATTTTGAAAAAAATGAAAGATTGTTTCATGTATAATGAAAACCGTTATTGATGAAGGAAATAAATAAAAAGCGCCAGGACTCTTTGAGAGTTGACGAGGACCAGATTTATCGAAAGATTCGGCGGATGATCTTGAGGTATGATGCTACCTTAACGATGAGCAAAAATAATGAGTGATCATTAAACAAATATCATCAGGCATAACTTCATTCAATAATAATAAAAAATTTAATGGAGGTATGTTTTTATGTGTGGAATTACAGCTTATTGCGGTAATGGTTTTGCTTTACCCTTTTTAATGCAAGGATTGTCTAAACTTGAATATCGAGGATATGATAGTGCTGGTGTGACAACACTTGAAAAAGATGGTTTAAAAACTGTCAAATGTAAAGGAAGATTAAAAAATCTTGAAGAAAAATTACAAGATTATAAAATGGAAGGACATGTTGGGATTGGTCATACAAGATGGGCAACTCATGGTATTCCTTCAAATTTAAATTCTCATCCTCATACAAATGATGATGAAACCATTTCTTTAGTTCATAATGGAATTATTGAAAATTATCGTGAATTAAAGGAAGAATTAATGAAAAAAGGTTATCATTTTCAATCAGAAACAGATAGCGAAGTTGTTGTACATTTATTAGATGATTATTATGATGGAGATTTATTTGAAGCAGTTAAAAAAGTTCTCAAAAGAATTGAAGGAAGCTATGCTTTATGTATTGTTTCTACTTTAGAGCCTAACAAAGTTATCGTTGCCAAAAAAGATAGTCCTTTAATCATTGGAAAAGCTGATGGAGCTTATGTTGCAGCAAGTGATATCCCAGCTTTATTGGAATATACAAAAGATGTTTATTTTTTAGATGATTATGAAATGGCTATTTTACAACAAGATCATATAGATTTTTATACTCATGATGGAAAGCCTATCACAAAAGAATTAATAAGTATTCCTTATGATTTAGAAGCTGCTAAAAAAGATGGTTATGATACATTTATGTTAAAAGAAATCTATGAACAGCCTCACGTCATTGCTGAAACATTAAGAGGAAGAATCATAGATGAAAAAATTATTCTTGATGAACTCAATGATATTGATTTTCATCAATTTAATAAAGTTTATTTTGTTGCTTGTGGTACAGCTTATCATGCTTCTCTTTGTGGATCACAAGTTTTAGAAAGAGCAACCAAGCTTCCTGTCATTGCAACTGTTGCTAGTGAATTTAGATATAATGATCCCCTTATTGATGAACACACTTTAGCTATTTTTGTTTCACAATCAGGAGAAACTGCTGATACTTTGGCAGCACTTCGTTTAGCTAAAGAAAAAGGTGCAACAACAATTGCTATTGCAAATGTTTTGGGAAGTACCATTTCTCGTGATGCTCATTATGTTTTATATACATGTGCTGGACCTGAAATTGCTGTTGCTTCAACAAAAGCTTATACAACACAACTTATTTTATTAATTCTTCTTGCTTATTATATTGCTCAAAAGTTAGGAAAAGATATTGATCATGAATTGATTCAACAATTGAATACCATTCCTCAATATGTTGAAAATATTTTAAAAGACCATCATATCTTTGAAAATTATGCAAAGATGTTAGAAAATTTAAATGATGCCTATTTTATTGGAAGAAGTTTAGATTATGCTAGTGTTTTAGAAGGTGCTTTAAAACTTAAAGAAGTCTCTTATGTTCATGCTGATGCTTATGTAGCTGGTGAATTAAAACATGGTCCTATTGCTTTGATTGAAGAAGGAACAGTTGTCATTGCTGTGGCAACACAACCTCATATTGCTGCTAAAACTATCAGCAATATTCAAGAAACAATCGCAAGAGGAGCAAAAGTAATCTTACTGACAACTCATGGTGAAGAAGTTAAGAACGTTGAGAATACTTATTATTTACCTGATGTTGTTCCTACTTTACAAGCTATTTTGGTTGCTATTCCATTACAATTCATTGCTTATTATACTGCTTGCATGAAAGGCTGCGACGTCGATAAACCACGTAATCTTGCAAAATCAGTAACAGTAGAATAAAAGAAAGAATTTATGGATATACCCATAAATTCTTTCAGGCTGTTGACAAAGTAAATGTGTCAACAGTCTTTTCTTTTGTTGGGAAGT
>UPXV01000024.1 GCA_900538465.1 uncultured Erysipelotrichaceae bacterium
TGAAGGCAGAGGACATGTATTATGAAGTCTTAAGGAAACGTGTCAGATATTTTAAAGAAAGCAAGGGAGGAAAAAGAAAGATGTGTAAGATTATGGATGATATTGTAAAGCAAGAGAAAATGGAAAGTAAAATTGATCTTATTAAAAATTATGCTAAAGAAAGTCATATAACATTTTTAGAAGCAATGGCACAACTTCACATTTCACAACAAGAACAACAATTGATTATGAGATATCTTTAAGAAATGAAAAAGCAGCAGATGGACTATCTGTTGCTTTTAATAATTATAATACATTAACAATCAGCACTATTGTTTCACGTCTTATCAGGAATATTGGTGATAAAATAAGAAGGATTGTAGTTGCCTTATGAATCGCATGTTATTTTCAAATGTCTAAACATTATTTATAAAAACATTGATTTTCTATTTACGAAAAATAATAAAAATTCTTTAAGAATATATTAAAATAAGAAAAATGGAGGTTATAAAGATGGAATATCAATTGATTGCGTTAGACATGGATGGAACATTATTAAATAAAGATTTTCAAATTACTAAAGGGTGTCAAGAAGCTATTGAAAAAGCATTACAATTAGGAAAAGTCGTTAGTATCTCTACAGGGAGATCGTTAACCGAAATGAAGCCTTATCTTCAAAATTTAAAGGGCGTTCGATATTTGATATTAGAGAGTGGAGCTGTGGTTTATGATTTAAAAGAAGAAAAAATCCTTTTTCAAAAAACTTTCAAAACATCTGATGTCCATAAAATATATCAAGCTTTCTTAAAACAAGATATGATGATGCATATTTTTATAAATGGATATTCTTATGCAACAAAAGAACATATGTATCAAATGGATAAATATCAAATGGGAAAATACCAAAAAACTTTTGTGTTAAATAATAGCGGTATTGAAAATGTTGAAGAAACATTAAATATACATGAAAATGAAATTGAAAAAATCAATTTATATCATCAATCTCCTACAAATAGAGAAAAGACAATTGCTTTTTTGAATGATTTAGATGTTTCTAAAGCTTGTGTTGAAATCTCATCATTAGAATTATCACCTAAAGGTATACACAAGGGAATTGGGCTTACACATTTATGTCAGCAATTAAATATTTCACTTGAACAGACAATAGCAGTAGGGGATTCTTATAATGATAAAGATATTATGGAAACTGCTGGATTAGCTATTGCGATGGGGAATGCTATTGAAGAAATCAAAGCAGTTGCAGATGTCGTTGTTTCTGATTGTAACCATGATGGAGTTAAAGAAGCTATTGAAAAATATCTTATTTAAAAAAGCAAATCTTTTATTGATTTGCTTTTTATAAAATATTTAAATTTTCTAGTTCTTTCCTTAAATCATTTCCATAAGGGAGATGAATACCTGTAATACCTAACCTTTGTGCTGCATTTGTATTTGTTACTAAATCATCAATAAATACAGATTCTTCAGGTAGAAGCGAATATCTTTCTATAAGAATTTGATAGATACGATCATCAGGTTTGACAAGATGTTCATCAGCAGAAATAACAGCACCATCAAACATTTTAAAGAAATCATATCTTTTATACATTGTTAAAATAGCTTCGCTATGAAAGTTAGATAAAAGATAAAGGGAATATCCTTTGTCTTTTAATTCTTTAGCAATTTCAACATTTTGATTTAAAGGTGTCATCATATGTGTCCAATTATTTAAAACAAATGTAATTTCATCATGATAATGAGGATGTTTTAATGTTAATGTATCAATAGCATCTTGAATCATAATCGTTCCCATATCCAAGTCTATCCACTCATCACTAGAAAAAATAATTGTCATTAAATCTCCCATAACAGATTCATTAAAATATTGTTTTAAATACTTTTCTGGTTGAAAGTCTAATAAGACATTTCCAATATCAAATATAATATTCTTCATTTTTAACCTCTTTTACATTTTTATATGTTCTATTTTACCATGCAAAACAAAACCAGAAAAGAACTTTATGAAAAAACCTCAAATCACATAAGTGAAATGAGGTGATTTTATATTTATCCTTTAAAGAAAGTATATGCTTCAAAGTGAGCTTGAGGATGATCACAAGCAGGACATCTTTCAGGAGCTTTTGTTCCTTCATAGATAAATCCACAGTTATTACATTTCCATGTTACTGTTTCAGCTTTTTCAAAAACAGTTCCATTTTCTAAGTTTTCTAATAATTTTAAATATCTTGCTTCATGCATTTTTTCTGCAACAGCAATGTTTCTACAGATTTCAGCAATTTCTGGGAAACCTTCTTCATCAGCAATTTTAGCAAATTCTGGATACATATCAGTCCATTCTTCATTTTCACCAGCAGCTGCAGCTTTTAAACATTCAGCAGTTGTTCCTAACATGATTGGGAAATCTCCTTCAACATGTAGTGCTTCACCTTTTAAGTCAGCATTTAATAATTTCATTAATCTTTTAGCATGTTCTTTTTCTTGGTTAGCAGTTTCTTCAAAGATATTAGCGATTTGTACATATCCTTCTTTTTTAGCAATTGAAGAATAATAAGTGTAGCGATTTCTTGCTTGAGATTCTCCAGCGAAAGCGTGTAATAAATTGTTAGCAGTTCTTGTTCCTTTTAATGTAGGCATTTGATATGCCCTCCTTTCTATGATTTCTTCTTTAAACAATGGCGACATGTTCCATGAAATAGAATTTCCGCAGAGTGTATCTGGTCGTCACAGATATCTTGCACCTTATTGATAAGAGGAGAAATGAGTGTTTCATCCAAAAACAAATCTTGAATGCATCCACATTCATCACAAACCATATGATAATGAGGTGATATTCTTGCGTCAAAATGAATCACGCCATCTCCAATATCTAAACGCAAAATTCTTTTTTGATCAGCAAGGAGATTCAAGTTACGATAAACTGTTCCTAGACTAATATCAGGAATAATTCTTCTCACATTCATATAAATCGTATCAACATTTGGATGTGAATCGTCTTCTCTTAAGACCTCATAGATTGTCTCTCTTTGTTTAGAGTATCTTAATTTTGCCTCAGCCATAGCATCCCTCCTTATTAATAATGGTTACTATTATTTTATCACATATTTTTGAATTGTCAAATCATGTATCTTGTTCTATTTAACCAAATAAAAGTATTATTATAAAACATATAAAGAATGAACAAAACCCATGAATCAAACGATCTTTAAAATAACGAGAAAATGAATAAGGAATTCCTTCAAGAATATTGTCAACCTGCATTAAAACAGAAAGACCAGAAAAAGAAAGATAAAAACTAACAATAGGATAAACCAAGATATGATGATATTTTAAAAGTTGCAAAGAACCAGAACTAAACTCTAAAAAACCCTGAATAATACTTAACAAGAAACGATCATGAATAACGGAATGTAAACTATAACCAACAAATTGAAACACCAACATATAACCAAGAATAAAGATAAAAGCGGTTAATGAGGAAGTAATACTTTTCTTTAATGCTTCAACAAAACTCATATGAGGATTTTTAAGTTGATAGAGTGTTTCTTGAAATGATAAGTATTCAATTTTCTCTTTGTGGAAGAGAGCTTTGATAAGACTAGGTATGATATGGCTCATATAGATGAATAAGGCAATGTTGAGTGGTAAATGTAAAGAAACAAAGATAAAACTCAATGATGAAAAAGAAGCAATTGATAAAAGATGTTGAAGTTGATGGATATTAATATAACCAAGTTCATAAGATTCTTTAATAATTTTAGCATTGGTTGGATAACCACAAAAAAAAGACACAAAATATAAAGAAGACATATGTGGAGTTAAATGAAATAAAGGTGTAAAGATAAATTGAATAAAGTAACTAAATAATTGAAATAGACCTAATGATAAACAAAGAGAAATCAATATCATAAAAGGTAATAAAGAAGGTAACAAATTGGTTAAAACAATTTGAATAACATTTGATGATACTTTAACGATTTGAAACATATTCATAAAAGAAAAGATTGTTGTGAACAAAACTAAGCAAAGTGTAAAATAATAGTTGGCTTTTTTCATAATGACTCCTTATAATAGAGAAGAGGTGAGAATGTGAAAGCAATACTAGTCGGTGTCGAATATGATCATATGTATTATGATCTTGATATATCAATTGAAGAATTAAAAGAATTAAGCAAAGCATGTCAAATAGAAGTCAAAGATGTTGTGATTCAAAAATTATCACAAATATCTTCCCAATATTATATTGGGAAAGGAAAAGTTCAAGAACTCAAAAAGATGTTAGATAATGATGATATTGTTATTTTTAATGAAGAACTTTCACCTTTACAAGTTAAAAATTTGACAGATGAATTAGGCGTTGAAGTGAGTGATCGTAGTGATTTGATTTTAAGAATCTTTGAATCACGTGCACAAACGAAAGAAGCTAAATTACAAGTAGAGATGGCAAGAGATCAATATTTATTGCCACGTTTAGCAGGAATGAAAACGGAACTTTATTCTCAGCAAGGTGGTTCTGGATTCCGTGGAAGTGGAGAAAAACAAATTGAACTTGATCGTCGTATTATTCATCGTCGTTTACTGCAAGCACGAAGAGAATTACAAGCAATTGTCAAACAACGACAAACACAACGTCAATTACGTAAACGCACTCAAGAAAAAGTCGTTTGTTTGGTGGGATATACCAATAGTGGGAAATCATCATTATTAAATTATTTTGTAAATAAAAAGGTTTATGAAGAAGATATGTTATTTGCTTCTTTGCAAACTGCATCTAGACAAGTCAAATTACGTAATCATCATAATATCATAATGAGTGATACTGTTGGATTTATTAATCAGTTACCTCATCATTTGGTTCAAGCTTTTCGTTCTACACTTGAAGAAGTGAAAGAAGCGGATTTGTTGTTGCATGTGATAGATTCATCATCGTCTTATTGTGAAACACAGATTGAAACAACTTTGGAAGTATTAGAAGCATTAGGAGTGAAAGATACACCAATGATTTATGTTTATAATAAGGTTGATAAAGATTGTTATGCTTTTTTACAACCACGTGAACCTTACATCTTTATTTCTGTTAAAGATCAAATTCATTTAGATGAATTAGAGGATATGATTATTGAAACCCTCTTTAAAGATTATGAGTCAATTGAACTATATATTCCTTATGAATGTGGTGAAGTTTATAGTGAAATTAAACAAAAGTATGAAATGATGAAAGAGGAATATTTAGATGAAGGTATTTATTTATCTTTCTTTATAGCCAAAAAAGATAAATATAAATATGAAAAGTATATTTATCATTATTTGAACTAAAAATAGCTAACAAAATTGTTAGCTATTTTCAATATAAAGATGTTTTTTTATTGTTTTAATCATATTTTGATAGTCTTTTGTAGCAAAGAGGGTTGGGTCGATTAAATAAAGAGGCACAAGATGTCTTGTGAGTGTGAGAAGTTCTGGCTCTTTATGAGCTAATTGAGGAGCGAGATAAAGAATATCATATTGACGATAGTTTTTATAAAGTTCTTCTAAAGATAGGGAATCAATATCTAATTGAAGATTTTCTAATTGACAAACCTCTTTTAATTCTTCTACAAAAAGAGAAGTGGAAAAACCATCACTGCTGCAAATACCAATATGAATATTTTTTTCTTGGTTATGTTTAATAAGAGTGTGATAAAATTCTTGAAAGAGTGATTTGGCTTGGGCAAGATCAATAATTGTATAGTGGAGATAGAATAATAATTCTTGGGAGTCTTTATGCTTGATTTCTTCTTCAACAATATTATTATGCCAAATAGTGACACATCCTTTTACGGTTTTCATTTCAAAAGACAGTTGACAATAGGTTTTGTTTTCTTCAAGCGTTTCAAAGTGAATATGATCTTGTGAATATTGTTTTGCATTTAAAGTAATCCATTTTAAAAAGATATCATGATAAATTGATTGATAGAATTCTTCTAAGGCCATTTTCTTCATCTCCTTTTCTTTATCATAAACTATTTTATGCATTTGTCTAAGAATTTTTCGTAAAGAGAAAAAGAAGATAAATATTTTAAAAATATGAGTGTCTTTAAGTTTATTAAAAAAAGTAATTATGGTAAAATATTTGAAGAGGTGATGATATATGGAAAAAAGAATATTTGTTATATCAGATCTTCATGGACAGTTTGTATTGTTGCAGTTATTGCTTGAACGTATTGGATTTAGCGATGATGATGAACTCTATATTTTAGGGGATATTATGGATCGTGGACCTAATAGTATTGATATTTACTATTTTGTTCAAGCTATGGATAATATTCATATGCTGAAAGGAAATCATGAAATCATGATGAGACAATCAATGCAAACAGCATTGAAATATAATGATTTGGATTCTGAGAGATCGAATCCATATCGTTTATGGAAACAAAATGGAGCACAAAAGACAATCAATAGTATTCGTGAATATTTACAAAAAGATTTTATTCCTTATGAAGAATATTTTGATTTAAAACGTATGTTTATTAAAGAATTAATTGCATTTATTGATAGTTTACCAAGTTATATAGAACTTGATTTGAATGGAAAACATTATGTTTTGGTTCATGCAGGGGTTGATCCTGAAATTCCTTTGGAAGAAAATAGTGAAGATATTTTGGCTTGGATTAGAGAATATTTTTATTTGAATGAGGCAAATCCAGAATATACATATATTTTTGGACACACACCATGTTGTTTTATCAATGATGATCATTCATTTGATATTTGGTATGATCCTGATTATCATAACAAGATTGCGATTGATGGTGGCTTGGCTGTTGGTAATAAAGGACAACTGAATTGTTTGTGTCTGACAAATGGAGAAGTGACAGTCATCAAATATGAGGAGGGACAGCCAAAGTGAGAAGTGCATTTTATAATCTCATCAACTTTATTAATATGACCAATGTACATGATGTCTATTGGGGTGCAGCAAAAAAGATTTTACAAAATATTTATCAAATTCCTCATAGTACGATAACTGAAGTGGCAGATATGTGTTATGTTTCTACCGCAACAATTTCACGTTTATGCCGTAAGTTAAATTATGAATCTTTTGCTGATTTTAAAAATGATGTGACCATGAATTTGAATTTCTTTAATCAAGATTCTAAACGTTTGCTGTTTGATCATCAATTACCTGCCAAAGAAACAATTAATGAAGGAAAAGAAATCTTTAAAGATCATTTTCAAAATATTATCCATAATCTCCAAGATACTTATGATAATATTCGTTATGAAGATTTGATGAAAATTGTTGATAAAATTCATGATTCTCATAAAATTTGTTTTGCTGGAAACTTCTTTACACAATCTGTTTCTATGCAACTTCAAATTGAATTGTCATATTTGGGTAAAGATTGCATAGCTATGTATCCACTAGAACAACAAAAAGAAATTTATAAATCATTGGATGAAAATGATTTGATTATTGTTTCATCAATAGCTGGTGGCTTTTTTCAAGATCATCCAGATGCAATGAGAGCATTAATGAAATCACCAGCCTATGTGATTGCGATTACACAACTTGAAGAATTTCCCTATAGTGATAAGATAGATATGCTTTTACAAGTAGGGAATAATCATCATTCATTAATTGGAAAATTTTCAATTACATATATCTTTGAAGTTTTAGAGGCTTTATATCATTTAAAATATGGAAAAAAGTAGCATTTTCTATTTTGTAGAAGTGCTACTTTTTGCTTGAAGTGTAATAAAATAAATTTGATTTCTAGCAAAGAACTTATATGGAAATGATTCAGGACCACTAAAGCCATTAGAAACAACTAAAGTCGAACCACTTTCTTCATAAATACCATGATTATAAGTTTTTGCGCCACTTGGTGCTAATAATGCTCCATAATAAGGAATATAGAGAGAACCACCATAACTATGTCCAGATAATTGTAAATCAATTTTCCCTTGATGAGAGATAAACGTATCTGGTTGATGAGAAACATCAATCTTAATTGTTTTACTATCAGCTTTGAGTTTACTGATATCATTGTCTTCATCATTAGCAATAAGTAAGAATTGACTTTCTTTATAATAGATTGTTCGTGTTGTATTCTCTAAGACTTCAAATCCGCCATCGTTAATAATTTGAGTAACTTCTAATGAAGATGTTTTGTCTTTTTCTCCTAGAATAGCAAATTTCCCATATTTACAATCAATATTTTTTAATATTTGAGAAACTTCTTTAGCTTCAATTGCTGAACCATCATATAAATCACCACCAAAGATAACCATATCAAATGGATATCCATTGAGCTTGTTGACCATTTCTTTAAAACGATGTACACTTTTTTGATTTGTAAGGTTGACGTCAGATAAAAAAGCAATTTTGAATCCATTGAGTTTTGAATCTATATTTTTATGAACATATTCATAATTAGTAAAGGTATAATCCGTTGGTGAAATTGCATAAGTATAATAACCTAGAAATAATAAACCAAAGACGATTAATATGAGTATTAATCGTCTGAGTAATCTTAATTTTTTCATACTTTCTTATTCATAATAACAGGAATAATCATAGGATTACGTTTTGTCTTTTGATAAAAGTAAGGTGCCAATGTATCCCTGATTGTATTTTTAATTTCACCAAATGTTGTTTTTCTTTTTAACAATTGAGAAAGTGCCTTGCTAACAAGGAATTCAGCTTCTCTAATCATATCTTTACTATCTTGCATATAAACAAATCCACGTGACATAATAATAGGTTTGTTTAATAAACATCCTGCTCGTGAATCCATAGAAATTAATACGGAAACCATACCATCTTCACTTAAGATTTGACGATCACGCAAAACAGCAGTCGATAATCCAGTAATATCATTACCATCAACATAAACATCATCAACATGAACACGAGGTCCTAAACGTGCTTCACCATCTCTTAAAAGAATAGAGTCACCGTTTGATAAGACAAAGGCATTTCCTTTTGTTAAACCAACTTCTTCAAATAATTTGGCATGAATCTTTAACATACGATACTCACCATGAACAGGGAAGAAGTATTTTGGTCTTGTCAACAATAACATTAATTTTTGTTCTTCTTGAGAAGCATGCCCAGATGTATGTAAGTTATTGATGGCTTCATTTGTTAAAACTCTTGCACCAGCACGATAAAGTTTGTTGATAACTTTGCTGACACTTCCAGCGTTTCCAGGAATTGGATTAGAAGAGAATAAAACTGTATCACCAGGTTTAATAGAAACTTGACGATGTGTTCCATTTGCAATTCGACTCAAGGCAGCTAACGCTTCGCCTTGACTTCCTGTACATAAGATTAAAATTTCGTTATCTGGTAAACGTTTGGCTTCTTCATTTTTAATAAAGAAACGATCAGGACATTTGATGTATCCAAGTTTACGAGAGACTTGAATGTTATTTTCCATAGAACGTCCAAAAACTAAAATTTTACGATTGAATTTCACTGCAGCATCAATAATTTGTTGAACACGATGCACATTCGATGCGAATGTTGCAACAATTAAACGACCTTCAGTTTTTCTAAATTCTTCTTGAACACTGTAGGCAACTTGCTTTTCACTGATTGAAAAACTAGGAACTTCAGCATTTGTAGAATCACTCATTAATAATGTGACACCTGTTTCCCCTAAAAATGACATAACTTGATAATCAGCAGGATCACCAACAGGTGTTAAGTCAAATTTAAAATCTCCTGTTTCAACAATACGTCCATTTGGTGTATTGACAACAATTCCCATAGATTCAGGAATTGAATGGTTTGTTCTAAAGAAACCAATATTGAAATGTTTTGTTTTGACTTGAGATAAATTATTAATTTGAATTAATTTTGTGGCTTGTGTTAAACGCTTTTCTTCTAATTTTCTACGAATCATTGCACAAGCAAGTGGTGATGCGTAGATAAAAGGAACGTCAACAACTTGAAGTAAAAACGGAATCCCACCAATATGATCTTCATGACCATGTGTAATGAAAAGTGCTTTGACTTTTCTTTGATTGCGTTTTAAATAAGAGTAATCAGGAATGACATAATCAATTCCTGGTAAACCATCTTCTGCGAACTTAACTCCAGCATCAATAATGATGATTTCATCAAGATGTTCAATACAATACATGTTTTTACCAACTTCATTTAAACCACCTAAGGCAAAAACTTTTGTATCTAAAGATGATGTGTTTTCTTTTTTTATATTCGGTTTTTTAACTCTATTATAGGGTGTTCTTCTTGCTTGAGAAGAACGTCTTTGAGGCATATCTGCCATTGATACTTCACCTTTCTTTCTTTATTTTATAGTATTCCCATTTGCCTTCATTTTATAGCTAAAATGAATGAGAATGGAGGCCATTCTCATTTACATACTAAATAATTTTTTTGCATGCTGCTACAGCGAGCGAATGTGGCCCAATATGACAAGCAACGCTTAAAGAAAGAGGATCACAGATAACTTCATGATTTGGGAAGACTTCTTCCACTTGTTTTTTGAGCTCTAAAGCTTGTTCTTTATCATAAGTATAAGCAATCATGATACGAGCATTACGCATATCATCATTTTCTGGATCAATTCTTTCACGTATATCTTTCAAAGTAGCGTCAATCATAATTTTGTTGGCTTTTGCCATGGTACGTGTTTTTTGGAAAGAATCTAATTTTTCACCTTGAATTGTTAAAATTGGTTTAATCTTTAACAAACCACCTAAAGCGGCAGCGGCAGGAGTTATTCTTCCACCTTTTTTTAAATATTCTAATGTATTGACTGTAATATAAATTGTTGCATTTAATTTGTTTGCCATAAGGATGTCATGAATTTCTTTAGCACTTTTTCCTTGTTTTGACATTTCAAGTGCATCATAAACATCCCATTTTTGAGTAACAGAAATACGTTGTGAATCAACAACATAAACTTTTCCTTGATATTCATCCTCTTGGGCTAACATTAATGCTGTTTGACATGAACCACTTAATCCACTTGACATTGGAATGTGAACAATTTCATCATATTCTTTTAATATATTATCAAAAAAACGAGTCACTTCACCTGCGGCTGGTTGAGAAGTAAAAACTTCTGCGCCCGACATTAATTTATCATAAAACTCTTCTTGAGTAAGATTAATATCTTCTTCATATTCTTGACCATTGATAGTAAAGGGCATTGGCAAAACAAAGATTCCTAATTCTTTGGCTTCAGTTTGGGTAATTCCACTATTACTATCAGTCATTATAGCGACTTTCATGAGATTCCTCCTTTATATTTTGTATGTAATTTGACATTACTATTTTATCTTATTTATAAAATATTGCAACCTTTTTATAATGTGAGTGTTGGAATAATCAAAGAAGTCCTATATAATAAGGAAAAAAGAGGTGTAAATGAACGATGAATGGAAATTTTTTTGAAAAAATGATTGATAAATATTCAAATGTTGCTGGTAATATTATTGATGCAATTCTGGTTTTTATTCTTGGCTGGTATGGAGTTAAGTTATTATTGCATTTTTTAGTTAAGATGATGAAGAAATCACAAGTTGATCCAATAGTTATTAATTTTGTGAAATCAATTGTTGGAATTGGATTGAAAATTATTGTAGTGATTACGGTTATTGGTCAATTGGGAGTACCGGTAACTTCTTTTGTGGCTGTTTTAACAACTGCGGGAGCTGCTATTGTTTTAGGTTTGCAGGATTCTATGAAAGGTGTTGTTTCTGGAATTGTCATTTTATTTGCAAAACCTTTTGTCAAAGGAGATATTATTGAAGTTAATCATTATATTGGTAAAATCCAAGAAATTCAATTGTTATATACAATACTTATGACATTTGATAATAAAATGGTTGTTATTCCTAATAATGAGTTAGCATCTTCAACATTTGTTAATTATTCTCACGAAGATATGCGAAGAGTTGATATGACATTAGATGTTCATTATAAGAGTGATATCGAATTAGCTAAGAAAGTGATTATGCAAGTACTTGATCAACATCCTTATGCATTAAAAGAACCATTGCCTTATGTGAGAGTCAGTGAATATAAAGAAAGTTCTATAGCGATAAGTCTGCGTGTTTGGACAAAAACAGACAACTATTATGATTTAAAAGATGATTTAACTGAACAAATCAAACAAGCGTTTGATCAAAATCATATTCAAATCCCTTATGCACAACTAGATGTTCATTTCTATGAGCAAAGTGAAAAGAAAATGTAGATTGTTTTTATTTTCATACAATTTTATTCTTGTATACAAAGCAAATCTTTGATGGGTGTATTTTATAAAAAAAACAAATAATGAATAAAAAATTACTTAAAAAAGATAAAATTTAAAAAAAGAGTGGAAATCTTATAAACGTTATGCTAGAATGTTAAAAAAGTATAGTTGATATAGTTCAAATCATATAAATTGTACTTTTGTATAAACACGGGAGGAAAGAATAGTTATGAAAAAAAATTGGTTAAAATCAATTACTGCTTCAGGACTATGTTTAGCAATGCTTGCTGGCTGTGGAGGCGGAGGGGCTTCTTCAGGATCAGTAAGTGTAAACTTAGCTTCTGAACCACCTGAAATGTTATCATTCTTAAATACTGATAGTACTTCAGGAAACGTATTAAGACATGTTATGGAAGGATTAGTGACTCTTGATGAGAACAACAAAGCTATTCCAGGTGTCGCAAAAGAAGTTCCTACTAAAGAAAATGGTGGAATTTCAGAAGATGGAAAAACTGTTACATTTAAATTAAACCCAGAAGCAAAATGGTCTGACGGTACTCAAGTAACTGCTAAAGACTTTGAATTTGCATGGGATCAATTATTCTCACCAACTAATGGTGCTGGATATGCTTCAACATGGTCACCATTAATTGTTGGAGCTACTGATTATTTAAATGTTGCTGCAACTTTACAACAAGAATTTGTAGATGCTAAAAAAGCTAAAAAAGAAACAGATAAAGATGGAAATACAAAAGTTGTAATTAATAAAGATGCACAAGCTGAATATGATAAAATTCTTAAAGATCGTACAGCTAAAGCATTAGAAGGTAAAGGATGGAAAGCAGTTGATGATACAACTTTCACTGTTCAATTAACTGGACCTTATGTTTATTTCGTAAACTTAATGGCTTTCTATAACTTTGCACCATTACAACAAAAAGCTTATGAAAACGGTGGCGGATTAGAAAAATACGCAAACGATATGGAAGGTTTCCTTGGAAATGGACCATTCAAATTTAAAGAATGGAAACATGATGATAAAATCGTGTTAGAAAAAAATGAAAATTATTGGAATAAAGATGCTATCAAATTAAATGAAATTACATTTAGAATGATTAGTGATACTAACACTATGTTAAACGAATTTGAAAACGGAACAATTGATATGATTGGTTTAACTGGTGAACAAGCAAATAACTTAAAGAAAGACGGTAAAAATGTCTTAAATTATGCTGATGGTTCTGTTTGGTATTTTGAATTCAATCATAAATCAAAAGGATTAAATAATGCAAAAGTTCGTAAAGCATTATCTTTAGCTTATGATGGAGATGCTTATATCAAAACAGTTAAAGGTGACCAATCTACTCTTGCAACTGCATTTACTGCACCAACAGTAGATAATGGTGATTTTAATAAATCTTTAGGAAATTTATATCAACGTCCAACTAGTGAAAAAGATTATGCAGATCTTAAAAATTTATTAGCTGAAGGATTAAAAGAAGAAGGATTATCAATTGATAACTTCACTGTTACTATCTTAGGAGATACTGGTGATGATGCATTAAAACAATATGCATTCTTCCAAGAACAATGGCAAAAACATCTTGGAATTAAAGTTAAAATCAACCAAGTTGAATTTAAAACAAGAATTGCAAATATGCAAAGTGGAAACTTTGATATCGTATTTGCTGGATGGTCAGCTGACTATGATGATCCAATGAGTTATTTGGATTTATGGTTAACTGGTGGTGGTAATAACCATGGTCATTATTCAAATCCACAATACGATCAACTTATTGCAAAAGCATTAGTAAGTGGTGATGCTAATGAACGTAAAGAATTATTTGCAAAAGCAGAAAAAATTATTGCTGAAGATTACCCAATCGGTATTATCTATAACAGAGTTAGATCTTATATTTGCTCTGATAAATTAACAGGTGTTGTTAGAAATGCCTTCTCAGATCTTGATTTGAGATTCGCAGAAGCAAAATAATTTAAGGTATGTATCCATCTTAATGAATATGCATGGGACTAGAAAAGATTCGGATAGTCCCATGCTATTCTTTGCTTTTTATAAAAATTTTAAAGGATGTGAAGAAAATGAGTAAAAAGAAACAAATGGCTAAGTATATCTTAAAACGTGTATTGTATTCGTTTATCACTATTTTAGTCCTTATTGTTATAACGTTTCTTTTGATGCACGCGATTCCTGGTGACCCTATTTCGGGTGATAAAGCAGTGAGTCCAGCGGTTAAAGCAGCATTGGAAGCAAAATATGGATTGGATAAACCATTACTTGAACAACTTTTTATTTATGTTGGAAATGCACTTCGTGGAGATTTTGGTGCATCAATTAAATATGGTAGAGATGTGACTGCAATTTTAGGTGCGGCTTTCCCTTATTCATGTGAATTAGGTATTCGTGCTATGATTCTTGCTGTTTTTGGTGGTATTGCAATTGGATCTTTATCAGCAGTACGTCGTGGATCAAAAGTAGATACATTTGGAATGGGACTTGCTGTTTTTGGTGTATCAGTTCCTAACTTTATTGTCGCAGCGTTATTGCAATATTTTGTGGCTTTGCAATTTAATAAATTAACCGGTAGCGTTATTTTCCCAATTACTGGTTGGGAAGGTGAAATGGCAAAAATATTGCCTTCAATAGCGTTATGTTTGAGTCCACTTGCATCAATTTCACGTTTGATGAGAACAAGTATGTTGGATGTGTTGAGTTCAGATTACATTAAAACTGCTAAGGCTAAAGGTTTATCTGAAAAAATGATTATTTGGCGTCACGCTTTAAGAAATGCATGTATGCCAGTATTGACAGTTCTTGGACCAACAATTGCTGCTGTTTTAACAGGATCATTTGTTGTTGAACAAGTCTTCTCAATTCCTGGTATGGGTAGATATTTTGTAATGTCTATTAAAGAACAAGATTATACAATGATCGCAGGAACAACTATTTTCTTTGGTATTTTCTTGATTGTTGCTATTTTAATTGTTGATATTTTATATGGTGTTGTTGACCCTCGTGTCAATGTTGCTACGAAAAAGGAGTAATGAAGTATGGCAGAAAAATTAAATACAGATATTGAGACAACTTTTACTCCAGATGTAAACATTGATTCATCTGAATTTGAGTGGGTTGGTCAAGATTTGAGAAAAAGTGAAGATATTGGGAGACCAAGTATTAGCTTTTGGAAAGATGCTTTTGGTCGTTTAAAACGTGATAAAAGTGCTCTTGTTTTTTTAGGAATTTTAGCATTTATATTTATTTGTGCAATTATTATTCCTATTTTAAGTCCTTATACTGAAGGGGGACAACATTTAGAACATGTTAATGCTGGACCTTTGTTTAACAATGGGACATGTTTCCATATTTTTGGAACTGATGACCTTGGTCGTGATTTGTTTGTACGTATTTGGTACGGTGCAAGAGTGTCATTAACAATTGCTTTTGCTTCAGTTTTAATTAACTGTTTAATTGGTGTTGTTTATGGTGGTATTGCAGGATATTTTGGTGGTTTTATTGATGATATTATGATGCGTATTGTTGAAATCGTTAATGGAATCCCTTATTTATTAGTTGTTATTTTATTAATGACTGTTATGCAACCTGGAATGATGACGTTAATTATTGCCATGGTTTCAGTTGGATGGGTTGGTATGGCAAGACTTGTTCGTGGTGAAGTTATGCGTTTAAAAGAACAAGAATTTGTTATTGCAGCTCAATCTATGGGAGCTTCTGCAACAAGAATTATTGTAAAACATTTGTTCCCAAATATTTTGTCAATTATTATTGTTAATCTTACATTAGCAATTCCAAGTGCAATTTTCACAGAAGCATTCTTATCATTTATTGGTTTAGGTATTCCTGTACCTGGTGCTTCTTGGGGAACATTGGCACAAGCTGGTATTACTAACTTTAGATATTATCCTTATCAATTGTTATTCCCAGCATTCTTCATTAGTATTACAATGTTAAGCTTTAACTTATTAGGTGATAAGTTGAGAGACGCATTTGATCCAAAATTAAGGAGGTAAGAGATAATGGCAGAAAGAATATTAGATATAAAAGATTTATACGTGTCGTTTGATACTTACGCAGGTGAGGTTCAAGCGGTTCGTGGAGTTTCATACCATGTTGATAAAGGTGAAGTTCTTGCAATTGTAGGAGAATCTGGTTGTGGAAAATCTGTAACTGCTCAAACAATTATGAAATTAAACCCTATGCCTCCTGCAAGGATTAAATCAGGTGAATTAACATTAGATGGAATAGATATTGTAAATACAAGTGAAGAAGATATGCAAAAGATTCGTGGAAAAGAAGTAAGTATGATTTTCCAAGATCCTATGACTTGCTTAAATCCAACTATGCAAGTTGGAAAACAAATTGTTGAAGCTATTAAGCATCATCAAAAATTAAATAAAAAAGAAGCTGAAGAAAAAGCTATTGAAATGTTGAAGAAAGTTCAAATTCCAAATGCGGAAGAACGTGCAAAACAATATCCACATCAATTTTCTGGTGGGATGAGACAACGTGCAATGATTGCAATGGCACTTTCTTGTAGCCCAAAATTACTTATTGCTGATGAACCAACAACTGCACTTGATGTAACTATTCAAGCACAAATTATTGATTTATTAGCTGAAATTAGAAAAGATTTAAATACAGCAATTATCTTAATCACACATGACTTAGGAGTTGTTGCATCATTAGCTGATAGAATTTCTGTTATGTATGCAGGTAAAGTTGTTGAAACTGGAACAGCTAAAGATATATTCTATAATCCAAGTCATCCTTATACAAAAGCATTATTAAGTTCATTACCAAAACATGATACGAATAAAGAAGATGTTTTAACTTCAATTCCTGGTACCCCTCCTGATTTATTAAATCCTCCTGCTGGTTGTGCATTTGCAAGTAGATGTGAACGTTGTATGAAAATCTGTAAACAAAAACAGCCTCCTGTATTTAAAGTGGATGAAGGACATGAGTCATCTTGTTGGTTGTTACATAAAGATTGTCCTTCTCAAGGAAAGGAGAACAAATAATGGAAAATAAAGTTATTTTATCTCTTGAAGATGTTAGTAAGAATTTTAATGTTGCCGGAGGAATATTAAAGGCAGTTAATCATGTAAGTTTTGATATAAAAAAAGGTGAAACTGTCGGATTAGTTGGAGAATCTGGTTGTGGAAAATCTACTTTAGGTAGAACTGTTATGGGTATTTACCATCCATCTGATGGAAAAATTATTTATGATGGAAAAAAAGTGAATATTAAAAGTTCTAAAGATCGTTTGGAATATGCAAAAAAAGTTCAAATGATTTTCCAAGATCCTTATGCATCATTAAATCCTCGTATGACTGTTGGAAGCATTATTGCAGAAGGAATGGAAATTCATAATATGTATGATGCTAAAAAGAGAAAAGAAAGAGTCAGTGAATTACTTGAACTTGTTGGCTTGAACAAGGAACATGCAAACCGTTTCCCACATGAATTCTCTGGTGGACAACGTCAAAGAATTGGGATTGCAAGAGCGTTGGCTATTGAACCTGAATTTTTAGTTTGCGATGAACCAATCTCTGCATTAGATGTTTCTATTCAATCGCAAGTTATTAACTTATTGATTGATTTACAAAAGAAATTAGGATTAACTTATTTATTCATTGCACATGACCTTGATATTGTACGTTATATTTCTGATCGTATTGTAGTTATGTATTTAGGACATGTTGTTGAAGTTGGAGAAGCTAATGAGGTTTATAAGAATGCTTTACATCCTTATAGTCAAGCCTTATTATCTGCAGTTCCAATTCCTGATCCAGATCTTGAAAAAGAAAAGAAAAGAATAATATTACAAGGTGATATTCCAAGCCCTATTGAATTACCAGATGGTTGTCCTTTTGTAGGAAGATGTTCTCATGCATGTGAGAAATGTCATAGTGAAAAACCACAACTTAAAGAAGTACAACCTGGACATTTTGTGGCTTGTCACATTGTGGAATAAAAATGAATATATTTAAACAATATTCTGGACTAAGAAGAGAAATGTATGTTCTCTTCTTTGGTCGTATTGTAACGAGTTTAGGATCAATGGTGTTTCCTTTATTAACTCTTATATTATCAAATAAGCTGCACATGGATGCAGCTTCTATTGCATCTTTGCTTCTTTTTATGAGCATCACACAGTTTCCAACGACTTATATTGCTGGATATTTAGCTGATCATTATAACAAAAGAAATATCATTGTTGTTTGTGATGTGATTACAGTGATAAGTTACTTGCTTGCGGGAATGATTCCACTTTCTATGATTACGATTGGTTTTCTATTTGTTGCGAGTTTATTTGCAACAATTGAACATCCTGTGTATGACGCATTGGTTGCTGATTTAAGTAGCTATGAAGATCGTGAAAAAGCATATAGTTTGAGTTATCTAGGAATGAATTTGGGACTTGTTTTGGCACCAAGTTTAGGGGGGTTGTTGTTTGCTCATTATTTAAATGTAGTTTTTTTTATAGATGCTATTTCAACATTACTTTCAACGATTCTTATTTATATTTTTATTAAGGATGTCTCTGTGACAAAGAGTATAAATGGGCAAGATATATATGAAGGTGATGAAGATACGAAAAATGTTTTTGAAGTCTTAAAGGCAAGGAAAACGATTATTTATTTTATTGTTTGTTCTGTTATGATACAGATTTTTTATAGTCAATTTAATTTTTTGATGCCACTTAATTTTGAAAAATTATATGGTGAACAAGGTGCGCTTATTTTTGGGACAATTACCAGTGTCAATGCTTTTGTGGTTATTTTTGCAACACCAATTCTGACAACACTTAGTCAAAAGTTAAAAGATTTAAATAAGGTTTTAGTTGGAATGATCTTAATGACTATTGGTTTTGGAATGTATATTTTTATTCAAGGAATTATGCCTTTGTATTATGTTTCTATTGTTATTTTTACATTAGGAGAAATCTATAATACTTTGGGTTCTCATCCTTATATGACAAGAAGAATTCCTGCAACACATCGTGGTAGAATTGTTGGTGTAAGAAATATTTTTGTGAATTTAAGCGTTGCGATTGTTCAAAATGGAATAGGTTTTTTAATTGATCGTCATTCTATGATTTTTATGTGGATTGTTGTTACGATAATTGGTTGCCTTACAATTGTTATGATCATGATATTACGCTATTTTGATAAAAAAGAATATCCACTTTTATATAAAGAAAATTAAAAAGTTCTCTCTATTCATTATGATAGAAAGAACTTTTTTTAATTTTTTTAAGCTTTTTGTAAGAAAACTTTATAAGCTAAATATCCTTCATAAACATCAACTTTAGAAACAATTTCAAAAGGTGCATGCATATTTAATACGGCAATGCCAGCATCAATAACATTCATGTTGTAATTTCCAAGGATATATGCAATAGTTCCTCCACCGCCTTGGTCTACTTTACCAAGTTCAGCAGTTTGGAAATGAATTTTAGCCTCATCCATAATTTGTCTTAATTTAGCCATGTATTCTGGGTTAGCATCGTTGCTTCCACTCTTACCACGAGCTCCAGTGTATTTGTTGAAGACAATTCCATTACCTAGATAAGCAGCATTTTTAGCATCATTGACTTCTTTGTATAGAGGATCAAATCCTGCACTGACATCACTTGATAACATTTTAGAATAAGCCATTGCATGTTTTAATGATAAGTATGAATCATCACCACATAAATGTAATAATTCTGCAACGGTATTTTCAAAGAATAAAGATTGAGCACCAGTAGCTCCAACACTACCAATTTCTTCTTTATCAACCAAAATACAACAAGATGTATATTCAGGAGTCTCCATATCTAAAATGGCCATTAAAGACGTATATGCACAAACACGATCATCATGACCATATCCCATAACCATACTTCTATCAATACCAAAGTCTCTTGCTTTTCCACTAGGAACAACTTCAATTTCAGCACTTAAGAAATCTTCTTCTTCAATATCATATTTTTCTTTTAATAAACGTAAAATATTGGCTTTTACAGCATCTTTTTCTTCATCATCTAAAGGAATACTTCCCACATTAACATCTAAGTTTTCTCCCTCAATGACTTTATCAGCAGTCTTTTGTAATTGTGTTGCAGATAAGTGAATTAATAAATCGGTAATTCCTACAACAGGATCATTTTCATCTTCACCAATCACAACATCAACAACAGTTCCATCTTTTTTCACAACAACACCAAATAATGAAAGAGGAATAGTTACCCATTGATATTTTTTAACACCACCATAATAATGAGTATCTAATAATGCAAAACCATCACTTTCATATAATGGGTTTTGTTTTAAATCCATACGTGGTGAATCAATATGAGCACCTAAAATTCTCATTCCTTCATTTAATGGTTTTTCTCCCATAATAAATAAAGCAATATTTTTATTTTTATTCACAACATAAACTTTATCTCCACTATGCAGAGAAGTATATTCATCAATGTTTTTAAATCCATATTGTTTTGCTAAACGAATTGACTCATTTACACAAGCTCTTTCTGTTTTTCCTACACTAATATAGTGTTTATAACCTTCATTAAATTCCATGACATCTTTGTATTGATTGTCTTTATATTTATTCCATGTATTTTTTGCGTACATTTTTATTCTCCTTTACTTATTTCAATAATTTTTAATAAAACTTCAACTTGTTTATTCATCATTGTGAGTGAAACATATTCAAATGGACCATGGTAATTAAATCCACCCGTACCAAGATTTGGACAAGGAAGTCCCATATATGTTAAGTTGGCACCATCTGTTCCTCCACGAATAGGAACACTACGTGGTTCAACACCACATGCCTGAAGAGCTTTCATGGCATTATCAACAATGTACATATGATCAAGAATATGTTCTTTCATATTTAAATAACTTTGTTGAATATCAACTTTTACCATTGGATAACCATATTTTTGATTAAGGAAATCAGCAATATTAAGGAAATCCTGACATTGTTTTTTCGCCATATCCAAATCATGATTACGAATAATATACTCCATTGTTGTTTTTTCACAACTTCCATGAATATCGTGTAAATGATTAAAACCTTCATATCCTTCAGTGGATTCGGGTCTTGCATGAACTGGCAACATAGCATCAAATTCCTGCGAAATATGAATAGAGTTAATCATTGCATTTTTAGCTGAACCCGGATGAATACTTTTTCCTGTAATTTCTACAACTGCACTGAATGCATTGAAGTTTTCATATTCGACTTCATCAATGCTTCCACCATCAATTGTGTAAGCATAATCAGCATGGAAGAAATCTACATCAAAGTTTTCAGTTCCACGCCCAACTTCCTCATCAGGTGTAAAAGCAATCTTAATATCATTATGCTCAAATTCTGGATGAGTATGAAGATATTCAGCCATTTGCATAATAATAGCAATACCAGCTTTATCATCAGCACCAAGTAATGTTGTTCCATTAGTTGTTATTAAATCATGATGAATAACATTTAATAACTCAGGGAAGTCATGAGGATCAAGTGTTAAACTTTTGTCTTGATTTAAAACAATTGTATTCCCTTGATAATCATGAATGATTTGTGGCTGAATATTGGCACCACTGGCATCGGGAGATGTATCCATATGAGCAATAAATCCAATAACAGGTCCAATATGATCATTATTAGAAGGAATCATTCCATAAACAATACCAGATTCATTGAGTGTAATATTTTCAATTCCCACTGTTTCCATTTCTTTTGCCAAATATTTAGCTAACTCCAACTGTTTCATAGAAGATGGAGTTGAAGAAGAACGAGAATCAGATTGGGTATCAAAACTTACATATTTTAAAAATCTATCTTGAATATTCATTTATCTTACCTCACTTTCTGTCTATTCATTATTATACATGGAAATGGTTAGATATTCCATGGTTATGATGAGGAAATGTAAGGAATTCTTTTGTTTTTATTGACAAAGTTATAACACATGATAGCATAATCATATAAGAGCGTCATAAAGAAGCAAAGAGCAGGTAAAAAATAAAGGAGAGGATAGAAATGAATAAAACGATTCAAGAATTATTTGATAGAAAATCTGTACGTGCATATACTGATCAACCGATAAGTCAAGAAGATAAAGAATTGATTTTAAAAGCAGCTTTACAAGCACCAACTGCCGGGAATATGGCATTATATTCAATTATTGACATTCAACAACAAAGTCTAAAAGATGAGTTGGCATTACGTTGTGATCATCAACCCTTTATTGCAAAAGCACCAATGGTTCTTATTTTTTTAGCGGATTATCAAAAATGGTTTGATATTTTTGAGGCATTTCATCATAATATTCCCCCATTGGAAGAATCTGATTTATTATTGGCATGTGAAGATTGTATGATTGCTGCTCAAAATGCAGTTGTTGCTGCACAATCTTTAGGAATAGGATCTTGTTATATTGGGGATATTTTAGAAAATTTTGAGGCAAATCAAAAGCTTTTGAATTTACCGAAATATGCGATTCCATTATGTATGGTTGTTTTTGGTTATCCTACATGTCAACAAGTGGAAAGAAAAAAACCAAATCGTTTTGATTTAGAAGATATGCTTCATATTAATTCATATCAGCCAAAAACAATTGAAGAGACAAAAGCAATGTTTAAAAAACAAACTGGAAAAAATGACGAAGAATTAGAAAAATATATTTTGGCTTTTGCGAAACGAAAATTCTTTGCAGAATTTAGAAATGAAATGAATAGATCGTGTCGTGTAATTATCGAACACTGGTTAAAATAGGAAACTGAAAAACAGTTTTCTTTTTTTATGCATATTAAAATAGTTAAGTCATATAATAGAAATGTATTGATAATATTCTTGTATGATTGTATACACATAAGTATAAATTTAGGAAATATTTAATAAATATCTAAAATTATTTGTAAATTTTAGACAATCAACAAAAATATAAGAAAAAATTAAAGAAATTGTTTGACAATCAAAGAAGAGATGTATATACTAAAGCGTAAACAAGGAAACTTGTTAATAAAAAGTGTTTATGGAGGGAGAAAACATGAAAAAACTAAGAGGTTTACTTGCCGCCTGTATGGCAGTCGCAATGTTAGTTGGATGTGGATCTGATGGATCAGCAGGTGGTAAAACATTTACATTCGCAAGTGAGTTAGACATCAAAAACTTAGATTCATCTGATGCAGATGATGGTATGTCATTCAATGCAATGCATGCTTGTATTGATGGATTAATGGGGTTAGATAAAGATGGACAAATTACAGAAGCATTGGCTCAAAAGGTTGATGTGAGTGAAGATGGTTTAACTTATACATTCCATTTAAGAGATGCAAAATGGTCAAATGGGGATGCTGTTACAGCAAATGATTTTGTTTATGCTTGGCAAAGAATTATGAAAAACAATGGTAACTATGCTTATATGTTAGGTAGTGATGGTGCTGCAGTCGTTGGCGCTGATGAAATTTTAGCAAAAATGGACAATAAAGAAGACATTACACAAGCAGATTTAGATAAAATGGGTGTCAAAGCAGTTGATGATAAAACTTTAGAAGTTAAGATTACTCGTAAAATTTCTTACTTCAAAGAATTAATGACTTTCCCATGTTATTATCCAATTAATCAAAAGTTCTGTGAAGAAAAAGGTGCTCAATATGCCAAGAGTGCTGAAAACGTCTTATCAAATGGTGCATTTGTTATGAAAACTTGGGAACCAGGAAGCAAAGCGACTTTTGAAAAGAACAAAGATTATTGGAATGCAGATGCAGTGAAGATTGATAACTTAGTGATGAACTTGGTACAAGAACCAAAAGCAGCTGCAACAAACTTTGATTCAGGAAACAATGATTTTGCGCCAATCAACTCTGATTTGGTAGATAAATATAAAGATAACGATGCTTATCAAACTTTCAATGAAGGATATTTATTCTATTTAAGTTTAAACTTTAAAACAAAAGAATTAGCTAATGCCAATGTTAGAAAAGCTTTATCATTAGCAATCAATAGAGAAGATTTTGCTGCTAATGTCTTAAAAGATGGTTCTAAAGCTGCAAGAGGATTTATCCCAGCTGAATTATCAACTGGACCAGATGGTAAAGATTTCCGTGAAACAGCAGCAACTTATACTGCTTTTGATACAGCTAAAGCTCAAGAAGCATTAGATGCAGGATTAAAAGAATTAGGTGTTTCTAGTATTAAGCTTAGATTAACTTATGGTACTGATGAATCACCAATGGATCAATTAGCAACTTATTTACAAAATTCTTTCTCTAAACTCAAAGGTTTAGAAATTGAAATGGTTTCAACAACAAAACAAGATAGAATCTATACAAAACAAGCAAATGGAGACTTTGATATTTGTTGTACACGTTGGGGACCAGACTATGGAGATCCAACAACTTACCTTAACTTATTATTAACAAATAACTCAAATAACTATGGTAAGTATTCAAGTTCAGCATTTGATGCGAAAATGGAACAAGCTAAAAAAGCTGATGATGCACAACGTTGGACTTATTTACAAGAAGCTGAAAAGATTGCAATGGATGACAATGCATACATTCCAGTTTTTGAAAAAGGAACAGCAGCACTTCAAAATCCAAAAGTTAAAGGTTTAGTTCATAGACCTGTAGGTGTACCTTATACATTTACTTATGTTGAAATTGCTGAATAGTTTAATTAAATAAAAGAATGAAAGCATGATAAACACAATATAGATATCTGTATTGTGTTTATCTTTTAAAAGGAGGAATTTGATGAATAAGTCAACACTTAAATATATTGGAAAACGTGTTATTATTTCCATTATTACATTACTTGTTATTTTGGCTGTCTTATTTATCATGATAAAGTTCTTGCCAGGGACACCGTTTAATAATGAAAAGTTGACTCCGGCACAAAGAGCAGCCATCATGGCTAAATATGGTTTGGATCAGCCAATTATGGTTCAGTTTTTTACTTATTTAAAGAATATGTTAACAGGGGATTTTGGGGTTTCATTTAATATGTATAAAGATATGCCAGTTGCTTCATTGGTAGGATCTGCTGCTAAGATTTCATTTAGTTTTGGGATTTCAGCAGTTATTATTGGAACATTAATTGGTATGTTGTTGGGGATTTTTGCAGCATTACACAAAAATACTTTTTGGGATACATTTGCAACTGTTTTATCAGTTATAGGGGTTTCTGTTCCATCATTTGTATTTGCCTTACTTATCTTGATTTTCTTAGGAAGCAAATTACATGTGTTACCAACTATGTATAATTCTAGTGATCCTATTTATTCATCTATTATGCCTGTATTAGCTTTATCTGTAGGTGTTATAGCCAATGTGGCAAGATTTACCAGAACAGAAATGATTTCAGTTCTTGGTAGTGAATATATGACTCTAGCAAAAGCAAAAGGATTGGATGAAAATACATTGATTTTAAAACATGCTTTACGTAATGCCTTGATTCCAGTTATTACAATCTTAGCACCTATTTTGGTTAATTTGATGACAGGAACTATGGTTGTTGAAAAGATTTGTAGTGTCCCTGGATTAGGGAAGTTATTGATTGGAAGTATTTTAACAAATGATTATAACATTATTATGGCATGTTCATTCTTATATGCAGCTATGTATATTATCATGATGTTAGTGATTGATGTATCTTATGGTATTATTGATCCAAGAATTCGTTTAGGAAAGGATGATTAGTGATGGATAAATTTGAATTTTTACCAAATGATTTTGAATTTGTTGGTGACAAACAAGACATCACTAAGGATGTGGTTGCACCTGCAATTCCGGCATGGAAAGATGCTGTACATCGTTTTGCAAAAAACAAGGGAGCTATTATAGGGGTTGTTTGTATTTTCATTATTGTCTTATTAGCTATTTTTGCACCAATGTTGTCTTCTTGGGAATTTGATGATATTAATACCGCATTGAAAAATATTGGTCCTAATGCCACACATTGGTTTGGAACAGATGCTTATGGACGTGATTTGTGGGTACGTCTATGGACTGGAACAAGATATTCATTATTTATTGCAGTTGCAGCTATTTTTATTGATGTTGTGATTGGGATGATGTATGGATTGATTTCTGGTTATTTTGGTGGAAAAGTTGATGCCATTATGCAACGTTTTCAAGAAATCATGAATTCTATTCCAACATTGGTTGTCTTGATTTTATTAATGATGGTTTTAAAAGCATCATTAACAACAATTATTATTGCTTTGGCTTTTACAGAATGGATTGGAATGAGTCGTATTACAAGAGCTCAAGTTCTTAAAGTTAAAGAAGATGAATTTGTTTTGGCTTCTCGTACCTTAGGAG
Organism: uncultured Erysipelotrichaceae bacterium; assembly: GCA_900538465.1. GTDB lineage: Bacteria > Bacillota_I > Bacilli_A > Erysipelotrichales > Coprobacillaceae > Longibaculum. Next base: position 26,583 of record UPXV01000024.1, read on the forward strand.
CAAGCGATTTCTTTATTATCTTTAAAGAGATTTTACCTAATATTTATAGTCAAATGATTATCATGGTTATGATGTCTATACCAAATGCGATTTTTTATGAAGCTTATTTATCATTTGTTGGTTTAGGATTACCTATTCCAATGGCTTCACTTGGAACATTAATTAATGATGGATTTAATAGTTTCTTGGTTTATCCATATATGATGGTTATTCCTGCAGTAGTTTTATCAATTTTAATGTTGAGTTTTAACTTGTTTGGAGATGGACTTCGTGACGCATTAGATCCAACAATGAAGGAGATGTAAGAATATGGCTGATAGAGAAAGAATTTTAAAAATCAGAGATTTAAGTATCTCTTTTCAAACAGATGCTGGAAAAGTCAATGCTATTAGAGGTGTTGATTTAGACTTATATAAAGGGGAAACAATTGCGATTGTAGGAGAATCAGGTTCAGGGAAATCTGTTACAACAAAGGCTATTATGGGGATTTTAGCTAATAATGGAAAAATTGAAAGTGGTTCTATTGAATATGTTTGGCATGATGAAAAAACGGGGGAAAGACAAGAAAGAGATATTGTTCAATTAAGCGAACATGAAATGCAAAAGGTTATTCGTGGTCGTAAAATTGCAATGGTTTTTCAAGATCCAATGACATCTTTAAATCCAACAATGACAATTGGAAAACAAGTAATGGAACCAATGATTTACCATTATGGGAAATCCAAAGAAGAAGCTTATCAAAGAGCTGTTGAATTATTAGAAGAAGTTGGGATTACGGATGCAAAAAAACGTATGAAAAACTATCCTCATCAATTATCTGGAGGAATGAGACAAAGAGTGGTTATTGCAATTGCTTTATCTTGTGACCCTTATGTCTTGATTTGTGATGAACCTACAACAGCACTTGATGTCACAATTCAAGCAAAAATTCTTGAATTAATACAAGAGATTCAAAGAAAAAAAGATTTATCAGTTATTTATATTACTCATGATTTAGGTGTTGTTGCCAAAGTGGCAGATTTTGTCAATGTTATGTATGCAGGAAAAATTGTTGAAACAGGAACAATTGATGAAATCTTTTACGATCCTCGTCATCCATATACTTGGGGATTATTATCATCAATGCCTGATTTAGATACAGATGATGATGAATTATATACAATTCCAGGAACACCACCAAACCTTGCACATGAAATCAAAGGTGATGCTTTTGCTCCAAGAAATCAATATGCTTTAAATATTGATTTAAGAGTGGAACCACCAATGTTTGATGTGCCTGGTTCTAAGAGTCATAAGGTGGCAACTTGGTTAATGCATGAAAAGGCACCAAAAGTAGAAATGCCAGAAACTTTAAAGAAACGTATTGAAAAAATGAAAGAGGAGGGGTTAGATAATGGAAAGTAAACAACCAATCCTTGTTGTTAAAGATTTAAAACAACATTTTAAAATTAATCGTAATTTTACAGTTAAAGCTGTTGATGGAATTTCTTTTGAAATTATGCCAGGAGAAACATATGGTTTGGTTGGTGAATCAGGCTCTGGAAAATCAACAACAGGAAGAAGTATTATTCGATTATATAAACCAACAGATGGTTCAATTATTTTTAATGGACAAGATATTTCAGGAAAAATGAGTAAAAAGGCTTTAAAAGATTTACGTACCAATATGCAAATGATTTTTCAAGATCCTATGGCTTGTTTAAATCCTAGAAAAAAGGTTTTAGATATTATTGCTGAAGGATTAGATATTCATAAAGCCTATTCTTCAACAGAAGAACGTAATGAAAAAGTTTATGAAATTTTGGAACTTGTAGGATTATCAAGAGAACATGCATCTCGTTATCCTCATCAATTTTCTGGTGGACAGCGTCAACGTATAGGAATTGCTAGAGCGTTAATTATGCATCCAGATTTAATTATTGCAGATGAAGCAATTTCAGCGTTAGATGTTTCTATTCAAGCACAAGTTGTTAACTTAATGAAGAAGATTCAAAAAGAAACAAACATAGCGTACTTATTTATTGCACATGATTTATCTATGGTTAAATATATTAGTGATCGTATTGGGGTTTTACATTTAGGACATTTAGTAGAAACAGGAACAGCAGAAGAAATTTTCAATAATCCTCTCCATCCATATACCAAATCATTGTTATCAGCTATTCCTCATCCTAATCCAAAAGTAGAAAAAACCAGAACATCTTTATCATATGATTATAATAGCAGTGGATTAGACTATGAAGCAGGTGTCCAACATAAAATTACAGATACACACTATGTATTAGCAACAGAAAGTGAATTACAAGATTTCTTAGCACATCAAAATGATGTTATATAATAAAAGGCATAACAAAGGTTATGTCTTTTTTTACAAAAAAATAATGCCATTAAAATGACATTACTTTATTGTTGTATTTTTTTAATAGAATGATCGGTGACTTCAATATGTTTACGATAAAGCGATATATTAACAAGACGACTACCCACTGCATAAATCAAAGCCATGCTTGGAACCGCAATTAATAAACCAAAGAATCCAAATAAATTTCCAAAAATAACTAATGATAATAAAACATATAAACCTGAAATACCAACAGCTCCACCAACAACTCTTGGATAAATAATATTAGCTTCAAATTGTTGAATAATCACAAAACAAATTGTAAAAATAATAGCTTTTGTAGGATCAACAGCTAAAACCAAGACAAAACTAATCCCAAATCCAACAAATCCTCCAAACATAGGAACTAAACTAGCAATTCCAATCACAAAAGCTAATAATTCAGGAAATGGTAAACCTGTCAAACGGAAACCAATATACATAAGTGATGTTAAAATACAACATTCTAATAATTGCCCAGTAACAAAGCCATTAAAGTAATGATTAGCTTCTGCACCAATATCAAAAATCACTAATGATTCTTTATAGCCAAAGAAGAATGTTACAATCTTCTTTAATTGTCTTAAATGTGTTTCTTTATTGGCTAATAAATATAGCGCCATAATAAATGATGTAATAACATTAATAAAGAAACCAAAAATACCAATAGATTGGAAAAGAAGATTAATTCCAGCATTTCCTAAGAAATCTCCACTCTTAGATAAAAGATTATTTAAATCTAAATTTGCTAAAGCTTGTTGAATGGAATCATAATTAATGGCATAATTGACATTAAATTTTGCTAATGTATCATTAATCATTGTAACCAAACGATTAGAATAATTAAAGATATTGGTAATAATTGAACTAATACTTTCTCCTAATCTTGGGATAATAAATGAAGAAAATAAAACAATTAATAATAAAGCAAGAATTAATGTTGTTGCAATAGCTAAACCACGTTTTAAACCTTTCCTTTTGATTTTCTTTCCATAAAGATGTTCGATCTTTTTCATAGGAATATTTAAAATAAAAGCAATAATAATAGCAATATAAAGTGGTGTTGCTAGCGATAAAATATAACCGAGAACTGAAAAAACAGTCGTATAATTAAACACCACAAAAGCAAGGATTATCGCATATGTAATATAAAGCATAGTTTTATTGTTTTTCACAATATGAGTTTTATCTATCATAAGTTCACCTTCTTGTACCACTAATCATAACATAATTTATGAAAAAAGTGTAGTTGATTGTGAAAGTTGCCAAAACATGCTAAAATAAGACAAAGAGGTGAAAAAAATGAAAAAATTGACGAGACAAGCGCAAGTATTGATATTTGCGATTATGATATTAATTTTTGTAAGTGCAGCTTTTTTGTTATTTAAACCAGGTGAAGAAAAACAAGAACCTAAATCAAAAGATCAATATAGTATTCAGGTGGTTGCTGAAAATAAAAAAATCATTTCAACCTATGTTGATGCTATATCTTTAGATAAATCCTCATCAAATTATAAAGAATATGATATTGAATTAAAGAAAGGTCAACAAATAGATAAATATAAGTTATCCCAAGATCAAACTTTTTCATGTTATATAAAAGCTGTTGGTCCAGATGGAAAAACTGTTTTATCAAAAAAATCTAAACAAGTGGTTACTCATTATGCTTATTCGTTATTACTGACAGGAGATATTATTGAAAAAACCAATCTCACAACAAAAGAAAAAAGTTATGAAGTGACAAATGCCCGCATAACTTATGATAAAATTCCTCTTGTTTTATTAAGTAATGAAAATAGTGTTTCATTAGCTAATCAGAAACAAACCAAAGAAAAGATTATGAATTTACAAGATTTTATTAATGCTTTAAAAGATGTAAACAAACGAGATGAAGTGATTAAATGGTAGACTTTCTTGAAAGAAAGTCTATTTTTTTTGCATATAAATTCTCAATTGTTGAAAATCGCGTTATAATGATAAAGAAAGTGGGGAATAGTTATGAAAAAAATGATAAAAGTGGCTTTGTTTTATGTTATTCTTGCATTGATTGGTGGAGTCTTTTATAGAGAATTTACAAAGTTGAATGGATTTAATGGAGTCACAGTTTTGGCTGATGTTCATGTTCACCTTATGGTTTTAGGTGTTTTTATGTTTATGATATTGGCTTTATTTGCAAAAGGATTGCCGTTGTTAAAAGAAAAACGCTTTTCATTATTTATGATGCTTTATAATGGAGGCTTATTATTGACAGTCATTATGCTAGTGGTTAGAGGAATAACACAAGTTTTGGCACTCTCTTTAAGTTCAGCAATGAGTGCAGCGATTTCAGGTATTGCTGGAATTGGTCATATTTTATTAGGAATAGGACTTGTTTTGTTGATGTCATTATTATTAAATGTTGCAAAGGAGGATTAATATGAAAGCTGTTGTTTTATTTAAAGAAGGATTTGAAGAATTGGAAGCATTAAGTGTTGTTGATGTTTTAAGACGTGCCAATGTGAGTTGTGAAATGGTAGGAATGGACAATATGCAAGTGACAAGTTCACATGGTATTGAGGTAAGCATGGATCGTACATTTGATCAAAGTGTTTATGATGCAGATGTTGTTGTTTTGCCAGGAGGTCTTCCAGGAGCAACATCTTTACGAGATGATCAACGTGTTATTGATTTGTTGAAAGATTTTGCTCAACATAAAAAGTGGATTGCAGCTATTTGTGCTGGACCAATTTCACTTGAAAAAGCAGGTGTGGTGACTGGTAAGAAGTTTACATGTTATCCAGGTTTTGAAAAAGAAATTGTTTCAGGTGATTATCAGGATACATTGACATGTGTTGATGGTCATATTATTACTGGACGTGGACCAGCTGCTGCTTTAGAGTTTGCTTATACAATCTTAGAAAAACTAGGGTATTCTAGTGAAGGTATTGCTAAAGCAATGCAATATGATTATTTGAAGAAATAAGAAAAGTCAACATCATGTTGACTTTTCTATTGCCCTTATAAAGGCAAGCGTATTTTCTTGACTATATTCTTTACTATAAACAAAACCATCGATATTTAATTTTATAAGGTCTTCTTTTGTTTTGATTTCTTGAAGAATCATTTGATTTAACATTTGACCACGTGCTTTTTTAATAATCATTGCATTTCTTTTTGGTTTTCCATCTTTTATTTCAATAAAATCTATAAAAGAGATATTGGGATGATGAATCATATCAGTAAATTCTTTAGAAGCAAGAGAAACAATCCAATCTTCATTTTCAAAATATTGATAAATAGGAGTATACCAATATTCGTATAAGTTGATTTGATGAGGTTTCATAGTCATATCTAAACGATAGGGCGTGATTTGTGTATTGTATTTTAAAATACCATAATAAGCTGACATGATTCTGAAATGATGGTCGAGATAATCAAGATGTTGATGATATTTTTCTAGTTCTAATTGTTTAAAGACAGTTCCTTGATATAAAGATAATGCACAACAGCTTTGTTGATTTTGATGATAGTATTGATAAACTTTTAGGGCCTGTTTATAGGAAATGTTCATCAGTTGACAAAGATCTTCATCATTATATTGTTGAAGAATGTGATGAAGATATTGTGTTTCATTTGGAAATAAAAGTTGACTTTTTTCCCATTGATAGTCTTGATATTTCATTGTTTTACTTGGAGCGACAATAATTTTCATATTTTTCACCTCGATAATATTATAAAGTAATTCTTATAATCGGAAAAGAAATATGATATAATCTTTGCGGGTGAATATTATGAATACAATAATTATTAATAAAATATTAATGCATATGCTTGATTTTGAACATCGTAAGATTTATCATTCTACAGATTTTGTTGATATGAATGAAACATCTATTGATTATTATAGAAAAAAAGTAGAAAAAGCTTTAAACTCACCAGTTATGAAAGAATTAACTGTTGGGTCACTTCATGAAATGATGTTACGTAGTGAAAAAATGATAGAAAGTGATGAAGAGTTTATAAAACAAGCTCATGAAATGACAGATAAATTATTTGCATTAGGTTCTGTTATTGAGGAAATGCCTAATAGTAATGTTTTATTTGTAGACTGCTATAAAAATGGAGAAAGACATATTGCAGCTTTAAAGCTCAACTATCGTATGATACCAATGAGTGTTGTTGAAGAAGGTGTTGTAAGAATTACCAAACAACAAGTTCTTCCAATGATGGGTTCCGCTGTTGATGAAGCTATTATTGTCAATTGTGATCAAAAACAACTTTTCCTTATTGAAAAGAAATATACAATTGATGGGAAACCTGATTTTTATTTAAATCCACAATGGATTAAAGGTGAAGAAAAATTAACAGATAAACAAAAATTTTCAACAATGAGAAAAGTTGTTAAGAAAATGGATGATATTTATAATGTTAATGATGGAAAAGCTTTACCATTAATGAAACAAGAGATTCAAGGAAAAATGGAAGCCAATGAACCTGTAAAACCATTAGAAATTGTAAAGAAGGTTTTAGAAAGAGATTATCAGGCACAAGAAGAAAGCGAAGTTATGTTAAAAGATCTTGGGATTGGGGAAGAGGACCAAATTCATGTTTTATCTGGAACAATGGATACTTGTAAACTTGTTTTGGATGAAGATATTGAAATTAAACTTCCCATTGAAGAATATTTATCAGGAAGTCACTTGGAAAAGGTAAAACAACCTGATGGAAGTTATTCTATTGTTTTTAAAGATATTAATGAAGTTATTGTGAAATAAAGTGGTGATGGATTCATCACTTTTTGTTTTTCACTTATCCTTTATAGATACATTTATCAGTATATTCTTTTTAGGCTTAAAAAGAGATAATATTTTCAAAGGATGTGGTGAAAAATGGTCAGTTATAAACCATTATATGAGACGATGAAAAAGCGTCATGAAACAACTTATACATTAATATATAAGCATGGTATTAATCCTAGAACAATCCATAACATAAAGAAAAACAAAGGAATTACAACTTTTACTTTGGAAAAACTTTGTCGTATTCTTAAATGTACACCTAATGATGTCATTGAGTTTGTTGATGAATAGGATAATATTTTTGTAAATACAAATTTTGTCAAAATTTAAATCATATCAAATGATGAATATTAATGCTTTTTAACCCCATTTCATGTATAATAAGATTATATGAAAGGGGTTTTATTATGGCAAAATTAGATAATTTTTTAATTCAGTTATTTCATGAAGGAAATTGCTTAGAAATGTACAAAGTCTTTGGTGCCCATATGTGTGAAGAAGATGGTCAAAAAGGTGTACGTTTTAGTGTGTATGCTCCAAATGCTAGAAATGTTCAGATTGTTGGAGATTTTAATAAATGGGATGGAAATGAACATTATATGGAACGTTATACGGATGGAGGAATCTTTACTTTATTTGTTCCTAATATAAAACAGTATGATACATATAAATATCGTATTGAAACACCTAATGGATCATGGGTTGATCGTGCTGATCCTTATGCATTCTTCAGTGAATTAAGACCAGCAACAGCTTCTAAGGTTTATAAGATTGATGGTTATAAATGGGCTGATAAACGTTGGATGAATAAAAGAACAAAAAACTTTGATAAAGTCTTGAATATTTATGAAGCTAATATTGGTTCTTGGAAAATGAAGAAAGATTTCACTGATGAAGAAGATGGTGAATATTATAGTTATGAGGAAATGATTGATGAAATTATTCCTTATGTTGTAGAAAATGGTTTTTCTCATATTGAATTGATGCCTTTGATTGAATATCCTTTTGATGGTTCATGGGGATATCAGGCAACTGGTTATTTTAGTGCAACAAGTCGTTATGGAAACCCTAAACAATTGATGGCATTTATCAATGCCTGTCATAAGAATAATATTGGTGTTATTATGGATTTTGTACCTGCTCATTTTGTAAAGGATGGACATGGATTACATCAATTTGATGGTGGTTATGTTTATGAATATCCTGATATTAATTTAAGATATACAGAATGGGATAGTTGTTATTTTGATTTAGGAAGAGAAGAAGTGCGTAGTTTCTTAATGTCTTCAGTACATTTTTGGGCTCATTATTTCCATGTTGATGGTATTCGTTTTGATGCAATTAGTAATTTGATTTATTGGAAGGGCAATAAAGAACGTGGAGTCAATGATGGAGCTATTGAATTTATGAAACGTATGAATTCACATATGAGTGGATTGTTCCCAGGTGTTATGTTAATTGCTGAAGATTCTAGTGATTATCCAAATGTAACCAAAGCACCATGGGCTGGTGGATTAGGTTTTGATTATAAGTGGGATTTAGGATGGATGAATGATACATTGGCTTATTTTAAAAAAGATCCAATTTTCCGTCAATATCCAGATACACATAATAAATTAACATTCTCAATGATGTATTTCTATCGTGAAAATTATATCTTACCATTCTCTCATGATGAAGTTGTTCATAGTAAGGGAACAATTCTTGATAAGATGTGGGGAAATAATGAACAAAAATTCGCTCAATGTAAGGCTTTGTATCTTTATATGATGACACATCCTGGAAAGAAATTAAACTTTATGGGAAATGAACTTGCAGAATATAAAGAATGGGATGAAAAGAAAGCTTTAGGATGGGTATTACTAAAATATCCTCAACATGATTCATTCCATAGATACTTTAGTGACTTAAATCATTTGATTTTAGATCATCCAGCTTTATATCAATATGATTATTATCCAGAAGGATTTGAATGGTTGGTTGTTGATGATATGAAACAAAGTGTCTTTGCATATGCAAGATATGCACCTGATGGTGAAGTCCTTGTTTGTGTTATGAACTTTGTAGGTAATAGTCATAAAGGATATCATATTCCTGTCCCTGTTGAAGGAACTTATAAAGAAATTATCAACAGTGATACAGATTACTATACAGGTGGTAATATGACAAATAAAAGAGCAATTAAATCTAAAAAAATACCTGCTGTAAACAAAGAAAATTCGATTTTGGTTGACATTGCTCCATTTTCAGGTATGATATTTGAATTGAAGAGAAAGTAAAGGGAGATAGATGTATGTTTAAAACAAAAGAAGAATTTAAGTATGAGTTTTCTAAAAGAATCATAGAGTCTTATGGGAGAACTGTAGAAGAATCTCATATTACTGAAAAATTTATGGTTCTTGAAACAATGGTAAGAGACTATGCGTCAGTCAACTGGGCAATGACAAAAATGGCTACCAGAACCAATTATCAAAAACAAGTTTATTATTTTTCAATGGAGTTCTTGATTGGTCGTCTTCTTGTCAACAATATGATGAACTTAGGAATTTATGAAATTGCTAAGGATGGATTGGCTGATTATGGAATTAATATTCATGATTTGGAAGAATTAGAATCAGATGCTGGTTTAGGTAATGGTGGTTTAGGAAGATTGGCAGCTTGTTTCATGGATTCATTAGCTTCACTTTCTTATCCAGCTTTTGGAAACACAATTCGTTATGAATATGGTTTGTTTAAACAAAAGATTGAAAATGGATATCAAGTAGAAGTTCCTGATCAATGGTTAAAATTAGGAAATATGTGGGAAGTTCGTAAACCAAAACATGCGGTTGATGTTAAATTTTGGGGGCATGTTGTTTGGAATGAAGAAACTGGAAAATGGGATCATGTTGATGCAGAATGTGTGCGTGCTGTTCCTTATGATATGCCAGTTGTTGGTAATGATACAACAGTAACCAATACACTTCGTTTATGGCATGCAGAACCAAGTGATGAAATTCCACCAAACAAAGATTTTAGACAATATGCCCAAGAAGTCAGAGATATTTGTCAAACATTATATCCTGATGATTCTACTTTGGCAGGTCGTACATTACGTTTAAAACAACAATATTTCTTTGTATCTGCGGGAATTCGTGTCATTATTAAAAATCATTTAAGAGTTTATCCAACATTGAGTAACTTCCATGAAAAAAATGTTATTCAATTAAATGATACACATCCTGTTTTAGCAATTCCTGAATTAATGAGAATTTTCATTGATGAATATGATATGGAATGGGATGAAGCATGGCACATCACTTCTCATACATGTGCTTATACAAACCATACAATTTTAGCTGAAGCTTTAGAAAAATGGCCAGTGTCTACAATGGAATCATTATTACCAAGAATTTATCAAATTATTGAAGAAATTAATCGTAGATTTATTGGTTATGTGAAACAAGTGAGTGATCATGATGATGATTTATTAAATCGTGTTATGATTATTAAAGATGGTCAAGTGCATATGGCTCATCTTGCAATTGCTGGAAGTTTTAGTGTGAATGGTGTTGCAAGACTTCATACACAAATTTTAATGAATCAAGAAATGAAAGATTTTAATTTCTTGTATCCAAATAAATTTAATAACAAAACAAATGGAATTACACACAGAAGATGGTTAGCATATTCAAATCCTGAATTGTCTTCATTGTTAAATGAAACAATTGGAGATGAATGGATTAAACATCCAGAACAATTGGAAAAATTAATGAATTATGTTGATGATTCAATTGTTCAAGGTAAATTCTATAATGTGAAACAACAAAGAAAACAAGTCTTGGCTGATTATATCTTAGAACACAATGGTATTCATATTGATACAAATAGTATCTATGATATTCAAGTGAAGAGATTACATGCTTATAAACGTCAGTTATTGAATATTATGCATGTGATTTACTTGTATCAAGAAATGAAAGTGAATCCAGAGTTCAGAATTTATCCAAGAACATTTATCTTTGGAGCAAAAGCAGCTCCTGCATATTATTTTGCTAAAAAGGTTATTAAATTAATTAATAGTGTTGCAGATGTTGTGAATAATGATCCTGAAACAAATGGATATTTAAAAGTTGTTTTCATTGAAAACTATGGAGTTACAATTGCTGAAAAGATTATGCCTGCAGCTGATGTTTCTGAACAAATCTCAACTGCTGGTAAAGAAGCAAGTGGAACTGGAAATATGAAATTCATGATGAATGGTGCTGTAACGATTGGAACATTAGATGGTGCTAACGTTGAAATTGCTGAACGTGTTGGTGATGACAATATTGTTATCTTTGGATTAAAAGATGATGAAGTCAATGCTTTAAGACAACATGGTCAATACAATGCTTGGGATTACTATAATAATGATCCTCGTATCAAACGTGTTGTTGATTCATTAGTAGATGGTACATTCCATGAATCAAGAGAAGAATTTAGAATGATTTTTGATGAATTAATGAATAGAAATGATGAATATTTCTTATTTGCTGATTTTGAATCATATTTAAATGCACAAATGAAGATTGATGAATTGTATCGTAACCGAGCAATTTGGTCTAAGATGTGCTTAGTTAATATTGCTCAATCTGGATATTTCTCTTCAGATCGTACAATTGAAGAATATGTTGCTGATATCTGGAAATTAGATAGAGTAAAAAGATAAAGGAAAGTCCTAGGACTTTCCTTTTACAATCCATAAAATGGTATCGTTTAATGTTTCTTCAATTGGACGTGTTGTATAGTTAAGTTCTTTACAAGCTTTCTCGTGTGAAAACCGACAATGACTATTTAAAACACGTAAAGAGTATTTGGTATAGAGTGCTCTTGTGTGATTCTTTTTGGAAACAAAATGAATGAAAGGTAATAACCCTTTTGCTAGAAAAAGAGGAATCATGATGATATGAGGGCCTCCATATATTTTTTTACTCATTTTTAAAATATCTTTGATTTCATAATATTGATTAGAAAGAATATAGGATTCTCCTTTTTTTCCATATTGTACAGCAAAAAGACATCCCTTAGCAACATCTCTCACATCTACAAAATCATAACCACCTTTAACACAAAAGAGAAGATGGTAATGGATATAACTATCAATGAGTTGAACCAGATGATTACTGGTATCTCCATAAGGGCCAATAATGCCTGAAGGTAAAACAATGCTTGCATTTAATCCTTGTTTTATAGCTTCTATGACCAAAGCCGTTGCATCAGCCTTTGTCTTGGCATAGCCACCATCAACATCATCAGGTGAATAGATATTTGTTTCACTCATGATGCCAGGACATTCTTTCATAGCATGAACAGAACTCACATAAACAAAACGATGAACATGATTTCTTAAGGATAAATCAAGAATATTTTTGGTACCTAAAACATTGACTTGATAAAGATGAGGGGAGACTTCATCATCAATACTAATAAGACCTGCTGTATGAATGACAAAAACTTGATAGCCATCAGTGTTTTTAAATAGAGCTTGAAGGGTATCTTTTTGACAAATATCTCCTTCGATATAAGTAACATCATTGGCATATTTTCTTTTGTGATGGGGTAAAATAAGACCTCTTATAGCAACGTTTTGTTGAATTAAATAGTGAATGATTGTATTGCCTAAGTGACCATCAGCTCCGCTGATAATGAATAAGGGTTTCATTTTTATCATCTCTTTTCTATTTGAATTATAGGTCCATGAAAACATTTGTGCAATGAATACGATAAGATATCAGCAATTTTATAACTTGACATTCTTTGATAGTTTTTTATATATGTTTGTGTTATACTAAAAACGTAAGAGAAAAGGTTGACTTTATCTCACTTTTTTTGCTTGGAAAGGAAGAATAATATGGAAGAAACTGCAGTGAGAATGAAAGCATACGCTGTTAATTTTAATGAAATTAGGGTGTATCTTTCACAGAACTATTATAATGGAATTAGCAGTAAATTTTATTTAAAGGATTTAGAAACAGATGAATTGGTTTTATTAACAGGTGATGCTCTTGGAAGTTCTTATGATAATTTTAGAGAGTATGCTTTTCATATTTCTTTTAAAATGGGTCGTGTTTATAAAATAATTGATGCTTATGGGTTATCATGTCTTTTAGATTTTTCTAAGTTATCAATGTGTAAAGAATTTGATGAACTTTATTTTTATGAAGGAAATGATTTAGGGAATCAGTATACTCCTCAAAAAACAACATTTAAAGTTTGGGCACCTTTATCAACAGGCGTTCTTTTAAAAATTTATAAGGAAGGTCAAAGTTATATTTATCCAATGGAAAGAGGATTAAAAGGTGTTTATAGTTGCGAGGTTCAAGGTGATTTAGAAAATACGCATTATTTTTATTTGGTTAAACATGCTGGAAATTATGAGATTACACTTGATCCATATGCTTATGCTTCTTCATCTAATGGAAGAACAAGTATTATTGTTGATATTAAAAAGACACCAATGCCTCAAGCACATCTTCCTGTTTTAGAACATAAAACAGATGCTATTATTTATGAAACAAGTGTGAGAGATTTTTCAATGTCTTCTACAAGTGGAATGAAAAACAAAGGGAAATTCTTAGCTTTTAGTGAACCTCATACATCTACAGATAGTGGAAATCCAACAGGATTAGATTATTTATCATGTTTAGGGATTACACATGTTCAATTAATGCCTATTAATGATTTTGCAACAGTGGATGAAAAGAATCCAACTGAACTTTATAATTGGGGATATGATCCTGCCCAATACAATGTCACAGAGGGAAGCTATGTGACAGACCCTGATGATGGTTATAAACGTATTGTAGAAGCTCAACAAATGGTAGAAGCATTGCATTCACGTGGATTGAGAGTTGTTTTAGATGTGGTTTATAATCATATGCATGATGTGAACATGAATGCCTTGGAGAAAACTGTACCACATTATTACTTTAGACGAAATGATGATGGGAGTTTATCAAATGGATCATGGTGTGGCAATGATTTGAATACAACGGCTTTGATGTGTCGAAAATATATTTTGGATATGTGTAAAAGATGGCAAGTTTTGTATGGCATTGATGGTTTTAGATTTGATTTGATGGGTCTTATTGATATTGATACTATGCGTTTAATTGATGCTCAAGGAAAAGCGATTGATCCTTCTTTTATGGTTTATGGAGAAGGCTGGAATATGATGACAGCTTTAGCGGAAGATAAACGTACAACGATTCAAAACAATCGATTAACACCTCATATTGGTTTCTTTAATGATTATTTTAGAGATACTTTAAGAGGAACCAATCAAATGGAATCAAAAGGTTACTTTTCTGGTGATACATATAAGACCAATGATGCAATGAAGGCAATGTGTGATCTTGATAAGTTTGATAATATTTCTCAATCTATTAATTATGTAGAATGTCATGATAATGCAACATGTTATGATAAGTTACAGATTTCTAATTATGATGAGGATGAGGAAACAAAGAAAAAACGTTTGCGTTTGTTGTTGGCAGCTGTTATTTTATCACAAGGTGTTCCATTCCTTCATAGTGGTCAAGAATTTTTTAGAACAAAAGGTGGACAATCAAATACCTATAATGCCGGTGATCAGGTGAATGCATTGGATTGGAATCGTAAGGATTTTGAAATGGATACGATTCAATTTGTACAATTTTTAATTCATTTAAGAAAGAATAATCCTTGCTTTAGATATGATGATTATGATATGATACGAGAAAATGTAAAAATGGAAAACATTGACCATCGTATGATTCAATATTCATTACATCAAGAAAATGGAGAATATAGTGATATTATTGTTTATTTCAATGCTTCAACTGATGATGTAAGTGTTGATGTAGAAGATGGATATTCTGTTTTATTCCATACACAAAAAGGTGAAATTGTAGAGAAAAAATTAGTGGTTAATGGTGTGTGTTTAGCCATTCTTGTAAGATAGGAGTTAGTATGAAATTAATTGTTGGTTTAGGGAATCCTGGTAAGGAGTATGAAGGAACACGTCATAATGTTGGGTTTATGGTTATGGATCGTTTGGCTGATACAATGAATGTTTCTATCAATTCTTCTAAGTTTAAGGGTGAATATGTTAAATTGAAATATCAAGGTGAAGATGTGATATTGTTAAAACCAATGACTTATATGAATAATTCTGGGGAATCAGTGATTCAAGTTATGAATTATTTTAAGATTGATGTAGAGGATTTATTGGTTATTTATGATGATATGGATATGCCAGTAGGAAAATTGCGTTTACGTGAAAGTGGTAGTGCTGGTGGACATAATGGTGTAAAAAGCATCATTGCGCATGTAGGCACACAAAAGTTTAAACGTATTCGTGTGGGTATTGATAAGCATCCTCATATTAAGGTTGTTGATTATGTGTTGGGACACTTTGATAAAAATGAGCGTATTCAAATTGATGAAGGAATTGAAAATGCTGTTAAGGCTGTAGAACTTTATCTCAATAAAGATTTTATTGCATCAATGAATGGATTCAATTAGGAGGTAAAGATGAAGAAGATTATTGAAATTTTAAAAAATAATCCTGCTTATCTTGCTTTGATGAAAGGAAAAGGCGAGATTGTTGTATCTCACGCTAGTGATGAGGCTATCCTCATTGCTAGTGCTTTTTTCAGTTCTCCAAGGTCAATGTTAATTGTAAAAGAGAGTTTATATCAAGCACAGTTGTTATATCAGGAGTTATTTCCTATTTTAAAAAATAAAGTTGCTTTTTTCCCATGTGATGAATCTTTAAGAGTGGAAGCTTTAGCTTCATCACAAGAAATTATGGGGGAAAGAATTAATGCTTTGGCATCATTATCAAAACAAGAACCTATGGTTGTGATTTGTCATACACATAGTTATATTCGTTATATTCCTCATCGTGAATTATTTATGCAAAATATGATTCAATTGCATGTAGGAATGGTTATTGATCCATTAGAATTAAGACAAAAACTGATTCATAGTGGTTATCAATTGATACAAAGGGTAGATGAACCTTTCTATTATTCTAAACGTGGTGGTGTGATAGATGTATATTCTATTCAATATGAGAGTCCTATTCGTATTGAATTCTTTGATGATGAAATTGAAAGTCTTCGTTTCTTTGATAAAAATACACAAAGATCATTAGACAAAATTGATTCCGTAACAATCTTACCAGCAACAGATTTATTATACCCTGATGAAGAAGTCAAGACAGTTATTGAACATATTGAAACGCTTAAAGATCAAACAAATTGTGATGAGTATCAAGAGAATTTAGAAGAAGAAATTTCAATTGATATTGAATCTTTAAAAGGACATGATTATTCATCACGCCTTTATCAATATATGGGTATGTTTTCAACTTCAACAACTCTATTATCATATTTTCAAGATGTTTTACTTATGACATCTAGTGATGAAAAAATTCATAATGTTTATCATCAATATGTTGAAGAAACATTCTTTTATACTCATGAATTACAAGGTATAGGGAAAATGGTCAAGGGATTATCTTTATATCAAGAATTAGATCCTTTATTGAAACAAAAGGCGATTGATTTTATAGATTTTAGAACAAATGATAAACAAATATCATTTTTAACCAGAGAAGTTCAATTGTCTATGTTGAATGAAAAACAATTGGTTCAACAGCTCAAAGACTATTTGATCCAAAATAAAATTTTAATGTGTTTAGATAATAGTCATCAAATTGAAATGATGATTGATCTTTTAGAACAAAATGCAATTCCTTATACAATGGTAGGAAATGATGAAAACATCTATAAGGGTGTTAATATCTATATGGGGAATTTAAAGACAGGTATTGATTTTTATGATGAGCATGTTATTTTGTTAACAGAAACTGAATTGTTTAAAGTGTCTAGTCAAAAGAAAAAAGGCTATATTAAATACAAAGATGCTAAGGTCATTAATGATTATACAGAACTGAATATTGGAGACTATGTTGTGCATGATACACATGGGATTGGACAATATATGGGTATCAAGACATTGGAAGTTAAGGGTTCTAAGAAAGACTATTTGTATATTGCCTATAAAGGAAATGATACATTATATATTCCTGTTGAGAATTTTAAATTGGTTAGAAAATATGCATCGAGAGATGGGAAAGTTCCTAAAATTCATGCTTTAAATGGAACTGAGTGGCAAAAAACAAAACAACGTGTAAGAAATAAGGTTGATGATTTAGCAGATAAGTTGATAGAACTTTATGCTCAACGTATGAAACAACCAGGTTTTGCATTTCCACAAGATGATGTTATGCAAATCCAATTTGAAGAATGTTTTGGCTATGAACTGACACCAGATCAAGCTGAAGCAGTGAAAGAAATTAAAGCTGATATGCAATTACCAAGACCAATGGATCGCTTGCTTTGTGGTGATGTTGGTTTTGGAAAAACAGAAGTCGCATTGCGTGCTTGTTTTAAAGCCATTTTAGCCAATAAACAAGTTGCATTCCTTTGTCCTACAACAATTCTTTCTTCACAACATTATCATACGATGATGAAACGTTTTGAAAATTTCCCTGTGAATATTGCTTTATTGAATCGTTTTACAACAACAAAACAAGTTAAACAAATTTGTGCTGATTTAAAAGCAGGGAAAATTGATTTGTTAGTGGGAACGCATCGTATCTTATCTAAAGATGTTGAATTTAAGGATTTGGGATTATTATGTATTGATGAGGAACAACGTTTTGGAGTAAAGCAAAAGGAACAAATCAAAGAAATGCGTAAAACGATAGATGTTTTAACATTAACAGCAACACCAATTCCTAGAACTTTACAAATGTCATTAATGGGAATTCGAGGTTTATCACAAATTGAAACACCTCCTCTCAATCGTCTTCCTGTTCAAACTTATGTAATGGAAAAAAGTGAACAGCTTATTAAACAAGTTATAGAAAGAGAATTAGGAAGAAAAGGACAAGTTTTTTATCTCTATAATAAAACTTCTAATATTGAGAGTGTTGCTAATCATATTGCCAGAATGGTACCATCAGCACGTGTAGGAATAGGACATGGGAAGATGACCAGAACACAACTGGAAGATGTGATGCAAGCATTTACTGATAAAGAATATGATGTTTTGGTTTGTACAACAATTATTGAAACAGGAATTGATATTCCTAATGCGAATACCATTATTATTGAAGATGCTGATAAATTTGGGTTGTCTCAATTGTATCAAATCAAAGGTCGTGTAGGGCGTAGTGAACGTGTCGCTTATGCTTATTTATTGTATGCGAAAAATAAACAAATGAATGAAGAAGCTTCTAAACGTCTAAAGGCTATTAAAGAATTTGCGCAATTAGGAAGTGGTTATAAAATTGCAATGCGTGATTTATCTATTCGTGGCTCTGGTGATATTTTAGGTGGAGAACAAGCTGGGTTTATTGATACGGTTGGATTTGATATGTATATGAAAATCTTACAAGAAGCGATTGATGAAAAAACAGGAGAAAAGAAAGAAGAAAAAGAAGTTCCTGTACAAAATATCAATGTAGAAGGATATATTCCTGAAAATTATGTAGAAAGTGATATTGAGAAGTTAAATCTTTATCAACGTGTTTATAAAGCTCAACATTTATCTCAAATGAGTGCTTTAGAAAATGAATTAAAAGATTTATATGGAACACTTCCTCGTGAAGTGAATAATATTGTTTTAAAACGTAAGTATGAAATTTTATGTACAGAACCATTTATTGATCAAGTCAAAGAAGCAGCTGATCATGTTGAGATTATGTTAACCCAAGAATTTTCTTCACATATTGAGGGTGATCAACTTTTTGAACTTGTGAATAGATTATTTAAAAAACCACAATTAAAGTATATTAAAAATGAAATTGTGATTATCATTCCAACAGAAGGACATTGGTTACCATTAGCTATTGAATTGTTAAATGAATTAAAGAAAAAAGCACAAAGATAATGTGTATAAAAAAATCAGCCTATTATAAGGCTGATTTCAGGCTGTTGACAAAGTAAATGTGTCAACAGTCTTTTCTTTTGTTGGGAAGT
>UPXV01000025.1 GCA_900538465.1 uncultured Erysipelotrichaceae bacterium
TTTCATTTTTCTTTTTTTTGAAGCAACTTTTTTTATTTTTTTAAATTTTGAAAATTAAAAAAGAATAATCCGAAGATTATCCTTTCAAAAACTACTTAGGTAAGAATACCAAGAAAATCACAAAGAAAACAACCAATATCCAAACAATTGGTTTCACTTCTTTTGCTTTACCGACTCCAATCATAGTTAATGCATATGTAATAAATCCAATAGCAATACCATCAGAAATAGAATAAGCCAAAATCATGAATAAAACTGTCATAAATCCACTTGCTGCATAAACAAAGTTATCCCAATCAATTCCCTTTAATTGTTGAGCCATTAAAATTCCTACAACAACCAAAGCAGGCGCAGTAACAGCACTTGTAACTGCTGCTAACAATGGTGAAAAGAAAACTGATAATAAGAATAAGATTCCAGTCGTAATAGCAGTTAAACCAGTTCTTCCTCCAACTTCAACACCTGAAGTTGATTCAACGAATGAAGTTACTGTTGAAGTTCCCATAGTTGCTCCAAAAACAGTTCCAATAGAGTCAGCCAATAAAGCTTTATCAACATTTTCTAATTCTCCATTATCATCAATTAAATTTGCACGATTAGCAACTGCAACTAATGTTCCAGCAGTATCAAAGAAATCAACAAATAACAATGAGAAAATAGCAACCAAACAACTTGGATGATTAATCAATTCATTCATTCCTGATGCAAAAGCACCTACTAAACTAAAATCAAAATCAGCACTTACAACTGCTTTAGGAAGTGTTGGCATTCCTTGAATACCACATAATCCAGCAATAATACCCGCAACAGCTGTAATTAATAATCCATAGAATACAGCAGCAGGAACTTTACGTGATAACAATAAAATTGTAACCAAAATACCAAAAATTGCTAAAATAACAGTTGGTTCAGTTAAATTCCCCAAACTTACAAATGTTGCTTCACTTGCCACAATAATACCTGCGTTTTTCAAACCAATAAATGCAATAAAGAAACCAATACCAGCACCAATAGCTAATTTCAATTGAGCAGGAATTGCATTAATAATCATTTTTCTAAGTCCTGTAATAGAAATTAATAAGAAAATAATTCCTGAAACAAAGACACAAGCCAAAGCACCTTGATAACTTAATCCCATTGTTCCACAAATCGTAAATGTAAATAATGCATTGACTCCCATACCAGCAGATAAAGCAACTGGATAATTTGCAATCAACCCCATAATAATTGTTGCAACAGCACTACTAATTGCTGTTGCTAAGAAAACACCCTGAACACTCATTCCAGTTTGTCCAAGCATTTCTGGATTAACAGCTAAAATATAAGCCATTGCCAAGAAAGTTGTAATCCCTGCTAAAATTTCAGTTTTAACAGTTGTTTCTTTCTCTTTCAACTTAAATATTTTTTCCAACATTTTTCTCTCTCCTCATCTTTACTTTCAAAAAACATTTCAATTGTACCCTCTTTTTCCCCTATTGACAAGATAAATTTGATACAAACAAAAAAATCCTAGTTTCCTAGGATTCATCATAAAGTTTTCTTTCAACGCTTTGAGAATCAAAATCAATAAATGTTTGGAATGCATGATTCTTCTCATCTGTATCCCAAATTTCTACAAAAGTTGGTTTCACTTCAACAAGAATTTCTGTATCTTCATGACTATAAGCATTATAGCTTCCCCATAAATACTTTTGATAAAGTTGTTCAAACTTGCGTCCTGGTTCATCAACTACCAAACCTTTGATTGTTGCGATTCCCTCTACCTGTATACCACCTACACATAAAGCAACACGTGGATTTTGATAAAGTTGTTTGGTTTTTCTAAAATTCTTATCAGTCTTAAAATAAATGGCCTCATCATAAATCAAACAACTCACATTTCTTACCATGACATGATCATCAACACTAGAAGCTAAAGCCATAATCTTTGATGGTGCTAATTTTGCATATAAATAATCAACTGCTTCTTGAAATTCCATATTCATTTCCTCCTTAAATCATTCCTTGTAAAGCTAAAATAATACAAATGATTGTGATGGTGATAAACAATCCCATAATAAGCATTGTTTTATTGCTTTGCGCATGTGTATCACCACTATCAACCAAATTGGTTTTTCTTAAAATTGTCACAATACTCTTATATAAAAACAAAGTGATTCCAGCATTTAAACTCGCTTTTAATAAGTTAAATGGGACAATTCCTGGTAATAATATTTCTACAACTGCCTCTCTTGGCATCCCAAAATAAATAGGTGTCATGATATAATTCCAAATGACCATACATATGGTCATACAAATAACTCCAGATATCAAACCAATAATGGCACCTTTTTTGGTATGATTTTTCTTATAAATAAATGCTGCAACACAGGCAAAAGCACATGTGGATATCACATTCATTAAAACATCAATGACTGTTCCTCCACGAAATAGAATTTCTAAAATTGAACACATTGCACTCACAAGAAAAGCTGCAAATGGTCCATAGATAAATCCTCCAATGACAATCACAATATCCTTTGGATCATAAGCCAACCAAGGAACTGCTGGTATCATTGGAAAATGAATTAACAAATTCACAATGACTGCCATCGCCGTTAAAATACTCAACGTTGTAATTTCTTTAACTTTCATGTTTTTCATATTCTGTCTCCTTCTTTCTAAAAAAAATAACCTATCCAAAAAATTTGTCTAGGCGTGCACAGATTATGTCTTTTCTCATCCGGACTATACCGTCGGTTCTGGAATTACACCAGATCAGCCGCAATAAGCGGGTCATGGACTTTTACCATCGGTAGGGACTTACACCCTGCCACAAAGACTCTATTCAATTGTGAAAGACGGGTCAATGATTAACATCATCTGTAATTTCATCATATACCTTTTTATCACTTTTGTAAATTCAAATGTAAGATTTTGTTATAATAAACAAGAAAGGAAGTGTTTTTATGCCTATTCACAATATTGAACCTGTCTATGATCAAAGCTCTAAGATCTTAATCTTAGGATCTTTTCCATCTGTTAAATCACGACAAGGACAATTTTTTTATCATCATCCTCAAAATCGTTTTTGGAAAATTTTAGAACAATTATTTGATCATCAACCTTTACAAACCATCGAAGAAAAGAAAACCTTTTTATTAGAACATCATATTGCTGTGTGGGATGTTATAGCAAGTTGTGATATTCAAGGTTCTCGTGATAGCAGTATTGAAAATGTTCAAATCAATGATATTGTTTCCCTTTTAAAAAAGACATCTATCAAGCAAATCTATACCAATGGAAAGAAAGCACATCATTTATATCAAAAATATTGCTTTCCATTAACACATATAGAAGATATTTGTTTACCGTCTTCATCCCCAGCCAATGCAGCTTATTCTTTAGAAAAGCTTTTGCTTTCATGGCAAGAAATACAACAGTTTTTGACAATTAATGATTTATTTTGAGTTCATAAAGATGCGCTAAAATAACAAAGGAGGTATGGTTATGAAAGCGAGTTTAAAGGAGAAAAAGCCTTATTATTTGATTATAGCAAGAAAAATTATTTTTTATCTTGTGATGTTTATGTTAATTGGAGCTATGGTTCTTTTATTGACACGGAAAAATGCAAATAAGGGAAGATTGATTTTTACAATGGTTCAATTGGTTGGAATGTTGTTTGTTTTAAGAATTCCTCAATTTATTCAAGATAAATATCATTTTACAATTCCTAATCTTTTGGATTTTGTTTTAATTACATTTGCTTTTAGTGGTTTTATATTAGGTGATGTTTTTAATTTTTATGGAAAGATTCCTTATTGGGATTCTATCTTACATACATTTTCTGGGGTTGTTATTGCATATGTAGGATTTATTGTGATTGAATATTTAGATAAAGAGTATACAATTCCTTTATCTGTATCCCCTTTATTTATGAGTTTGATTGTTGTAAGTGTTGCTTTGGCAATTGGTGCTGTTTGGGAAATTGGTGAATATACTGTTGATGATATTTTCCATACAAACAATCAACAATATATGGCCTCTACAAGAGCAACACTTTATGATGAAGAAGATATTCCCTTGCAAGGTCATGAAGCTTTAAATGACACAATGAAAGATTTAATGTTAGACTTAGGTGGAGCAATTGTTGTTGCTGGATTAGAATATAAAAAAATAGAAAAAAAACAAAAGAAGGCACGACTCAATAAAGAGTAGTGTCTTCTTCTTCGTTTCTAGGCATTGGTCCTGGTGGGAAAGGCGGTCTTGGCCCTGGTCCAGGAGGGAATGGTGGCCTTGGTGGCAATGGCGGTCTAGGTGCTACCGGTGGTCTTGGAGGCACTGGAGGCCTTGGTGGCATCGGTGGTCTAGGTGGTCTTGGCACAAATGGTGGCCTAGGTGGAAATGGTGGAAACAAAATCCACCAAAACCAGTTTGGTACAAATACTCCTTGTCTGGACATATAAGGATCAATGTCATATATTTCATCTTCACGATATGGTTCCATAACTTCACCTCAAAATAACATATGTAAAAAAACGGAGACTGTCTAGGCAGTCTCATTGATTTCTCCTGTTTTTAATCATTAATTTTTTCTAAAGTAAAGCCTTTGCCACCTACTTCATCTACATGTGAAACAATCACAAAGGCAAGTGGATCAATTTCATTGATTTTTTCTTTAATATCAGGAAGTTTACGATATGGTAAGATAGATAAAACCAATTTAGAATCTTGAGCAGTATACCCTTTTTCACTTGCCAAAAGTGTAACACCTGCATCATGATCATGTAAAATCATTTCTTTAATCTTTTCATATTCATCACTCATAACAACCAGTTGAATCAAACTTGTTCCTGTTGTTAAAGTTTTATTTAACATCACTGATGTAATCATAACAGTAACAATACCATAAATCACATGTGTTGTATCATTAAATGAAAATTGGAATAATAAAACTGTTAAATCGATACAATTTAAAACAATATGCACAGGAACACCCATCTTTTTATTGAATAAAATTGCTAAAATATCCACACCACCTGTAGAAGCATTTGCTTTTAAAATCAATCCAATACCTATCCCAATCAAACATCCTGCAATGACACATGCAAGTAATGGATCATTTAAATAATGATGAAAGAAATCTTGTGATTCAAAAAATTGTAAGACAAGAGGAAACAAAAAAGTAGAAACCAATGTTGTCATAGCAAAAGCTTTTCCTAAGAAAACAAGTCCCAAAGCAAACAAAATAACATTAATCATAGCAACACTCATAGAAATAGAAATTCCAAAATAATGATTTAAAACAATCCCTATTCCTGAAACACCACCAGCAATAATATGATTTTCTAACAACAATGTACTTAATGCAAAAGCAATCAAGATATTTCCTAAAACAATATAAACAATATGTAATAATTTTTGTTTCATATTTCTCACCTCGCCCAAGACTTTACCACATCTTCTTCACAATAATTGTAACCTATGTTACAATTAGAAAAGAAAGTGGTGATTTTATGAAAATAAAAGAAGAATTATTTCATTATTTTGAAAAAGCAGGAACAAAAGTCAACTATCATCCTCAAGATATTATCTATATGCAAGAAGATGATGCGAATAATCTTTATTTAATTACCAAAGGAAGAGTGAGAGTTTATATGATTGCTGCTAATGGAGATGAAATCACTTTAGAGATTTTAGGAAAAGGGCGTATTTTTGGTGAATCTTCTTTTTTACAAAATTCTTCTCGTCCTACAACTGTTAGTGCTATTCAAGACGTTCATTTAATTTCTTGTCGTTTAGATGATTTATATCCTTATTTGAATGAATCTAAAGAATTGACTGTTTCGCTTTTACAAATGATGTCTCAAACATGTGATTATCTAGCAACCCTTGTCAAAAAAGCATATACATATAATCGTTATGAAAAAGTTGCATCTTTTTTACTAGAACAAACTGCCATTTCTTCATCTCTTTCTTTAACTCATGAAGAAATTGCTTCTTTGGTTGGTTTATCACGTGTAACAACAACCAAAGTCTTAAATGAATTTGTTAAAAAAAATTATATTGCAAATGAATATAAAAACATTAAAATCATTGATAAAAAAGCATTATCACAATTACTAGAAAAGTGATAATGCTTTTATTTAAGATTTGTTTTTTGATACAATGCAATAAAATCATCTTCTAATAATGGTTTAGAGAAATAATAACCTTGAATCGTATAAGCATGTATCGTTTTTAAAAATTCAACTTCATTTTCTGTTTCTACCCCTTCTACTATAACTGACAATCCTAAAGAATGTGTTAATTCAACAATGGAAGAAATAATAGGTTTACTTCGATTTGTTTCATTTGTAGAATCAAGAAAATCCATATCTAACTTGATAATATCAACAGGAGCATCTTTTAGCATATTCAATGATGAATATCCACTTCCAAAATCATCCATCAGAATCGTAAAACCATTTCTTTGTAATTCTCTAATGATTGAATATATAAATTCTTTATCTTCTGAATAAACAGTTTCCGTAATTTCTAATTGAAGATTTTTTGCATCAATATCATACTGATGAACCAAATCAACCAACAATTTCACCAAATGTGGACGATAGAAATTTAATCTTGAGACATTAACAGAAATATCCATATCAATTCCCATTTTCTTCATCTTTGCAAGGAATTGACAAGCCAAATCCCAAACATAATAATCCAATTGAATAATATAACCATTATTTTCAATAATTGGAATAAATTCATTTGGTGGTATAAAACCTTTTTGAGGATGTTTCCATCTTACTAATGCTTCGCCACCCTTGATTTTCTTTTCTAATATATCATATTTAGGCTGAACCATAATAAATAATTGTTGTTGAACAAGGGCTTGTTGAATATCATCAATAATTTCTTGTTCATGTAAAATTTGTAAACGTTTCTTATCATCATAGATACCAATTTTTTGGAAATAATTGTTTTTAATATCTTGTGATGCCAATGCTGCTCTATCACACATTAAATTAACTGGAACATGACGATCATCAATGATATAAAGACCATAACGCATAGAAATACCCATTTCTAAATTACTATCTTGTAATAAATCAATATCGATGATTTCCTTGTAAACATCTTTTGGAGCAAAAATCAAGAACTTATCAGCATTAAAATGACAACTCAAAACATTGTTATATTGTTTTTCTACATCCAAAAGCTGTTCTCCAATATATGCTAGCAATTGATCCCCAATTCCCATACCATATAATTCATTTACTATCTTAAAACGATTAACATCAAGATATAAAATACAAAAATCTCCCTCATCATTTGCAAGTCTATCTTTTACCAATTCCAAGAAAAAGTCATAGTTATAAAGACCAGTTAATGTATCTATTTCAACTTTACGTCTTAAAATATCAGCCTCTTTTTTATCAATCAAATATTGTGTGTGGCGCTTATTAAAAATAGAAAGCAAAATACAAATCAATACAAGAATAACAAAAATCAAAATAATAAAATAACGATACATATAAATATTATCTAATAAAGAATACTCATAACGATATCCTATTGTATAACCATAAACAATCTTATCAATTTCTGAATCATTAAAACTTTTAATTGTTTTATTCAATATAGCAGCAAATCGACTGTCTATATCATTTTGTACTGCCAAACATGAGGAATGAGGTTCTAATGAAATACTATGAGCCGTTAAACGATCAACATATTCAGGTTTTTGAATCAAGTAGTTCATCGTATAAGCATTGTAAATTGTTAAATCAGCTTCTCCTTTATTAACTGCATCTAAACATTCTTCAACACTTGCATAATATTGTGTATGAGCTGAAGGATAATTGTTTATAAAACTTTTTCCAGAAGTTTCAAAATCAAACATTAAAGCAATTGTACAATTATCAAATGTATCAAAACTCTTATCATTTTTTGTAACAATGACTTGATCAACATCAATCAACGAATAAGAAGACCAATATTTCCCATCAATAATTCCTTTAGAATTTTTTGTTGAACCACAAAAAATATGCCATGGACTTTCATTTAAAAATTGTTCAATATCTTTACCTTCAGAAAAAGGAACATATTCAAATTGAATATTAGACTTTTCAGATATCTTTTTCATAATATCTATTAGAATGCCTTCTGGCTGATCATTTTTTCCAATATAAGAAAAAGGGAACATATTTGTATAAAAACCAACTTGAAGAGAATCAAGCTTTTGAATATATTCAATTTCATCACGTGTAAAAAGTGGTTGAGTTGAATAAGCACTATCACTATAATGCTTATTATATATTTCATTCTCAAAATAAGGAGAATCTTTTTTTATTTGACTTAATGCATCATTAACTTGATTTAATAAAGTATAGTTTCCTTCTTTAACTGTAATATAAAAAGGTTGTGGATCAAATTTAGCAACAACTTTCAAATGATTATGTAATGGTAAACTTCCAACCGCAATCATATCAACTTCATGATTTTTTAAAGCTTGGACAACATCCTCTTCATTACTATAATATTTTTCTTTATAATCAAAATGATTATCTTTTGCATATTGAACTAAACTTTGATTTTGATAACTATCTTTTAATAAACCAATTGTTTTATGATCCATTGCTTCATAATCATTAAAATAAATAGAAGTATCTAGATTAGTATAAACAATGGTATATTCATTTCCAATAGCATACTTTGAATAATCAAAATACTGATCACGTTCTTTTGTATATTGTGCACTACATAAAATATCAATTTCACCATTCTTTAATTTCTCTAAACAATTATCCCAAGAATCAAATATATATTGATATTCCCATTGCGTATATTTAGAAATTTCATTTAAATAATCAACAGCGTATCCTTGATAAACTCCAAAATTATCTTTTTCAATAAAACCTTTATAATCAATAAATCCAACTTTTATTGTATCCACAGCTTTCGTCCGCTCAGGAAAACAAAAAAGAGTAAAAATAAAAAGCAATACGAGACCAATGATTTTTGTCTTTTTTTCCAACTTCATCGCCTCCTTGCTTATTTTATATTATATCATTCCTATAAAAAATGTACAAGTTTTGCAAATTATTTGAATTTATAAAAAAATGAGTAGGTCATTTAAAGGGAGACCTACTCGGATATAGTGGTTTTATCCACTCATGCTATATGCATGACGAACAACTATATTTTATATTTACAATATATAATTGTCAATAATTTTTTTACTTTTTTTGTCGTCTATCTTTAAGCACTGTCCACAATAGCCATAGTCCTAATCCAACAGCTGTTATGTATCCTATAAATCCAATAGCAGGAATTCCAAATATTTTGGGAGTCATTTGTGTTGTACAAAGCAAACTACTTGCCATCAACAAACCAGCACTCACAATTCCTACAGTTAATTTATTAACCATATGATCAATGGCATTTAAAGGTACACTAGAATCAACTATATCAAGATTAATCTTAATACGTCCTTTCATAATCATTTGCATAATATCAGAAAGATGAACAGGTAAATTTAAAGTATGTAAAGAAGCATCATATAACTTTTTACCAGTAGAAGATACTTCTTTTTTCAAATCAAAATTCCTTACTATGTGACCAGCGACATGATTTGCAGCAATCTCAA
Organism: uncultured Erysipelotrichaceae bacterium; assembly: GCA_900538465.1. Taxonomy (GTDB): domain Bacteria; phylum Bacillota_I; class Bacilli_A; order Erysipelotrichales; family Coprobacillaceae; genus Longibaculum. The sequence goes on from UPXV01000025.1 coordinate 9,620, forward strand.
TGATACTTAAATTTGGATCCACAAGCATAACTGTACTTTCAATTGTCACCAATCCTCTAGCCAACATACTGACACCCTTAGGCATAGAAATCTTATGTTTATGAGCAATTGTAAAAATTTCCTGAATAACATCGCCTAAATTCATATCCTTCAAATCCAGATTCACATAATGGCGCATAAATGTTTCAATATTATCATAGAACAAAGTATAATCAACACGGTTATCATGAATCCCTAAAGTCAAAATAACATCAACTAATTTTTGAGTATCATTTTGACCTAAAGCCATAACAGCTTGTTTCATCAAATCTTTGTCACTACGACTTAAAACTCCCATCATACCAAAATCAATCCAAACAATTTTTCCATCACGGATACGTAAATTCCCTGGATGTGGATCAGCATGAAAGAATCCATCATCAACAATTTGTTTAATATAATTTTCAGCAAGTTTACTTGCTATCTCTTGTCGACTATATCCTTGTTCTTGCAAATTATCAAATTGATCAATTTGAAGCCCATCAATATATTCCATAACAAGAACTTTGCTTGTACTATATTCAGTTTTAATTTCTGGTGCTCCAATATAACGAATTGATTCATTCAATTTGCTAAAGCGTTTGGCAAATTCAGCTTCATTTAAAAAATCCATTTCTTCTTTGGCAGTATGCCAAAATTCGTCTAAAACAATGTTTAAGTCAACAACACTACCTAATACTTCATTTAAACGTAAGAGTTTAATCGCACGTCTCACTAATGAAATATCTCTTTCCATCATTTCATAAATATGAGGACGTTGTATTTTCACAACAATCTCTTCTCCATCCATTAAAGTTGCTTTATGAACTTGCGCAATAGATGCACTTCCTAAAGGAATTTCATGGAATTCTTTAAAAACATTTTCTAAAGAATCTCCATACTCATCTTCAATGACTTGGCGAACAACACTCATACTCATTGGTGAAACATTATCACGTAATTTTATTAATTCATGACAATAACGTTCAGAAAACATATCTTGTCTAGAAGACATAATTTGTCCAATCTTAACAAAAGTTGGTCCTAAATCTTCTAAAATCATTCTGAATTTTACAGGATCAATTCCTTTAGAAAGATGATGTTTCTTTAAGATTTTCACAATTTGAGCAAGACGACGTTGACTACTCAGACTTTTTTGATTATTTTGATTCGTCTTTTGCATTTTGTAATTCTTCAATTTTTGCCTTTAACACTTCTAATTCTTCATCACTGACTTGTTCTAAATCTTTACTGATTTTTTCAGCATTCACTGGTTCTCTTAATTTTTCAGCAACATTTCTTTTTAATTCTTCATTTAAAACTTTTCCTTGTTCAACAGTCAATTCACCTTTTTTAACTAACTGTTCAACAACTTCTTTAGATTTTTCAGCAGTCACTGCCACAGCACCTAACCCTGCTAATAATACTTTTTTTAAATCTTCACTAAAATTATTCATAATAACATCTCCTTCTCTTAGTTCTATTTTACTACTTTTATGACAAAAAGTGTAGTTTTTCATATTCATCATAAGATTCTCTTTTTCATATCGCAAATGATTCATTGATAAGATATAATAGAATAGTATGAAAGGAGTTCTTTATTTATGAATCAAAAATTTGACAATATCTTATCAAGACAAGGAAATGGCTCTATGAAATGGGAAGAAGCATACATACAAAAAAGATTTCATATTGATGATATGAGTGATGTTATTCCTCTTTTTATCGCAGATATGGATTTCCCAATAGATGATCATATTCAAAAAGCTTTACAAGAATTATGTCAACAACCTGATTTTGGTTATTTTCATATTCAAGAGAGTTTCTTTGAGAGTATTATTCATTGGTATCAAAACATTCATCATATCAATATACAAAAAGAATGGATCATTCCCTCAATTGGAACAATTACCTCGCTTCATCTCGCTTGCGATATGCTAGCAAGAAACCAGGGTGTTGTGATTATGCCACCAATTTATGGACCATTTTCTAATTGTAGTCAACTAGGAAAAACAATTGAGGTTCCTTTGCTTTATCAAGATCAACGTTATTATATTGACTTTGTGAACCTTGAAAAAACATTTGCAACACAATCCGTTCGTGTTTTGATGTTATGTCATCCACATAATCCTGGAGGAAGAATGTGGAGCAAAGAAGAACTTTTACAATTGGTTCTTTTGTGTAAACAATATAAAATTGTTATTTTGGTTGATGAAATTCATAGTGATATTCAATTAACAAACAAAGAATTTGTTTCCATGATTGAATTTGAAGATCAATATGACCAAATCATTGTCTCTACATCTCCTAATAAAACATTTAATATTTCAGGATTATCAACTTCATTTTTGTTATGTGCAAGTCAAGAATTAAGACAACAATACCTTCAATATTTTAATCGTCTCCATTTAGGATGTAATCGTATAGGAATCAAAATGATCGAATATGTTTATACCTATGGTGAAGATTGGTATCATGAACTACTTGCTTATCTTCAAAAAAATGTCCAATTCGTCGTTGAAAAATTAAAAGAAACCAATGCGATTGTTATGCAACCTGATTGTGGTTTCTTGGTCTGGGTACAATTACCAAATATTCAAAATGTTGATCAATTCGTTTTAGATTTTGCTAAAGAGACACATGTTTTGGTTGAAACAGGATCACGTTTTGTCAGTCATTATGAAGGATTTATTCGTATCAATGTTGCTACGAGTTATGCCTTGTTACAAGAAGCTATGAATCGATTTGTTGCATATTATCAAAAGTATCAATAACATTTATGAATTATACTTATATCTTACAATGTTGTGACAAAAGTTTTTACACTGGCTGGACAAATAACCTAGAAAAACGACTTTTGACTCATAATAAAGGAAAAGGTGCTAAATATACCAAAGCACGTTTACCAGTTGAATTGGTTTACTATGAAGAATTCGAAACCAAGAGTCAAGCTATGAAAAGAGAATGGGAAATCAAGCAACTCACGCATATTCAAAAACAAGAATTGATTAAGCAAAGAAAAACAAGCATCTAATCGCTTGTTTTTTCTTTACTCAAATGAAGTTTCATATAAATAACATCCTCCATAGGATTATTATAATAAGCATCAATTTCTTTAAAACCCATTTTTTTATATAAATGTATAGCACTTTGTAATGGTTCTATTGTATCTAGTACCATATCTTTATAACCTGCAAGTTTCGCTTCTTTAATAATTTCTTCAACCAAGAGTTGACCAATGTGGTATGCTCTATATTCTGGTAAAACATATAATCTTTTCATTTCACACATCTCATCTTGGAACTGATGATATGCAACGCAACCAACAACCTTTTGATTCATTAATGCAACCAAAAGTTTTCCATTTGGTTCTTGATATTTCTCTTATAAATGATTCAATTCCTCATCAATATTTTGAAAGTCTAAATTTCTATCTAACTCTTGATAGTATTTTAAAATCAATTCTTTAATTTCATCAATATGAGAATACCCTTTTTTTATTTCAATCATGTCTCATTCATCCCCATTTCAACTTTTACATATTTTATAATAGCTATTATCTAAATACAATATCATATTATGAAAATGAAAATATCGAGCTTTCTTCTTTATATTATCTTTTGCCTTGTTATTTCCATTAACATATTTTTTATCATTATCATCTATAATCTTAAACAACTTATTTCACTGTAGTATCAACTGCTTAAAATGATATAAAAACTATTAACAAATGAAATTTTATTATACTTTTAGTATAGATATAAAATTTAAAGTAAAAGGAATAGATTGTTAATTATGGTTAAAAATAATCATAAAACACTTACTTTTTAAAGTAATTTGTGCTAATATTTAACTAGAGGAGGCGATTTTTTGAAATATTATGATGAAATCCTTGATTTGGGCTGTTTCACATCTCAAGATTTAGAACAAATAATCAATAATAAAAGGACAATAGAAGCTTTATTATATCGCTATATGCAAAAAGGTTATATCAAACGTGTAAAGAAGAATTTTTATGTTGCTATGGATATAGTCAATCTCACACCAGTTTGTAATAAGTATCAAATAGCAACACAATTAGGACAATCTCATTATATTGCTTATCATTCCGCAATTGAATATTATGGATTTCAAAACCAAGTTTTTAATGAAATTGTTTATTGCGGAAATAAAAGGATTAACGATTTTGACTTTGAAAATATCACTTATCATTATGTTCAAAGTAAATGTGATTTACAAATCGAAAAAAAATATGATGGTGTAAGAGTAACTTCTCTTGAAAGAACAATCGTGGATTGTATTGATCAAATGGATTTAGCAGGTGGTATTGAAGAAATTTATCGAGTATTAGATTCTATCCATAGTATCAATGAAAATAAATTAATTGAAATACTAGATGACTATCAAAAGAAAGTACTTTATCAAAGAACAGGATTTATATTAGAAAATTTTAAGGAACAATTGAATATAAGTGATTTGACATTTCATTATTTACATTCAAAAATTGGCAATTCTAAATGCTATTTAAATTCTTCAAAAAAGATAGATAATCTTATATATGATAAGACATGGAATATTTGTGTTCCCACTTATGTACTCACTCTATTAACGAAAGGAAATTTAGATTATGAAATTTAACCAAAGGCAGTTAAAAAAAGAAGCTGATAAATACAAGTTTGTTAGAGATACTTATGAAAAAGTCGTAAGATTGGTTGACATATTAGCATATATACGTTCTGTCCCATTCCTATTTCATCATCTTGCATTAAAAGGAGGAACAGCAATTAATCTAACCATTTTTGACTTACCACGGCTTTCTGTAGATCTAGATTTTGATTTTACAGATAATGTATCCCGTGAAGAAATGATGATTATGCGTCAAAAAATAAAAGAATTGCTTTTCTCATATTTAGAGAAAAATGATTATCGTGTAGATAAAGAAACAAGAACCCGCCATGCCCTTGATAGTTTTAAAGTATATTATACGAATGCTGGAAATAATTCGGATTCAATAAAACTAGAAATTAACTATATGCTTAGAGCTCATATCTATGAACCAATTATCATAAAAAGCAAGAATTATGGATTCATTAAAGATGTAGAAATAAGAACGTTACATCCCTATGAAATATATGGTAGTAAACTTGTAGCTCTCATGACACGTTCTACTCCTAGAGATCTATATGACTTCCTTTATATGATTAAATCAGAGATATTTGATGATGATGGTATAAATCAAATAAAAAAATGTTCTGTCTTTTACAGAGCAATCAGTAATGAAGATGGCCATTTCGATTATAATTTAGATAATCTTAACAGTATTACGCAAAATCAAATCAAACGATTTTTGATTCCTGTTATTAATTCAAAGGAGTTTTTTTCCCTTGCAGAAGCTCATCAACAAATTCTTGAATTCTTTAATAAACACTTTATTTTAACTGACCAAGAAAAAGAATTTTTAAATCAGTTTGAAAATAAGAACTATCAACCACAGTTATTGTTTCATAATGAACAACTTAAAAGAATTGAAAATCATCCTATGGCTATTTGGAAAACAAAGATGCCATCAAAAGTATAAAAACATTGAATAAAGGAGCAAATTTGCTCCTTTTTATCACGGCAGGAGATTATATTATGTTAAGTACTAGAAAATTATCAGAAAACAATTCAATTTTATGACAAAAAGGGACTCTTAAAATCAAGTGATATTAATGAAAACGGATATAGATTTTATGATGAGAAGGCATAATTATGATTAAATTATATAAGAATTTATATTTATTTTGATTAGCAAAAATAGAAAAAGTTCGACTCACGTAAAAAACAACCAACAAGAATGTTGATTGTTAATGAAATGAATAGAACTTTTTTATTAAAGCCAAAGCAAATCAGTCTATACTCATTTTTGCTAAGACCTCAATAAATACTCTATTTATTAGCAAAATTGGCGTCCACGAGAGGATTTGAACCTCCGACCCCACGCTTAGGAGGCGTGTGCTCTATCCAGCTGAGCTACGTGGACATATGTTTCACTTTCTAAGTTTTGCTAATCAAAAAGTCTTAGTTTTGCAACTCTCTATCTCTCTGAGCTAGCAAGAGATATGTGTAGCATTTATTTTATCATGCCTACTTAAAAAATTCAATTATCAATCAAAGAAAAGCATCCAAAATGAAAAGGATGCTTTGATTATAAGTCATAGTTGTGTATGGGAGAATAGGTTAGTCGTTTATGACTTATTTATTATATAAAGGGTATTTGTTTTCTATTAAAAAGGGAAAGGAAATTGATTATATTTTTTATCACCTCCTATATTTACCATTATACTGATTACAAAGGAAAAAGTTTTAAGATTTATTTAAGATTCTATTATGATTCCATTTATTTAAAAGAATCTCAATATAATAGATTGTCATTTTTTCATACCATTCACCAGTTTGTAAATCAACCAAAGAATAAAGATGATTCTCCCTTTTAATTAATCCTAAACCATAATGATATAGACCTGCTTGTATATCTATTGGCATAAAAAAAACCTCCTGTTGTATTTTATGAACAAGGAGATTTTTTATGATGAAATAATATAAATAAAATGGTTACAAAATATGTGAGTGCAAAAAGATATCCTGCCAAAACATCACTCGTATAATGTACACCCAAATAAATCCTTGTTATGCCAATGAGTAATGGCATAACCATAAGAATCATTCCAAATTTTTTCCCTTTTTGATAAATAATAAATGCAAATAATGCATAGAAAACAAAAGAACACATGGCATGAGCCGAAGGGAAACTATAACTTGTCTCAACAACGAGATGAACGACTGATGGTCGTGGTCTAGCAACAATCCATTTTATCACTTGATTGATCAAAGCAATACTAGCCATGTTTAAACTTACCCATAGTCCTATCTTTCTATTAACAATGAAACACACAAAACATACCCCAACAATAAAAACAGTTGATCCAAAAAATGTTATGAATTTCATTATTTGTGTAACATGTTCACTTTCAAAAGAATGAATCAATTGATAAACACCATTATCCATTGATTCAAATGTGCCTTGAAAAAAGAAAATCAAATAAATCAACAAAAGAAGCCAACATAAGACAACTCCTTTTAACCTATTAGAGGTCTTTATCAACTCTAATCCCATTTTCCTTCACAATTCTTCCTGGCACACCAACAACTGTACAATTAGGTGGAACATCTTTTAAAACAACTGAAGAAGCTCCAACAATACTATTATCACCAATAGTGACATCACCTATAATTTTAGCTCCAGCAGAAATCATGACATTATTTAATAATGTTGGATGTCTTTTTACTTTATGTTCACCTGTTCCAACGCCACCTAATGTCACACCTTGATAAAGTGTACAATCATTTCCAATAATCGTTGTTTCCCCAATCACAACCCCCATACCATGATCAATAAACAACCTTCTTCCAATCGTTGCTCCTGGATGAATTTCAATCCCTGTTAAAAAACGAGCAACTTGACTTAAAAATCTAGCCAAGATTTTCAAATGAATATTCCATAAAAAATGATTAATACGATAGAAGAACATAGCATGTAATCCAGGATAATTTAAGACAACATTCACTCGATTACGTGCAGCTGGATCCATTTCTAAAATTCTAGAAATCAAACTTTTTTCCATTACTTTCACCCTCTTTGTTTAACTATTTAAGCACAAATTTAAAAAAGTTACAATTTAAGTTATAATTTTTTATAACCTTAACAACTTATTTTATGCAAAAATCCTCATTTTACATAATCAAAAAGTCACATTTCTGTGACTAATCTTCTATAATATCATCAGGTTTCTTCAATTCACGTTTATAGAATCTCAAAAACATAAATGTTGTAATACATGCTGCTAAAATATCAGAAACAGGTTCTGCAAATAAAACTGCAAAAACACGTGAGCCATCATGAACCATCGATGTAATAGAACTTGATAATGCACTAGCAAATCCACTTCCACCTAGTAAATATGGGAAAATATAAATCAATGGAATCAAAAGAATAATCTTTCTCGTAATGGCCATCCATACTGAAACCTTGGCTTGACCTAAAGCCATAAATGCTTGTTGACAAGCAATTTGTGCTCCAAACATTCCTGAACCAATCAAGAACACACGCAAAGCCCATGAGGCAAAAACAATTGTTTGACTATCACTAGCAAAGATAGAAACAAAGAAATCAGAAAAGAACATAACAATTCCACTTGCTATAAAAGCAAAACTTAAACAAAGAATAAAAACAAGTTTGAACGTCTTTCTTACACGTGTATAATTCTTAGCACCATAATTGTAACTAATAATAGGTTGAGCGCCTTGACATAATCCTTGCAGTGGCAATGTAATAAATTGCCATAAACTCATCAAAATAGCCATTGTCGCAACCGCCATTGTTCCTCCATACATTAATAACTGATTATTAAATGAAATTTGTAATAAACTTTCTGTTGCTGTTTGAACAAATGGAGAAACTCCTAAAGCCATAATTGAGAAGGCAATATGTAAATTAGGAACAAGATAGTTCTTTCTAATTTTAATAATACTCTTTTTCCCAAACAAGAAAATTAATACCCATAAAGCTGAAACACCTTGAGAAATAATTGTCGCTAAGGCAGCACCAGAAACTCCCATATCAAATACAAAGATAAAAAGAGGATCTAGGATAATATTTAAGATAGCGCCAATGACCACTGTACACATTCCAGTTTTTGCAAACCCTTGTGTATTAATATAAGCATTCATACCTAAAGTAATTTGTACAAACACTGTTCCTAAAGCATAAATACGAATATAGTCAATAGCTTGTGATAAAGTTTCGCTGTTAGCTCCAAACAGTAATAATAAGGGTTCTTTGAAAACCAAAGTTATAATTGTTAAAACAATTCCAGTCGCAATCAATAAAACAAAACTATTGGTCATGATTTGTTCAGCTTTATCTTTTCTTTGTTCACCTAAACGAATTGCACATAATGGCGCTCCTCCTACTCCCACCAATTGTGTAAAAGCAGTAATAAAAGTGAGAATTGGTAAGGCTACAGATAAAGCCGCCATAGCCGATGTTCCATTTGTCATTTGACCAATATAAATACGATCAACAATGTTATATAAAATATTAACCAATTGAGCAATAATGGATGGAATCGCGAGTGATAATAATAATCTCGGAATTTTTTCATATGCTAATTTTTGATTTGTTGCCATTTTTCCTCCTAATAAAAAGCGAAGTCTTATAACTTCCCTTTTTCTAAAAATTTTGTAATTTGTAAAACATCTTTTTTATAAATGAAAATATACAATACAATTGCAAGTAAACTTGCTGAAATTGCATCTAAAATAGAATGCTGTTTAATAAACATTGTTGATAATGTAATCATGATTGCTGAAACACTTGCAAAGATTTTCATTGTTTTTGAATCTTTAAAATCTTGACATTTGATTAAAGCAATAGCACAGCCTATAGAATTATAGACATGGATACTTGGAAAAACATTTTGACTCTTATCAGCAGTATAAATAAAGTTCAGCAAGAAAGTTTCTAATCCACTTCCTTCAATCACTGCAGGACGATGATCATAACTTGTTGGATAAATTGTAAAGATAATAAGACATACTGTCATACCTATAAACAAGAAAGCTACACATTGGTAAAAATCTTTTTTATGGGTAAAAAACAAATAGGCAATTGTTCCTGCAACAAAGAGGAACCAATAAACATAAGGATAGATAAACCAAGAAATAAATGGTGTTGCTTTATCTATTGTTGTATAAACATCATGGAATCCTGTATTGCCTCTTAACTGTAATCCAAAATACCATGGTAGATAAAAGATAAAATATAAGAAAACCCATGCATGTTTATATTGTGATAAAAATTTCTTCATTAGTTAAAACCAAACAGCTTTCTTGAGATATTATACCCAGTTGTAATAATTTTTTTACCAACAAGACTATCCATTTCCATCATTGAACCTAGTAATGTATGTTTCACTGCTTTATACAATTCTGGATTCTTTTCTTTTAAATATGCCCACAATTCATCTTTTTTAGCAAGATGTTCTTTCGTTCCAGATTTCACTAATAAAACAGTAGAAACAGTTGTAATCATTGTTAAATATTTAACCATATAATTACGTAATTTACGACTCTTCAATTTCATAACATCACAACAATCAATCATCATTTTATTGACTTTGATTTGTTGATCAATACGAGAAATCATCACCTTTTCATTAACAGACTGATCTTCTCTACCAATATAATAACGATACAAATCAACATTTAAATAGTATAAAGTATTCACAAATGGTAATGGTTGATAAACAAACAAATTATCAACATAGAATGTATGCTTTGGTAATTCAAGATTACAATTTCTTAATAATTGTGTACGATAAATCACACTATGCATTAATAAATTTTGTTGTGGATAAAAATACTTTACATCATACCATCTAAATGTTCTATTTTGTGGTAAAGCATTTGTATATTTAATAACACTTGTTTTGTTTTCACTTGGTTTTTCATAAACATAATTGGCAATTAACATATCTACATCTTCATCTTTTTCATGTAACATCTTAATTGTTTCTAAAACCTTCACAAGTGCAGATTGATCAAACCAATCATCACTGTCTAAAACTTTAAAATAAAGACCAGTAGCATTCTTCAAACCAGTATTGACTGCTTGACCATGACCTCCATTTTCTTGATGAATACATTTAATCGTTTCAGGATATTGTTTGGCATATTCATCACCAATACGCCCTGTTTCATCTTTTGAACCATCATCAACAATAATCACTTCAACATCATCTTTTAAAATCAAACAAGATTCAATAGCCTTTGCCATATATTCTTGAGAATTATAACTTGGAATCGCAACACTTAAATACTTCATAATGTCCTCCTATAATTGTTTTGTTAAAGCTAAAGCTTCTTCAACAATACCATCAATATTATAATATTTATATTGAGCCAATCTTCCTAACAAATAAAAGTTAGAAAAAGGTTTCACTAAATCCACATATTTTTGATGCATTGCTATATTTTCTGGGCTTAAGATAGCATAATAAGGAACCTGATGGTTATCCTTATAAACTTCTGGATATTCTTTAATAATAGTTGTTCCTTCAATATCTTGTCCTGTTAAATATTTAAACTCTGTAATACGTGTATAATCTTCACTCACAGTATAATTGACAACCCCTTTAGATTGATAATGATCTTGAGGATAATGTTCAAAATCAAAACGTAATGAACGATATGGTAATTGTCCTAAACGATTATCAAAAAGTTCATCAATTGCTCCTGTAAAAATGATATTTCCAGTAACTTCTTTTCCTAAATAAGAAATTTTATGATTTTCAAAATCAAAAGATAATAATTCTTTTGCATCTTTTCCTAATTCAACTTCAATAAGAGGATGATCCAACATTCTTTCAAAAAGTTTTGTATATCCTTCTAATGGCATTCCTTGATAACGATCTTGAAAATAACGATTATCATATGAAATCAAAACAGGAACTCTAGCTGTAACACTTTGATCAACTTCTTCAGGTTTTTGATTCCATTGTTTCATTGTATATTTTAAGAAAATATTTTCATAAACATATTGAGCCACTTCTTGAATACCTTGAGAAGAACTTTTTTGAAGTTCTAAAATAGGAACTCTGGCATTCATACCATATGTATCAATCAATTCTTGTTTTAATTGTTGACCTTTTTCTTCACCAAAAACAATCATCAATGTATTTAAATTAAATGGAATTGGAATAATTTTTCCATAAACATTTCCCACAACTTCATGAGAATAATCATACCACTTTGTAAAACGTGATAAAAATTCATAAACCTCTTGATTATTGGTATGAAAAATATGTGGTCCATACTTATGAACAAGCACTCCATATTTATCATATTCATCATAACAGTTCCCACCAATATGTTGACGTTTTTCAATAATTTTCACTTTTTCTCCACGTTCAGCTAAAACACGAGCCACAACAGCTCCTGCAAAACCACAACCAATAATTAAATTCTCCACACTCTCACCTCTAGTCTCTATCATACCATAAACTCTCCCTCTTGAACACATGAATTATGCAAACATAATTCAATTTGTGTTGATGAAATCTCACAAAATGGAATAACTTCTTGAACTTGACTTTTATCAGATAGACTTTTTTCCATCCAAACCACATCGTGCCATTTTTCAAATTTATAACCCGCTTGATGAAAACATCCAATTACTGTAAACCCAAGTTTATGATGAAAGTTTTCACTTTTGATATTAGGATGGGTAATACAAGCATAAACATTTTGAATATTCATCATTTTTAAAAGCATCAATAAAGCTTGATACAATTGTTTTGCCAACCCTTTCCCATGATATTTTTCATCTATATAAACTGACAATTCACAATCCCATTGATAAGCCTGACGACTATGATATCTTGATGCATAAGCATAACCAAGAATCTGTCCACTTTCTTCAATAACCAAATAAGGATATTGTTTTAAGGTCTCCTCAATACGCCTTGTCATCTCTTCTACACTTGGAACATCGTATTCAAATGTAATATTTGTTTTTTCCACATAGGGCGCATAGATTCTTTGAATCGCTTTGCCATCTTTTGGTGTTGCAACTCTGATTTTCATAAACACCTCTCCTTAAAATCTTTTCAATTATACCTCAAAAATAATGAAGACGCAATGAAACAAAACAAAAGAATTTCTAAAGAAAAAGAATGCAAAACATTCTTATGACTTCTTTGTTTCCAAAAGCTTTAAATATTCATTTTCATGAACAATCCGCAAATCTTGACCTTGTTTCATTAATTTTAACGCTTTTAAAACTTTCTTGTTTTCTTTACCAAAACGCACTTTATGATAACCTTTTTCACCAATAACCAAATAATTTGTTTGGGTACTGACTTGATGCATTGGTAAAGCACTGACTTGTTTGGTTTTTTCTTCTAAGATTTCTTTAGGAACTGATAATTTTCCAGTAAAACAAACAGCTTGATGATAAAGAAAAGCATCTTCTTGATGTACCAATTCTAATAATTGAGGTGCAATTTCAGCAGAAATAATATTTCGATAATAATTGGCTTTCATTTCTCCAAATTCTAAATGAAATTGCTGATGTAATTCTTCTAATGTTTCAACATGTTCATGTTTTAACATTTCTAATAAAATATGTGCACATGCTTTTGCATCTTCTAAAGCATGATGAGCTTGAAATTCAAAACCAGTTAATTGAGCTAAATCTTTAACATTATATTTTTGTAAATGCGGATAAACCAAATGAGCTAAAACATTTGTACATGACATATAAAGATGAGGATAAGCAATTTGATTTTGTTTTAAAGCGGCTCTTAAATTTGTCATATCCCCTTGAATATCATGAGAAATCACAATAGCATCTTCAAAATAATGATGAATCTCTTCCCATACCACAGCAAAGCTTCTTTGATGAAGAAGTGATTTGGTTTTAATTTTATGAACTTTATAGCGATAAACATCATAACTTAAATTCTTTGGTTTTATTAATGAGTAATATGTAGAAGCAACCTTATTGTCAATTAACTCTACAATACCAATGGCACAAATACTTGCAGGATCTTGATTTAAGACTTCAATGTCAAAGACTGTTATACGCTCTCTCATGCAATCCCAACCGCCTTTTTTGCAAGCTTATCAGCAACATCATTATAAATATCACCACTATGAGCTAAAACTTTGATAAAAGAAATTTCAATATGCTGACGACTTTCTTGAATAAATCTCTGATAAGCAATTGTTCCTGGTTTATTAGCTTTCCACTTACTATTCGCCCATTTTTCAATACCTTCATAATCATAATAGATACAGATAAACTTATAGCCTTTTTTAATTGCATAGCGAATAGCCATTTCACTTCCAATAATTTCTCCAGCGACATTTCGCATGGTTACATAATCCTCACTATCACCTTTTCCATTAAATTGTTCAAGAATACTTTGTCCATGGATAATCACACATCCATAGCCATATTCATGTGTCTTGATATTATAACTTCCATCAACATAAGCAATCAATCCATCCTCATGAATCACTTTTATAGAATCCTCTAAATAATTTTGTGCTTCTTCTTTTGTTAAAAATGATTTATATAAAGCCCCTTTAAATCCTTTGACTTGTTGTTCACACTCGCTCCAAGTCAAAAAGATGCCTGTTTGTCTTCCTTTTTTCACCGCATAAAATTTACCCATTCCTTAAAACCTCCATTCTCCATTATAAAGATAAAAAGTGCGTTTGGCTAGTCTAAATACAATTATATTGAGGTCAAATGCAAATATTGTTATAATAAGGAAGAGAGGAAGGTCTTTTATGAAAATAGAAAATAGATTTTTAAAATATATAAGTTTTAATACCCAATCAGATCCTTATTCAACAACGACTCCTTCTTCAGCAAATCAAAAAGAATTGGCTGAATTTTTAATTGAAGAAATGCGTATTTTAGGATTAGAGAATGTGCATATGAGTGAATATGGAGTTGTTTATGGAACTATTCCATCTAACAATAATCATCAAGGTGATGTTATTGGATTAATTGCTCATATGGATACTTCACCTGATGCCAGTGGAGAAAATATTCATCCTCAAATCATTAGAAATTATGATGGACAAAAGATTTTACTTCATGATGATATGTATTTAGATCCTCAAGAGTTTCCTGATTTAAAAGAAGTTATTGGACATGATTTAATTACAACTGATGGAACAACTCTGCTTGGTGCTGATGATAAAGCTGGTATAGCCATTATTATGAGTATGGCTGAATATCTTTTTAAACATCCTGAATTTAAACATAATGATATTCAAATTGCTTTTACGCCTGATGAAGAAGTTGGTAGAGGAACTGAACATTTTGATCTTGAAACGTTTCATGCTGATTATGCCTATACAGTTGATGGTGGTCATATCAATGAGCTTTATTTTGAAAATTTCAATGCTTATCAAGTCTTCGTTGAAATTACTGGAAAAAGCATTCATCCTGGGACTGCCAAAAACAAAATGGTTAACTCTTTAGAAGTGGGTATGCAATTTAATCAAATGCTACCTCAACAAAAGAAACCTGAACATACAGAAGGTTATGAAGGTTTTCATCATTTGACACATATGCAAGGCACTTGTGAAAAAACACGTTTAGAATATATTGTTAGAGATCATGATTATTTACAATTAAAGAACCAATTAAATGATTTTAAACGTATTCAAGCCTATTTGAATAGTTTTTATGGATATGAGTTGGTTGATGTGACAATGCATGAACAATATTTAAATATGAAAGATATTATTAAAGAAACACCTGAAATTGTTGAACAAGTAGAAATTGCAATGGAAGATGTTGGTTTAAACCCTGTCATTGTTCCTATTCGTGGTGGAACTGATGGTGCACGTTTATCTTATTTAGGTTTACCTTGTCCAAACATTGGAACTGGTGGATTTAATTGTCATGGTCCATATGAATTTGTTTCTATTCATATGATGAAAAAAGGTGTTGAGATTTTACTTCGCATGATTAGAAATAATGTTTATACAAATGAAGATATTCCATTCTAGTAAAAGAGGTGCATAAAATGCGTTGCTTATTTATAATCAATCCAAGTTCTGGGACCAAGACAATTCAAAAAAAACTTGATTTCATGATTGGACAAATGGTTTTACAACAAATTGTTAATCATGTCGATGTTTTTTATACACAACAAAAAAATGATGCTTATCATCGTTGTTTAGAACTTCATGATGGTGATTATGATTTTGTTGTGAGTGTTGGTGGAGATGGAACGGTCAATGAGATTATCAGTGGTTTTGTCACAAACCAATTAAATACACCTTTGGCGATTTTGCCTGGTGGAACAGTTAATGATTTTGCCAATCACTTAAAATTACCACAAGATCCCCATGAATTTATAAAAATGATTCAAAATATGAAAACAATGAAAGTTGATGTTGGTAAAGTCAATGAAAGTTATTTTGCAAATGTCATCGCTGGGGGAATGTTTAGTGACATTAGTTTTCAAGTCAGTAAAGCCGAAAAAGAAAAGTTAGGGCCTTTGGCTTATTATATCAATGGAATTCGTCAATTGCCTACACAATTAAGCACCTCTTTACATTTGAAAGTGAAAACTGATCAAGGAGACTTTGAAGATGATGCACGTTTATTTATGATAACCAATACATCTCAAGTTGGTGGTTTTAAAGATATTACACCTCATGCTGATATTCAAGATGGACAATTGGATTTAATTATCATAAAAAAATGCTCCCCTGCTGATTTACTTGCTATATTTAAAGATTATAAATTTAGTTCACATGAAAAAAATCGTTTTATTCACTATATTCAAGCCAAGGATATGACTATTGAATGTGATAAAGATATTATTTATGATGTTGATGGTGAAGAAGGCACAACATTCCCTATTCATGTTACTGTTAAAAAACAAGCTTTAACAGTTATTATTCCTAGTTAAAAGGTTCGTCCATAAAAGAACGAACCTTTTTCTTATTGATATGGATTTTTAGGAATAATGATAGCTCCCACTAAATACGCTAACAATCCAGAACCCCAACCAAAGATCAATACAACAGCTATCAATCTCACAATTGTTGGATCAATTTCAAAATACTCAGCAATTCCTCCACATACTCCACAAATCATAACATCTCTTCTTGATCTATATAATCTTTTATTGTTCATTATAAATCCTCCATTTCTATATCTACATTTCCCAAACCACAATCAACATCTAATTTTTTCATACCATCATTGCTATGTGATTGTTTTTTGGCAATCCCTGAAAACTTTTCTCCACCGATATTAATATTTCCTAATCCAACATCGATATTGTAATTATAATCACTTTCACGTCCATTTAAAAGCATTTTTACATTTCCCATGCCACAATCTGCATTAATTTTATTGGCAGTTAAATATTTAATACTTGTATTTCCCATTGATGTATCTAAATCAAACTTATCACATTCAATATGATTGATTGATAAATCACCAGCTGCACTATCTACTTCAATTTTATCAGCCTTAATGTTATCTATTTTTGCTCGACCTGCCGACATATTGATTTTAATTTTATCTAAAGACATATTTTCTGGAACATAAATATCAATTTGTGCATGTCCTGGTTGATAGAACCACCAATAATGGGGCTGATCCACAACGACTTTTTCATTATCCTGATAAACATCAAACCCAGAATAAAGATTTTTAGCTTCTACTTTAAGAGAATGAATATCATGACTTTGATGAATCTGAACATTTCCTTGATGAACATCTATCTTTAATTCATCAACTTGATTTTGAGATTCAAAATAAATATCATTCATTCTTTCATATCCCCATTCCATATGGAAATTTTGGAAGAAAGCTATTGAAGATATTTGACTCATACCGCCAATACTTATTCCTACAACAATCAAACAAATTCCAATCATAAAACTTATTAAAACTTTATAAAATGTTTTCATTCTAGGCACCTCTTGGATGGAATATTTTTCCAATCCCATCAGCTATGGCATTAAATATTGAAGGTATACAATCTCTAAAGAACCATACTGCAATCTTTCCAAAAATACTTCCTAAGGCAATCAATATACAACCAATTCCCATGTAAATCAATCCTGCTCCAGGCAATGCAAATAAATGAAGCACTCCCAAAACAATCAATACAAAAGCAGCGATGTGACAAGCAATTGTAATAATCCAAAATCCAAAGATAAAACATAGAAAGATGGAAAAAACAGAAAAACCCGCTCCAAACAATCCACCAAATAAACCAAGTGTTCCACCAAATATTGCTTTTATCATAGAAAATGAAAATGGTACACAAGCAACAATAGCTAAGAGAATCAAAACATTACGATCCCTTGGATTCATTTCATCCCATTTCCCTTTCTTCCGTTGAGATGATGTTGTTTTCTTTTCTTTTTTTGTTTCCTTAACATCAACATCAATCACCTCATAATTTTGAGAATAATTTTGATTAGAAAAACCACTATTCCCAGCTTCAATATGATCATCAAAACGACCTTTTAATCCATCTTTAATAATCGCAGCCACACGTTCTGGTGTCCCTAACTCCTCAATCACTTTTTGTTCATTTTCCCTTCCAGCTTCATCAAAATAGTCTTCATAAAAAGCCAGTGCTTCGTCTTTTTCTTCTTCACTAATATCTTGAAGCAAAAAAGCTAACTCCCTCATAAATTTTTTTCTATCCATTGTGATATCCCCCATCAAATAGTTTATTAATTTTTTGCGTATACTCGAACCATTCTTGTCGATACATATTCAGTTGGACAATTCCAGCACCAGTAATCTTATAATAGCGACGATTACGTCCTTGAAATTCCTGATCATAACTTTCTAAACAGCCATCTTTTAACAATCTTCTTAGCACGGGATAAAGTGTTGATTCACTGACACTAATGACAGCTTGTACATCCTGTGTTATTTTATATCCATATGTTCCTTCTTTTTCTCTAGAAACAACCGAAAGAACAACTGCATCTAATAAAGCTGCACCTGTGTTAAAAATCATTTCATCACCTTCATTTCATATAATACTATACGCTATATAATATTATATGTCAATAATATAAAGAAAAAAACTTCTAATGAAGTTTATTTCGATGATCTAAATAATGAGCAATTGCATAATAACAAGGAATTGTCAAAAAGAGAATCCAAGTTGGATGCCACAAACTTTGATCAAATCCAAGCCATAAGAAAATCATAATGACAAGAATTGGATATGCAAAATGAGAAAAACGTCTTTTTTTAAGAGCTGTAATGAAAGTTCCAAATAAAGGAATTATAAAAAGGATAACCCAAGTCGGATGCCAAAAACCTGTCAGACATCCATAAATTAAATATCCCAAAAAGACAATTGTTCCAAATGGAAAATCATAGCGATGATGATGTTTAAAATCATCCCAATCATCTTTATCATATTGATGTCCATTAACATAAACACCGTCACTATCAATATCAACTTTATTCCCATCTTTTTCTTGGACATGGATTCCTTTCCATGAAACATGAACTTGATCACCATCTTCTTCTTTCACATGAATCCCATCAAATCCAATATGAACATATTTTGAAGGTTCATCTTCTTTACTTTCTTCACTTTCTTCTTGTTCTTCTTTAGACGTAGGTTCGTGTAATAATAATTCATCTAAAGAAATATCATAGAGTTTTGCTAGTTCAATCAAATTATCTGTATCAGGCGATGCTTCGGCACGTTCCCATTTACTCACTGCTTGTCGGCTGATTCCTAATTCTTGTGCCAATGCCTCTTGTGACAGTCCTTTTTCTTTTCTTAATTTTAATAATTTATTTGCGATTTCTATATTCATAAATTTTTTCCTCCCTAAGCACCTTTATTATAGTCATGTTTCCTTGGTTGCGACCACCAATTTTAGATTGAATAAAGGAAACTATTGGTTGCATTTTACTCAATGGAAGCAATATAAGCCTTTAATGAGTTTCCTCCACTCACTCTCACACGTGGTAATGCGGTACAATCCATACCTTTCTTGACTTTTCCATATTGTGTTGTAAAAGCACAAAGAATATTGGCTTCTTCAACTGCTTTTTTAGCATCATCTGTTACATCACCATATGGATATGCAAAAGCTTGTGTATTTTGAACAATTGTTTGAGCTTTCTTTAAATCATCAACAATTTGTTGACGTGTCATTGCACTAATAATACCTCCATGACCAATATTTCCTCCAGCACGGTGCATATTATAGGAATGAGATTGGAATGTCACATATTCACTCGCATATTCTTTTATCTTCTTATCACCATCTTTTGAGCCAATCACAAATGATGTTGCAGGAACTTTATATTTTTCAAGTAAAGGGATTCCATATTTTAAGAATCCTTTTTGTCCATCATCAAATGTTAAAACAACACTCTTTTGTGGCAATGATATTTCCCCTTTTACATAAGCTTGTAACTCTTGATAACTTGGAAAATAATAATTTTCTTTTTTCAAATATTGAAGCTGAGCTTCTAAATCTGTATTCTTAATATAATTCACATTTAATTTCTTAGGAATATCGTTTCCTGTATATACATAATGATACATAAGCACTGGTATTCCAGCAGTATTTCCCAGGAAATTGGATGAATCGACAACATGAACTTTCCTTGTTTTTGAAGTTTCTAAACCATCTTTATTTTTAATCGAATAAACAATCTGATAATCTCCAATTTTTGAAGTATCCACTTTCCCTTTGATTTGAACTTTTGATGTTAGATTCCCTTCTTTTTTATCAATAACATGACATCCTGATTCAATATAAGGTTCACCTTTTTTCACATAAGTCTCTTCACTTCCATTTAGATTCATAACCAAACGATGTGGATCAACAACTTGAATTGTTCTTTGAATTTTTTGTTTTCCATAAATATAAGTAAGTGTATAAGTCCCTTCTTTATGAACATCAACTTTTCCTTCTACTTGAACATCTTTCATATTTGTCCCCAACTCTTGATAAGTTGAATTTAATTGTATTGTTTGTTTTGATTCCCCATTTAAAACCAATTGATTTTCTTTTGGTAACATTAAAAAAATAATGATACCCACTCCAACAAGACAAAGTATTGTTATGAGTGTATGTTTTTTATTTAATTTCATATTCCCACCTCGTTTTTCCATTATACTCCTTTTTCCTTAAAGAGAAAAGAAAAGATATGGAATCCCATATCTATCTTTCTTTTGCCATTTTTGCAAGTGCCAATGCACCACAAACACCTGCATTATCTCCAAGTCCTGGATAAACAACATAATCTTTAATCTTATCTGTTGTAATCTCTTCTTTTTGAATATATCCATTCAATCTTTCTTGTAAGTATTTATGAACCATTGGGAAGAGTTGTTTTTGATGCATAACCCCACCACCTAAAATAATTTTCTTAGGTGAAATTGTTAAAATATAAATAGCCAAAGCTTGTGCAATATACCAAGCTTCTAAATCCCATGCTGGATGATCTTTAGATAGTTCACTTCCTTTTATCCCCCATCTTGCTTCAATTGCAGGACCAGCAGCTAAACCTTCAAAACATGTTCCATGATATGGACATTTTCCAGCATAATGATCATCTTCTCTTACTGTTAACATCATATGACCCATTTCAGGATGTAATAATCCATGAACAAGTTTTCTTTCAACAATGGCACCACCACCAATACCAGTTCCAATTGTTAAATATAATGCACTATCCAATCCTTTGGCAGCACCAAAATAGGCTTCTCCTAAAGCCGCACCATTCACATCAGTATCAAAAGCAATTGGTAAATCAGGATAATGTTCTTGAATAGCACCAACAATATTATAATTTGTCCATCCTTGTTTTGGTGTTGTTGTAATATAACCGTAAGTTGGACTGTTTAAATCAGGATCAATTGGTCCAAAGCATCCTAATCCTAATGCTTCAATATCCTTTCCATCAAAAAATTTAAAAATATTTTTTACAGTTTCTTCAGGTGTTGTTGTAGGGAAAGCATCTCTTTCTAAGATATTTCCATTTTCGTCTCCAATCGCAACAACAAATTTTGTTCCTCCAGCTTCAATAGCTCCTAATTTCATTTCCTCTTCTCCTTCCTTAACTACCTCAGTCATTATTTTATCATGTTCATGATAAAATAAAAAGTGATTTTCTTAAAATGTCAAAGTCAAATTTTGATTATCATCTTGATCTTTCATTAAACTCTCAAGATACTTTTTATAAAAATCTAATTTTTCTCCATAACTTGTTGAATAATAATGATAACCAGGCATAGCCTTAAGTTCATCAGCATGTTTTGCGATATTCCCACTAAAATAATAACGATTGGCTTTAACCACAACATCTAACATCTCTTTGCGTATTTTTTGATCTTTTATGGTTTGAAAAGATTCATCAAAATGATGTGAAGACACTTGATCAAAATAATCATTTGCATCCTTAGAAATATAAAGAGATTGGGTATGATATTTCATTTGATGCTTATCCAATTCGATAATTCCATATTGTAAAGGGGCATCTAATAATGAAGATGAAGCAATATCATAAATAGAATTGATCTTTTTAATATTTTGACAATGCATATGTCCAGATAAAACAAATGGAACATGATATGTTTCAAACAATTTTGCGATTTTTTCATTATCTTTTATAGTATAACCTGCATTTAAAAGTTCATTATGATGTGTCAAATTATGATGCATTGCAACAATAGCTCTTTTTTGAGATTTCTCAATATCTTTTAACTGACTCTCTAACCATTCTTGTGTTGAATCAGGAAAAATACCACCCACATCTAAAGAAGTCCCCGTGGTTTGTTCATGAGACGTAGAATCCATCATCAATAAAGAATAATCATCATTTAAATCAATACGATAACTTAATGAATCTTGATGTTTTTTTACAGCAATATCATATCCTAAATCTTTATAAATATCTTCAAAAGTTTTTGCATTGGTTTTTTCAACATCAAAATAATCATCTTTCCCATAACCTTTTGCAGAAAAATTATCAATATCATGATTCCCAGGTATCACAGCCACGTGAATACCATCACTTTTTAATGCTTTTAACTTTTTCGCCAAAGCTTCATGACTTCCCTTTTCTCCATTAAAAGATAAATCTCCCGTCAAAATAACCAAATCAGGTTTTTCTAATTTCACTGCTTTGATAAATGCATCTACAATTTCATCAGCAGATGTAACCATTTTTCCATCACCATATAACATCGATTCTTCAAACCATTCACAATCTTGATAGTAATCTTTTAAAAAATAGTGAAAATCACTTGCCACTATCAATTTTATTTTATCTCGCTTCACCAAAGGAGTCTGACGGCATCCTATCAATAGAACAACAACCAATAACAAATATATTATTTTTTTCATTTTCATCACCTACCTCTATTCTAACATAAATGAGTTAAGATTACTCATAAAGAAAGAGCGAATCTTTCGACTCGCTCCTATTTTTTAAATCCTTGATAATCTTCTGTATGTAATAATTGATTAGCATTTTCGATACGTTCTTGACTTGGAGGATTGATTCCATCTAAAGGATAAGGAATTCCTAATTCTTTCCATTTAAATGTTCCTAAAGTATGATAAGGAAGAACTTCTACTCTTTCAACATTTTTTAATGTTTTGATAAATTGATCTAATTCCATTAAATCTTCATCAAAATCACTTCTTTCAGGTACCAAGACATGTCTAATCCATACAGGTTTTTGAATATCTGATAAATATCTTGCCATATCCAAGATATGATCATTAGGTTGACCTGTCAATTGAATATGTTTTTCATTATTGATTTCCTTAATATCAACCAATAATAAATCCGTATACTGCATTAATTCTTCAAATTTAGAAAAGAAAGGTTCTTCTCTTGTAAAACATCCACCACTTGTATCAATACAAGTATGAATCCCTTCTTTTTTAGCAAGTTTAAATAATTCTAATAAAAAATCCAATTGCAATAAAGGTTCTCCACCACTAATTGTCAAACCACCTTTTTTACCCCAATAATTACGATATTTCATAGATTGATCTAAAGCTTGTTGGGCAGTCATTTCTTGATATGTCTTAGATCCCCAAGTATCAGGATTATGACAGAATTGACATCTTAAAGGACAACCATGCAAAAAATAAATATATCTTACACCTGGTCCATCAACAGAACCAAAACTTTCAATAGAATGAATTCTACCAATTACATTTTCCACTTTCTTCCTCCTCTTATAAAAACAGCCTCTAAGAAAGAGGCCGTTTATTTTTATAAAGTTCTATGAATTACATATGATCATGACAAGTTCTAGAAATAACATCTAATTGTTGTTCTCTAGTTAAGTCAATGAATTTAACTGCATATCCAGATACACGAATTGTGAAGTTTGCATATTCTTCTTTTTCTGGATGTTCCATAGCATCAATTAATTTTTCTTTTCCAAATACGTTTACGTTTAAGTGATGAGCACCTTGATTGAAGTAACCATCTAAAACTTGAACTAAGTTAGTTACTCTTTCATCTTCATCATGTCCTAAAGCATCAGGATTGATAGTTTGAGTATTAGAAATACCATCCAATGCCCATTCATATGGTAATTTAGCAACAGAGTTTAATGAAGATAATAAACCATTTTGTTCTGCACCATAAGATGGGTTAGCACCTGGAGATAATGGTTCACCAGCTTTACGTCCATCAGGTAATGAACCAGTTGCTTTACCATAAACAACGTTAGAAGTAATTGTTAAGATAGAAGTTGTTGGTTCAGAATTTCTATAAGTATGATGTTTCTTAATCTTAGCTAAGAATTCACCTAATAACCAAACTGCGATTTCATCAGCACGGTCATCATCGTTACCATAACGAGGGAAATCTCCTTCAGTTTCATAATCAACAACGATACCATTTTCATCTCTGATAGTTTTTACTTTAGCATATTTAATTGCACTTAATGAGTCAACAACATGAGAGAAACCAGCAATACCAGTTGCAAATGTACGTCTAACATCAGTATCAATTAAAGCCATTTCAGCTGCTTCATAATAATATTTATCATGCATATATTGAATTAAGTTCAATGTATTAACATATAAGTCAGCTAACCATTCCATCATTTGGTCATATCTTTCCATAACTTCATCATAGTCTAAGTATTCACTCATAATTGGACGATATTTTGGAGCCACTTGTTCTTTTGTTTTTTCATCGATACCACCGTTGATAGCGTAAGTTAAACATTTAGCTAAGTTAGCACGAGCACCGAAGAATTGCATTTCTTTACCAGTTTGAGTTGCAGATACACAACAGCAAATTGAATAGTCATCTCCCCATACAGGTCTCATAACGTCATCATTTTCATATTGAACTGAGCTTGTATTGATTGAGATTTTTGCAGTATATTTTTTGAAGTTTTCAGGTAATGCTTCAGTATATAATACAGTTAAGTTTGGTTCAGGAGCAGGTCCCATATTTTCTAATGTGTGTAAGAAACGGAAACAGTTCTTTGTAACCATTGAACGTCCATCAGTACCAAGACCAGCTACTTCAAGTGTTGCCCATACTGGGTCACCAGAGAATAATTGGTTGTATGAAGGAATACGTGCAAATTTAACCATTCTACATTTCATAACGAAATGGTCAACTAATTCTTGAGCTTCTTCTTCAGTTAAGATTCCAGCTTCTAAATCTCTTTCAATATAGATATCTAAGAAAGTAGAAACACGTCCTACTGACATAGCAGCACCATTTTGAGTTTTAATTGCAGCTAAATATCCAAAATATAACCATTGGAATGCTTCACGAGCATTTTTAGCTGGTTCAGAAATGTCATAACCATAAATAGCAGCCATTTCTTTCATTTCTTTTAAAGCTTTTACTTGTTCAGCTAATTCTTCTCTTCTACGGATGATATCTTCAGTCATTGATCCACTTCCACAATGAGCGAAATCATCTAATTTTTCTTGAATTAAGAAATCAATACCATATAATGCAACACGACGATAATCTCCAACAATACGTCCACGTCCATAAGTATCTGGTAAACCAGTAATTACTTTGTTATGACGAGCTTTTTTGATTTCTGGAGTATAAACATCAAAGACACCTTGGTTATGTGTTTTATGATATTTAGTGAAGATTTCATGTAATTTTTCACTTGGTTCATATCCATAAGTTTGACAAGCTTGTTCAGCCATTTTAATACCACCATATGGCATGAATGCTCTTTTTAATGGTTTGTCAGTTTGTAAACCAACAACTTTTTCTAAATCTTTTAAAGATTCATCAATATATCCTGGTCCATAAGCAGTTAATCCAGAAACAATTTCTGTTTCCATATCAAGAACTCCACCTTTAGCACGTTCTGCTTTTTGTAGTTCTTGTAATTTTCCCCATAACTTATTAGTTGCTTCAGTTGGTCCAGCTAAGAAAGATTCGTCACCATCGTAAGGTTTATAGTTTTGTTGAATAAAGTCACGAGTGTTTACTTCTTCTTTCCAAAGTCTTCCTTTGAAACCTTTCCATTGTTCTTTTTCTAACATGTTTTTTGTTTCCTCCTTGAAATTAAATTCCTCACCCATTATAGCACTCTTCATACGTGCACACAATGAAAAATATCACTTTTTTTGATGTTTTTTCATACTTTTAGAAGCTCTAGAAACTCCCTTTATGGGTAATATCTTATCGACAATCTCACTATACCAAATATCATCGTCATAGTCCAATTATTTGCACCAAAAAAAAGAAAAAGCAGATTTTTTTCTGCTTACAAACAATTCTTTAAATCTTTTTCAATAAGCGGAGATTGTTTTCCAAAGATCATTGAAAGATTTTCCTTTCCTTCAACAATTCCACTTGCACCCAATGCTTGGATTTTTTCAACTTGCACCAAATGTCCATCTTTTAATGAAACTGTTAATTTAGAAGGCGAACTCTTCACATCAACAATATTCTCTTTTCCACCTAATGCATCTATCAATGCTTGAATATCAATTGTAGAAACAATATTTTCTTTAAAACCTTTATTTTTAATAAAACGTGTAAATCCAAAATAAAGTAATAGCGCAGCTAAAATAATTCCTACAAATATTAAAACATATTGAATTTCCATATATTCACATCCTTTTTTGATTGAAGTATTTCTAAATTATAGTATACTATAAAGAGATAAAAAAAGAAAGGAGCAATGAAATGGAAAGAATAAAAAAACTTTGTTTAGAACAACCTTTGATTCCACTGATGGTTCTTATGGCAGTCTTAAGCTGTTTTGCAATATTTAATGCTGCTCCTTTAATTTCTAATAAAGTTGGTAATCCTGCGACTCTATGGATAAAACAAGGTGTCTTTTATGTCATTGCTGCAGTGATTATCTTCATTATATATAAAGTTGGTAATGAACAAATTTATGATAAGATTTGGATTATTTATTGGATTTTAATGGCTTTTCTTATTATTTTGGCTCTCGAGCATTTCATTTATACACGTATTTGGAATGGTCATCATATTTTACCTTTTGTCAAAACAATAGGTGGTGCAACATCTTGGTTTAATTTACCTGGATTTAATTTTCAACCTTCGGAATTTATGAAAATTGCTTTGGTGATTCTGCTTGCAAGAATTACTAAAGAATATAATGATTACTATTTAGTTAGAACTTTTGAAACAGAAATTCGTTATATTGGGAAATGTATGTCTGTTGTTATACCACCTGCTTTACTTGTTTATTTACAAAATGATACAGGTGTTATGTTAATTATTTTAATTGGTGTCATTTTTGTTTTATTCTCGAGTGGTTTACGTGGACAATGGTTTATGGTAGGAATTATTCTAGCCGCTTTAGTGATTGGTATTGGAGCATATCTTTTTATCTATCAACCAGATATTTTTTCTAAAATTATTAGTGGTCATAAACTTGATCGATTCTATGGTTGGGTAGACCCTGAAGGTACAGTTGGTAAAGAAGGTTATCAATTGTTTTATTCCCTTCTTTCTTATGGGACTGCAGGATGGTTTGGACATGGTATTCAAGCTGCTATTAAAATGTTTCCTGAAGCACAAACCGATTTTATCTTTGCAGTGATTCTCACTGATTTTGGTTATATTGGTGGACTTATTACAATCAGTGCTATTGTTGGATTAGATATTGTGATTTTAAAAATTGGTTTTGATTCTACAAATGATCGTGATAAATATATGACAATTGGTATTATTGGAATGTTGTTATTTCAACAAATTTGGAATATGAGTATGATTTTAGGATTGTTACCAATTACCGGTATTACATTACCATTTATATCTTATGGAGGATCTTCTTTACTTTCATATGTCATTGCCATAGGAATGTTTATGGATATCAATAGTCAAAACAACATTATGAAAAACAGATCCATTATAAAAGCATAGCTCAATAAAATGAACTATGCTTTTTTCTTATTGTTATGATCTGATGAGTAACAGGATGAACAAAAGCCAACATCACACTTTCTAAATCAAATAAACCTTTTCCATTGCCATAAAGATTGTCACCAATTAAAGGATGACCAATTGATGCCATATGCACACGAATTTGATGCGTTCTCCCTGTTTCCAATACAAATTCAACCAATGATGTCTTTTCATTTTGAATCAGTGAACGATAATGTGTTCGTGAAGGTTTTCCTTTCTCATCAATAATTCTTTTCATAGCATGGTCTTTTCGATATATAGGCAAATCAATGATCCCTTGATCAATTTGTCCACAAACATGGGCTTGATAGCGTCGATAAATATGTCTCATGTCTTTCATCATCATATCATGAATTTCTCGATACTTTGCAACTATCAGTAATCCTGCTGTATCCTTGTCTAAACGATTAACCAAATGAACTGTAGAAGGCAAAGAAATCTGTTGATAATAAAAACAAAGAGCATTTGCGAGAGTATGAGTTGGATGGGCACGTGTAGGAATACATGGTAATCCTGAAGGTTTATCAATAACAAGTAAATAATCATCTTCATAAGCAATGGAAAGTGGTATTTCAATCGGTGTCATGTGATTATTTTCAGGAGGGTAGATAAAAGTCAATGTTTCTCCCTCTTGCAAAAGATATCTGACTGTTTGATGGATATTATCCACTAATATATCCCCTTGCATTTTAATGACTTTTAAAACTTTTTTATTGATGCCGTGACGATAAGCAAAATCATCAATCCTTGATTGATGATCTTTTTGTGTTATAACCCATTGTCTTTTCATTCGCTTAAATAAGCTCTCTTTAATCTTTCAATATAAGGAACTCTTTTATATTGAATAAAATGTGCACGTTGTTTTGCCAAACTCACATCAATAGAACCTTCGCCCTTCAAATCAATAACCAAATTATCCACACCTAAAATAGAACCATCAAAATTATGTGATTCAATATGAATCGTATGTGTCCAATCTAAAATCAATGGTGACCCAAGTGAACGATAAGCATTATGATGGATCCCCGCAATTTCATTAAGCTGCATTAATCCGGCTCCCGAATTAATAACAGCCCCTCCTAATGACTTATTATAAGCTGTTGATCCTGAAGCTGTAGAAATACATAATCCATTTCCTCTAAAAGTCTCAAAAAAATCACCATTAATATAAACACCCAATACTTGCGCACGACGATTATTTTCAATTCTCACTTCATTTAATGCCAAATAGTTTTCATCATGCGTTTTCACTTCAATCAAACAACGACTATAAATTTTATACTCATCTTTACGAATATCATCAACCAACTCTAAATACTCATCTTTTTGATAATCAGTTAAAAAGCCCAAAGTTCCACTATGAATTCCAATGAAACAAACATTTTCTAATTGATGGATATATTTATGAACACTATAAATCATTGTCCCATCACCACCAACACTAATGACCAATTCTGGATGTTCTTCATCATATGTCATAAATGTATTTAATTCTTTTTGGATTTTTTTTGCTAAAGCGATGGAGTTTTCATCTTGCTTACAGACAGTTGTATATTTTTTCACACTTTCACCCACTTTTCTTTATTATATAATAATTGAAATATAATTCAATACAAGATACAATAGAGTTGGTGATAATTATGCAACAACAAATTGAAATTGAATATAAAATTCTACTCACAAAAACAATCTTTGAAACAATTTTAAAAGACTATCATGATGATATAAGACAAGATTATATCCAAACCAATGATTATTTTACTCATCCTCTTTTACAAGAAAAAAAATATATGTTAAGAGTTCGCAAGAAAAATAATCAATTTGAAATGACTTTAAAACGACCACTTCAATCTCATCGTTTAGAAACAAATATTCTTTTAACCCCACAACAAAAAGAAGCTTTTTATCAAAAGAGAGAACTTACAAATGAAATCACTCAAATCTTACAAGAAGAAGGTATCGATGTTTCTAAGTTACAACAACAATTTTCTCTAACAACACATCGTTATGATATTCAACTTGCCGAAGGAATGCTTTCTTTGGATGAGAACACATATCTTAATCAAAAAGATTATGAATTGGAATTTGAAGTTCATGATGAAGAGCGTGGTTTTGAACAATTTTTAAAAATCATCGAACCCTATCATCTTCATTATACACACAATTGCGATAGTAAAATCAAAAGAGTTTTAGATGCCCTCTAAAACTCTTTTTTAGTCAATTGGCGATTGATAAAATCCACCAAAGAAATTCTCTGTTTTCACAACATTCACAATAATTTTCGGATCAACTTCACGCATCAAATCCACAATATCTTGAACCTCATAACTAGACACAACAGTATGAAGTAAATTCATTGATTTATGGCTATAACCACCTATTGCTTCAACACAAGAAATGCCATGGCGATAATGAGATACATAAGCATCTATAACATCTTGAGCATGCATTGTTGTGACTTGTAAAGTCACACGTTCATAACGATGATAGAAAGAATCAATTGTTCGGGTTGAAATAAATTGGAAAAGAATGGAATATCCAGCATGTTCCCAACCAAACATAGCTCCAAAAATCACTAAAATGATTGTATTAAAAACAAAAACATATTCCCAAATTGATTTCCCTTTTTGATTAGAAACATATAAAGCAATAAAATCAGTTCCACCTGTTGAAGCATTTCCTCTTAAAGCCAAAACAGTTAACAAGCCATAAGCAAATCCACCAAAAGTAATATTTAATAAAATATCATCAAAGATAGGTGGAAAATCAATCACTCTTAAAAAGAAACTGGCTAGAAAAACTTCTAAAAGCGAGAAGAACGTAAAACGTGGACTAATACTTTTATAACATAAAATAGCAACAGGAACATTTAATAAAATCATTCCTAAGGATGTTGAAAATGAAAATCCCAAAAATGAAGATGTGATTTTTTCAATGAGAATCGCAACACCTGTAAAACCACTTGATAATAAATTAGCTGGCTGAATAAAAACTTTAATTACATAGGCTTGAAAAAAAGCAGCTAAAATCACACAAGTAAAACTTATAAATATCCTGATGTTCTTATTTTTTCTTAAACTTCTTAACATAAACTCTCAACTATTTTCTCCACTAATTCCTGACTCACAACATCATAATCATTTTCATGAGGTGGTTGTGCATAAGCAAAAGACACTTGATTCATAAGCGTTGTTGGATCATGAACCCAATCTTTACATGAACTATGAACTTGATAGATTCCTGTTTGATCCATCATTTCTTTAGCATTGCTTGCATTGATTCCACTTCCTGCTAAAATTTCAATTTGACTTCCATATTGTTCTTGAAGATTTTTAATCAATTCTATACCTTGCATGGCTTGTGATTGTAACCCACTTGTTAAAATACGATCAACACCCATTTTTATTAATAATTCAATAGCTTGATAAGGATCTTTGACACAATCAAAAGCACGATGAAAAACCACTTCACCATCAAATTCTTTGACAATATCAATGATTTGTTGCGTTTGTTTTATATCAATATGACCATTTTGATCTAAACATCCAAAAGCAATTCCATCAGCACCATGTTCCATCATCAATAAAGCATCAGCTTTCATTACTTCAAATTCTTCATCACTATAACAAAAACCTGCTCCTCTTGGACGAATCATTGTTATGACTTTTAAATCTGTATTTTGTTTTGTTAAAATCAAAGTTGATAAACTTGGTGTTAATCCACCTAAATGAAGTCCACAATTCAATTCAATACGTGAGGCTCCACCACGATAAGCATTTAAAGCATCTTCATAACTTCCACAACATATTTCTACGATTCTTTCCATAATTTTTCTCCTTATAAATTCGCTAAATAATAAATACTTAATGCATATATTTTAGCATTTGTGATTAAATCTTCAATTTTCATCCATTCATTTGGTAAATGTCCAATTCCTTTTTGGCCAGGAAAACTTGGTCCAAAGGGAACGATATGAGGCATAATTTTTGCATATGTCCCACCAGTTGTTGTCACAGGTGTTCCATCACAATCTGTCACAGTTTCATAAGCTTTTTGTAATGTTTTAATCATTGGACTTTCTTTTTCAAAACGAACAGGAGCATAATGTTTAACACATTGAACTTTTAAATGTCCAGCTTTTGTTTGAATCTTTTCTATCATGTCTTCAAGTTGAACTCCTGCAGGATAAGAAAATGTCACAGAAAAAATAATTTGATCTTCAACATGTTTCAATTGATAGTTTCGCATTTCATTGACACCAAATTCATCATCTTGATAGTCAACACCTAATGTTTCTCCGTTGGATTTGGCATTCATAAAATAAGTATTCACAAATGTGAAAAATTCATCCAAATTGTTTTGATTTGTAGAAATCTCAATAACAGCCCGGCCTCTTTCAGCATAAACAACAGGATACTTACAATCTGGTGTCCATCCCATCACTGGTGGCTTTTGATATTTTAAATAATATTCTAAGTCTAAAAAGCCACTTTCTTCATCGCATCCAAAAAGGATACGAATTGGTCTTTTTAATTCTATGTGTAACTCTTTAATCGCATATAATGCATATAAACAACTTAAAATAGGTCCTTTATTATCTAAAATTCCTCTTCCATAAATATAGCCATTTTCCTCATAGGCACTAAATGGTGGATGTTTCCATCCTTCGCCAACACTCACAACATCCAAATGACCAATGATTCCTATATAATCATCACCCTCACCATATTGTGCCCAACCTATATAATGGTCTAGATTTGTTGTTTGAAATCCCAAACTTTCTGCTAATTTCAAAGTTTCATCCAATGTCAAAGCAATATCTTTTCCAAAAGGTGCATTCTCCTCTGCCTTTGTTTCCACACTTGGCATCCTAACAATTGTCTTAATAGAATCAATCATGATTTGAGCATTTTCTTCTACTTTTTGAATAATTTTTTCTTCCATATTATTTTTCCACCAATGGTGCAGTTCTTGTGCGCATATATTCATCCAACCATTCTTGGCTAGCGACTTCATGAATACAATGTCCATCAACAATCTTTGTTAAATAAACAATAGATTCTTGGTCTTTAGTGGCTACTGCAAAAGAAAAACCTTCAATATTAGTTGCGACTCCCCATTCCCCTTTATTGTTCATTGCAATAAGAGAAAGATCACCTGCTTGTCCACGTCTTTCTTTTAATTCTTTATCTAACTCTTTTACAGCTTTTTCACAAGCTTCTTGAGGATGCATTCCTTCTTTCATAAGTCTTACAATTTCATAAGAGATACACCCTTTCATTAAATCTTCTCCAAGACCTGTTGCACTCGCTCCTCCTACTTTTGAATCCACATAAAAACCTGAACCAGAAATAGGTGAATCTCCAACACGTCCCTTTTTCTTCATAAATAAACCACTTGTAGAAGTTGCTGCTGTCATTTTTCCTTTCGTATCTAAACATACCATACCCACTGTATCATGACCAGCATAAGGTTTTATTTCTTGTTCACGAACTTCTTTTACTCTATTTTTATAATGAATTTTTGCACGATCACTTAACATATTTTTTCTTTCAAAGCCTTCTTTATGAGCAAACTTTTCTGCGCCTTCACCAACTAACATACAATTGACACTCTCATGTGATAAACGACGAGCAATAGAAATTGGATTTGCAAAATCCTTAATCGCAGCAATAGCTCCTATATCTAATGTGTCTCCATCCATATACGCAGCATCTAATTCTACTTCCATCTCTTCATTTGGAAGACCACCATAACCTACTGATTTATAATATTCAAAATCTTCAACAGCTTTGATAGCTGTCTCAATTGCATCTCCAGCATCACCATTCTTTTCTAAAATTTGACTTGCTTCATTGACTCCTTCCATGGCCATTCGCCATGTTGCAATAATACCCCACATATCAATAGCCTCCTTACTTCAATCTTATTATACTATGAAGTCAAAAAAGAAAACAGATTAAGTTTTTTTCTTAATCTGTTATTCACATCCTTCTGGGCATTCTTTTGTCTTATCTTTATAATATTCCTTTTTAATATCAGTAAATTGTGGACAGAAGTCGCTGTTATCACATTCTTGAAGTCTTCTTAATTCACGTGGAATAAATGCTCTAATTTCTTCAGCATTATATCCAACTTGAAAACGTCTTTCATCAATAATGATCGGTCTTTTTAGAATTGATGGATTTTCTTGAATAAAATGAATCAATTCATTAACTGACATATCATCTATATCAACCTTATTTTCTTTAATAATTTTTGATCTTTTAGAAATAATATCATCTGTTCCATTTTCACTTCTCTCTAACAACTCTCTAAGTTCTGTTTCTCTTAAAAGTGTTGAGAAGATATTTTTTTCAACATAAGGAATTTGATGGTCTTTCAACCAGGCTTTCACCTTTCGACAAGATGCACAACTTGGTGCAGTATATATTCTAATCATAACATCATCTCCTCATCGGTATCATTATACATCATTTTATCTTTTTATGAAATTCTTTTTTTATTATCTATTGATTTTTAATCCCAACCCTCTTATAATGTCTTTAAGGCAAAGAAAGAATGAAGTAGTCTATAATATTTGCATCAAGAAAGCTTGTGGGTGATGAAAACAAGCCAATATTATAGGTGAATTGGGATTTGGGAGCCATTGATAGCATGAGTTATCAATCGTTAATCGCGTTAAGATGAGAGTGCATATCGATAGATATGAATAAAGGTGGTACCGCGTTAATAACGTCCTTTTTTAAGGGCGTTTTTATATTTTAAGGAGGAAAATGATATGAAAAGAATGTTAAGTGGAATCAAACCAACAGGTCGTGTCACTTTAGGAAATTACATTGGAGCTATTAAACCATTTGTGTCTTATCAAGATGAATATGAAATGTTTATCTTTATTGCCAATCTTCATTCAATGACAATTTATCAAGAACCTAAAGAATTAAGACAAAATACAAGAGATTTAATTGCTTTATATATTGCAGCTGGATTAGATCCTGAAAAAGTGACTTTATTTTTACAATCAGATGTCTTAGAACATGCTCAACTTGGATGGTATTTAGGATGTATGGTTTCTATGGGTGAACTTTCTCGTATGACACAATACAAAGATAAATTAGCTAAAAATGAAGTCATTGGAGCTGGAATCTTCAATTATCCTTCACTTATGAATGCTGATATTTTAATGTATGATCCTGATTATGTTCCAGTTGGAGAAGATCAAAAACAACATGTTGAATTATGTAGAGATGTTGCAGAAAAATTTAATTCACGTTATAGTGAAACTTTTAAACTTCCTGAACCATTAATTGCTAAGGTGGGAGGAAGAATTATGGATTTACAAAATCCAACAAAGAAAATGTCTAAGTCAGATGAAAATGGCAAAGGAACTATCTATATCTTAGATGATATCAATGTTTCAAAGAAAAAAATCAAATCTGCTGTAACTGATAGTGATGGACATATTCATTATGATCCTGAAAACAAACCAGGAATTTCTAACTTATTAGAAATTTATTCTATCTTATCTAATCGTTCTATTGAAGATATTGAAAAACAATATGATGGAAAAGGTTATGGCGAATTTAAAACAGATCTTGCTGAAATTGTTGGAGAAGAACTTGAAAGAATCCAAAAACGTTATAAAGAAATTACAACAGGAAGTTATTTGGATGATGTTTTAGAAGCTGGAGCTGCAAAAGCAAGACCAATCGCAAGAAAAAAACTTGCTAAGGTTGAAAGAAAAATAGGTATTACAATTAAAAAAAGATAAATGAAAAATGGTGATTTATTTTTATAAATCATCTTTTTATATGCGTTGACATATGCAATAAGCAAATATATAATAAAAAGTGAAAAAAGTTGTAAATAAA
>UPXV01000026.1 GCA_900538465.1 uncultured Erysipelotrichaceae bacterium
CTTATGACATTATGTTTGTGCATGATATGATTACCATATAAAACATTGACGCTTCTAGATGCTTGATAAATAAAAAAAGAGCAACTATCGCTACACGATAGCTACTCATTTCTCATCATAATTAATCTAATGCAGCAATCATTGCTTTATATGAATCTTCTACTAAAGAAGCTCCACCAACCAAAGCACCATCGATGTCTGGTTGTTCTAATAAAGCTTTTAATCCTTCTGGTTTTACAGATCCACCATATTGGATTCTCACTTGATCAGCAACTTCTTGTCCGTATAATTCAGCAACAACGCTTCTAATATATCCACAAACATCTTGAGCAATTTCATTCGTTGCAGTTTTACCTGTACCAATAGCCCATACTGGTTCATATGCAATTACAACTCTGCTTGCACATTTTGGACATACATCTTTGAAAGCAGCAACTGTTTGAGTTTTAACAACTTCTTTTGTTGTTCCTGCTTCGTATTCTTCTAATGTTTCACCAACACATACGATTGGAGTCATATCATTATTTAAAACTTGTAACATTTTAGCATTTACTGTTTCATCAGTTTCACCAAAATATTGTCTTCTTTCAGAATGTCCTAAGATAACCCATTCAATTCCGATTTCTTTTAACATTCCAACACTCACTTCACCAGTATAAGCTCCACTATCTTTAAAATGACAGTTTTCAGCTGCTACGATTAAGTTTTTAGCGTTTTCTTTAGCAGTTTGTAATGCTAAATATGGAGTTGCAATACCCCAATCAGCAGTATCTTTCACTGCTGGATCAACAGCTTCAACAAATGCTTTTGTTTCAGCGATTGTTTTATTCATTTTCCAGTTTCCTACGATAATTGGTTTTCTCATTTTCATTTCTCCCTAATTATTTGTCATCAATTGCAGCAATACCAGGTAATACTTTACCTTCCATGTATTCTAATGAAGCTCCTCCACCAGTAGAAATGTGAGAAACTTTATCTGCATATCCTAATTGCATAACAGCAGCAGCACTATCTCCACCACCGATAATAGTATTAGCATCTGATAAGTTTGCTAATGCTTCACATACAGCAATTGTTCCTTTAGCAAATGGTTCCATTTCAAATACACCCATTGGTCCATTCCAGATAACTGTTTTCGCACCAGCTAATGCATTTTTGATGTTTTCAACAGATTTAGGTCCAATGTCTAATCCCATATATCCTTCAGGTACATCTTCACCACATACTTTGATATCACCTTCTGCAGCAAATGCATTATTGATTACAGAATCTACAGGTAAGATTAACTTATCTCCACCTTTAGCGATAATTTCTTTAGCTACTTCAATACGATCATCTTCAACTAAAGAATTACCAATTTCATGACCCATAGCTTTCATGAATGTATAAGTCATACCACCACCAACAATAACTTTGTCAGCGATTTTTAATAAGTTTTCAATAACTAAAATTTTATCAGAAACTTTAGCTCCACCTAAGATAGCAACCATTGGTCTTTCTGGATTACTTACAGCTTTTCCAATATAAGCGATTTCTTTTTCAACTAAGAAACCAGCTGCAGATGGTAAATGAGCAGGGATTCCAGCTGTAGAAGCATGAGCTCTATGTACAGAACCAAATGCATCTTCAACAAATACATCACCTAATGATGCCCAATATTTACCTAATTCTGGATCGTTTTTGCTTTCTCCAGCTTCATAACGAGTATTTTGTACTAAGATCACTTGACCATTATTTGCTTCTTTAACAGCATTTTCAAGTTCTGCTCCTCTTGTACAATTTACAAATTTAACATCTACTCCTAATAATTCAGATAATCTAGGAGCAACAACAGCTAAATCATTTTTAGCTTTGTCTTCTTCAGTTTTTACTTTACCTAAGTGTGAGAACAATACGATAGCTTTTGGCCCATGTTCTAATAAATATTTAAGAGTTGGTAAAGCGGCAACAATTCTGTTGTCATTTGTAATTTCTCCTGTTTCTTTGTTTCTAGGTACGTTGAAGTCAACACGAACTAAGACAGTTTTTCCAGCGACTTCAATATCTTTGATTGTTTTCTTATCCATTTTCACATTCCTCCATGCCTGAATTATAACACTCTTACACATGATTTTCAATTGATTTTGTATCTTATGTGAAGCATTTATCAAGCCACTTTTCATTCATTTCAAATCTCAACATTTTTTTGACTTTGTTTCTTATTTTATTTCTGAACAACTCTCATCGATAAGCTTTTTCTTATTATATAATTTTCTAACAAATTCTATTCTCCTTGAATCTGTTGACAAATAAAGGGAACAACTTCATCTTG
This sequence comes from uncultured Erysipelotrichaceae bacterium, assembly GCA_900538465.1. GTDB lineage: Bacteria > Bacillota_I > Bacilli_A > Erysipelotrichales > Coprobacillaceae > Longibaculum. The sequence goes on from UPXV01000026.1 coordinate 2,312, forward strand.
TTCAATATTTAAAACATAAGCAAATTCTTCATACAATAATTTCTCTGCATCTTTATAAAATTTATCATCTACTGCATGAAACTTTTTTCCTTCCTCTTTGAGTTTTTCTTGACGTAAATAAAGAGTTCTAATCAATTTCATCAATTCTTTTCGATTTCCATTCATTAATATTTCTTTATACTTTTCTTTCCTTAAATTATCATTATCAATCCAAACAGATTCAGCTCCTGAAATTGAATGAATCAATTGCATAATTTCATCTAACGACAAAACCTTTTTCATTTTCTTCGTTAATTCCTTGTTGTTGATGGGAACATAAATAGTTGAAGTTTGATTATAAACAGGTTTTAAAACATAATACTCAATTGTTTTCTCCTGAAAAGAACGTTTCATAAATTCACTAATCTCACAAATCCCTTCATTTCCATACATCACCATTTCTTTAAGCTTATACATACGAAAATCCTCCTTTTCTAATAAAAAAAACGCATTGGCACCAACTGGAATTACGTTTGTGCAACAACACGTTGATTTTATCTTATTATACCACGTTTTCAATTGAAATGTTATGAACAAATTTCGTAAAATTTCGCACTTTCATTGAACACCTTTAAAAAAACAAGCATAAGATAACATAGGTGAGCATATGAATAATGTTATTCAACCAGAAATGATTTATCAAATCATTGATAATCCTCATATTTATTTTATTGATATTAGAGATAGCTTTCAATACAATAAATTACATTTAAAAAATTTTATAAATATCCCTGAAGATCAATTCTTATCTCAATTATCAATGATTCCCAAAGATAAAATGATTTGTTTAATTTGTTATAGTGGAAAAAAGACTGAAAGATTAGCAAAAGAATTATGTCAATTAGGATATTTAGCTTATTATATTGATGGCGGATTCCAAGCTTTCTTAAATATCCATAATGAAAAGTATTTTTAAATGCACTCATGTGCATTTTTATTTACAAACATTAACCCATTCTTTATATTTTGAATATTCTTGTAATTCTTCAAGTGTTAATTCAATGGCACTATTGGCACTTCCACAAGCTGGAAAAACAGTTTGAAATCGTTTTAATGATTCATCCAAATAAACCTCTACATTCTCTTCAATCGCAAAAGGGCAAACACCACCCACTGCATGACCAATCATAGATTCAACCTCATCAAACGATAACATTCTTGCTTTTACATGAAATCGACCTTTAAACTTCGCATTATCAATTTTCATATCTCCTGCTGTTACAATTAAAATAGGTTGATCGTTAACTTTCAAAGCTATTGACTTAGCAATACGACTTTCTTCACAATGTAAAGCCTGCGCTGCCAAAGCGACCGTTGCACTGGAGATATCAAATTCTTGAATACGCTCTTCAATTCCTTTGGTTTTAAAATATGCTCTTACTTTTTCAATTGCCATTTTTTCATTCTCCTATCCATCATTTATTTTTGAAAAGTTGCTTTATCTTCTTTAATATAAATCGTATATGGAACATCCTCTTTCTTACATTTCTCTTCAATATCCATAACAATATCTCCATTCAAATCAAACAACTTCCAATAAACTCCATCATAACTGGCAACAATCATTTTCTGCAATTGTTTTTTTCCATCTTTTTCAACACTTACAACTCTTGCTGCCTCAAACGATTTTTTTATTGTTTTCATTGTTTTTGTATTAAGAAAAACAAATTTATTTTTTTGATAAAAAATAACTTCACTATTTGTAAAATAAACATTAGATATTTTATCATCTATGACTTTCCCATTTTTATCTTTAAGAATATATCCTTCTTCACTTTCTGTAAAAGTCACACCATTGATATAAAGACGATTTGTCTGATATTCTGCATTTTTAATTTGAGCTTGTGTATCTATAATTTGAAGTTTTGATTTATCAATAACTTGTGGATATTTTGGAGTTTCTTTCTTTTGATTTGTATTACCAAAAATAAATCCCAAAGCAATACATATAATCATCATAAAATAAAAACTTTTTGGTAAAGAGTCTTTTTTCTTTTTTAACTTTTCTAACTTGGAAACTGTTTTTAAAAAGTTAAATTTTTTCATCATTTGTATCCAGTAAGCATATCTTTGTCTTTTCAATTGAAACTGACAGTTACTTAAATATTGATCAACTTTTATACAAAAATCTTCATCATAACATTGCATCAATAAATTTGTATTTTCTATAAATGATTGTAGTTTATCTTCATTAATTTTCTTCCCCATCTGTTTTATAAAACTTTCAAATAAATAATTTTGATATTCATAGTTATCTTGAAAATCATCTACATTCTTATCATTAAATAATTGATTTGATTTTTTTAAGACTGACTGTTCTAAAATATCTAAATCAACATCAAATGATTGTACTTGAGATTCAACAAATGGTTCTAATTCTTCGGGTTGGACATGTATTTGATAATCTTTTGAAGATGATTTCATACTTTGACTATCGTCTTTATAAGTTGATTGATAAGACACTGTTTGATTTGAAATATCTTTATTTGAGGAAGCATAAGCCAATGCTTTTTTATATGCCTGTTGTAATTCTTGGAAAGCTTCAGGATGTTCTTCGGGATGACAATCTTTTCCTTTGAAAGCATATGCCTTTTTAATGGCTTTCTTATCTGATGTTGGTTCAATTCCTAAAATATTCCAAATATCTTTTCTCATGAAGGAAGACCTCCTTCATGAGATGAAAAGATATCCAAGTTTTCATAATCCATATCTTTTTCAAATTTCTCAATAAAGTCTTTCATTAAACTTAATAATTCTTGTTTCTTTTTGATATTATTATTGTAATGTTTAAAATCTGTTATAAATTGTTGCAGAATTTCTTGGAAATACTCTTTAGAAGAAGGACTGAGTTCAACAAAAATACGTTTTGCTTTCTCTATTAAAGCATCATACTCAGGATTTTGATTTAATTGTAAAGATATATTTTTTACAGCATCTAAATGATTATATTTCGTTATTTTTTCTAAACGTTGACTATCCCCAATTTGATATGTGAAATGCTCTTGTGTTGATAAAATATCAATTTCCACATATAACATAGAATTAATATCATATGAATACGTAACTTTAAATAATTCATGTTTTTTAAGGTTACGAGGGACTTTAATATCTACATGTCCTAAAAACAAATTATCATTTGCATACATCTCTTCACCTTGATAAACACTCACATTCACATGAGTTTGACCTTTTTTTACAGTTTGTAATGTGACACTCTCACTTGCAGGTAAAACTGTATTACGTGGAATAATAACTTCTGACAAATCTTTTGTTGGATCAGTAGGATTATGAACTCCTGTACTTAATGAAAAAGGACAAATATCAGTAACTAAAATATCCTTGACTTCAACAGCACGTTGTTTGATCCCTATATATTTTCCAAGTCCTCTTGCAACTAATAAATCAATTTCACCACTTTGATAGACTGGTATATTTAATAAATGAGTTAAATAGTCTCTTACAATTGGCATATAACTCGAACCTCCAACCAATATCAAACTATCCAATTCATCTGCTTGAAAACCACTATCTTTCACTGCTTTGCCAATGACCTTTTTAATTTCTGTAAAGATATGTTTTGTAATTGAAAATAAAATCTCATTATCTAATTCACAAACATATTGATGATTGGATAATGTTAATTTCATGATTGTTGACGATGAATCTTGAAGTGATAACTTTGTTCGTTCACTACATAATAATAAACTTCTTTGTTCTTCTTTTGATAAAGATACAAAATCAATATCATTTTGTTGACAGAAATAATAAGCAATTGCTTTATCAAAATCACTTCCACCCAATTGATTATTTCCTGCAATCGCATTAATACTAACAACATTTTCAAAACAATCAACAACAGAAACATCCAGTGTCCCTCCACCAAAATCAAAAACAACAAAAGTTTCAAAATCATCATTTTGATGACAAGCAATTGCTGCAGCAGAAGGTTCATTAATCAAACGATTAACCTTTACTCCTAATATTTCTCCAATTGCTTTTGTTGCTCGTCTTTGGGTTGCATCAAAATAAGCTGGAACACTAATAACAACTTCATCAACCTTTTCACCTAAATAATTTTGTGCATCTTCAATTAATTGTTTGACTACACAAGCTGATAATTCTTCTGGCAAATAACTTTTTGAACCTAATTGAGTCTTTTCACTTTTCCCCATTTTACGTTTAAATAAATATGTTGTATGTTCAGGATCAGTCACAAGACGTTCTTTTGCAATTTTACCAACAATCAATTCATTATGATCCAAACTCACAACACTTGGTGTTAAATATTCATGAAACTGATTAGGAATCAATTCTACATTCCCATTTCTATAAACAACTGCCAAACTATTTGTTGTTCCTAAATCAATACCTATCACTGCCATCATTATCCCTCCAATTGATATTATTATGCCACTAATCCTTATTCACTGCAAATAAATCTAAAAAAATAACGACCTCTGTCTCTGGTAAAGTGTGAGGTCGTAAGATCGAAGGTACGTAATCTTCGTTGACATAGATATCCATTCAGTTGGAAATATGAAAAACGGAGGTGATTGACATGACTATATATGAAACAATTATGATCATGCTAACTTGTTTAGCGTTTATCATAACTTTTGTAGGAATTATTGTCAATTTGCTTCTTATCATTATCGATAAGGAATTGAAAGCAAAAAAATAACTATCTCGTGCGTTTTGGTCGACCGTGAGATAGTTACTTTTCACTGTTATAAATCCAAGGCATAACCGCTTATTGGTCGCTCCATTTTTCAAATACATTATATGTTGTAAAAGAGTAATTGTCAATACGCTTTAAGCAAATATATTTTATATATAAACTTTCACTTCAGCATTTTCTTATTATAATAATGAAAATCTTTCTCATCTACAACAATTATGTTTTTAAAGCAAAAATATTGCCAATACAAATTTGCTTTAAACAAATTTCACAATAGATTTTTATGCACTTATATGATACAATATTTGCGAACAGCAATAGCAGTAGGTGGTTAGCCTTGGTCGTGAGATCGAAGGTACGTAATCTTCGTTGACATAGATATCCAATGATTTGGAAATATGAAAAACGGAGGTGATTAACATGAATACTTATGAAGCTGTTATGATGATGTTGGCATTGCTGACATTTATCATAGCACTATTAAGTTTAATTGTTAAATTGCTTCTTATCATCATAGATAAGGAATTGAAAGCAAAAAAATAACTACCCCTGCTCTGGTAAAGTAAGGTAGTTATTTCTACTTAACAAATCCAAGGCATAACCGCTTATCGGCTGTTCCTTTTTTCAGTTACATTATATGTTATAAAAGAACGATTGTCAATATACTTTAAGCAAACATCTTTTACCTATTAATAGATGAAGCCATTTTATGATATGTCCAGCGTTTTCCTCTAATTGCAATAGATAATGCCATAATATTTTCTGGTAAAGCAATACCACACCATCCAGCATCACCGATATGTTGAATATCAATACCACAACGTTTATTGACTAATGCTATTTCTCTGATAGTTGCTTCATCACTACCTTCTTGAGAAGTTCCAATTGAACTTAGTGATAAAGCACCTTTAGATTTAATTAACTTACAAGCATTTCTCACTTCTTCTTCAGATAAACCAGGAACAGTATAAACTGCAGGCATTAAGATAATATCTGCTCCAGCATCAATAAATCTTTCAATACTGACTAAATCTACTAATTCTTCATCAATTCCAGAAGAATGCATCTTACCAGCAATAATCATTCCACCAAAATATTCTTTTGCTAATTGAATTGCTTTTTCAATAGAAGCATTGCTGACACCTGTTCCAGGATTCCCTGTTAAACAAATAAAATCAAATCCAAGTTCTTTTGCTTTGATAAATGTTTCTTTTGTTGCATGACGTCCACTACTTATTTCTTGACGACTTTCCATCATCTTTGCATCTACATCAATTGGTTCAAGATTACATCCTACTGGTCTACCAATTAATTTCTTTAAGAGTTTAATAGGTTCATCAGTTTCAGGTAACCCCATAATTTGAGGATTGTTACAATCAAATACATTTAACAATACCATATCACTACCAAAAGATACTGCAAGTTCTGCATTTGTTAAATCTCCAAGTAAAGGTGGAATTGATACAACTGTTTCTGTCATAACAGTTCTTCCTTCACATGCTAAAATAGATTGTTTTAATTCTTCTTTGGTCATATTAACCATTTCACTTGATGTACAATTTAATAATCTTTTCATTTTCTAAGCCTCCTATAATCATATTATACTCTTCTTAAATAAAGAAAAAAGAAATATCTTTAAAATATTTCTTTAGTCTTGTGGATGTTTTTCTAGATATGAATTTACAAAGCAAGAAATGCCCATAGCCAAAATTGATCCACATACAATAATAACCAATATATATTTTAATAATCCTAATGTAAGAGGTGCTAATTGTAACCAATCATAGAAAATATAAGTGGCTATTATAAAACCTATCACATCAATAATTAGTACAAGAGTACGATACCAATTAATCGGACTATAAATACGATAAATCATATGAATAGAAATTAATGAAGTTGAAAAATAAAGAATTGTAAAAACTTCATGTAATTCTAAAGATAATATTGGAGCAAGAACTTTTAAAACAATGACACTTAAAACAATCACCAAAGCATTAGGTAATGAATAACGCATAGCGTGTCTTCCAATAGATTCTTTTTGTTTATCGATATTCTTTTCAAATAAAATCATAAAAGAAGGAAAACCTTCAATAAAGTTATCTAATAAAGTCATTTGAAAAGGAATAAAAGGATAAGGCATATTTAATAATACAGTTGAAATAGCAATCAATATTGTATAAATAGTCTTAAGATAATACATAGATGCTGAACGTGTCACATTATTAATATCTAAGCGACCTTCTTTGACAACATCTACCATTGTTGATAGTTCACCATTAATCACAACAAATTGAGAGATTTGTTTAGCTGCATCTGACCCAGATCCCATTGCAATCGAAACATCTGCATCCTTTAAAGCTAAAACATCGTTGACTCCGTCACCTGTCATTGCAACTTTTTGTTTGTGTTTTTGTAATGTTAAAATCATTTGATGTTTTTGTTTAGGGGTCGCACGACCAATCACATTATAATTCATAATAGCATTTTCTAAATCATCATCTGTAATTAGAGTTGTTGCATCAATATATTGATTGGCATTTATAACACCGGCTTGTTTTGCCAATGCACTCACTGTAAGAGGATTATCACCTGAAATCACTTTGATTTGCACATCATTTTCTTGAAAGAAAGCTAGTGTTTCTTTGGCATCATCTCTTAACGGATCAAAAATAATAATGATAGCCAAAGGTGTTGATTCATGAATATGATCTTGAAAAGTATGAAAATCAGGATGATGAGCGACCATCAAAACACGAGCTCCAGCATGTTGTGCTGCTAAAACATTTTGAGGCAAAACAAATTGAGGCACAATGAACTCTGGTGCACCAACAATAATCGTTCCAATGGTTTCTAACTCTTGAGCACTCCATTTTCTTGCAGAAGAGAAAGAAACACGATCTTTAATATCATAACTCGATTGGTCTTTAAAATAATCCTTTAACGTTTGAAAGGTCGCATTATTATCAAGACTATGATTAACAAATGAACACATAATCTTTTGAATATCTAAATTCAAATCATTTTTTAAAGGAACGACTTCTTGCACTTTCATCTTTCCTTGCGTTAAAGTTCCTGTTTTATCTAAGCACAAGACGTCAACTCTAGATAAAGTCTCAATACTAAACATCTCTTGAACTAAGACATCTCTTTTTCCAAGTCTAACAACACTTGCAGCCAATGAAACACTGGTTAATAAAACCAAACCTTTTGGAAGCATTCCTAATAGTGCAGTAGACGTATTCACAATTGCCATTGTTAATGTTTCTTCTCTTACTCCCAAAGCTTGATATAACATCAAAATACTTAAAGGAACAACTAAAAAACTTGTAAACTTCGTAACTTTATTAAAAGTCGTAACCAATTCTGATGTCACAGGTTTTCGTTTTCTTGCTTCATTAGCAATCTGTGTTGCATAGTTATCAATACCGACATGTTCCACCCTTGCATGACAAGCACCTGAAACAATAAAACTTCCTGACAACAAATGATCTCCAACTTCTTTAAAAACGGGATCAGCCTCACCTGTTAATAATGATTCATCAACCTCAACAGCTGTATCTAATACTATTGAATCTGATGATATTTGATTCCCAGTTTCTAAATAAATGACATCATCTAAAACAATGGCTTCATTTTCAATATCTTGAAGTTTACCTTTACGTAGCACTTTTGTTTTTGGTGAAATAATTAAATTTAATTTTGCTACCATATTTCGAGAACGTATCTCTTGATAAATTCTAATGATTGTATTTGTTGAAACAATAACTACAAAAAATAAACTTGACCATGCTTGCACAAAAACCAAAGCACTCGCAATGACAAAGTTATAAGCATTAAACAAATTAAAAACATGCTCAAAAATAATTTGTCTATTTGTTTTTACCAATGGTTTTGGAGACATATTGATATGTCCTAAACGTATTTGTTGTTGGACTTGTTCATTTGTTAAACCAGTTATCTTTTCCATTTTCACACCTACTTTTTATTGTTAATCTATCATATTTTCCCATACTTAGGAATGCTTTAATCAAAATTTACATAATCTTAACATACCTCTATGGAAATTCTATGAATATATGGAAAAGAAATTCTAAAGAATATCTAAAGAAGATTAAAATCAAACTTTAATAACAATCCCAAGTATATATAACCTGATCAAGTCTTTTATTCTTCAAATCTTCTTTATCAATTAAAAAGTGACATGTTCCATAATCTCCCCACATCATATGTGTTTCATCGCTCAATAATTGAAGTAAAATAAGCATTGACTCACTTCCTCTAGGATCCTCTTGAGCAAAAGACCCCTGTCCTAACATTTGATTATTTTCATTAAAGTTAACATACTCATAAAGAGCATCCATAAATCCATCATTATTTTCAAAATCCTTTGGTAATAAATCATCACACAATTTCTTTAAACGATCGATAAATTGGAAATCACTTCCTGATAGTCCTTCAACTTGTTGAATAGATAAACTTAAACGATATTCTCCATGCAATGGTGATTCTTCATTAATATATTCGATATCTTGACGAAGTGGTGCTGTATAATCAACTTTTTCGTGATAAACAACACGATATTTAGGATTATCTACACGAAAATCAAAATCACAACCATAAACATCATCACATTTGATAAAGAATTGTAACATTCCATGGTCTGGCAAGTCTCCAACTGTTTTTCCTTTCAATTCATCAAAATTAATTTGTGCCAACAATATTAACGGTTCATTTCCATCACAGGGAATATTTTCACCCTCTAGTAAATAAGGTAATCCACCCAATTTACTACAATAACGATTAGCTGGTAAATCACTATATTCTAAAACAATGACATCTTCTTTAAATTCTTTTAATCTATCAATAATAGGTTGCATATCATATTCTTCAACAATTTCATATTCTTCGTTTTGTTTCACTATTTTTACTTCTTTTCTATGTTGAATATAACGTATAAAAATGTAAATTGATTTAGCAAGTTCAATACTCACAATTAAAAATATCAACATGCATAAAGATTTTTGCCATCCTTTTATTAAACTTCTTATAAAAGAATACAATATAAATAACAAAAATGCTCTTTTTTCATAGTTATGAACACTATGTTCTTGTTGCAGAATTGATTTTAATTTTTTTAAATACATTGGGAAAATAAACATTTCTCCAACAAAGATAATACCAAAAGCTATCCATATTGTTTGAATAGATTCTCCCATTATTCCACTTATCCATATTTGAATTGGTTTCACAAATAACCAAACTAAAAAAATAATCCAAATACAAATCAAATGATAAAGTGTCCTCGTACTCCTATAAGTAAACTGATTATAATAAGTTTGAATTTGTTCAGATGAACACCAACGCACAGGTTTAAAATAATTAACTGGAAAAAGCGCTGCCCAAAAACCATATAGTATCATTCCAATTCCAACAATTACACTCATCACAATATTAAATAACCAGCCATTTTTCTCTTTAACTTCTTCATCATTTTCTTTGACATCTGCTTTTTTCTTACGAACAAAACGATGTTTTTCTATGAATTGATAACTTTCATCAATTTCCCATTCTTTATTTTTTAAGACTTCTACCTGAAAAGGGACATTTTCATAAGCCAAACGCATTAAAAGCTTATTCATAAATTGAAGATCATAATACATCTTCTCATCAAATGTATAAAATGGCTGATGTTTTATAATAGCGCTCATACAATCATCACGATCAAATCCAAATTCCACTAAAATATTTAAAGTTTTATCTATTCTTCCATCATTCATGATATATACACGCGCTTTTTGTGAAAGATCAACTTCTCCCAAACGACCATCATGGTATAAATTCTGATAATCAACCATATCAATATCCATTTTCTTCATCAATTGACTTGCTAGTAAAGTTCTAGCTGCCTGATAAGCAAAAAAAGAAACAATGATAGTGATTAAAGCAATCTTTACTAAATCTTCAAAAACTGATCCTCTTAAAAATAATATAAATAAAAAAGCTATAACAAATAAAAGAATAGTTACCCATTGTACATATCTTAAAGTCTTTTTTTGATAAACTTCTTTTTCACTATTTATTCTTTTTTGTACCATAAAATAAGCAACGATAAAAACAATAATTGCATAAAAACATAAATAGAAACTAATAATGGAAATTGGAAAAGTAAAAGAAGCAGCAGCGACTAAGGCACTATACATGACCATGATAAAACCAGGTATCATTGATAAAAAAGCAACTGGTAAATAGTGAATCCTTTCATGAACTGAATGATGCTTTGTAGAAATATAATGTCTATATAATACATATAAACATCCTAATCCTCCTATAATACAAAAAATAGACAATCCCAAAAAAGCAAAATAAGTATCATATATAAAAATATATGGCAAAATAGATGGCAAGGTTGTTATGGCATAAAATAAACCTGCCAAACCAAAAAATACTGATAAAAATAAACTTACCTGATATGCATTTGTATCATCAAAAGTATCAAGCATATCCTGAATAAATCTTTCATTATTATCTTTCATATCATTTCCCCAAACTTTCTTTATTCTTTTATTTCATTATACAGTTTTGTTTATTTTTCTTCAATCAAGTTTTTGAAACAAAATATCTCCCTTTTTGTTAAATACATTTTATCTAATATGAAGCGATATTGACTTATCCTTTTTTATTTACCTTCTTATATTTCAATGATATAAATAGCGATTTCTATGAACTGAATAAACCTCAAATGCCAAAGACATTTGAGGTAAGACAAAATTGAATGATAGAAATGAAGTGATAGTGTGTAAGTTTATCTTCTTTTTATAGATTAAATGTTTTGAACTCCATTTTCTTCATCTAATTTTTGTTTTTCCATAAGTTTAAAGAATGGATAATAAAGACACATATCTAATATAATCAATCCAATAACAAGTATTCCTGCTTTGATATCCATACATCCTAAAGCTGCACCTAATGGAGCTGGTGTTGTCCATGGTGTTTCTATAACACCTTTTCCAATAACATGGAATGCCATACATGCATAAGCAATAATAGAATTCACAACTGGTACAAATATAAATGGAATCATCATTAATGGATTTAAAACCATTGGTAAACCAAAGATAATTGGTTCATTGATATTAAAGATAGCTGGTCCAATCGATAATTTACCAAGTGTTTTTAACTCTACAGATTTAGAACGCAACAATAAGATACATAAACCTAAAGTGGCTCCTCCTCCACCAAGAGTGATGACATAAGACCAAAATGGTTGTGTAAAGAAATGAACAACAGGGTCACCAGCAGAAAATGCTGTAATATTAGCAACTAAGTACATTTGCATAAATGGCAAACGAATAGGTTGTGTAATACTTGCACCATGTAATCCAAAGAACCAAAATGTTTGTGCAATAATTGTAATTAAACAAATTCCAAGTAATGAATCTAATCCTGAAATAGCTGGTGCAAGTAATGTCATAATCATACTTGGTAACAATTCACCACTTATATTTTGAACAAATAGTGAAAGTGCATAGAATACGATTACACATACAAACAATGGAATAATCGCATCAAATGATGAAGCAATTGCTGGTGGTACCCCTTCAGGCATTTTAAAACGAATATTTTTCTTCAACATAAAATGCATAATTTCAACACATCCAATGGAAACAATAATGGCTGTAAAAATCCCTTTGGCATCCAAGAATGTTGTTGGGATATAATTTCCTGCCTTTGTAAGAAGATCTGCCATATTTGCGCCTTCACTCATTAAGCTAGCTGGCACAGCAGACACAACTGGTGATGAGACAATTAAAAATACTGCCGTTGAGACAATTGCTGCATTTAATGTTGGCATTTCATATTTCTTAGCCAAATGATAAGCAATCGCAAAAGCCACAAACAATCCCATTAAAGCCATTGTCATGTTATAAGGTAATTGTAGCATTGCTTTATTCGCTTGTGCCCAATTATACCACCCCATTAACATATCGCTAATGACTCCCCAATTTGGTAATGTTTCTGGTTTAAATGGAGGTGTTGAAATAATTAAACAAACACCACCTAAAATTGATAGTGGAATCGCAACGACCATTCCATCACGAATAGCTGCAAGATGTCTTTGATTCCCCAATTTATTTGCTAAAGGTAGTAAAGTACGATCAGCAAGTTGATTAAATTTTTCCATGAATTTCATAGATATTCCTCCCTTCTCAAATGTACCTGAATTATATCTTTTTCAACACTCTTTTGGCAATTCTTTTCCATATTGTCGAAATTATTTCCACATTATGGAAATGTGTTGATTTTTTAAAATTATTCATATATATTATTAATTTAGCGTCATAAAATTAGGATATTCATAAATTTAAAAAGAAAATTATTTTCTTGACACTATCAAAAAATCACTTATAATGTGACTTGTGTAAGTTTTATCTTCTTGATATAAATCAAGGAGGAAAGAATTATGAAATTAATTATTGAAGAATCAGAACAAAAAATGAGTGAAAGTGCTATGCATATTTTACTCGGTGCCATGATGCAAGACAAACGTGTGAATATCTCTTTAACAGCTGGGAAATCACCTGTCAATCTTTACAAGATGATGATTCCTTATGTTAAAGATCAAGACAAATTTAAAGATATTGAGTATTGGTTATTTGATGAGGCTCCATATCTTGATAAACCACATGGTCCTAACTGGGAAGAAATGCAAGAACTATTCTTTAAAGATGCTCATATTCCTGATGAACGTATTCACATCACAACAATGGAAAATTGGGAAAATTATGATCAAGAAATACGTAATGCTGGTGGTATTGATGTGATGTTGATTGGTTTAGGATTTGATGGTCATTTCTGCAGTAACTGTCCAAGATGTACACCAATGGATAGTTATACTTATCCAATGGATCGTAAAACAAAAAATGCAGTTAATCCAGGATATCCTGAAAAACCACATTTACCAATCACTCTAACAATGGGGCCAAAAAGTTTAATGCGTGTTAAACATTTGGTAATGATTGTGACAGGAAAAGAAAAAGCTGAAATCTTGAAACAAGTTTTAGATTCACCAATTACAGATGAATTACCTGCAACAATCTTAAAATTACATCCTAATTTTACAGTGATTTGTGATCAAGATGCTGCATCATTATTAAATTTAGAAGATTACAAAAGATTATAATTGATTTCTTGAGAGGATGATTTTTCATCCTCTCTTTATTTCCAAAATTTGGAAATGAATTGATGTAAGATAAATGATTTTGTTATACTTTTAAAAAGTTTATTTTGAGGTGAGAAAAATGTCAAAGAAAAAGAAAAGAGTCACAAATAAAAATGATATTATTGAAATAAGAGTAAAGAGATTTTTAGCAATGGTTATTGATTGGTACTTAACGAATATGTTAGCTGTTATTCCTATCACTTTCTATTTTCGTAATGGTGATTACTTACAACCTTATATGTTTGATTTTACCCATTACGATTTTCAAACAGCACTTTTGCTTATTTTGTATGGTATAGCAATTGGTTTGATATATTACATAATCATTCCTGTATTCCTTTGGAAAGGACAGACATTAGGTAAAAAATTATGTAAAATTCAAATTGTTGATATTAATGAAAACAATATTACCTTAAAGACAATGTTATTAAGGGAACTTGTTGGAGCAACTTTGTTAGAAGGTGGGATTGTTATAACTGCAACTTACTTAAGAAAACTACTACCAGTATTCGGTTTTACAAGTTTTGTCGAGCCACTAAAGTATCTTGCTTATGGATTAACTTTACTTTCTATTTTATATGCTTATTTTCAACCAAATTCGCAATCTTTTCATGATAAAATTGCACAAACAATTATCATAAAAAAATAAATTGTATTTCCCTTCTTTTCGTGATATATATATTATAATCAAATGTCGAAAAGAGGGGAATTTTATGTTTAATCTTATGATTATTTTGCTATCTACCATTAATAGTGAACCTATCGATTCAAACAATTATAAAATTGCTAAATTCTTAATTGAAAATATTCATGATTTAGAAGATATCACATTAACAGATTTAGCTAAGCAATGTTATGTTTCTAATTCTAGTATTTCACGTTTTTGCCGTGATATTGGTTTGAAAGATTTCAACGCTCTTAAAAATCAAGTCGCTAGATTTGCAATTGAACATGAACATGCTAAAAGAAAATATGATTTTAAATCTTTTGAAGCCAGTTCTTTATGTAAATCTTATATTTTAAGTGTGATGGATAATTTAAAATCACTTTATAATAGTGTGATTGAAGAAGATATTCAAAACTTAGTCAAAGATATTTATAGATATAAAAAAGTAGCTGCTTTTGGTTATATGCAATCTGAAAATATTGCTTTAAACTTGCAGTTTGATTTACAAACGAGTGGAAAAATCTTATTTACTTGTATTAAGTTTATTAATCAAGTGGAGTATATTCAAAATGCTGATGAAGATACATTAATCATTATTTTTTCTGAATCAGGTACTTATTTTGATCGTGTATTTCAACGTAGCAAACCTTTTAAAAATTTAAAAGTTAAACCTAAAATTTATATGATAACATCTGACTTTAATATTTCCCTTCCTTATGTAGATGAATATATTCGTTATCATAGTCGTAAAGATTATGCAAGTCATCCTTATCCTCTTGCTATTATTGCTGATTTAATTTGTATTCAATATGCACAACTTTTACAAGAAAAAGAAAAACCTTATAGAGAATTTTCTCTATAAGGTTTTTGATTATTCATCAACATCATTTTGATCAAAGACTTCATCAATCGCAGCTCCTGGTGCAACCATTGGGAAGACTTTATCATCTTCTTGAATGATACATTCAATAACAACAGGTCCATTGTAATCCATAGCTTCTTGAATAGCTGGTACAACTTCTTCTTTGGTTGTGACTTTAATAGCTTTACATCCTAATCCTTCAGCAACTTTACAAAAATCAACTTTATCATTTAAAACAGTCGCTGAATAACGTTTACCATAAAATAAAGTTTGCCATTGTCTAACCATTCCTAAAACATGGTTATTTAAAACAACTTCAATAATAGGCACATTATAGCGTGATGCTGTAGCAAGTTCATTTAAGTTCATTCTAAAGCATCCATCCCCAGCAATATTAAAAACATATTGTTCTGGTTTTCCATATTTTGCACCCATTGAAGCACCTAAACCATAACCCATTGTTCCAAGTCCGCCACTAGTAATCAATTGACGTGGTCTTCTAAAATGATAATATTGTGCTGCCCACATCTGATTTTGTCCTACTTCTGTACAGATAATAGCATTACTATCTGTTAAAGCTTCTATTTGTTCAATCACATATGGCCCTGTTAAAACATTTTGATCATATGTTAATGGATATTGATCTTTCAAAGCACGAATTTCTTTTAACCATTGTGGATGGTTTTGTTGTTGTAATAAGAGATTTAAAGCACTTAATACACTTTTGGCATCACCAACAATACCTAAATCAACCACAACATTTTTATTAATTTCTGCTTCATCAACATCAATATGAATAATTTTTGCATGTTTTGCAAATTTCTTTGCATTCCCAGTCACACGATCGCTAAATCTTGCTCCTACAACAATTAACAAATCACATTGAGAAACACCTAAGTTACTTGTCTTCGTTCCATGCATTCCAAGCATTCCAGTATAACGAGGATTAGTTCCATCAAAAGCCCCTTTTCCCATCAATGAATCAGTAACAGGAGCATCAATTTTTTCCACAAATTCTTTTAATTCTTCTGATGCATTGGCTGCAACTGCTCCACCACCAACAAAAACAAATGGTTTTTCACTTTCTTCAATCATTTCAATTGCTTTTTTAATTGTTGAAGTTGGATAAGTATAACTCCGTCTTTCAATATGTTCGGGTTGTTCATGTTTATATTCACAATGTGCTAAAGTGACATCTTTCGTAATATCAACCAAAACAGCCCCAGGTCTTCCTTCTTTAGCAATCTGGAAAGCTTTACGAATTGTTGGTGCTAAATCTTCAACTCTCTTAACAATAAAATTATGTTTTGTAATTGGCATTGTGACTCCAGTAATATCAACCTCTTGGAAACTGTCTTTTCCAAGTAGTGGTACAACTTGGTTGGCAGTAATTGCAACAAGTGGAATAGAATCCATTTGAGCAGTAGCAATACCTGTGACAAGATTGGTTGCTCCTGGTCCACTGGTTGCCATACAAACACCAACTTTTCCTGTAGCACGTGCATATCCATCTGCCGCATGAGCTGCTCCTTGTTCATGAGAAGTCAAGACATGGTTAATTTTATCTTGATATTTATATAAACTATCATAGATTTCTAGTATTGTTCCACCTGGATAACCGAACACAGTATCAACACCTTGTTCCAGTAAACATTCAACAACAATATCTGATCCTTTCATTTCCATAGTACTTCCTCCTTCTCTTTATTTGACTTTTAAAACAGCTCCTGTATTCGCTGAAGTGACCATTGCGGCATATTTTTGTAAATATCCTTTGACTTCAGGTATTTTTGGTTGCCAGTTTTTCTTTCTTTTTGCTAATTCTTCATCACTGACTAACAATTCAATACGATGATTTGTAATATCTATATCAATCATATCGCCTTCTTCAACAAAAGCAATAGGTCCACCAACTGCTGCTTCTGGTGACACATGTCCAATAGAAGCCCCACGTGTTGCTCCAGAGAAACGACCATCAGTAATTAAAGCAACATCTTTATCTAATCCCATTCCTGCAATTTCTGATGTTGGTGATAACATTTCTCGCATTCCTGGTCCACCTTTAGGTCCTTCATAACGAATCACCACAACATCTCCAGCAACAATCTTACCAGCACGAATAGCAGTTATTGCTTCTTCTTCACTATCAAAGACTCTAGCTGGTCCTTTATGTTGTAACATTTCAGGTGCAACAGCACTTTGTTTTACAACACAGCTATCAGGTGCTAAATTTCCTTTTAATACAGCAATACCACCTGTTTGACTGTATGGATTATCAATTGGTCGGATGATGTTTGGATCTAAGTTCACACATCCTTCAATATTTTCTTTTAATGTTTTTGTTGTACAAGTTAAGACATCAGTGTGTAAAACACCTAATTTATCTAACTCATTCATCACTGCATAAACACCACCAGCTTCATTTAAATCTTCAATAAATGTATCACCAGCAGGAGCTAAATGACATAAGTTTGGTGTTTTTTGACTAATTTCATTAGCAATCTCTAAATTTAATTCAACACCTGCTTCATATGCAATAGCAGGTAAATGTAACATAGAGTTTGTCGAACATCCAAGTGCCATATCAACTGTCATAGCATTTAAGAATGCTTCTGTTGTCATGATATCTCTTGGTTTGATATCTTGTTCCACTAATTTCATAATTTGCATACCAGCATGTTTAGCTAATCTAATTCTTTCACTATAGACAGCTGGAATTGTTCCATTTCCTTTTAATCCCATTCCTAAAACTTCAGTTAAACAGTTCATTGAATTGGCTGTATACATACCAGAACATGATCCACATGTTGGACAAGCTTTTTCTTCAATTTCTTTTAATTTTTCTTCAGTGATCTTCCCAGCGTTCAATTGACCAACAGCTTCAAACAATGAAGATAAACATGTTTGTTTTCCATCCACACGACGACCAGCTAACATTGGTCCACCACTGACAAAGATGGTTGGAATATTTAATCTCGCAGCTGCCATTAATAAACCTGGAACATTCTTATCACAGTTAGGAATCATAACTAAACCATCAAATTGATGAGCATTTGCTAAACATTCCGTACTATCACAAATTAATTCTCTTGTCACCAAAGAATATTTCATCCCTGTATGATTCATCGCAATTCCATCACAAACAGCAATAGCAGGAACCTCAATAGGTGTTCCTCCAGCTAAATAAATTCCTTTTTTAACTGCTTCAGCAATCTTATCTAAATTCATATGTCCAGGAACAATTTCATTATAAGAATTAACAACCCCAATTAATGGTCTTGATAATTCTTCTTCTGTCATTCCTAAAGCATTAAACAACGATCTATGTGGTGCTCTTTCAGCCCCTTTTTTGACATTATCACTTCTCATATGTGACCTCCCCATTATAAATTTTCCACAATCAAGTCACCCATCTTTGAACAAGTGACTTGTTGTTTTCCTTCTGACATAATATCAACAGTACGATATCCAGCTTTTAAAACCTTTTCAATCGCATCTTCAATAGCCTTTGCTTCATCGTCCATATCAAATGAATAACGTAACATCATAGCTGCTGAAAGAATTGTTGCGATTGGATTCGCAATATCTTTTCCAGCAATATCTGGTGCACTTCCATGACTTGGTTCATACATTCCAAGTTTATCTTCTCTTAGTGATGCACTTGATAACATACCAATTGATCCTGTTACCATACTTGCTTCATCTGATAAAATATCACCAAACATATTTTCAGTTAAGATTACATCAAATTGACGTGGATCTTTTACCAACTGCATTGCACAATTGTCTACTAACATATGTTCCACTTCAACTTCTGGATAATCTTTTGCCACCTCATTAACAATCTTACGCCATAAACGAGATGTATCTAAAACATTAGCTTTATCCACACTTGTAACTTTCTTTCTTCTTTTCATTGCTATATCAAAACCACGTTTGGCAATTCTTCTAATTTCTTTTTCACTATAAACCAAATTATCATGAGCCACCATTTGTCCATCAATCTCTTTGGTTTCTCTTTCCCCAAAGTATAATCCACCAGTTAACTCACGCATAATCATCATATCAAAACCACCTTCAGTGATGTCTTCTTTTAAAGGACAAGCGCTCTTTAATTCATCATATAAATAAGCTGGTCTTAAATTAGCAAATAAACCTAATTCTTTACGCATCTTTAATAATCCTGCTTCTGGTCTTAAAGATGGTTCTAACTGATACCAAGGTGATGTATTGGTATCACCACCAATGGAACCTAGTAATACAGCATCACTTGCTTTAGCAATTTTGATAGCTTCATCAGTTAATGGAACTCCATATTCATCAATTGAAGCCCCACCCATTAAAATATTTTGATAATGAAATGTATGTTTATATTGACATGCAATCGCATCTAAAACCTTAATCGCTTGATTGACAATTTCTGGTCCGATTCCATCACCTTTAATAACTGCAATATTCTTTTCCATAATTTAACCTCTCTTTTTCTCATTTACATAATTCACTAAACCATTGACTTGAATCATTTTTTGTAAGAATTCAGGGAAAGGTTGAGCCTGATACTCTTTATGTTTTGTTTGATTGTAAATTTTTCCTGTATCAAAATCAACTTCTACAATATTTCCTTCATCAATATCATCAGCGGCTTCTTCACATTCCAAAATTGCAAATCCAATATTAATTGAATTACGATAGAAAATTCTCGCAAATGATTTGGCAATAACACAACTCACACCTGCTGTCTTTAAAGCTAAAGGAGCATGTTCACGAGATGAACCACAACCAAAGTTCTTTCCTGCCACCATAATATCTCCAACTTCCACTCGTTCTACGAAAGTGGGATCAATATCCACCATCGCATGACTTGCAAGTTCTTTGGCATCAAATGAATTTAAATAACGGGCTGGAATAATAACATCTGTATCAACGTTATCTCCATATTTTAAAACTTTACCATTGGCTTTCATCTTATTCTCCCACCTTTCTTGGATCAGTAATATATCCAGCAATTGCACTTGCGGCAGCAACTTCAGGTGAAGCTAAGTAAATCAAAGCTTCTGTATCACCCATTCTTCCAACAAAGTTACGATTTGTTGTAGAAACACATTTTTCACCTTTAGCCATGACTCCCATATGACCACCCATACAAGGTCCACAACTTGGTGTATTAAAAGCACATCCTGCTTCAACAAAGATTTCCGCTAAACCTTCACGAATACATTCAACAAAGATCTTTTGAGTTGCTGGAACAACCATGACACGCACTCTATCAGCTACTTTTTTACCTTTTAAAATAGCTGCTGCTTTACGTAAATCACTCATACGTCCATTTGTACATGAACCAATCACAACTTGATCAATATAAATCTTTTCCTCATTATTGATTTCATCCATTGTATGTGCATTTCCTGGTAAATGTGGGAATGCAACTGTTGGCATAATCTTCGATAAATCAATTTCAATCACTTCATCATATATAGCATCTTCATCTGCCACATATTCTTTATAAACTTTCTTTGAATGCTTTTGCATATATTCTCTTGTTTTATCATCAACTGGGAAAATCCCATTTTTAGCTCCAGCTTCAATTGCCATATTACAAATTGTAAAACGATCATCCATAGATAACTCAGCAACGCCTTCACCAACAAATTCCATAGATTTATATAAAGCCCCATCAACCCCAATTTGACCAATAATGTGTAAAATCACATCTTTACCACTTACATAAGGTTGTAGTTTTCCTTTTAAAACAAATTTGATAGCACTTGGAACTTTAAACCATAATTCACCAGTTGCCATACCTGTGGCAATATCCGTTGTTCCTACACCAGTAGAAAAAGCTCCCAATGCACCATAAGTACAAGTATGCGAATCAGCTCCAATAATACATTCGCCAGCCACAACAATACCCTTTTCTGGTAAAATCGCATGTTCAACACCACATTTTCCTTGTTCCATATGATGTGTTAAACATTGATTTAATGAAAATTCACGAATAGCTTTAGAATTTTCTGCTGATTTAATATCTTTATTTGGTGTAAAATGATCAGGCACCAAAACAACTTTATCCTTATCAAACACCTTATCAGCCATTTGTTTAAAAATTGGTAGTGCCATTGGACCAGTAATATCATTGGCCATAACCACATCCAATTTTGCTTCAATTAACTGACCAGCAACGACTTCTTGCATTCCTGCATGATCAGCCAAGATTTTTTGTGTCATTGTCATTGACATATGAATTCCCCCTTTAATCCTTTGTATGTCATCACTAAAGAGTCAATAGACTCTTTACTGAACACACACAAAGTGTGTGTGTATTAGTTATTGATTAATTTATCTTCATCAGACCAGCTGTATAATTTTCTGATTTCTTTACCAACTTTTTCAGATTCATGTTCAACAGCTTTTTTACGCATTGCTCTAAAGTGAGCTTGTCCACCAGCTTCAGACATATCTAATAAGAAGTCCTTAGCAAATGTTCCATCTTGAATATCAGATAAGATTTTCTTCATAGCTTTCTTTGTATCTTCAGTAATAATCTTTGGTCCAGTAATATAATCACCATATTCAGCTGTATTAGAGATAGAATATCTCATACCTTCAAATCCTGATTGATAGATTAAATCAACGATTAATTTCATTTCATGGATACATTCAAAATAAGCATTTCTTTCATCATATCCAGCTTCAACTAATGTTTCAAAACCAGCTTGCATTAAAGCACAAATCCCACCACATAAAACAGCTTGTTCACCAAATAAGTCTGTTTCAGTTTCAGTTCTAAATGTTGTTTCCAACACACCAGCTCTTGCCCCACCAATTCCTAATGAATAAGCCAAAGCAATATCTTGAGCTCTACCAGTGGCATCTTGTTCAACTGCCACTAAGCAAGGAACACCTTTTCCAACTTGATATTCACTACGTACTGTATGTCCTGGTCCTTTTGGAGCAACCATAGTGACATCTACATTCTTAGGTGGAACGATTTGTCCAAAGTGAATATTGAAACCATGGGCAAACATTAACATGTTTCCTTCTTCCAAGTTTGGTTCAATTGATTCTTTGTATAATTTTGCTTGTAATTCATCATTGATTAAGATCATGATGATGTCTGCTTTTTTAGCAGCTTCAGCGGAAGTATAAACTTCAAATCCTTGAGCTTCTGCCTTTGCCCAAGATTTAGAACCTTCATATAATCCAATAATAACATTAACCCCAGATTCTTTTAAGTTTAATGCGTGAGCATGTCCTTGAGAACCATACCCAATGATTGCAACAGTCTTTCCATCTAATAAAGATAAATCACAATCAGATTCATAATAAATTTTTGCCATTTTTTTGACCCCCTATTTTTTTATTCTTCTTTTATATCAAAATCACTAAGACCTCTTGCAATACCAGCTAACCCAGTACGTACGATCTCAACGATATTGAAACCATCTAACATGGCTAATAAGCCATCTACTTTTCCATGATCACCAGTCACTTCAATAACCATTGAATTTGGTGATACATCGACAATCTTTGCTCTAAAAATATCAACAATTGAAACAATATCAGCTCTTGTTGTATGATCAGCTTCTACTTTCACCATCACAAGTTCACGATAAACAGATGATGAACGAGGTAAAGCAAAGATTTCAATTACATCTTCCAACTTTCTTAATTGTTTTTCAATTTGTTCAAGAATCAATTGATCACCATGAGCAACCACAGTCATTCTCGAAATTCCTTCACTATTTGTTGGACCAACTGTTAAACTATCAATGTTGTAACCTCGTCGTGCAAATAATCCACTGACACGTGTGAGAACTCCTGAACTGTTATGAACAAGAATCGATAAAATGAGTTCTTCCATAGCTTATCCTTCTTTCTTTATAATTTTATGAATACGATTCATAGCTGAAATCATCGCTTTAATGGTTGCTGTTGTGATATTTGCATGAACTCCTACACCATATTCACAAACCGAACTTCCTTTTGGTCTTAATTGCACATAGGCAGCTGCTTTTGCAGAAGACCCAGATGTTAAAGCATGTTCACTATAATCTAACAAATGAGTATATAAGAATTCATCAGAAGAGTTCAAAGCATTCTTAACAGCATCAATTGGTCCATTTCCATATCCAACCAATGTCTTGATTTCACCATGATCTTCAATAGTCACTTCCGCTCTTCTTTCAAATTCACTATCATCATCACTTAAATCAATTAATCTTTGTTTAATAAACTTATATGGTGTTTCAATATCAATATATTCTTTCTTGAAAGTATCATATATTCTTTCTGGTGAAACTTCACCTTCTGTTTCACTAATATTTTGAATTGATTTTGCAAAATCAGCTTGTAATGCTTTAGGTAAATGATAACCAAAGACAGTATCCATTACAAAGGCAACACCACCTTTACCTGATTGAGAATTAATACGAACAATTGGTTCATATTGACGATTCAAATCAGCTGGATCAATAGGTAAATAAGGAACTTCCCAAACGTCTTGACCTCTTTGTTGATAAGCATGCATTCCTTTATTAATAGCATCTTGATGACTACCAGAGAATGCTGTAAAGACAAGTTGACCTGCATATGGATGACGTGGTGGAACTTCCATCTTTGTACATTTTTCATAAATAGCTTTAATTTGATTCATTTGACCCAGTTCAAGTTTTGGATCAATACCATGCGTAAACATATTAAGTGCCAATGTAATAATATCCACATTACCTGTTCTTTCACCATTACCAAATAAAGTTCCTTCCACTCTATCAGCACCAGCTAGTAATGCCAATTCTGTCGTTGCTACACCACAACCTCTATCATTATGAGGATGAACACTGACAATGACACGATTTCTATCTTTAAAGTTTCTACACATCCATTCAATTTGATCTGCATAAACATTTGGTGTATCCATTTCAACAGTTGAAGGCAAATTGATAATAACTTTATTTTCTGGAGTTGCTCCCCAAGTATCCATCACAGCTTCACAAACGTCTAATGCATAATCTACTTCTGTTCCTGTAAAACTTTCTGGTGAATATTCAAGAATAACTTTTCCCTCAAATTCTTGAGATAATTCTTTGACTAACTTTGTTCCATCAACTGCAATTTGTTTAATCTCTTCTTTGCTTTTTTGGAAAACAACATCTCTTTGAAGAATAGATGTTGAATTGTAAATATGCACAATTGCTTTATCTAATCCTTTTAATGATTCAAAAGTTCTTCTAATCAAATGTTCTCTTGCTTGAGTTAAAACCTGAACAGTAACATCATCTGGTATCAAATGTTCATCAATTAATAATCTTAAAAAATCATATTCAATTTGTGATGAAGAAGGAAAACCAACTTCTATTTCTTTAAATCCCAAATCAACTAACAATTGAAACATTTCTACCTTTTCTTCAATTTTCATTGGTGTAATTAATGCTTGATTCCCATCACGTAAGTCTACTGAACACCAAGTCGGTGCCTTTTCAATTTCATGGTCAGGCCATGTACGATCTTTCAATTTAATCGTTTCAAATTTCTTATACTTTTTATAATTCATGATTCTACCTCCTATCCCTATATAATAAAAAATCTCGTTCCTCATTATGAAAACAAATTCATAACAGAGGACGAGAGTTAATCACTTCGTGGTTCCACCTCATATTTATTATTGCCTCACGACAATAACCTTATCAAGTACGCTTTTTCAAGTTCATACTCTAGCGTGATAACGGTCGCAAGTTCCGTAGCAGCTTACTCCTAAAGTTTCAGTGCTCCACTCAAGGA
Organism: uncultured Erysipelotrichaceae bacterium; assembly: GCA_900538465.1. Classification (GTDB taxonomy): domain Bacteria; phylum Bacillota_I; class Bacilli_A; order Erysipelotrichales; family Coprobacillaceae; genus Longibaculum. The sequence goes on from UPXV01000026.1 coordinate 27,558, forward strand.
TGAGTTCACTAATGAAATCATGACTCTTTACACCATCCAGAGCCTCTCTATGCTTCCTTCATTACCTACTATTTCCTATCTTTGTATTTCCTATAGGGTTGTTGCATATATGATATACCTTTTCCAATTTTTAGTCAACCATATTTTCATAATTTTGTTTGTGAATTTTTAGTTTTAGAAAATTTCATATAACAATTTTCGTCTTTATCAAAATTTACATTATTTTTTAAGAACAAAGATATAATTTCAAAACAAAATCATTTCCCTACAATCAACATTTATTCCAATTGATATCTTTTATCAATTCCTAAAAATCTTTTCTGGATTGATTTGTTTTAGCACCAAAATAGAAAGAATAAGAGAACTTAACATCGTTATACTTAATACGATTCCCATATTTTCAAGAATCAGAGCAAAGTCTAAAACATCAAAATATCATTCACTTACAAAGCTATGTTTTAATCACTTTATTATATTGTATAAACTACAACTAAAGTTTTATATGTTCTTTAATATACTGATTATAATTATAAAGAATGGTATTATTTTCAATCGCTTTATATTGTTGTTTTTCTTGTGTTTTTTGACTCATAATATGATAAGCATCTTGAATAGGCTTTCCTTGATAGACAAACATATAAGAATCATCATCACTTTGCAATATTGCATGATCAATATCTGGTGAATTTATATTTGTTTTTGGTGGTACGATTTTTATAATAGCATTCACATTTTTAACTTCATTAATAAACTTTTCCGCAATGTTTTTATCATCACATACCATAATAAAATAAAGTGGTATAGATTTTTCTTCAAATAATTGTGTTATATCTTGATGTTCAGAGATTTTAAATTGCTTTGGATACATTTTATCATAGTTTTCATAAATTTGTTGATCACCATTAGGGTATCCTTCTTCTATTAAAGTATCAGGTAAAAAAGGATCATAAGCATTTCTTAAAGATATATAAATATTTTCATTACCTAATTTTTGTTTTAAATCTTTTTCATATTGATTTATGTATATATATTGAAGTTGTGAAAAGAATTGTAATTGATCATTGATTATAAAATCCTGATTCACATTTGTAGGTGTTATTTTCCAATGATTTACTTTATAAAAACGAGTACTCTTGTCATCAGAATATCCATTATCTTTTGCAATTTGACATTTTCCAAAAAAGTTATCAATTGTTTTTTGATATGTATATGGAAAAGTTTGTTGTTGAAAGAAATAGGCAATACAACTTATACAAATCAATGCGAAACAAAATAATAAAGAACCTTTTAATAATTTTTTCATATAAACATTTCCTCCTCTATCTACTACTTATATCATATAACAATCATAACTAGAAATTATTAAGAATTACTTAATATAGAAAAAAAAGAAAGGTTTCCCTTTCTTATTTATCAAATGCCAATTCAATTAATCGATCAATTAAATCACTATAACTGATTCCATAGTCAGCCATTAATTGAGGATACATAGAAATCTTCGTAAATCCAGGCATTGTATTAATTTCATTTAAATAAACTTTTTGAGTTTTTTTATCTAAGAAGAAATCCACACGTGATAAACCATGTCCATCAATAGCTTTAAAGACCTTTAAAGCATAACCTCTAATTTCTTCTTGAATACTTTCATCTACTAATGCTGGAATACATGTTTTACTTTCTTCATCTTCATATTTAGATTCAAAAGTATAGAATTCACCATGAGGCATAATTTGTCCTACACGCGAAACAATTGGATCATCATTTCCTAAAACAGCAGTTTCTAATTCAATACAATCTACACATTCTTCAATCACAATATGACTATCATATTTTGCTGTTTCATTTAATTTATCATAGAAATCTTCTTCTTTATCCACTCTATAACATCCAACGCTTGATCCAGAACGACTGGCTTTCATAAAGCATGGAAAGCCCATTTTATCTTTAACTGCTTGAATAATATCTGTAGATTCATTAAATTCATGATCAACAACAACTAATGTTCCATCATATCTTTTTTTCACATATAATGATTGGACTTGAGGAATCCCAACAGTTTCTAATATCTTCTTTGTATAAATTTTATCCATTGCAACACTTGAACCCATTGTTCTACATCCAACATAAGGAACTTTTGCAAGTTCAAATAATCCTTGAATTGTTCCATCTTCACCATATTGCCCATGAAGAACAGGGAAAACAACATCCTGTTGTTTTAATAATCCATAGATATCTTCAATAGGTAAAGCATTATCAAGCCAAGTTTCTTTAGCTAAATCTTCTTGATTCTTATCTAATAAATACCAAACACCATCTTGATCAATACCTGCAACTGTTAAATCATATTTATCTTTATGAATATTTTTTAATACTGACGTACATGACATTCTTGAAATAATATGTTCTGTTGATTGTCCACCACAAATCACTAATAATTTCATCTTTTTATTTTCTCTCCTTTAAATGTTCAACAACTTTTTTTAAATGCATTCCATTAGATCCTTTAATCAAAATAACATCCTCTGGTTCTAATAATTCATCTAAATAATCATTAATCTCTTGATTACTTTCGAAATGATAAGCATTCTTTAACCCTAATGTTTGAGCAATATCCACTATATATTCACTTGCTTTACCAACACATAAAAGTTCATCAATTTCTTTTTCTACAATATACTTACCAACTTCTTCATGAAGACTTTTTTCAAATTCTCCTAATTCTAACATATCTGCCAGTACAGCAATTTTTCTATTTTTATATTGTGATAAAACATCAATACTTGATTTCATAGAATCTAAATTTGCATTATATGTTCCATCAATAATTTTAATATGATCTTTTAATTCAAGAATATCCATACGATTCTTTGTTAATTCAAAATGTTCAACACCCTCAATACATAAATTCATATCAATCCCTAATGTTAATCCAATGCCAATTGCAATTAAGGCATTATATACAAAATGAATACCTGATACAGGAACATGAACATGATAAGTCTTTCCTTGATAATCAACATCAAAATAAGATTCTTCTAACTGTAAATCAACATGATATGCTTTTAAATCACAATATTCATTTTGACCAACACGCATCAAATGATAATTCTCTTCTTGAATTTGATGAAGCATATCATTATCATCATTAATAACCAATGTTCCATCCTTTTTCAATCCATCAACAATTTCCATCTTCGCTTTTAAAATATTCTCACGTGAACCTAACTCTCCAATATGAGCTGTTCCAACATTTGTAATGGCTGCAACATCTGGTTTCGCAATTGTTGTTAAATGATGAATTTCACCTAAATGATTCATTCCCATCTCTAAAATCATAACTTCTTCATCTTGATGTCTTAAAATTGTTAAAGGCAAACCAATATGATTATTATAATTTCCTAATGTTTTTAATGTTTTATATTGCGTAGATACAACTGCATAAATCATATCCTTTGTACTTGTTTTTCCAACACTTCCAGTAATCCCAACAACCTTAACTGATCGATGTTCTCTTAAATAAGCTGCCATATCACTCATTGCTTTTAAAGTATCTTCCACTTCAATCACAATCTTACTAGGATATACAACTTTTTTTGATGTGATAATAGCACTGGCCCCTTGCATAAAAGCTTGTTCAATAAAATCATGCCCATCATTATTTTCACCAATCAAAGGAATATACATATCCCCTTCTCTAATCTTTCTTGTATCCTGAGTAAATCCTTTAATCTCTTGATTTGGGTTTCCACTTAATAAATGTCCACCTGTCGCCTCTATAATCTCTTTAACTAACATATTCTTCCCTCATTATTTAATATATGCACTATTATAACACAGTTTGTCTACTTTAAAAGACTATTTTTACTAAGAAAAAAAGCTATCTTCATAGCTTTTAAAGTTGATGTTCATTTTTATATTGTTCAATTTCAAAATCTTGAATATCTTTAGTATGAGAACAATAGTATTTCATTTGATTTTTAGTCTCATCACTTAAAAAATCACTATAATCAATCTTTCCATTATAAATACTATAAAATTGATAAACAAGATTCATTCCACCATGTCCTTTGATTGTCTGATGGAATTTTTGAATAACTTCATGATAAGATAATGATGTTTGAACATAAAGATAAATTGTGGGACCATTTTGTTTTAAGATACCAATATGCGTTATATCAGAATCGTAAATTTCATACAACCATGATAAAATGGTTTGATAACGTGCTGTCACTAAAACAATAACCATTAGATATAATTTCCTTGGCTACCTGCAAATAATCTTTGCTGAACTTGTCCATCAAAATCCATAATCACTTTATATTGATTTGCATATCCAGTTGTCGCTTCAACAACAATTTTATCTCCAACAACATAAACAGTTTGGAATTTCCCACTATATACTTTTGAAATTTTTTGTGTTTTTAAATCATATTTCATAATTAACCCTTTACTATCTTGATAAAAAAGATATTGATCAGTTAGATTTAAAAAATTATAAATACTATCAACAATTGTTTTGGTTTCACGACTTGTGACATTATAACTCATTAATTGAGATGTTCCAAAATATAACAGTCCATCTTGATATATCAAATTACTTGTTGTTTCACTCAAAAGCTTTTCTTCACCCTTACCATCAATACCAATACTATAAATTCCATCACTACTTGTAAAATAAATCTTATCATCTACAACATTGATACAATAAGAATTTCTTTCATTTAATTGTGTTGATTTTTGTGTTTTTAAATCATAAACATATAAATATTCAGTTCCATTTCCATCCAATTGATAATAAATTTTATCTTCTTTCACAACAACATAATAAACTGCCTGATCAATTAAAACCTTTTGATCTTTTCCTTCTGTTGAAATAGAACACAATTGATTTTTAGCATTTGTATAATAAATAACATTATTTAAAACATTAATATACTGACACTTTTCATTAACAATAATTTGTTGACTTTGTAATTGTTTATTCATACTCACAATTGCACCTTGATCGTTAAGCATATATATTTTCTCTTCACTTTGATAAACACCACCATTCATATTGATATTTCCAATATGTGTTGAAAAAGATGTTTGACCTTGAATAACCATTTCTGTTTTAGGAAGTTCTTTGGTTGGTGCATCTTTTTGATTTGATGATGGAATACCTGGCCCAAATTTCAAATAAATGCCAGAGATAACTGTTAGAACAACCAATATGCTAACTGCGATTATAATCACTTTTTTATTGACTTTTTTACTCATTGGAATCTCTTGAAAAGAGATATTTTCTTCTTGGTTAAAAACTTGTTTGTCTTCTTTGGATTTTGACATTTCACCTAAAGGTTCATAATAACCTTCTAATTGACTTTTTTGATAATTTGTATGAAGACTCGCTCCACAATGAGAACAAAACTTTGCTGCCGGTACAACAATTTGATGACAAACAGGACATTTTTCTATTTTCATTCCACAGTGAGGACAATAATTCATATCATCATCAATTTCATTTTGACATCTTGGACAAATCATAGACTTTCCTCCTCTACAAAAAACACTCTAATGAGTGTCATTATCTTCTTCATCAACCACTTTATAATCAACATCAATAATATCAGGATTATCATTTTGTTGATTTTGATAGGTTGATTCATAATATGTTTGTTCTTGTGTTTCGTTGTGATCTCTTTTCTTAAAAATGATTTTGATAATTGAAACAATAACAATCACAGGAATCAAATAAATTAAAAATGGTAAAAAGAATTTTAATGCAAGCATTACTAAAATTAAAAAGCAAAATAAATATATAAAACCATATCCCATAAATGTTCTCCTTTATTTTCATTTATAGTCTATATGACAAATATAAACTATAAATGAACTGTTTCGTCAATTTCATCATGCCATATAAATAAATAATGAACAGGGACTTTTAATCCCCAAGCAAATTTTTCAACAACTTTTAAAGTAATATTTCTTCTTCCTCTTTCAACATCTGAAACATAGTTTTTGGAAAGTTGGCATCGAAAAGCCAATTCTTCTTGAGAGATATTATCTCTTAAGCGAAGTTCTTTGATTCTTCGTCCAAATTTCATATTAATATTTTCCATATTAATCATTCTCCAGTTGTCTTAATTTTTGTGCTTCTTCTTTAATTTTTGCAAATCGATGATGTAATCCAGACTTACTGATAGATTTTCCTGTTTGTTGAAGATAAGCTTCAGCCAACTCGTTTAAAGTTAATTCTGGATTTTCCAATCTTAATAATGCGACTGTTTGTGTTTTATCATCTAAGATTTCAATTCCTGCTTTATCAATTACATATGCAATATCTTCTATTTGAGCACTTGATGCACTCATTGCCTTCACTTCATTAGCAATATCACAATTATTCCAACGATTTACTGTATTGGCCATAGAACGATCAATCCGTGTCATTTCAAAATCCATTACAGATTGAGAAGCACCAATTGCTCTTAAAAAATCCCCAATCTTTTCAGCTGATTTTAAATAAACAACATATTTATTGCGACGTTTAATCATTTTTGCATTCAATTCATAATGATTCATTAATCCTTCTATAAACAATGCATAATCTTCTTCATTAACACTCATTTCTAAATGGTAATTTGATGTATCAGGATTATTCACACTTCCACAGGCTAAAAAAACACCTGCAAGATATGCTCGTTTTTGAGCATCTGTTTCTAAAAGCTGCTGATCTGGTAAACTAGAAATCCCAATTCCTTCCATAAGATGCAAATCATCAAGAATCTCTCTTGCTTTAGAAACCATTAAAATATAAACATTATTCTTCTTTAACTTCATTTTTCTAGAAACTCTAAACTCAATATGAGGTTGATAGAGATCTTTTAATAATTTATGCAGTTTTGAAGCAATCTTCGCATTTTCAGTACGAAGTGTTAGTGATAAACCAGATTGGTTTAAAGAAAGTGTTCCCACAATTTTAATCATGGCACAAAGAATTGCTCTTTCACAATCAAAATCAAAATCATTAAAAACAATTTCTTCTTTGACAACCCTAGAAAATGATATCACTCTTAACCCTCCTTAATGATCAGCATCACGATGCCATTTATAAACTTGATAATATTTTGAATAATACTCAGCAAAATAATTTGTTAATGTAACTGAACGATGTTGTCCACCAGTACATCCAATCCCTATAATCATTTGCATTTTTCCTTCTTCTTCATATTTTTTTAATAAATAATCATAATAAGTAATTGTCTTCTCAATAAATTCTTGTGTTTCTGGTTGTTCCATAACATAATCATAGACTTCTTTATCATTCCCTGTTTGACTTCTTAATTTCTCAATATAAAAGGGATTTGGTAAGAAACGAACATCTAATAATAAATCAGCATCACGTGGAACACCATGTTTATAACCAAATGAAACAAATGAAACTCTAAATGTATCTTGATTTCCTTTATGAAAATAAACTTCTAACTTATCTTGTAATTTAGCTGGTTTTAATAACGTTGTATCAATCACAACATTTGCTAACTTACTAATTGGATCAGCCATCTCTCTTTCAAAATTAATAGCTTCTGTTAATGATGAAGTAATATTACTAATCATAAGTGGATGAGAACGTCTTGTTTGTTTATAACGTGAAAGTAAAACTTCATCTTCACAATCTAAGAAGATAACTGTTAAATCCACCCAATCCATATTTGATAAAACACGAACTGCTAAAATGGCATCTCCCAGTGACACTGCCATTGCAACTTTTGCATACTTTGTTGACGTACGTAATAAATCTCCAAATTCTTTTAATAAAGCGACTGGATAATTATCAATACAACGATACTCCATATTTTCAAAAATAGCCATTGCCTGTGTTTTCCCTGCTCCTGACATTCCTGTGACAACGACAACTTCAATCTTATCCATTCTCCCATCTCCTTTGTTTATACTATATCAAATTTCCAACCATAAGTGTACCGTTTTTTTCATTTTCCAAGATTTCACAAAAAGGAAGACCTTGCGATCTTCCTACTTTAATAATGATGCTATATATTGACCTGCAATGGCTCCATCATTTGCTGCAGTCACAACTTGTCTTAGATTTTTTGCTGTGACGTCTCCCCCAGCAAAAACACCTTTGACTTTTGTTTCTTGATTTTCATCAACTTCAATATATGCATGTTCATTAACAATTCCTAAATCTTTCACAAATTCACTAATTGGATCTAATCCAATAAATGGGAAAATACCATCTGTTGGAATTGTTGAAAGTTCTCCTGTCTGAGAATCAGAAACAACCAAACCAGTTACCTTATTATCAGTGATTTCAATAGATGAAGGTTTCTTTAAATAATGCATTTCAATATTCTCTTTTTGATTTAATTTATCAATCAAATAACGATCAGCACGCAAAACATCACGACGAACAATCACATGCACTTGACTTGCAATATCGCTTAAATAAATAGACTCTTCAATAGCGGAATTTCCTCCACCAACAACACAGACAACTTTATTTTTAAAGAATGGTCCATCACAAACAGCACAATAAGAAACACCTCTACCACTCATCTCTTCTTCACCAGGAATTCCCATTTTTCTTTCTTTTGTTCCAGTAGCAATAAATACATAACGTGCTTCGTATTGCTTATCTCCAACATAAACAATCTTATGATCATCTTTGTTTTCAATATGTGTAACTTCACCATATTCATACTTTGCGCCAAAAGATAAACATTGTTCATACATAGAATATGCTAATTCTGGCCCTTTTTTCATCATCCCTGGATAGTTTTCAATTTCCGCTGTTAAATTCATTTTTCCTCCAGGTGCACCACCATCTAAAACAATGACACTTGCTCCAGCACGTGATGCATATAAAGCAGCAGTCAATCCTGCTGGTCCTGCTCCAATTACAATTAAATCAGTCATTTTCATTCACCCTTTCTATAAAATCTATAATCTCATCCATTTGATCAATCATCAAATCAGGATGTAATGCTTCTATTTCTTTTGTTCCTTTTGGTGTCCATTTTACACCAATGGTATAAGCATTGGCATTTTTCCCTGCTAAAATATCACTTGTATTATCACCAATATAAACAGCTTTATGACAAGAAGTCTTTTCTAATACCTTATAAATCCCTTCAGGATCAGGTTTCACATTCTCTACATTATCCATTCCTAATACAACATCAAAATAATCAGTTAATTCAAACAAATTCAATCCTAAATAAGCTGCCATTGAAAACTTTGTTGTCACAACACCTAAAGGATACCCTTTTTGTTTTAATATTTCCAATGTTTCTTTCACCATTGGATAAATCGTTACAAAATCCTCATGATGAGCATGATTATATTCACGATAATATTCTATCAATTCCTCTATCATTGTTTTTGGAAAATATCTTTGAAAAGTCGCATGCAAACTTGGACCTAAAAATGATAAATATTCTTCTTCGCTCAATTGATAATCAGGTTTATATTTGGCAAAGACATGTTCAAATGATTTTTTTATTAATAAATCAGTATTCAATAAAGTTCCATCCAAATCAAATACAATTGCTAAATCTTTTTTCATAAATTCCTCCTAGTCGCATTATAACACACTCTTTTCTTTCTTGAAATCATTTTGCTTATGCTTTTATGATTTCAAAAAAATAGGTCACTAAGACCTATTCAATAATTCTTTCAATGTTTTTACTAATGTTTCCATTTGTTGCCTTGTTCCAATTGTAATTCGTAAATATTGATTAATTCTTGGTTTATCAAAATAACGAACCAATATCCCCTGTTGTCTTAACTGAGTAAAAAGAACTTTTGCATCATATTGAGGATGTGTTACAAAGATAAAATTAGCATATGAATCAGGCATTTCAAACCCTAATTCTTTTAATGCTTTTTTTGTATATTCTCTAGTTTCAATAATCTTTTGAGCATTGTCCTTAATATAATCACTATCTTCCATACTAGCTTTTCCAATCACTTGTGCCAATCTATCTATTGGATAAGAGTTAAATGAATTTTTAACATCATATAATTTTGATATCAAAGTTGGATTTCCTAATGCAACACCTAAACGGATTCCTGCTAAAGAACGGAATTTAGAGAAAGTTTGAATAATTAATAAATTTTCATATTTTTCTAATAAAGCAATAGCACTTTCTCCTCCAAAATCAATATACGCTTCATCAATCACAACAACACTTTCTTGATTATGTTTTAAAATATCTTCGATAAAATCTAATGTGACTAACAAACCTGTTGGTGCGTTTGGATTTGGGAAAATAATTCCAGAATTTTTTTGATAATAATCTTCTTTAACAATTTCAAAATGTTCATTTAAAGGAATCTTATGATAATTCATACCATACAATTCACAATAAACTGGATAAAAAGAATAACTGATATCAGGGAAAAGAATAGGTTCATCCCCATTAAAACATGTTAAAAATGTTAAAGCTAAAACTTCATCAGATCCATTCCCTAAGAAAACATGATCAGCAGATATGTTATGATACTTAGCAATGCTTTCTCTTAATTCATCTGCATCTGGTTGTGGATATAAAGGTAAAAGTCTAAAATCAAATTGAGCAATGGCTTCTTTCACTTTGATTCCTGGATCATAAGGATTCTCATTTGTATTCAATTTAATAAGATTTTTAATCTTAGGCTGTTCTCCTGCTTGATAAGGTTCTACCTTTCTTAATTTATCTTGCCAACTCATATTATTCTCCTTTCAACATATCTTCTATAACTTCATAAACATAATTCACCTGATGTTGTGTATGCTTTGCGATTTCGTGATTAACATGATGAAAAGTATATGCATGATCTGCCACTTCAAACATTGAAATATCATTAAAAGAATCTCCAATGCAGTAAGTTTCTAACTCTTTATTTAACAATGATTTTAAAGTCAATATTCCATTCCCTTTACTACATCCTTGGGCAGTAATATCTAGATAATGAGTATTCAATGTTCCCACTGCAGTCTCATGAAAATGATCTTCAATATATTTTTGAACAGTTAAAATATCATCAACTTCTTCGTTCATTTGATGAGTTGCGATAATATCAAAATCCTCTGCCTTTAAATATTCCTCCATAAAATCACGATCTGTCACTTCTTGAAATCCATGATGAGTATGTTCAACAGTCTTCCCATTATGATAACCAAGTGTGCGCTCACCATTGAAAAAGAAAGTAAATGTATCTGGAATTTGAATACAAAACTCAATAATCTTTCTTCCCACCTGTTGCGGTATAACTTTCTTAAAAAGTTCATTTCCTTCTTTATCAACAATATGTGCTCCATTGTTTAATACAAGATAATCATAAGGAAATTGATGTCGTTCAATACAAAAATGAGCTTCTTGATAATTACGTCCAGTATCAAAAGCTATTAAATGTCCTTGTTTTTTTAACTCTTTTAACATTTCACAATCTTTTTCATGTCTTACCTCATTAAAATCAATGATTGTTCCATCCATATCACTAAATAATATTTTCATATATATCCCCCAACTCCATTTTTTCATATTATATAAGATTGTATATAAAAAAGAAATAAGAAACTCATCCATTTTT
>UPXV01000027.1 GCA_900538465.1 uncultured Erysipelotrichaceae bacterium
AAGCACGTTATTTAAGATTATTAAAGAACTATAAAGAAGGAAAAACATTCAAAGGAGATGCTCCTAAAGGATGGAAATGTAGACAATGTGGATTCATCTATGAAGGTGAAGAAGCACCAGAAAGATGTCCAACTTGTGGATATCCAAAAGCTTTCTTTGAAAGAATGAGCGAAAATTATTAATAATAAAGAAGTGATGAGTTTTTCTCATCGCTTTTTATTTTTATTAAACTTTTTACATTTTTCTCTTTTTAGTGTAAACTAATATTTACGAAAAAAGGGGAGTTGAATTATGGAAAGAGAAAAATTTTCATCTCGGTTAGGTTTTATTTTAATATCAGCGGGATGTGCCATAGGATTAGGCAATGTTTGGCGTTTTCCTTATGTTGTTGGACAATATGGTGGTGCTATATTTGTTTTGATTTATTTATTGTTTTTGGTTATATTAGGTGCACCTATTATGACAATGGAGTTTGCTGTTGGGCGTGCAAGTCAAAAAAGTGCTGTAAAAGCTTTTGAAACAATTGAACCAGAAAAAAAGGGATGGAAATATATTGGTTATTTTCAAGCTGCTGGAAATTATATGTTGATGATGTTTTATACCACTGTTGGTGGGTGGATGATTGCTTATTTCTTTAAAATGTTAAATGGAGATTTTCAAGGCGTTTCACCTCAAGGTGTTGCTAACATTTTTAATCAGTCTTTACAAGATCCATTTATGCAAGTCTTTTGGATGGTTGTTGTTGTGGCATTAGGATTTGGAATTTGTTCACTTGGTTTACAAAACGGTGTTGAAAAAATGACAAAGATTATGATGTCATCTTTATTTGTTATTATATTGATCTTGGTTGTTCGTTCTATAACGTTGCCAGGCGGAGGAGAGGGATTATCATTCTATTTGATTCCTAATCTTGATTCTATTGCAAAATATGGACTGCTAGAAGTTATCTTTGCTGCTATGGGGCAAGCGTTCTTTACATTAAGCCTAGGAATTGGTGCAATTGCAATCTTTGGAAGTTATATCAATAAAGATCAACGTCTATTTGGTGAAACATTAAGTGTTTGTACTTTAGATACAATTGTGGCCATTTGTTCGGGATTGATTATTTTCCCAGCTTGTTTTGCTTTTGGAGTGAATCCAGAAAGTGGACCTGGACTTGTTTTTATTACATTGCCAAGTATTTTCAATGAGATGTGGTTAGGACAAGTTTGGGGATGTTTATTTTTTGTTTTTATGAGTTTTGCTGCTTTATCAACGATTGTTGCAGTTTTTGAAAATATTATTTCATTTGGTATGGATTTATGGAATTGGTCAAGAAAGAAATCTGTTTTGATTAATCTTGTCTTGATTTTGATTCTATCACTTCCTTGTGCTCTAGGCTTCAATGTTTTAAGTGGTGTAAATCCTTTTGGAGCAGGTACCTATATTCAAGATTTAGAAGATTTCTTTGTGACATATAATTTCTTGCCATTAGGCTCACTGGCTTATCTGATTTTTTGTACATCACGTTATGGTTGGGGATTTGATAATTTCTTAACTGAAGCCAATACAGGAAAGGGAATTCGTTTTCCAAGATGGACACAATTATATTTAAAATATATATTACCATGTGTCATTATCTTTATTTTTATTCAAGGATATTGGACATTCTTTATGAAATAGCACATTGTGCTATTTTTTATTTTGTTAAAATACTTCTTGACACATTATACTATGTAATGTATAGTATTGTGTGTAAGGAGGTATGCTGATGGATACACAATTAAAAAAGGGGTTCTTAGAGTTTTGTGTATTGGCAAGTTTAATTCAGAAAGATTCATATGGCTATCAAATTATTAAAGATGTGAGTCATTGTATAGATATATCTGAATCAACACTTTATCCAATTTTAAAAAGATTAGAAAATCATTCATATGTAGAGACATATAATGTGGAACATAATGGGCGCTTAAGAAAATATTATAAGTTAACACGAAACGGTCACGAACATATTCAAGATTTTTTATCTGGATGGAATCAAATAGAGAATATATATCATTATATAGAAGGGGAGTTAAATCATGACTAAAAAAGAATTTATTGAAAAGTTAGAAGTAGAATTAAAAGATGAAACTTATAGTACAGTTACTCAAGTAATGACATACTATGAGGAAATCATTGCTGATTTAATGGAAGATGGATATAGCGAAGAAGATGCTATTTCAAAATTAGGAAGCATTCAAGAAACTGTTGCGAATGTGAAAGGTGTCGAAGATGTTATTGAGATTAAAAAAATGAAAACAACAACATCAGCCTGGGTAAGTATTTTATTGGTATTAGGTTTTCCTCTTTGGGGTTCTTTAATGGCGGCATGGCTTTGCTTGTTATTATCGGCATATATTTTAATTTGGTGTGTTCCTATTATTACAGTAGCGTTAAGTATTGCTGGTTCTGTTAGTTTTATAGTTGGAATCTTTGGAGCATTTCCGCTCTTTGTACAGTCTGTTTCTTTAGGAATCACTCAATTAGGTGTGAGTGCTATCTTTGGAGCCCTTGGACTTATTGGTCTTGCTTTAACTTATCGAGTGTCAGGAACAATTCTTGCTTATTCTAAAAAAATGACAGTTTATGTAAGAGAATTTATTGTTCAAATGTTAAGAAAGGTGGGATTTGTATGTTGAAAACAATGAGTATGCATAAATTGGTTGTCCCCGCAATTGCTTTAATGCTAGGGATTGGAGTTATTCTTACTGGAATAGGTTTTGCAATGGAAAGAAATATTGATTATTTAAAAGAAGAGGGACCACATAAATGGTATCAAATTGTTTATATTGATCAAGATGGTTGTTTTGGAGCTGGTGTGACTTTTGGGGATCATGTTTCTTTTGGTTTTGGAGGTTTTGAAGCACCAGCTGTGCCAAAAGCACCACGTGCTCCTGTTGCACCCTAAATAACTTATTAAACTTGGATATTAAAATGGTAGGGACAAAAGTTCCTATTTTTATTTTCTAAGATATGATTTTGTCGATATTTGTTGCCAACGACTTATCATAAATGGTAAAATAAGTTATAGAATAGATAGGAGGGGTAAACATGGATCTATTAGATATGATTGCTGGAAATATTGCAGTTATTATTGGTGTGATTGTTGCAATTTTGGTATTGGTTATTGTTGTGAGCGGATATGTCAAAGCATCACCAGATACTGCATATATTATTTCAGGGTTAAGAAAAGAACCTAAAGTTTTAATTGGAAAAGCGGGAATTAAGATTCCTTTCTTAGAAAAGAAAGATGAATTGAATTTACAATTGATTCCGATTGATGTAAAAACATCAAATGCGGTTCCAACAGCTGATTATATTAATATTAATGTTGATGCAGCAGTTAATATTAAAATCAGTGATGAACCGTCACGATTAAATTTAGCAGCACAGAACTTCTTAAATAAGCCAGTAGAATATATTGCAAATGTGGCTAGAGAAGTTTTGGAAGGAAATATGCGTGAAATTGTTGGACGCATGAATCTTGAAGAAATGGTTTCAGATCGTCAAAAATTTGCTGAATTGGTGAAAGAGAATGCTGAACCTGATTTGGCAAAAATGGGATTGGATATTGTCTCATTTAATGTTCAAAATTTTGTTGATGGTAATGGTGTGATTGAAAACTTAGGTGTCGATAACATCGTTAAAATTCAAAAGAATGCTGCGATTTCTCGTGCTGTGAGTGAAAGAGATATTGCTCAAGCTCAAGCCAAAGCATCTCAAGAAGCAAATGATGCAAAGATTGCAGCAGAAACAATTATTGCTGAAAAGAACAATGAATTGGCTATTAAAAAAGCCGAACTAAAGAAAGTGGCTGATGCCAAACAAGCAGAAGCAGATGCAGCTTATAAGATTCAAGAAGAACAATCTCGTAAGTCAATTGAAATTGCAACTGCAGATGCCAACATCATGCGCCAAGAAAAAGAAATTGAATTAAGACGTAAAGATGTTGAAGTCACTGAACAAGAATTAGATGCAAAGATTAAAAAACAAGCCGAAGCTGAAAGATTTGCGGCTCAACAAAGAGCTGATGCTGAATTGTATAAACGTCAAAAAGATGCCGAAGCACAACTTTTTGAAAAACAACGTGAAGCTGAAGCTAAAAAAGCAGAAGCCGAAGCAGTGAAATATCAAATGGAGCAAGAAGCAGCTGGTATTCAAGCTAAGGGTGAAGCTGAAGCCAAAGCAATTGAAGCTAAAGGTATGGCTGAAGCTGAAGCATTAAATAAAAAAGCAGAAGCTATGAAAAAATATGGTGAAGCAGCCGTTATGGAAATGTATTTTAATATGTTACCTAAAGCTGTTGAAGCAGCAGCAAAACCACTTGAAAAAGTTGATAAGATTACAATGTATGGTGATGGAAATAGTGCCAAACTTGTTTCTGATATTGTGACAACTGCGACTCAAGTGAGTGAAGGCATGAATGAATCCATGGGAATTGATTTAAAGAGTTTATTAGCTGGATTTATAGGTGGTAAAGCTGCATCCCATGATGATGATAAAGGGAAAGAATAAGAACTGAGTTTTCAGTTCTTTTCTTATCAAGGTGAAATGTATGCAAACAATTGATGCAAAAACAATATTAAGTAAAACAAAAAATCCACAATATTGGTTTGGTAATGATTATAATATAAATTTGTATCGTGGATGTCATCATGGATGTATTTATTGTGATAGTCGTAGTGAATGTTATCAAAATGATGAATTTGATATTGTAAAGGTAAAGAAAGACGCTCTAAATATTTTAAATCTTGAATTAATGAAGAAGAAACATAAAGGTGTGGTTGGAATAGGAGCTATGAGTGATACTTACAATCGCTTTGAGAAACAAGAAGAAATCACAAGAGGAGCTCTCAAATTAATTCGTGATTATCATTTTGGTGTTTCATTAGAAACCAAAAGTGATTTAGTGATTCGAGATATTGATTTATTTTTAGAAATTCAAAAATATAATGATGTCATTGTGAAAATGACAATTACAACTTGTGATGATGAATTATCAAAAATAATTGAACCGCATGTCTGTGTTTCTTCAAAACGATTTTTAGCTATTGAAAAAATGAGTGAGGCAGGTCTTTTTACAGGTATTTTAATGCATCCACTTTTACCTTTTATTAATGATACAGAAGAGAATATTATTCAAATGGTCAAATTGGCTCATGATCACAAAGCTCACTTTATTCATGCTTTTTTTGGTGTAACATTACGTGATCGTCAAAGAGATTATTATTATCAAAAATTAGATGAACATTTTCCAGGGTTAAAAGAAAAATATATGAAAAGATATGGTGTGAGATACGTCTGTCAAAGTAAAAATGTGAATCATTTAAGATATGTTTTTCAAAGAGAATGTGAAAAATATGGTTTGTTGTATAGAATGGAAGATATTATTAAAGCATATAAAACACATCAACAAACTGTTGAACAATTAACTTTATTTTAAAAGCATCCAAGAAGGATGCTTTAATCACTTACAGGGCTAGATAAAGGATGACGAGAGTCATTCTTTTTGTCGTAGCTAATTTTATTTTGAATATTTTGTTCATAATCTTTTTGAAAGATACATGAGAAAATAATATTTAATAAATATTCCATTGATGTTTGTGATGCAAAAGGAGCTATTTTTGTAAAGATTTTTTCACGTGATCCAATATTTAAAATGTAATCAGCATAATGGGATAAATGATTATCTCCAATTGAAGTCAAAACAATAATCGGTGTATTCTTTTCTTTTAAAGTTTGTGCAATTTGAATAAGTTCATGGGTTTCTCCAGAATAAGAAATAATAATAGCAATTCTGTTTTGATCAGAATTATAAGATAAAAAGACTTGTTCACCATGTAAAATTTTTAAATTTACATTTCTTGCAATACGCATCATTTTGTGTTGAAAACTCATAGCAGCAAGTAATGAATTTCCAGAACCGTAAATATCAATATCCTGATATTGATATAATAAATCAACAATTTTATCTAATTGATTAAAATCAATTAATTTAATTGTATCAGCAATGACTTCTTCAGACAACGAAGCCAATTTATGACAAATCATTGGATGAGTGTCATTTTTATCAAAAGGAAAATTCACATCAATACGATCACTATGATGCAAATCATATTGCAGTTCTGCAGAATATTTGATTTTAAAATCATTATAGCCTTCTAAACCAATCTTTTTACAAAGACGAACAATCGTGGCAGGAGATGTATATGTGTTTTTAGCTAACTCTTTTACCGACATACTTAAAACTTCATCACCATGATTTAAAATATATCTTGCGATTTCCTTTTCTGATTCAGAGAATTCAAGTTCAAATTCAAGTTGTGTCATTATGCTCATTTTTATCACCATCATCAGTATATCATGAAACAAAGTTTCATAAAAGGCAAGATTTATGAAATAATATTGAAATTATTTTGAAACAAGTCTGTATTTGTTTCATTGATAGAAATTTTATAATATAATGAATATGAAAATAAGGAGGAATGAGAAATGACAATTAAATTACCTAAAGATTTTTTCTTTGGTGCAGCAATGTCTGGACCACAAACAGAAGGAAGTTGGAATGTAGGAGGTAGACTTCGTTCTTATTGGGATATGTATTCAGACATGGAAATCAATGCTTTTTTTAATAATGTTGGATCATATGTTGGAAATGACATGTATCATAAATATGAAGAAGATATTAAACTTTTAAAAAGTTTGAATTTTAAATCTTTTAGAACATCAATGCAGTGGACTAGATTGTTAGATCAAGATGGTAATATTAACCCAAAAGGAGCTGCTTGGTATCATAAATTAATTGATTGTGCCAATGAAAATGGCATTGATATTTTTATGAATATGTATCATTTTGATATGCCTGAATATTTGGTAAAACGTGGTGGTTGGCAAAATCGTGAAGTGGTAGAAGCCTATGCTAATTTTGTAAAAAAAGCAATGGAAGAATTTGGTGGAAAAGTAAAATATTGGTTTACTTTCAATGAACCAATTGTTGAACCAGAACAACAATTTTTACATGGAACATGGTATCCATATCTTCATGACTTTAAACAATCTATTAATGTGCAATATAATATTACTTTGGCTCACTGTTTAGCCGTTATGAATTTTAGAAAACTTCAAAAAGAAGGAAAAATGATGGAAGGTGCAAAAATTGGGATGATTAACTGTTTTGCGCCACCATATACTAAAGACAATCCAACTCCTGAAGATTTAGAAGCAGTACGTATGACTGATGGTTTACATAATCGTTGGTGGTTGGATGTAGTAGCTCATGGTCATTTACCAGAAGATGTTTTAGATACTGTTGAAAATGATTGGAAAGTTGAGATCGATCGTCGTCCTGGTGATGAAGCTATTTTATCACAAGGGAAAGTGGATTGGTTAGGATTTAACTATTATCAGCCTACACGTGTTCAAGCACCAGATTCAAAATTTGATGAAAATGGTTTACCATGTATTTCAAAACCATATATCTGGCCTGAAAGAAAGATGAATGTACATCGTGGTTGGGAAATTTATCCAAAAGGAATCTATGATTTTGGTATGAAAATTAAAAAAGAATGCCCAGATTTACCTTTCTTTATTTCTGAAAATGGAATGGGTGTTGAAGGTGAAGAAAAATTCATGGATGAAAATGGTGTGATTCAAGATGATTATCGTATTGAATTTGTAAGGGATCATTTGGAATGGATTGCCAAAGCTATTGAAGATGGAGCCAATTGTTTAGGATATCATTATTGGGGTGTTATAGATAACTGGTCTTGGTGCAATGCATTTAAAAATCGTTATGGATTTGTAAGAGTATGTCTTGATGACGGATATAAACGTAAAGAAAAGAAATCGGCTGCTTGGATTAGAAAAGTTGCCAAAACAAATGAATTTGAATAATAAAAATAAGCTATAAATTCCTGTTTGAAAGCTGAATTTATAGCTTTTTATTGTTTGTTAATGATTAAATATAGGATAGATGATACAATAAAAATAAAGTTTAGATAAGCGTCTTTTTCATGATTGAATTATGAAAAGAAAAGTTTTTTTATGATATTATTGATTAATTGAAAAAATGATGATGGAGTAGGTGATGGTTTTGAATGAATTATTTGTACAAAAAATCAAGATTGATTGGGAACATATTTCAAAAGAAAGTTATCTTAGAGATATTGATTCTCTTTTTCAACTTGATGAATTAAAATTTGAAAAAAATGTTACATTTTTTGTAGGAGAAAATGGGAGTGGTAAATCAACTCTCCTTGAAGCCATTGCTGTAGCAAGTGGATTTAATGCGGAAGGTGGTACGAGAAATTATCGTTTTTCTACATATGAAACACATTCCAAATTATGTCAGGCAATGACTATTGTCAAAGGATGGCGTAAAATGTCATGGGGCTATTTTCTTCGTGCTGAAAGTTTTTATAATGTTGCGACAAAGGAAATGGAATATGCTGATTCTTTGCACCCATCCAAAAAATATCATGAAAAATCTCATGGTGAAAGTTTCTTGGCTTTGGTACAAAATAATTTTCAACCAAATGGATTGTATTTATTAGATGAACCAGAGGCTGCATTATCGCCTCAGCGTCAATTGACATTATTGGTTGAAATGAATAAATTATCAAAACTTGGAGCACAGTTTATTGTTGTGACACATTCTCCTATCTTGCTTGGACTACCAGATGCACAAATCTATTCCTTTGATCATACTATCCATGAAATAGAATATGAAGAAACAGATAGTTATCAAATCACAGAAATGTTTATCAATAATAGAAATCAATTACTGGAAAAACTTCTTGATGAAGATGAAATATGAGCTTTATAAAATTAGGAAAAGTCACATGATATTTAATAAAAAGGAAAAATGGGGGGATATAAGGATTCTTTGATGTGCTTTTTCTTTACTTTATCATGAGACTCCTTTAGAATAAAAAATAATAAGGAGAGGATTTTATGGATTGTCAGATACGAAAATGGAAAGTAGAAGATCAATATGATTTAGCTAAAATCATAAATAATCAAAAAATAATGAATAATTTACGTGATGGATTGCCATATCCTTATACAGTTGAAGATGCTAAGGAATATATTTCTTTTGTGCTGCAAGCAGATCAAGAAAAAATGTTTGCTTTTGCTATAACGCTTCATGATCGTGTTATTGGAAGTATTAGCATTACACGTCTTGATAATATACATTCTTGTACGGGTGAATTAGGATATTATATAGGTGAAGATTATTGGGGTAAGGGGTATGCAACTTGTGCTGTAAAACAGGTATGTCAGTATGTTTTGAACCATAGTGATATTTTAAGAATTTTTGCTGAACCATTTGCTTATAATACAGCTTCATGCCGTGTTTTAGAAAAAGCTGGATTTCTATATGAAGGAACCCTTCATAAAAATGCAATGAAAAATGGAAAAGTTTTAGATATGAAAATGTATGCTTTAGTAAGAGAGGAATTGTAATCATGGAACCAACACATAAAAGAAGAAAAAGATATAGTGGAACACACCCAAAAAGATATGATGAAAAATATAAGGAACTCAATCCTGATTTATATCCTGAAACAATTGAAAAGGTTATTAAGAAAGGAAGTACGCCTGTTGGTATGCATTTATCTATTATGGTTGATGAAATTTTAGAGTTTTTAAATATTCAAGAAGGCGAAATGGGATTGGACTGTACGTTAGGATATGGTGGACATACACTCAAGATGTTAGAAAAATTAAATCATACAGGGCATATGTATGCTTTAGACATTGATCCTATTGAAAGTGTCAAAACAAAAGAAAGATTATTTAACAAAGGCTATGGAGAAGATGATATTACAATTTACAATTGTAACTTTAAAGATATTGATAAAGTTTCTCAAGAGGTGGGATTATTTGATTTTGTTTTAGCAGATTTAGGAGTCTCTTCAATGCAAATTGATAATCCAATGCGTGGTTTCTCATATAAAAAAGAAGGACCATTGGATTTAAGATTAAATCCTCAAATAGGTATACCAGCATCCAAACGATTACAAGAATTAAATAAAGAACAATTAGAAGAATTATTTATTTATAATTCAGATGAACCCTATGCAAAAGAAATTGCTAGAAATATTGATTCTTATTTAAAGTCAGGTGCAACCCTTTCAACAACAACGGCTCTTTATAAAATCATTGAAAAAAGTTTATCTTTTTTACCAGAAGAAGGGAAGAAGGATGCTATTAATAAATCAGCAGCTAGAGTTTTTCAGGCCTT
Organism: uncultured Erysipelotrichaceae bacterium; assembly: GCA_900538465.1. Classification (GTDB taxonomy): domain Bacteria; phylum Bacillota_I; class Bacilli_A; order Erysipelotrichales; family Coprobacillaceae; genus Longibaculum. Next base: position 10,268 of record UPXV01000027.1, read on the forward strand.
ACGTATAGAGGTCAATCATGAATTTGATGTATTAATAGAATTTATGGAAAAATTACCATTCATTTTAAAACCTGGAGGAAGAGTCGCTATTTTGACATTTCATTCTGGTGAAGATAGAATTGTGAAAAAAGCTTTGAAAGAAATGAAAAATTTAGGAATCTATAGTGAAGTGGCAAGGCATGTTATTCGTCCTAGCCAAAAAGAATGTCATCTCAATCCTCGTGCCAAATCTACAAAGATGCGTTGGGCAATAAAAGCATAGTTTATTAAGCTGAGTATGAAACAAAGTTTCATACTCAGCTTTTAAAATGCTATGTTTATGAAACGTTGTTATAAACTTAATGGTGTCTATTTACTATTGAAATTATTTTCTATACAATGAATTTATCAAAGATTAAGGAGGAAATTTTAAGTGGAAAAGAAAATGCCAAAAGATTTTTATTGGGGAGGTTCTGTTTCATCATTTCAAACAGAAGGTGCAAGAAATGAAGGAGGAAAAGGTTTATGTGTTTATGATGTGAGACCTATGAATCCAGAATTCTCTGATTGGAATGTTGCAATTGATGAATATCATCGTTATGATGAAGATATTGCTTTAATGAAAGATATGGGATTTAATTTTTATCGTTTTTCAATTTGTTGGTCAAGAATTATTCCAAATGGAACATTGGATGAACCAGTTAATGAAGAAGGAGTGCGTTTTTATAATGAATTGATTGATAAGTTATTAGCTGCTGGAATTGAACCAATGATTACATTAGTTCACTTTGATATGCCTTATCACTTAGTTAAAAATTATAATGGTTTTGCTTCTCGTTATGTTGTTGATTGTTTTGAAAGATATGCAAGAGTATGTATTGAAAGATTTGGAGATCGTGTAAAACATTGGATGAGTTTCAATGAACAAAATTTACATGGTATGATGTTAAGAGTGTCTAATGCTGAAGAAATTCCTGAAGGTGTTAGCTTACCAAAACATTTATATCAAGTGAATCATAATGTATTCATTGCACACTGTAAAGCTGTGAAAGCATTAAGAGAATTACAACCAGATGCTAAATTCTGTGGTATGAATGCTGTAACAAATATTTATCCTTATACAAATACACCTAAGAATAATTTATTTGCTTGGCAAGCTTACCAATATATGAATGGATTCCATTGTGATGTTTTTGCAAAAGGAAAATATCCAGATTATATGGTCGCGTACTTAGAAAATAGAGGTTGGATGCCTACTTTTGAAGAAGGCGATGATGAACTTTTGAAATATACAGTTGATTATATTGCTTTTAGTTATTATCGTTCTAATACTATTACGGAAGGTGAATTCGATTATGAAAGACCTTATCATGAAGTTGTTCAAGAACATTGTGTAAAAAATCCACATTGTGAAGCCAATGAATGGAATTGGGAAATTGATCCAATTGGATTTAGATGGACATTAAATGATTTAGCAACACGTTCAGGATTACCTGTCTTTGTTTTGGAAAATGGTATTGGTTGGCGTGAAGATATGACTCAAGAAGAAGTTGATCAAATGTTAGCTGAAGGAAGAACAATTGAAGACGATTATCGTATCAATTATCATAGAGATCATATTCGTGAAATGAAAAATGCAATGTTTGAAGAAGGAGTCAAATGTTTAGGTTACATTACTTGGGGACCAATTGATATTTTGGCAAGTATGTGTAATATGGATAAACGATATGGTTTTGTTTATGTCAACAGAACAAATAAAGATATAAGAGATTTAAAACGTATTCCTAAAAAATCATATGCTTGGGTTAAAAAAGCATTTGAATCAAATGGGGAGGATTTAGATTAACAAGAGATTTTCTCTTGTTTTTCTTCATACAAACAATGAATATATTATTAAGTTCTTATGATTTCCATGAAGAATGGGCACAAGATATTATGGGTCCAATTTTACATGATGATATGAAAGTTGTTGTGATTCCTTTTTCTTTTGATGAAAAAGAAGTCACAAATGTTGAAGAATTTGACCAAAATTATGGCGTAGAGGGTAAACACACACCTTATATTTTAAGACCATTTCATTATTATGGCATTGAGGATATTGTTTTTGTTGATTATTTTAGAGATAGTCATGAAGTTGCTAAGGAAAAAGTAAAAGGGGCAGATATTCTTTTCTTTACAGGTGGCTTACCAGATCAATATTATAAACGACTTGATGAGTTTGGCTTGGTTCCTATTATTCAAAAGAGTCAAGCTTTAAAAATAGGAGCAAGTGCAGGAGCCATGATTCAATTTGATCATTATCATATAACACCAGATGATGATTATCCAACTTATCAATATCAAAAAGGTTTAGGATTGGTTCATGGTTTTGAAATAGAAGTTCATTATTGTCATAGTCCTATTCAAGATGAAGGGATTCAAAGAGTGATTTTAGAAAAAGGCTTACCAACTTATACAGTTGCTAATGATGGAGGGATTTTTTATCATCATCAAAGAGTGATTCCTTTTGGAAATGCGCATTTGGTGAATGAATAATGAAAGACAAATTGGGAATCTTTTGATATAATGGTCAAGATATGTCAAAAGAGGAGAAAAAGAAATGAATGAAGAAAAAACATTAATTGTTGATGTTAATGAAAAGCCGAAAGGAATTCAATGGTTGTTTTTAAGCTTCCAACATGTTTTTGCCATGTTTGGAGCAACAATCTTGGTTCCTATTTTAATTGGATTCCCAGTTTCCGTTGCTTTGTTTGCATCAGGAGTAGGAACACTTATTTATACGTTTTGTACACAAAAGAAAGTGCCTGTTTATTTAGGGTCATCATTTGCTTATATTACAGCAGTTGTTTTGGCTGTCAAAGCAATGGGTGGAAATATTTCGGCAGCTCAGACGGGATTGATTTTGGTTGGAATCATCTATGTGATTGTTGCTATTGTGATTAAATTTGTTGGTAAGGATTGGATTGATAAATTATTACCACCAATTGTCATTGGACCCATGATTGCTGTGATTGGGCTTGGACTAGCGGGAAATGCAATTAGTAATGCTGGTTTTGTTCAAGGTGGTGATGTTGCACCTATGATTGTAGCGATTGTTACTTTTTTAGTTGCTGCATTCATTTCTAGTCAAGCCAAAGGATTTTTAAAGATTGTTCCGTTTTTAGTGGCAATTGTGATTGGATATATTTTATCTTTTGCAATGGGATTGGTTGATTTGAGTGAAGTTGGAAAAGCTGCTTGGTTTTCAATTCCTGAATTTGCTTTTCCATTTGCGATGCCAGATATTTTAGGAACTCATTTTAGAGAATATCAATTGTATTTTGGACCAGAAACTTTAGCGATTCTGCCAGTGGCAATTGTGACAATTTCTGAGCATATTGGAGATCATACAGTTTTAGGTAAAATTTGTGGTCGTAATTTCTTAAAAGATCCTGGTTTGGATAAAACATTGATTGGTGATGGTGTTGCAACTGCTGTTTCGGCTTTCTTAGGTGGACCTGCCAATACAACTTATGGAGAAAACACGGGTGTTATTGGATTAACAAAAATCGGTTCAGTTTATGTCACTTGTGGTGCAGCAGGAATTGCGATTGTGTTATCCTTTTGTGGAAAAATCTCAGCTATTATTAGTTCTATCCCAACATGTGTTCTTGGTGGTATGAGTATTTTGCTGTATGGGGTTATTGCAAGCAATGGATTGCGTATTTTAATAGATGCACAAGTTGATTTTAATAAGCAAAGAAATTTAATTATTGCTTCTGCTATGTTGGTCATTGGACTTGGTGGAGCTGTCTTTCCATTAGGTGGCAGTGCGACATTATCAGGAACAGCGTTGGCTGCGATTGTCGGAGTTTTGTTAAATTTGATATTACCAGATAAGAGTGAAAAATAAGTTTTCATTCTTTTCTTTTATGGTAAAATAGAAACAAGGATGTGAATATATGGAATATATACCAATTCAATGTAAAAGTGCGATTCGTAAAGTGCATGGTGGGATGCCTTATCAGCACGATGTGAATATTTATCGAGGATGTGAACATGGATGTTTATATTGTTATGCTTTATATTCTCATGATTATTTGGATGATGAAAAATTTTATGATCATATTTATTACAAAGAAAATATTGTAGAGATATTAGAAAAAGAAATCAGTAAAAAGAGTTGGAAGAAACAGATTATTAACTTTGGAAGTGTCAGTGATAGTTATCAACCTTGTGAAAAAGATTTAAAACTTATGAGAGAAGTTTTAAAATTGATGATTAAATATCAAAATCCTATTAATATTTCCACAAAATCAACATTGATTTTAAGAGATTTAGATCTTATCAATGCACTTTCAAAAGTGACTATGGTGAATATTACATGCACTGTAACTTGTGCGGATGAAACAATTCAAAAGGTTATTGAACCTCATGCTTCAACAAGTTTAGAGAGAATGAAAGTATTGCAAATAATCAAACAAAAAACAAATGCAAGTGTTGGTATTTTAATGATGCCAATTATTCCCTATCTTACAGATTCTGTGGAAAATTTTGATGCTATTTATAAGCTGGCTAAGGCTATTGATTTGGATTATATTGTTCCTGGTACGCTTTATTTACGTGGAAAAACACGTTCCTATTTTTTAAATAGTATTCGTCAATATGATGAAAATATGTATTGGAAGTTAAAAAACTTATATTCTCAAAAAGATGCTTTCAAAGAATATAAAAAGGGTATCTATCAAAGATTGAATCAAGTTCGTCAGATTTATCATTTAGAAAATAAATTGATTAAAAAAGTGAATGAATAAAAATCATTCTCTTTTAGCACTTTACACTTGACTGTGCTAAAAGAAAGGTGTAATATACTATTAGCACATAGATTGTTTGAGTGCTAAAGAAGAAGGAGACGATAGTATGGCAAGAAAAAAACAATTTAAAGCTGAATCACAAAGATTATTAGATTTAATGATTAATTCTATTTATACGCATAAAGAAATCTTTTTAAGAGAGTTGATTTCTAATGCAAGTGATGCTTCTGATAAATTATATTATAAAGCATTAACTGAAAAGATTAATGGTATTTCTAGAGAAGATTTATCTATTCAAATTGTTATTCATAAAGATCATCGTATGTTATCAATTATTGACCAAGGAATTGGGATGAATGAAAAAGAATTAGAAGAACATTTAGGAACAATTGCAAATTCTGGTTCTTTTGAATTTAAAAATGCTTTGGAAAAAGGTGAAGCTGATGTCGATATTATTGGGCAATTTGGTGTTGGATTCTATTCAGCCTTCATGGTTGCTCATAAAGTTGAAGTGATTTCTAAAAAATATGGTGAAGAAAAAGCTTATATTTGGGAATCCGATACAAGTGATGGATATACAGTGAAAGAAATTGATTATCCAAATCATGGAACTAGAATCAACCTTTATTTAAAAGAGAATACTGATGATGAAAATTATGACCAATATTTAGATGAATATGAAATTCAAAGATTAGTGAAAAAGTATTCTGATTATGTTCATTATCCAATTGAAATGGATATGACAACTTCTAAGAAAAAAGAAGATAGTGATGAATATGAAGAAGTCATTGAACATCGTACATTAAATTCAATGGTTCCATTATGGAAAAGACCTAAAAAAGATATTACTCAAGAAGATTATAATGAATTCTATAAAGATAAATTTAATGATTTCTCTGATCCATTATGTGTTATGCATAACAGTGTAGAAGGAACGATTTCATATGATTCATTATTATTCATTCCTTCACAAACACCAATGAACTATTATTCTCAAGATTATGAAAAAGGATTACAACTTTATTCTCGAGGTGTCTTTATTATGGATAAAGCAAGTGACCTTGTTCCAGAACACTTTAGATTTGTCAAAGGTTTAGTGGATTCACAAGATTTATCATTAAATATTTCTCGTGAAATGTTACAACACGATCGTCAATTAAAACTCATTGCTGATAAGATTGAAAAACGTATTCAAAGTGAACTTGAAAAGATGTTAAAGAATGATCGTGAAAAATACGAAGAATTCTTTAAAAACTTTGGATTACAATTGAAATTTGGAATCTATAACAGTTATGGTATGTTAAAAGATAAATTGCAAGATTTGTTATTATTCTATAGTGCTAACAATAAGAAATTGATAACTTTAAATGAATATGTAGAAGTTATGAAAGAAGATCAAAAAGAAATCTACTTTGCAAGTGGTGAAAGTGTCGAAAAAATTGATCATCTTCCAACTGTAGAAATGGTTAAAGATAAAGGTTTTGATATTTTATATTTAACTGATAATGTTGATGAATTCTGTATTCAAATGTTAAGAGATTATAAAGAAAAAGCATTTAAGAATATTAATCAAGGTGATTTAGATATTGAAAGTGATGAAGAAAAGAAAGAACTTGAAAAAGTTAATGAAGATAACAAAGATTTATTAGAAACATTGAAAGATGCTTTAAAAGATCAAGTTCAAGATGTCAAAGTTTCTTCAAGATTAAAAACACATCCAGTATGTTTGGTAAGTGGTGAAGGTGTTTCTTTTGAAATGGAAAAAGTCTTAAGTCAAATGCCTGATGCACAAGGTGTAAAAGCTGGACGTATTTTGGAAATTAATCCAAATCATCAAATCTTTAGTGCTTTACAATCTATTTTTGAAAAAGATAAAGAAAAAGTGAAAGATTATGCATCATTGTTATATGATCAAGCTTTATTAATTGAAGGATTTAGTATTGATGATCCTGTTGGATTCTCTAATAAAGTTTGTGATTTAATGGTAGAAGCAAATAAATAGGAAAAGAAACTGAAAGATGAAAAAAGTCTTTCAGTTTTTGCTTGGAAATATATTTTTATAAGATATTTTGTTATAATGAAAAAGGAGGTTTTTAATATGAAATTACAAGAAGCTTTACAACAAAGAAGAAGTATTAGAAAGTATTTGAAGAAACCTGTAGAACATAAGGATATTGAAAAAATTATAGAAGCAGCTATTTTAGCTCCTTCTTGGAAAAATTCTCAGGTCACACGTTATTATGTTATAGAAAGTCAAGATATGTTAGAAAAGGTGAAAGCAACATTACCTGATTTTAACTATAATAATGTCAAAGATGCACCGGTCTTGATTGTCACAACAATCGTAGTGAACCGCTCAGGTTATAATCGAGATGGCACATCTAGTAATGAATTAGGGAATGGTTGGGGATATTATGATTGTGGATTACACAATATGAATCTTTTGTTAAAAGCAACTGAACTTGGTTTATCAACCTTGGTTATGGGAATTCGTGATGCCAATGCAATAAGTGAACTTTTACAAATTCCTGAAAATCAATCTGTTGTAAGTGTTATTGCTTTAGGCTATGGAGATATTGAGCCAACAATGCCTCAACGAAAAACAGTTGCAGAGATTACAAAATTTCTATAACAGGAGAAGAAAGTATGAAATTAAATTATATAACAATTATGGTTAGAGACCTTGAAAAATCAATAGATTTTTATCAAAATTTAGTCGGATTACATGTTGTGAGAAGGTTTCAACCCAATGATGCAGATATTGCTTTTTTGAACAATCATGACGATGAAACAATGTTAGAATTGATTCAAATTGATAATGCCAAAAAGGTATCTACAGAAGGGATGGTTATGAGTTTTTGTGCAGGGACACAACTTACACAAATGAGAGAAAAAGCAATTGCATTAGGATATCAACCTACTGAAATTATTGACCATCAACCAAAACCAAGATATTTTAGATTAAATGATCCTGATGGCATTGTTGTGGAATTTTCAATAGAATAATAAAATAGCAATATCGTTAATGATATTGCTATTTTATAAGTAAAAATCAACAATTTGCTGAATTTGTTTTGAAGATGGCTGAAAAGTCATTGTTAACATAATAACGCTTTTCTCTTTTTGAATAACAAGAGTATTTAATATGTCTTTTTGATATCCATAAATGACATGATCTTGAATATCCACTTTTGTACATAAATATCTTTTTGGATCTTTTGATAATTCTTGAAATAACTTTTGCGCTTTTGTGCTTGAAGACAATTGATATTCTTTTGTTAGTAACATTGTATTATCATCAATGCTTTCTAAAGAAGAATAACAATGGGGAACTGTAAAACTTGAACGTGATTGATATGTTAATTCACTTTCTTTATTGATTCCAATATCTTTCATTAAGATAAGAGGATGTTCCTCTAATGTGACTGTTTTGATATTCATCACGTCTTCAATTAAACCACCAATGATACAAACAAGAGAAATTGTTGAAAGAATTTTAAAAATCAGAAGATGTTTTTTTAATTTAACAACAGATTGTTTCTTTTGATGGATAATTTGACCATAGTTATAAAAATGATGATAAAAGCGATAGATTATAGCGATGAGTGCAATAAATACGCCGATTGTGGCAATTGTAATACCATAGGTTAAAAAGCTATCAATAGTGTAAGATTCCATAAGAAACATTGAAAAAAAGAATGTTAGAATAAGTGATAAACAGGCAAAGAAAAATGAATGAATGCGTTGTCTTTTTACAATATCTAAATAAACATCTTGATTGGTTGTTAATTTTTTTGACTTTTCTTTACCTGTAAAAACATACATCCCTTTTTTCTTATAAATAGGATAGTAATCATGGGCAAGATAACGTTCTACAAAACGATCTTTATTTGCTCGTTTTTCAAATTGAGATTCTCCACTTGTTTGGAAAAAATCAATATGATAATAAACAGGATGATTGACTTTTTTGAAAATGGATAGGAATGATAAATCTTGACATTGATATCCTTGAAGACCAAGTTGATTTAAAGTTTCCTGGAGGAGTTCATATTCATAAGGTTGATAATTAATAATTTTTAATTTATACATAAGCACTTTCCTTTCGTCGAATATTATAACAAACTCTTGAAGATATGTCTAATCAAGAGAGAAATATAAAGAAAAGGTTAAGAAAAGGTTAAAAAAATGTAAATTGTTTATTTTCAAGCGAGAATGAATATAGTATAATAGCCTTGTAACTTTGTGTAAAAATATGGCAAAGGTGAGGAGGTCATTTATGGACTTAACGTTGGTTTTTTCGCTCATGGGTGGACTGGGGATGTTCCTCTATGGTATGAAATTAATGAGTGATTCCCTAGCTAATGTTGCGGGGGCAAAATTACGTACTATACTTGAAAAAATGACAAAGAATACATTTATTGGTATGCTTGTTGGAATTGCTTTTACTGCTGTTGTACAATCCTCTTCAGCAACAACTGTCTTGGTTGTGAGTTTTGTTAATGCAGGATTGATGAATTTGTATCAAGCAACTGGTATTATTATGGGGGCTAATATTGGGACAACAGTCACAGGTCAATTGATTGCTTTTAATTTATCTGATGTTGCACCGCTGTTTGTATTGGCTGGTGTCATTATGTTGATGTTTTCTAAGAAACCGAATGTTCAAAAGATTGGTGAAGTGATTTTAGGATTTGGTATCTTGTTTGTTGGCTTGGCATCAATGTCATCTGCAATGTCAACATTAAAAGATTCACCAACAATTGTTCATATGTTGTCTACTTTGACAAATCCATTTGTTGCAATCTTGATTGGATTTGGAATTACTGCTATTTTACAATCATCTTCAGCAACGGTTGGGATTGTTATTTTATTAGCATCGCAAGGTCTTTTACAATTAGATATTTGTTTCTATATTATTTTAGGATGTAATATGGGATCATGTGTTTCTGCTTTGATTGCAAGTTTAGGTGGAAAGAAGAATGCCAAACGTGCGGCTTATATTCATTTCTTATTTAATGTCTTTGGTTCATTAGCAATTGTCATCTTATTACAATTGTTTATGCCTCAAATTGAAGGTGGAATTATGGCGTTAACGGGTTCTCAACATTTGACTGGTCAAGCATTGCATACAGCTATGGCGAGAAATGTGGCCAATGCCCATACAATTTTTAAAGTGTTCCAAGTGGCATTGTTATATCCATTCTCTAAATGGATTGTGAAAGCAACATATATTCTTGTGCCAGGTGATGATGAGGCAAAAGGATTTACTTTACAATACATTAGTGATAAAATTGCTTTCTCTGCAACAACAGCTGTTCCACAAGCTATTCATGAAGTTGAACGTATGGCTGAAATTGCAAGAAATAACTTAAATATGGCTGTTAATTCTTTATTGGATGTTGATACATCTACACAAGAAGAAATTTCTAAAAATGAAGAACATATTGATTTCTTGAATCATGCTATTTTTGAATATCTGAATCATATCAATCAAGTTCCATTGCCTGAGGAAGATTCACGTATTATTGGGCCACTGTTCCATGTTATTGCGGATATTGAACGTATTGGAGATCATGCCAAATCAATTGCTAATATTACTTTGACATGTGAAAGAAAAAAATATCGTTTTACGCATGAACATAAAATTGAAATTCGTGAACTTTTAACAATGGTCAATTCAGAATTAGAATTGAGTTTAGAAATGTTTACACAAAAGTCTTTGGATCATTTAAGTGAAATTTTAAAATTAGAAGAATTGATTGACCGTAAAGAAGATCGTCTTCAAAAAGAATATTTAACTGATATTAAAAGAAAAGAAACAGCACCAAGAGAAGGGATGCTTTATTCTGATTTGGCAGCTGCTTTGGAAAGAGTTGGCGATCATGCCACAAATATTGCTTTTTCAATCTTAAATGATGATAGTGAAGAGATTAATCGTTTGATTGAAGAAGAGCATGTTGATCCATCAGATTATATTTTATAAGCCTACTTGTTAGGCTTTTTTTAAAAGTGTTAAAGGGGGAAAGAAAATGAAAGGAAGATTTAAAAAGTTTTTATCTTATTATAAACCATATAAACGTTTGTTTATAACAGATATGTTTTGTGCGATGGTGGCTGCAGGAATTACGCTTGTTTTTCCAATGATTACAAGATATATTACAGGGGAGATTTTATTGGAAGAACCTATTCAATTGAATCGTATTTATCAATTGGGTTTTGTTATGGTTGTTTTGGTGGTTATTGAGTTTTTCTGTAATTTTTATGTGACATATCAAGGACATGTTATGGGAACATATATGGAAAGAGATATTCGTAATGAATTGTTTCAACATTATCAAAAACTATCATTTAGTTTTTATGATGAACAAAAAACAGGACAATTGATGTCTCGTATTACAAATGATATATTTTCTTTAACAGAATTGTATCATCACGGGCCTGAAGATATTGTTATTTCATTGATTAAGTTTATTGGGGCTTTTCTTATTTTATCAACAATTAATTTGAATTTAACTTTAATTGTTTTTGCTTTTATTCCAGTGATGGGTGGTTTTGCTTTTTATTACAACAAAAAGATGAAGAAAGCTTTTAAACGTAACAAACAAAGAATTGGTGATATTAATGCTCGTATTGAAGATAATCTTTCAGGGATTCGTGTTGTGAAGAGTTTTGCTAATGAATCTCAAGAAATGGATAAATTTCAAGTTGAAAATATGAATTTTGTAAATAGTAAACGTAATAGTTATCTTTACATGGCAAAATATCATTCAGGTCTTGGTGTTTTTACAAGTATGATTACAGTTGCAGTGATTTTCTTTGGGGCTTTGTTTATCAGTCATAATGTGATTACAACACCGGATTTAATAGCCTTTGTTTTGTATATTACCAATTTGATTGATCCCGTTAAGAAATTGATTAATTTTACAGAACAGTTTCAAGAAGGGGCAACTGGATTTGAAAGATTTATGGAAATTCTTGAAATTCAACCAGATATTCAAGATAAAAAAGATGCTATTGAATTAACCAATGTAAAAGGACATATTCATTTTCAAAATGTTGCTTTTCGTTATAATGACAAAAGTGATTATGTATTAGAGAATATTGATTTAGAAGTTCAACCAGGTGAATATATTGCTTTGGTGGGTTCTTCAGGAGTTGGAAAAACAACAATTTGTTCATTATTGCCACGTTTTTATGAAGTGTCAAAGGGATCTATTACGATTGATGGACAAGATATTAGAGATGTGAAATTGGCATCTTTAAGATCAAATATTGGGATTGTTCAACAAGATGTTTATCTTTTTGCAGGAACAATTATGGATAACATTCGTTATGGTAAATTGGATGCAACAGATGAAGAAGTTATTGAGGCAGCTAAAAAAGCCAATGCTCATGATTTTATTATGGAATTACCTGATGGTTATGATACAGACTGTGGACAAAGAGGTGTGAAGTTATCTGGCGGACAAAAACAACGTTTGTCAATTGCACGTGTGTTCTTAAAAAATCCACCAATTTTGATTTTTGATGAAGCAACAAGTGCTTTGGATAATGAAAGTGAACATGTTGTTCAACTTTCATTAGAATCTTTAGCAGCAAATCGTACAACTTTTGTTATTGCTCATCGTTTATCTACAATTAAAAATGCTAAACGTATTTGTGTTTTAACTGAAGATGGAATTGGGGAAGAAGGAACACATGAAGAATTATTAGCTTTGCAAGGTCAATATGCTTATTTATACAATATGCAGTTTAAAGAACAATAAATATCTAAAAAGAATTATAACAAGAAAATACTTGTTATAATCCTTTTGTTATTCAATACCATAACATTGATGAGGAATTAATTCTTCTTCAATTCTTAATAATTGATTGTATTTGGCAATACGTTCACTTCTTGACATGGATCCCGTTTTGATATATCCAGCATTTGTTGCTACGGCTAAATCAGCGATAAATGTATCTTCTGTTTCTCCTGAACGGTGGGAAACAATAATGTTATATTGATGACGTTTAGCCATTTCAATTGCATCAAGGGTCTCAGTTAATGTTCCAATTTGATTGACTTTGATTAAAATAGCATTTGCAATCTTTTCTTGAATACCCATTTTTAATCTTTCTTTATTTGTTACAAATAAATCATCACCCACAAGCATAATCTTTGATAAATCTTTCGTCAATGCTTTCCATCCTTCATGATCATCTTGATCCAATCCATCTTCGATGGAAATAATTGGATAGTGAGAACAAAGATTTTGATAATAAGTAACGAGTTCTAAAGATGTATAGTCCTTTTCATTCATACGATAGATACCATCATGATAGAACTCACTTGCTGCCACATCAAGGGCAATTGCAACATCTTCTTGTGGTTGATAACCAGCTGATTCAATGGCTTGGACAATAGATTGTAAAGCAATATCATTGTCCTCTAACATTGGGGCAAAACCACCTTCATCGCCAACACCTGTATTTAAACCTTTTTCCTTGAGAATGGTTTTTAAGTGATGAAAAACTGTTGAACCCATTTCAATAGCTTGTTTCATACTGTGTGCACCAACAGGAACAATCATAAATTCTTGAAAGTCTAAAGGATTATCAGCATGCGCACCACCATTAATGATATTCATCATAGGAATTGGTAAAACATGAGCATTACATCCACCAATATATTGAAAAAGTGGCATATCATAATAATCTGCTGCACAATTGGCACAGGCCAAAGAAACACCTAAAATAGCATTGGCACCTAATTTTGATTTGTTTGAAGTCCCATCTAATCTGATTAATTCCTCATCAATTAATCTTTGATTAGTAACATCAAATCCTAATAATTCATCTTGAATAATATCATTAACATGATTAACAGCTTTGAAAACACTTTTTCCTAAATAACAATCTTTCACACCATCACGTAATTCATGAGCTTCATAAATTCCAGTAGAAGCACCAGAAGGAACAATCGCTCTTCCTTTGGCTCCACTTTCGCTATAAACTTCTACTTCAATCGTTGGGAAACCACGTGAATCTAAAACTTGTCTTGCAAAAATATTTGTAATATATGGCATATTTTCTTTCACTCCTTTTTTAAAAAGGGTAGACAGAAAACAAAAATATATTCAATAAGTTTTGTCTTATTGAATATATTTGTAATAATTATAATCAAGAATTTTTTGAGAATAACTTATTTTTTGTTTAATGATAGTATTCATAGTTTGAAGATAATTCATATCTTCTTTTTGATTCAGCCAGGTTGCTTTTTGAGTTTTAGAATTATACATAACTTTATCTGTAATAAAACTTTTATTTTCAAAAATAACCAATGGATCACTATCTGATAAAAGGTCAGTACCCATTAATAAACGTGAATCATATTCTAAACCAAGTAAATTAGATAAAGTTGGTAAAATATCTAGACTACATCCTAATTTATCAATGATGATTGGTTTTTCCATAGACCCACTCCAAATGATGAATTCATTTTTATAAAGTTCAAAATCCTCTTCAATTGTATGTCCAGCCAATTCATCATAATTTTTGCGAGGGAGTCCATAAGGATAATGATCAGCACTCATCACAATAAGAGTTTTATCAGCAATTTTGGCTTCAGTTAATCTTGCAATGAGATACTCTAAAGCACGATCTAATTCTATTTGTGAGGCAAGATAACCTTTTGTTAAATCTGAATAATCTAAATGATCAACATATTTTTTATTCTTTGCAGCCATACTATTTCCTTCAAATGAATAGTTTGTGTGCCCACTCACAGTCATATAATATGTATGAAAATGCTCTTCACGAATATAATCATCAACAGTTTTTTGCATCATTTCTAAATCAGATTCAGGCCACTGCTTTTTGAGGGTTAAGCCATGACCAACAGCTTTAAAATCATAACCAAGATTAGGATGAGATTGATCTCTACCATAATACGTATAAGAATGATCGTGATATGCTTTTGTTGTATAGCCTAGTTTTTGAAATTGCCTACCAAGAGTAAAAGGTAAATCGTTTTTTGATGATGCTTGAAAACTCCACGTTCCACTTTTAGGAATCAATCCTTGTAATGCCACATATTCACCATCACTCGTCGATACATGCCATAGAGGTGTATAAAATTGATTAAAAACAAATCCTTCATTTTTAAGCTTAAATAAAGTTGGGGTTAATTCTTTATCGATGGCATAAGGTGAAAAACCTTCACATGTTAATAAGATAACATTATAGCCTTTAAACATTCCAGTATATTGATTTTTTTGAGTAGGTTCTTTTTCTTGAAAGTATTGATGCATATTTTTGATTGTTTTATTTTGAGTGTTTGCTATGAGTTGGTTAAAATCAATGTCCATCGTTTGAGGATTATAGACAATTTCTTTCTTTTCTTCTTCTGGCATTTGTGTTGTTTCTGTTTCAATATTATCATCTTTTCCAAATAAGAAGGATTGGATATCTAAGCGACATGCACTCATAAGACCTAATTGATTAACTGTCAATTCATTCATAGTTTTTTCTTGGTAAATGTCAATAGGTTTATTTAGAGAATGTGTAGGGATATATAATAATCCATATCCCAATAAAAAACTAATGATCATACAACAGAAATGAAACAATACTTTTTTTTCGTTCAATCGTTTTAAAATGATATATTTTCTTTCATAAAAAATATAAGATATAAATGGGAAAAAACAAAGAAGAATCCATAAACTATTATTTATGATTAAATTGGCAATGTCTTGCCAAAATTCTGCGACTTGTCCACCATGACTGATTGAATAAACTGTCAAAAAGACTTTAAAAAAATCATAATAGAGAATTTGACTACAAAAATAAAGACAAACTATAAATAGAAAAACACCATAGAGAACTTTATTATATTTTTGGGTTAATAAACATGATAGGAAACTAAGTAAAAAAGCACTGTTTATACCAAAACATAGAACATAGATAAAAGACCATTGGATATTCTTAAAAACATTGATTCTTAGTAGTATTTCAAGAAATAAAATTGTAAGAATCATATAAAAATAAGAAGAATGTAAGATTTTTTTGATAAAAAGTTTTTTTTCTGCCATAGTCATCACCTATGTTTATCGTACCATTCCGTTTGTCGATAAACAATGAAAAATGATTATAAAAAATATTTTATACAAAATATAAAGAATATGGTATAATAAATGAAGAAATGAGGGATGATTATGATTTTTCTATATATTATTGGTGGCTTATTTTTTATCATTGCTGCTGTTTATTTGTTGGATAGAAGAGAGAAAATGACTAAGGAAATCAAAATGATCAAAGCGTATCGTAAAGATATTGATGATATGAATAATGAATTGGATGAATTACAAGCTCAGCTTGATGAAATCAATGAACCTCTTTCAAAATTAAATCAAATATCTCAAAAGATTTTGAGTTATATGAAATAGCCTAAAAGGCTATTTTTATTACAATGAATAAAAGAGAAAAACAATTACAGTCAGTGACTGTTATCCCAATTCAAAAACATCAATCAACAATAAACTTATCAGATTATCAAATGCAATGGAAAGAAGATTTTCAAATTGAAAAACATCATTTAAAAGAAACTTTAAAAGAGAAAGCTTTGATGATTGAACATGTAGGTTCAACATCTGTAGAGGGATTATGTGCCAAGCCTATTATAGATATTCTTTTAATTGTTGAAGATTCATCAAAGGAAGAGGACTATTTGAGTGAACTTGAAGAGGCTGGATATTGGTTGAAAATTAGAGAACCAGATTGGTATCAACATCGTATGTTCAAAGGACCTCGCTGTGATATCAATTTGCATGTTTTTAGTCAAGGATGCAAGGAAGCAAAACGGATGTTAATGTTTCGTGATTGGTTACGTCAACATCCTGAGGATAGAGATTTATATGCTCATAAAAAGAAAGAATTATCTTTGAAAGTATGGGAATATATTCAAGATTATGCTGATGCGAAAAGTGAAGTTGTGCGTGAAATTATGGAAAGAGCAGAAGGTTTTATTTAAAGGAATATCGATTTTATGATGAAAAATCATAAAAAATAAAATTAGTATTGACAATTCATAACAAATGGTTATAATACTAGACATATCAATAAACTCAATGAAAAAGAGAGTAGTTTAAATAAGTATCAAGCGAGCTAACGTTGGTGTGAGGTTAGTATACAAGTTTAAATGAACCGCACTTTGGAGAGCAATATCTGAAATCAGTAGGATATTGAGTCAGTCTGCTTTAAAGACAAGAGGGGATATATCTTTGATATATCAACAAGAGTGGTACCGCGGATTCTTTCGTCTCTTAGTTTTATACTAAGAGGCGTTTTTTATTGAAGAAAAGGGGATGAGTTTTGTGAACTGGGTGAATTTATTGCGGTGAGTGTCTCATACACTTATAGTTATAAAAAAAGAAAACATAAAACAAAAAAGATGAAAGAAGAGGGAAAAAAGATGAAAAAATTAGTAAAAGGTTTATTAGTTGCCGCTATGGCATTAACAATGACAGCTTGTGGAGGAAATGATGATAAAAAAGCAGATAATTCTGCAAATGAATCAAAAGATAAAGAAACTGTGACTTTAACGGTTGGAGTTTCACCTGACTATGCTCCATATGAATCATTAGATACCGATGGAACAATTGTTGGATTTGATGCAGATATGGTGAAATTATTTGAAGGATATTTAACTGAAAGTGAAGGAAAAACATATAAATTAGAATTCAAACAAATGGATTTTGATAATATTGTTACACAACTTCAAGGAAGTCAAATTGATTTAGGAATTTCTGGATTTACTTATGATGAAGAAAGAGTTGTAGAATGGTCTAATCCTTATACTGCAACTGCTCAAGTTGCTGTTTTACCAAAAGATAGCAAAATTGCTTCTGCAAAAGATTTAGAAGGTAAAAAAATTGCTGCTCAAACTGGAGCAACTGGTGAAAATGCTGCAAAAGCAATTAAAAATGCAAATGTTGTTGGAATGAAAAATGTTCAAGATATTTTTAATGGATTAGCTGCTAATCAATATGATGCTGCTATTGTTGATTTAGCTGTTGCTAAAAATTATGTAAATAGTGGAAACTTTAAAATGTTAGATGGTTCTTTATTAGATGAAAAGAATTATATTATTGCTAAAAAAGGAAATAAAGAAGTCATTGAAAAAATTAACAAATGTATCGATAAATTCTTAAATTCAGAAGATTACAATAAATTATGTGATCAATATGGTTTAAAGAAATTAGAAAAATAAGAAAGAAGGTAGGGATGGTATGTTTACAGCATTTGATAAAGTGTTTACTCCAGAAAATATATTATATTTAGCCAAAGGGGCATTGATATCACTTTTGATAGCTGCTGTATCCCTTGTTCTTGGATTGATTTTAGGTATTTTAGGATCAACTGCCAAACGTTCTAAATATCGTATTTTTAGAATCATTGGTAATGTCTATGTAGAAGTGATTCGTGGAACGCCAATGTTATTACAAATTTTATTATTGTTTTCTGTTGTTCCATCATTGTATACGGCTTTGACTGGGGATGTTTTAAGAATAAATACTTATGTTATTGGTGCCATAGCAATGAGTATTAACAGTGGTGCTTATTCTACAGAGTTAATTAGAAGTGGTATTAATGGTGTTGATAAGGGACAATGGGAAGCGTGTGAAACATTAGGGTTAAGTCATTGGCAAACAATGAAGATGGTTGTTTTGCCACAGGCTTTTAAGATTATTATTCCACCCGTTATTAGTGAATTTATTACATTGATTAAAGATTCTTCTTTGATTAGTTGTATTGGGGCTGTTGAATTGTTAAAAGGAGCACAAGTTATTGGAGCAAAATATTTTGATGTTATGTCTCCATATTGTGTTGCTGCAATCTTTTATTTGATTATGACATTAAGTGTTTCTTATTTAGGAAGATATATAGAAAGGAAGTTGGCTGCCAGTGATTAAATTAGAACATATTACAAAGAACTTTAAAAATTTAAAAGCTGTAGACGATGTTTCTTTGGAAATAAAAAAAGGTGAAATTGTTTGTTTGATTGGGCCATCTGGTTCAGGGAAGAGTACAGTTTTAAGATGTATTAATGGCCTTGAAGTTCCAGAATCAGGAGACGTTTATATTTATGATCAAAAATTAGATTTAAATGGTGAGGATAAAGGTCGCCAATTAAGAAATAAAATGGGGTTTGTTTTTCAACATTTCAATTTATTTCCAAATATGACAGTTTTAGAAAATTTAACTTTAGCACCTATTCAAGTGATGAAAAAATCAAAAGATGAAGCTGAAGAAATTGCTTGTCAATATTTAAAACGTGTTGGTTTACTAGATAAAAAGGATGAATATCCTAATAAATTGTCTGGTGGACAAAAACAACGTGTTGCGATTGCAAGAAGTTTATGTATGAATCCTGAAATTATGTTATTTGATGAACCAACAAGTGCCTTGGATCCTGAAATGGTTATTGAAGTTTTGGAAGTTATGCAAGAATTAGCACAAGAAGGAATGACAATGGTTGTTGTAACTCATGAAATGGGATTTGCAAGAACTGTTGCAGATCGTGTCATCTTCTTAGAGGATGGTAAAATTATAGAGGAAAACAAAGCTGAAGACTTTTTCTCTCAACCAAAAACACAAAGAGCACAAGACTTCTTGAAAAAGGTTATGCATTAATGAAAATAGAGGAATTTGAAGTAGAAACTTGGATGACAGATCATGAAACTCATTGTCAATATAATTTGACTGAGACATGTGTGTCATCCTTATCTTTAAATGATCTTCAGCAATATGTTGAAGAAGATATTGCTTCTTCAATTATGTCAATGACTATGGATTATGGTCCTATAGTTGGCTCAATACGTTTAAAACAAGCTATCTTATCATTATATCAAACTGGGAATGAGGATAATATAACAATTGCCCATGGAGCTATTAATGCAAATGAATTGGTAATGATTTCTTTGCTAGAACCAGGAGATCATATTATCAGTTTATTCCCATCATATCAACAAATGTATGATTTTCCAAAGTCTTTGGGTTGTGATGTCACATTGATTCATTTATCTGAGGAAAAAGATTGGATGCCATCACTTGAAGATTTTAAAAAGGCTATGAAACCTCATACTAAAATGATATGTTTAAATTCACCAAATAATCCTACAGGTACAACTTTGCCTTTGGATTTTATGAAAGAATTAATTGAATTAGCAAAAGAAAATAATTGTTATATTTTATGTGATGAAATTTATCGTGGTGTCAATACGAAAACGCAACAATTGTCACCTTCATTTAGTGATTATTATGAAAAAGCGATTGTAACACAAAGTTTATCTAAAGTCTTTTCATTTGCTGGTTTAAGATTGGGTTGGATCAAAGGACCAAAAGATGTCATTGATTTGATTAATTATCGTCGTGATTATCATATCATTAGCAGTGGACCATTAGATGATTATTTGGCTTGCCTGGTTTTAGAAAATAAGGATAAAATATTAAAAAGAAGTTTAACTATTTGTCAACAAATAAAACAGATTTTAAAAGAATGGCTAGATAGTGAACCACATGTATCATGTGTGATTCCTGATGAAGGAACTGTTTGTTTCTTAAAATATGATATTGACATGCCATCTGTTGAATTTTGTGAAAAACTTCAAAATGAAACAGGAATATTCTTTGTCCCCGGATCAACTTTTGGGGTAGAAAATCATTTGCGTTTTGGATTTACTCATGAAGAAAAAGAAGTGAGAGAGGGATTGGCACTATTTTCCAAATGGTTGCGTCAATTTGATAAATAACATTCTCCATTTTTATGGAGATGTTTTTTTGCATAAATATTTGCTTATTGAAAATAAAATAAAGATATGATAAAATATTTTTAGAAATTGTTCTAGAAAAAAAGAAAAATGACTAAAAAAACTTGTATATAGTAGTAGAGGGTTATTTTGAAAAGGAGGACATTTATGGATACGAAATCTTCTACTGAATTAGACATTGTTGAAAAATATGGTTATGATTATTTTTTTCATTATTTGCTTATCTATTATGATGAACTAAGACTTTTTCTTTGCAGGTATTTATCAAAAGATGATTCTATTGCATCAACAATTGTCATAAATAGCGAGTCATTTAAAGGCTCTTATGAGGGTAAAAAGCTAATTATGGATGTTATTGTGGAAGATGATAAAGGGAGATATTATGATTTTGAAATGCATAATTATGATATTGAACTTGAAGATCAAATTCGCTTTTTGCGTTATGGAGAAAGATTGATTGATCGGCAAGAAAAACGTGGTATTGATTATGTTATGATAAGACCGGTTTATCAAATGATTATTTACACAGGAAAACCATTGGCTCAATATCAACATTTTATGCATTATATTCAAAAAGGTGATATTGAAAGATGTTTATACTATCAAGGTGAATTGATTAAAACAGTTTTGTTACAATTACAATTATTAAAGGAGGAATATGATATGCAAGAACAGTTAGGGACAATGCAACAATTATGTTATTTATTTATGTATAACAAACCACATCCTTTTAGTGAATTATGTGAACTTGTTAAAGGAGTAGTTGCGATGCATGATAAATTTATGAACAGTGATGAATTTCTTAAAGCTTATGATATTGAAAGTGAAAGATTATTAATAAGAAGTAAGATGCATAGAAATCGTGAAGAAGGACGTGAAGAAGGACTTATCGAAGGACGCGAGGAAGGTTTGGTTGAAGGACGCATTGAAGGACGTATAGATGCTTTAAAAGATAAAGCGATGTTGTTAGTAGAAAGGAAATATCATAGAAGTAGTGAGTGGCTTAAACAATGTACATCACAACAGATTGAATATTTCTATGAATTGTTTGTTCAAGATATAAGTTATGAAGAGTTAAAGGATGCTATTTTATCTTTTGAAAATAAGTAAAGGTTTTTGAATTTATGGTTGATGATGAAATTTACAAAGTTTAAGATATTGAAAATGAAAGATTATTAATAAGAAGTAAAATGAAGAGATGTCATGAGGAAGGCTGGATTGAAGGTTGCAAAGAGAATGTGGTTTCATTTGAAACGACGTTTAAAAAGTTTTTCTATTGATTAAAATTTAAATGAGAAAGTCAATCAGTGCGATTGACTTTTCGTATTTTAGATATGTCGTGAACTATAAACAGATTTATAAACATAAAATGTTGATAAAAGTAGAGTTGCAAATAATCCAATTAACATAACCATAGCAACACTTAAAACATGAAAACGTGGAGTTAAGATAATTAAACAAATAAATTCAATAATCACTTCTAGCGTGCTCATAATAAACATTTCCTTATTCTTGTTGAGAGCTTGAAGAGTTGCGCTTAGTGGTGTTTGCAGATAAAAAAGAGTAAAAGGAATAGCCATGTATTTAAGGTATTCATAACCATTTTTTGTATTATACATAAATAGCAAGCAATAATCTCCCCAAAAATAAAAGAGAATTGTAAAGGGTAAACTGATGAAAAAACAAACAATGACACCATAAATGACATGTTTTCGCAAATCACGAAGACGATGAAAAGCAATATCCTTATTCAAAATAGGTAATAAAAGTCTTAAAACAACATTATTGAAGAAAGTAGGTGTTACCAATATAGAAATAACATAACCACTAATAATCGCATATTGTAAATGAATATCAGATTCACTTATATGCAAACGAGTAAGAATAGCAACCAATACAATCGGTTCAATAAAGTTATAACAAGAATGCAAAATCCTAGAACCAGTTAAAGGCAAGGCAATATTCATCATATCTTTAAAAATAAAATGATCTTGAAAATAGTCAATAGGATGATAAGAAATATGCACACGACGATGCAAATGAGTATAAAGATAAAGAATCGATGCCAATTCACCAATACTCATTGCTAAAATTGCAATCGCAACCAAATACGTCATATCTAGTTGAGAAAAACATTTAATCATAATATAAGTAAAAACAATACGTGCAACTTCTTCTAAAAGTTGAGCAACAGATAATGTCCAAACATCTTCTTTTCCTAAATAATAATTCTTCATAATCCCACTAACAGCAACCAATGGTATAAAAGGAAGAAGTGTCAATAAAGGAAGATATGCTTGATCTTGTTTTAGAAAATCATGAGCAACAATTTGAGAAAAACACAAAATTGAGACCATCATCATCAAACATGTTGCAATACAAATAAGAATAGCAGAGATAATGACCTTCTTATTGTTGTATTTAGGATTAGATACCAAACGAAAGACTGCGGAAGGGATTGAAAACTGAGCTAAGGTAATGCATAAAGAAAGTGTCGGAATAACCAAAATATAAAGTGCCATTCCTGTTTCACTTAATAATCGCGATAATAACATTCTATTAAAAACAGAGAACACTTTTGTGATCAAAGTACTACCACTGAGTATGATAAATGAATTAATCAATTTTCTTTTCATAAAACACTTCCTTTATTGTCGAATTTCCTTTATAATAAATATGTTGAATATTTGAGAAATATGTTAGGAAGTGCAATAAATGGAAATCAATCTCAAGAATAACTTGCCATTAGATATTCTTTTTTTAATCCGTATAAAAGCAAATGAGTTTAAAAGTGAAGGAATTCAGGATATTGATGCTCAGGATATTAAAGAGTATTTGTATCAAATCAAATGGAAAAATCAAGATACACTAGCTATGTGTAATGTTATAGATGATATTATGTCATTACGTTTTTCAGAAGTTTTTGATTATTTGAAACTCAAAGTCATTAAAGAAGCATCTTCTTTAAAGTTAGATGATTTTAATGAGTTGATTGCGAAATAACTGTTCAACAGTTATTTTTCTTTTAAGGAGAAGGAAATGGAATATAAAATTATAGAAGCAAAAAATTATCAAAATGTCCAAAATCAATATCATGTCAATTCTTTATTGGCAAAAGTGATTGCATCTCATCAATATGATGATAAAACATTACAATCATTATTAAATCCAAGATTAATATATCATGATTTTTCTTTATTCGAAGAAGCAGATATGACTTTAGAAAGAATTCAGGAAGCGATTGAAAATGAAGAGAAAATCTGTATTTATGGAGACTATGATTGTGATGGTATTTTAGCAACCTCGATTTTGGTGCAAGCATTTTTAGAACTAGGTGTTCAAGTTGGTTATCATATTCCTAATCGTTTTGATGATGGTTATGGATTGAATGTTAATAGAGTTAAACAAATGGCGAAACGTGGATATTCATTGATTATTACTGTTGATAATGGTGTAAAAGCTTTTGATGCAGTAGAATGTGCCAATGAATTAGGTGTAGATGTTATTATTACAGATCATCATCAATTTGATACGGATTTACCAGATGCATGTACCTTTATCCATACAAAATTATCGCCAGATTATCCTTTCAAAGAAATATCTGGAGGGTTTGTTGCATATAAATTAGCTAGTGCTCTTTTACAAAGACAAGATAAGTATCTTTATTGTTTAGCAGCGATTACAACGGTTTCTGATATGATGCCTTTGTTGGATGAAAATCGCTCACTTGTGAAAAAAGCATTAACGTTCATGAAAGAAGAAAAATATCCGGCATTAGAATTGTTATTAGGAGATCAAAAACATTATACAACAACTACTCTCGGTTTTACGATTGCTCCTAAGATCAATTCCTTTGGACGTTTACCAGAACTTTGTAATCCAAATGTTTTGGTCAAATACTTTTTAAAAGATGCATCTACAGAATTTATGATGAAAGTTGCTCAGGTGGCAACACAAATCAATAGTAAACGCCAATCGATGACCAATGAACAATATGCTATGGCATGTTCAAAAGAAGAACAAGATTTTTTATATTGGTCAAGTGAAGATGTTCATGAAGGATTGATTGGTCTGATTGCAGGAAAATATACAAGACAATTTGAAAGACCAAGTTTTGTGATGCATTATGATAAACAAATGGGTATTTATAAAGGAAGTGCTCGTAGTGTTGAAGGCTTTTCTTTACATGAATTCTTTACAACTCACAGTGAACAGTTTGTTACTTTTGGTGGACATGCTTTAGCAGGTGGATTTTGTGTTGATGAAGATCATTATGAATCTTTTTATCATTGTATTGAAGAAAGTTTAAAAGATGTCTCTTTGAAGTCAACAATGCAGGCATTGTTGATTGATGAAGGGGATATAAGTGTTGAAAATATTGAATCTTTATCATTATTAGAACCTTTTGGGATGGGAAATGAAGAACCTGTTTATGTATTAGAAAATGCCCCAATAACTCGTGTTTATCAATTGAGTGAAGGAAAACATTTAAAAATAGATATTGCTTATAAAAATGTTAAATTATCTGCTCTATATTTTGGGCAAGGAGAATTGTTTGAACAATTAAAAAATCAAAAAACTGTAAATTTAGTTGGTAGTTTAAGTATTAATGAATTTAGAAATCAAAAAAATATTAATTTTATTGTGAAAGATATGATTTAGTTTCTTTAAAATATATTGATTTTTTGCTATAATGTGAGAATAAGGAGGGCTTTTAAACTATGGATTTAAAAAAATATATTGCTGATATTCCTGATTTTCCTCAAAAAGGAGTATTGTTTAGAGATGTTACACCTTTACTTGCTGATAAAGATGCATATCAAGAATCTATTCGTTTGTTAGCTGATTTTGCCAAAGATAAAAATGTTGATGTTGTGGTTGGTCCAGAAGCACGTGGATTCTTGTTTGGATGTCCAGTTGCTTTGAAACTTGAATGTGGTTTTGTACCAGTGAGAAAACCTGGTAAATTACCTAGAGAATTTGTTTCAAAAACATATGATTTGGAATATGGACATAATGAAATTCAAATGCATAGTGATAGTATTAAGCCAGGACAAAATGTTTTGATTGTTGATGATTTATTAGCAACTGGTGGTACTGTAGATGCTGCTGTATCTTTAATTGAACAAATGGGTGGAAACGTCGTAGGAATTGCTTTTTTAATTGAATTAGAAGCATTAAAAGGAAAAGACCTTTTAAAAGGTTATGATGTTTACTCTGTCTTAAAGTATTAAAAAGAGACATTGTCTCTTTTTTCTTAATTATTGAAAGGAGGAAGAATAATGGAATATAAAGGAAGACATGATCAGGTAACTTTTGAAGATGTTTTAGAAAGTTGTTCAACTTATATTACCCAAAAAGAAAGTATTGATCTGATTCAAAAAGCTTATGATTTTATCATGGTCAAACATGAGGGTCAAAAGCGTAAAAGCGGGGAGCCTTATACAATTCATTTGATTTGGGTTGCCTATATTCTTTCAACTTTACAAACAGGTCCAACAACTATTGCTGCAGGACTTTTGCATGATGTCATGGAAGATTGTGATGTTTCTCATGATGAAATGGTAGAACGTTTTGGAGAAGAAATTACATCTTTGGTTGAAGGTGTGACAAAAATCAATAAGATGCCTTTTAAAGATGAGGCTGATGTTTATGCAGAAAACCATCGTAAAATCTATATTGCAATGGCAAAAGATATTCGTGTGATTCTCATTAAGTTAGCTGATCGTTTGCATAATATGCGTACACTTCAATATATGCGACCTGATAAGCAACAAAGAATTGCAAGAGAAACTTTGGAAGTCTATGCACCCATTGCTCATCGTTTAGGGATCAATGATATACGTATTGAATTAGAAGATTTATGTTTGTTTTATTTAGATCCAAAAGCTTATCAAGAAATCTCAGAATTATTAGAACAAAAACGTAGCGAAAGAAAAGAGTCTGTTGATAAGATGATGCAATCTGTAAAAGACTTATTAGATGAACATCATATTGACTATCGTATCAAAGGACGGGCTAAACATATTTATAGTATTTATAAGAAGATGGTTATTAAACATAAACGTTTTGATGAACTTTATGATTTAAATGCTTTAAGAATTATTTTAAAAGATAAAATGAAATGTTATGAAGTGCTAGGCATTATTCATGATCATTATCGTCCTTTACCTGGTCGCTTTAAAGATTATATTGCAATGCCTAAACCGAATATGTATCAATCTTTGCATACGGCTGTGATTGGGGAAAATGGACATATCTTTGAAATTCAAATTCGGACAGAAGAAATGGATGAATTGGCTGAACGAGGAGTGGCTTCGCATTGGCGCTATAAAGAAGGCAAAGATTATTCTTCTAAGCAAGAACAAAAAGATATTGTTGATAAATTACAATGGTTAGGGGATTTTATTACATTAAGTGATGAAATCAAAGATGGTGATGCAAAAGAATATTATGATTCATTAAGACGCGATATTTTTGAAGCAAATGTTTATGTAATGACACCACAAGGAAAGATTGTTGAACTTCCAAATGGATCAACCCCTATTGATTTTGCTTATCGTATTCATACTGAAGTTGGTCATCATGCTGTTGGGGCGATTGTCAATAATGTTATGGTACCAATCAATACAAAATTAAAAACAGGGGATGTCTGTGAAATCAAGACCAACAAGAATTCTGGTCCAAGTGAAGATTGGTTAAAATTTGTTCAAACTGCAGGAGCAAGAAATAAAATTAGACAATATATTTCTAAAAAAGATGCAGAAACACAAAGAGAAGTTTTAGAAGAAGGGAAAAAACTTCTTCGTGAGGAAATTAGAAAAAGAGAATTGGATGAAAAAAAATACTTAGACCCTGAAACATATAAGTCTTATTTTGGTTCGTTTGGTGCAAATAATTTTGATGATCTTTTATTGGTGATTGGGAAAAGACAAGCGACTGCTGCAACATTGTTGGATAAAGTGATTCCTAACCGTAGTGGTTTCTTTGATAATTTGTCAAAGATGTTGAAAAAAAATAACAATGCTATTAAGAATCAAAAAAGATCAAGTGGTAGTTTAGGAATTAGCGTTAATGGTGTAGATGGATTAAAAATACAATTATCAAAATGTTGTAATCCAATTCCTGGAGATGCTATTGTAGGGTATGTTTCTAAAGGACAGGGAATTAAAGTGCATCGTGCAGATTGTCCAAATTTAAATGGAGCTGAAAAAGGACGTCTTATTGATGTATATTGGGATTATACCAATATTACTGAGAAACGTTTTGAAGTAGATATTGAAATTGTTGGTTTAGATCGACCAAACTTGTTAAATGATATTATTACAGTTTTAGGACAAGTTAAAGTCAATATTTTAAATATTAACGCAGGTGTTCATGATATGGATGCAAATATTAAATTGACATTATCGGTTGAAAATGCGGAATTATTGCAGTTGACAATTGATAATTTGAATAAGATTCAAGGCGTTTATGAAATTAAACGTGTTATTCATTAGAATCATATGAGAGCTTTCATATGATTCTTTTTTTCATATTTGACATATTTTTCTATCAATAGTGGTATAATGAAAAAAGAAAAGAGGTGTTAATCTGAAAATAAAAATATATAAGGGAAATTGTTTATATCTAAAATAAGGCATA
>UPXV01000028.1 GCA_900538465.1 uncultured Erysipelotrichaceae bacterium
GAGGATTGAGTTCAGGATTCAAGACCTTCAAAGACTGACATTCAATTTCAGCAATACTGCCAATGATGAGCTTAAGAAGATATACAGAGCCAGGATCCTGATCATCCCTAAGCGTATACTTAAACAAGACATCATTTTTAAAATCAACAATTCTTTCTTTTTTCTTTATCATAAAAAACCCTCCTACTTCTATATACAAGGGTAGGAGGCCATTTTTCTTTTTTTATTTTCAATTCACATATTTTCACATTTTATATAAGCTCTTCAATATCTTTTTATTGGTTTTGAACTTTTTTCATATCACTATATCCTAACCAAACAGTCCATACATAAGCACAAGTTTTTGGTATCATCAACATTCCAATCAATGGAATCGTATCAGCAAATAAAACAACTGGAATATAGAAAGCAAAACTTAAAACAATAGTTAGCCACATGTTATAAAATGCTTTATCTTGTTTTTGACGACTACTTTGATAGAACAAGACAATAACCATTAATCCCAATAAAGCAAATGGGATATTACGATAAATTCCCCATGATAAAGGTGCATTTGCACTTGTCCATGCATTTTGTGGGCACATACATAAGGCAATACGAATAATTGCTAAAATATAAACACTATAAGTATAACCACTCTTTCCTTCAACATGATAACGTAATCTCCATACATAGTATAAAATCACATAAAAAATAGTCATAGTTACTGAAGTAATCCATTTTCCAATTCCTAATGCAACAGTATAATCTTGTAACCCTGTTGTACATAATGCAATGGCACGAGGAACAAGATGGAACGAATCTCCTAATCCTAAAGTCACTGCCATAATTCCAAATAACAAATATTGACGATTCCCTTTACTCCCTTTTATCATTAAAATTCCCAAAGTAATGACTGTTGTTAAATAAACAACATCAAATACAGTTTCCATAATTGCTTGCATTTAAACTTCCTCCTTTATATTTTGATAAAAACTTACAAAAAACAATATTCCTGCACAAAACAATGCTCCACCAAGACCACTATAAAACACAGCAATAAAAACATCAGGGACAAGATGAAAAACTCTTAAACTGATTCCTGCACTCATCATAAAAGCCATAATACAAAATGCTTGAATATCAAAGAACTTAATAAATAATTGTCGTTCTTCTTCATATGAAATAATCCTTAATGTATGTTTATAAACCATTTTAGAAAAGATAAATTTCATAAAAACACCATAAACAATCAATGATAAAAACAAATGAAACAGACTTACATAAGAAACATATGCATCAATTCCTATTTTTAAGATATTCAACCCTGCAATTGACCAAACAATTCCAGCAATAAACAATAAATAT
Source organism: uncultured Erysipelotrichaceae bacterium (assembly GCA_900538465.1). GTDB lineage: Bacteria > Bacillota_I > Bacilli_A > Erysipelotrichales > Coprobacillaceae > Longibaculum. Next base: position 1,348 of record UPXV01000028.1, read on the forward strand.
AATTTTGGTATTCTCATATTTCACCTCCAACATGAACAACGTTCAATTTAGTTCATCAATAAACCCACTTATGTGGGTTAGTAAAGAATTCTTTTCACAATCTCTATTAATGTATGACAATCTTTTTGATTTTGTGATAGATTATCCATGATGTTTGAGAAAACAAATTGGATAAACTCTCTTTCACTTAATGAATCATCAAAAGTATTTTCTTTTACATTTTGATCTTGTTGTAAAACAATAGTTAAGTTTTGATACATATGTTCAAAATACTTATCCATCACAGCTTTTCCTAATTCTTTTTGGTTAGAGTCAAATCCTTCTGGATGAATAAAAAGAAAATCAGGATATTCTTTTGTCCCATTTTGAATTTGCTGATAAAGCCATTTTAAACATTCAATAAAATTATCAAAATGAAGACAATCATGTGTCATATGGAAAATACTCATCCAAATCGATTCAACTGTTGCAGCAATTAAATCTCCTTTAGAAGGAAAGTAATTGTATATAGAACCTAATGCCACCTGACATTCCTTTGCAACAGTTCTCATATTAATAGCTTTCAATCCTTGCTGTGTAGCTAAATTTCGACTGACCTCTAAGATTGCTTCTTTTGAAGTCACAACTTTATTCATTTTCTCACCACCAAACTGAACAACGTTCATTTTAAACTATAAATTCTTCTTTGTCAACCCCTTGTATCAATTTCTTTCCATTTGTCTCTTATTCCTATATAATAAAAAGAGGTGATAGAAAATGATACGTTATGGAATTTTAAGTACTGCTTCAATTATTGATCGTTTTATTGCTGGTGTTCGTGAAAGTCATGATGGCTATGTTCAAGCCATTGCTTCACGTTCTTTACAGAAAGCAAAAGATGCTGCACAAAGATTGAATATTGAAACTTATTATGGAAGTTATGAAGAATTATATGAAGATGAAAATATTGATGTGATCTATATTCCTACAGTCAATGGTTTTCATTATCGTGATTGTCGAAATGCTTTGTTACATCATAAACATGTTGTTATGGAAAAACCATTTGTTTTACATAGCCATGAGGCAAGAGAATTATTTGAACTTGCCAAAAAGCAAAATTGTTTTTTGATGGAAGCACAAAAAAGTGTCTTCCTACCCACAGCGAACAAAGCAAAAGAAATCATTGAAAGTGGTTTGATTGGGAAAGTAAAGTATATAGAATACAAAGCTGGATTCCCTGGACGTTTTGATTATAATCATTGGATGTATGATTTATCTATGGGTGGTGGCGCATTGTCTGGAAGTGCGACTTATACAATTGAATATTTACAATATTTATTTGATCAACCTGTTTTAGAAATAGATGGTACTTGTATAAAATGTCCAACTGGTGCAGATGAAATTTGTCATTTTCAATTAAAAGTGAATCAAGACATTCTTGTTTCATCAACAATTGCAATGAATGTTGAACTAAAAAATGAAGCTGTCATTTATGGTGAATTGGGATATATTGTGATTCCATATTATTGGAAAGCCAAAGGACTTGAATTGCATTTACATAATCAAGACGTGAAATACTTTGATTTTCCTTATCAAAGTGAATTTGTTTATGAGGTGAATCATATTCATAAATGTTTAAAACAAAATCTTATAGAAAGTCCTATTATGAATAAAGAAAAAACAATTCAAACATGTCAATTGGTAGAAAGTCTCTATCAAAAATGGAAATAGACACATAAGTTGTGTCTTTTTTTCATAAAAATCACCAATGTCAAAGACTTTTGATAGACAAAAAAAGATAGATATGAAAAGATAACCCTATAAGAAAGGGGGATATTATGGAAATTGGAGACAAATTAAAAGAAGCACGTTCTCAATCTCAAATGACTCAAGAAGATGTTGCTTACAAAATACATGTATCACGTCAGACAATATCTAATTGGGAAAATAACCGTTCCTATCCTGATATTATGAGTATTATTATGTTGAGTGATCTCTATCAAATAAGTTTAGATCATTTATTAAAAGGAGATAAAAAAATGATCGCTCATTTAGATGAAAGTACAAATGTCGTCAATAGTAATAAAAAACTGATTATAGCTAGTTTTTTTAATATATTTATGTTTATTTTGATGATATTTTTTAATGAAGTAATTTCAAAAAATCATATTCTGTTAGCAGTTGTTTTAAGTTTTACTGTTATTAATATTACCGTTTTATTTTATCAAATAATTAAAAAATTCTAGGGGGAGAAAAATTATGAAATGGTTTAAATTTATTTTTGTTTTTGTTGTGTTATTAGGTGCAGGAACTTTGGCTTATCATATTTTTAAAATGACAGTTTTGGATGCAAAAAGCCGTGGTTTCAAACATCCTCATTTTTGGGGATTGTTTACAATGGGGCGCAATAGTGGGAACCTTATTCTTTATTTATTGGGAAGAAGAAATTATCCTTCTTCAATGTCTAATGAAGATATGCAAAAAATGAATTCCTATAAAAACCGTACTGGTATTGCTTTGTGTTTCATTGTTATTGGAACTATTTGATTAATTTTATCAGAAACGCTTTTATAAAAACAAATAGATATCACTGAGTTGGTATCTATTTTTCTTAAAAATATCAATGTTTTTCCCACAAATAAAATCAAGAACTGTTATTATGTACTATTTTTTTGTATGTAAATATGAAAAAAGTAGATTCTATTAACTAAAATCTACTTCCTATATATTCCTCTAAATAAAGACCAATACCTTCATGTTCATTATCACCACATACATCATCAGCAATATGTTTCACATTTTCAAAAGAATTTCCCATTGCAATACCCTTACCAGCAATTTTTAACATTTCAATATCATTTTCACCATTTCCAAATGCCATAACATGTTGTATAGGAATGTTGTTTATATCTGCATATTTTAAAAGAGCACTTCCTTTATGGGTTCCATATGGATTGATTTCAACCCATTCTGGTTCTACTTTACAAATATCAAATTGTTGTTGTGCAGCTTTTTGTAATAAGGGAAGAACATCTTCAATGACTTTTTCATTTTGAATGAAAGCCACTTTGCGTAAATCTTCAAATTGATTTTTAGGTATTGTATGTATATCTCTGATTTTATATTTTGTTGATGTCATGAAATGATGCTCCGTTATACCTGTTTCTCCAAAGTCTAAAATATATAAACAATTTTTAAAGAAAAGAATCATATCTATAGAATGTTGTTTTGCCATTTTTGATAAAAGAACAGCTTCTTCAAAACTTAATTTTTTCTCTTGATGAAGTTGATTTCCCAATGAATCATAAATTTCCAATCCATTTAAACAGATATATCCACTTTGAGGATATTTTGATAAATCTAATTTCTTACCAATCTTCTGTAAACTATCAATATCTCTTCCACTAGCAAGTATTAAAGAAACGCCTTTTTCTTGTAAATGCATAAGAACCTTTTTGGTATATGGGAGAATATCCTGGCTAGCCGTTAATAACGTTCCATCCATATCCATTGCTATAACTTTTAAATTATCCATTCTTTTCTTCCTCTTCTAACATTTCTTTGATTTTTGTAATCACACTTTGCTCATCATTAGAACCAATAACTTCATATGCAATTGCTTTGACTGGTTCAACAGCATTACTCATTGCATAACCATATTTGACTTGTTGTAACATTTCATAATCATTCATTTGATCCCCAAAAGCCATACATTCTTCTGGATGAATATGATAGAGTTCTTGAAGAAAAGCTAATCCTATTCCTTTATGAATATCGTTATTTTGAATATCCATCCATTCATTACCAGAAGTCACAACTTTAACATCTTTAGGCAATTGACTTTCAACATCATCTAAAACAACTTGAATATGATGTTGTTTATCATAAATAGCAATTTTCATTATATCATCTTCAATATCATCAAATGAATCAATAAAAGAATAGGCACAATAATATTTTTTGACTTCATTTCTATATTCATAGTCTTCTTTTAAAATATAGGCACCTTTTCTTCCACACAATATCATAAATATTCTATCTTGTTGACAAAGAATATTCTTAATCTTTTCAACATTTTCTTTTGAAATAATATTACAATAAAGTTCATGTGTTCCTTCAGCTATATAACTTCCATTTTCTGCAACAAAATACATATATTCACTTAATGGTAAAAATCTTTGGTATAAACGATAATATTGATTCCCACTTGCAGCGACAAATTTGATATTCTTTTCTTTCATCTGATAAAACAAATCAATAAATTCTTTATCAAATTGTTTATGTGAATCTAAAAATGTTCCATCCATATCAGTTGCAATTAATTTAATCATATCCTCACCTCATTGTTCATAGTATATATCAAAAATCATAAAAGAAAAAGACCTTTCGGTCTATAATTCATTTAACATTTGTGTTGGATTATCTGCTGCTTTGACTTTATCAAAAGCTTTTTCAATAATCCCTTCCTCATTAATAAGATAAGTTGTTCTGACAACACCCATAACTTTTTTACCATACATATTCTTTTCTTTCCAAACATCATATGCTTGAATAACATTTAATTCTGTATCGGATAAAATTGTAAAAGGGAGATTATATTTTTCTTCAAATTTTTTATGAGATTGAACACTATCTTTACTGATACCCAAAACAACTGCTCCTTTTTCTAAGAAATGAGGATAGTTTTCAGCAAAACCACAAGCTTGTTTTGTACAACCTGGGGTATTATCTTTTGGATAAAAATACAAAATAACTTTCTTTCCTAAATAATCACTTAAAGAAACTTCTTCACCATTTTGATTTAATAATGTAAAATCTGGGGCTTTTTTTCCTACTTCTAACATGATTTTCACACTCCTTGGTATTATCATACTGATAATTCAAAAATAAATCAACGATAACGCATTTGAAAAAGGAAACCACATAGTCTCCTTTATCACATATTAAAATAATAACTATTAGATATTTGGTCTATTTCTACAATAGCATCACTATTTCTTTTTTCTTGCAAAAAGTCTTCATCTTGCAATAAATACATAAATAATAAATCAATAACAAAAACAAAAGTCATTTGTTCGCTTAAAGCATCTTTATTTTGGATATAAAGTTTATCGGCTGTAACTATCTTTACATTTGATATTTCATTCATTTTTTGTGAATCATAACTTGTAATAACTACATTTTTCCCTTTTCTTTGATTTATTAATGAAAGTGCATCTATCATTGTTGTTGAACACATTGTATTAAAAAAAGTAATAAATACATCATTCTTTTGACACTTTGAACAATATAATTTCATTGATGCCCAATCATTAATGATAATAGCATCAACCCCTATTGTTTTTAATTTTTGCTGTAAACATTCACCTATTCTTAGAGGACTGTGATTATCAAAAATATAAATAGTTCGGCTTGCTTTAATATAGTCAACAATATCCAAAAAGTTTTCTTCTTTCATCATAGCAAATGTATTATCTAACATCTTTTTACAATCCGTTAACATTGTTAACATTAAAGATTGCTGAGTATCATTACTGACTGTTTGTATTTCTCTATAAAGACTTCCTTGGACTAAAGCAATTTTAAAATCTTGGAATCCTTTATATCCAATTTTTTTACAAAATCTATTAATACTTGTTTCTGACACACCAATTTTTGTGGCAATATTTGTTATTGTATTATTAACAATAAAATTTGGATTCTTTAGTACAAAATTGGCAATTTCATTTTCTCGTAAAGTTAAGTCATTTCTTTTTGATGCAATATACGAGAACACTGCCGGTATTTTATTATCATTCATGATAAACACTCCTATCTTAAATCAAACCACTTGAGTTAATTATACAATATTTAGCAAGCATTAATCTATAGTCTTAATCAGAAAAAAGAAAATTTGTCTATTTAAACTGTCAAAAAGTGATATAATGCGCCAATTAAGTTCGCTTCATTTTGAAATTCACATGTTAAAATATGTGGTCTTATTTTCGCATGCGTTAATTTATCAAAAATTATATCTAATCTTTTATTTATTTCATTGATTAAATCATCACGCACACTAATTGCTCCACCTATAATTATTTTCTCTGGATCATAAACATATTGTAAATCATAAATACCTTTAGCCATTGCAAAATAATATTTATTAATCATTCTTTCATAGACTTCATCTTCATGATAATGATCAAATATATATTTTCCATCTAAAGATGATTCACTAACATTTTTGATTTTAGCTATTTCTTTTAAAATATTCACTGTAGATAAATCTGACCATGTTTTTATATTCATGTTTTCCTCATCAACCTCTGAAATCATATAGCCAAATTCGCCACCATGTAAATGTTTTCCTTTATGTATTTTTTTATTCTTAACAACTGCTCCTCCAATACCAGTGCCACTGACAATGAAACAGCAATCATTAACATCCTTTCCTGCACCTTTCCATACTTCAGCCAAAGCTGCACAGTTAGCATCATTTTCCATTTCAACACGGATATTTAAACGCTTTTCTAAATCTTCTTTTATATTTGGTCCATGTATATAATCATAAGCACTTGAACCACCAATAATTCCTTTTTGACTATCAACTGCTCCTGGCATGCTTAAAGCAATCCCTTGGATTGAAAAATCAGTATATGAATGATAAGCATTTTCAAAAACTCGATACATTTCCTCTAAAGATGCAGGAGCAATAACTTTATCTGTTTTTATGACATAACCTTCTTCATTTAATAATCCATATTTAATAGAACTTCCACCAACATCTATACATAAATAATATTTCATAATTCTCCTCCTAGTAAAAATAGGTGATAAACACCTATTTTTTTTTGAATCCATGCTCCTTGCTCAATCAATAAATCTTGTAATTCATTTATATCAATATCTCGACATCCAACATTTTGTCTAGCTGCTAAATATGCTGCTACTCCTGCTGCTTGCCCCATTGTAAAACAATTTGGCATAACACGTAATGCACTATTGATTAAACGATCAGAGCCAACTGTTCTACCAGCCACTAATAAATTATCTTTTCCTACTGGTAACATACAACGATAGGAAATACCATGTGATTCTCCTTCTGGTAAATATTCCATAACCATTTGACTATTTTGATTTGGTAAATGCACATCAATAAAGTAACAATTACGGGCAATTTCATCATCAAAATTAACTCTATTCTTAAAATCATCAACACTCATCATATAATCAGCAACAATACGTCGACTTTCTCTAATTCCAACTTGATCTCCAGTATGTATTAATTGTGCTTTTTCAAATCCTGGTACATATTCTTGTAAAAATTTTGTATAAACTTTTGCTAATTTTCTTCCTTCTATGTCTCCTTTTGTTAATGAAGCTGCATCTGTTCCATCAACATGAAAAACATGTCCAAAATTAAATGATACTGTTGTATTACTTAACCAAGAATACGATGATACTCTTTTTCTACCTTGAGGAATATCTCCTTTTTCTTGAGCTTCAATAACAAGTTTTGAAAATTGATCATCTTCTTGAGTATCTAAATATTTTAATGTTTTTTCTTTATCAACACCCGAAACAACAAAACACATCGTTCCCGGTTGAACGGTTGGATCATCTTCGTCTCCTTTTAAGACTGGCGTTTTCGACATATAAGCTATATCTGCATCACCTGTAGCATCAATATAAACTTTTCCTTTGACAATTGCTCTTCCATTTTTATTTGCAATAACAATTCCTTCAATATCTCTCTCTTCACCTAAAACACGAATGCATGTTGTATGATATAAAACATTAACATGACTTGTCATAAGTAAGTCATCACAGACTCTCTTATAGGCTTCTGTATCAATCGTTACCCAATTCAGCTTATTTTGATTCATTTTTTGGCACTCACAATTACTCTCACCTAGAGTTTTTTGTAAAATTTCATAAGCAATTCCTTGGCTAACAATATTTTTTCCATCACTATATGGACAAAATGCAGGAATTGGCATGAACGCTCCTGTTCCACCCGCAAAACCTCTTTGTTCTATCAACAATGTTTTTGATCCATTTCGTGCTGCTGAAACAGCTGCACTTATTCCAGCTGCTCCACCACCAATAACAACAACATCACCATCAAAAACAACTTCTAATTCTTCTTGTGGTACTAACATTTTATTTCTCCTAATTCTGTTTTCCATTGTCCAACTAACTCTTCAAACTCTTTCAATGAATATTCACCTTTATCCATGAGTAAAATGTAATCATATATATTTGGGAGGTAGTTTAAATTTAATAATTCTTTAGCAAATGCATGCGCTGCAATTTCGCTTGTACTCATAATTGTTGAATATAATTGAATTGGTCCTATTTTTAATCTCACAATGGAATCTAATATTTCATTTGTTGATTGTTGATCAATATATTCATAGAAATGAAATAATTCATGTGCCAAATGAATTTGTGAAACTTCTTCAAATGTTGTATTTTTATGAAACAATTTTTGACTTGCTTTTGTCATTTCTTCTAACGATGATTGATAAAGAATAATTTGACTTTGTTCTTTACTTAATTCAATATTCGCTCTAAATTGAACACCATAAAATTTACCGTTTTGCTTTGCATAAGAAATTTGAATATGATTTTCTTGGCATAATTGTTCAACACTTTTACTTTTATATTGTTTCGCTTTTTCTTTGCCAATTTTAAGCGATTCTTGTATATAGTATTGATACTTTTCTTTTGGTATTTTATGGAATAATAAATCATTCTTTAAGGCTGCATAAGCTAAAAGTTCATCATTAACACATGATATATCTAACATTCCCATCCCTACTTTCTATTGATATGCGACAGCAATAATATCTTCATCTTCTAATACAAATTCTAATTCCACTTCCATAATAGATAAAATTTGTTGCAATGATTGAATCCCAGTTAAATCTAACATCTTTTCTTTATAGAATAAGAATAATTTTGGAATTGTATCATTTGCATCTGAATACACTGTATTTTCGTTCATAAAATCAATGAAATCAGTTTGAATATTTCCCTTTGTAAATACTAAATATTGAGCATCTTCTTTCCTTAGACGAGCAACCCCTTCACGATCTAATACACAAATACGATTAATTTGCTTTTTAACCAAACCAAATAATGCTTTCTTTTGTATTGGAGCATTAAAGAGATTCCAACGTGCAACATTTTTGATAAATTGCATTGATTCTCCTTCAATATTCATTAATTCACTTGCAATGCTTTGCATTTGTTCAATACTTAAAGCCTCTTGTGTTAAATCTTTAGATCTCATTTCAGTAGAACCAGTTGCAATTGCCGATAAAATATTTTTTTGAGCATCTATTTCTATCATGACATCTACAGTATCTTCATTTGCACCAGATTTAACTATTTTCTCAATAACTTCAGCTCTTATTTTCTTAATATCTTCATCAGTTGGATTAACAACTGTTTTCTCTATTTGTTCTCTTACCATAGCTAAAGCAACACCTATTGTTGAAATATATGGCGCATTTTTTGCAATTTGAACCTTATGTCCTGATATGTCACCTAAAGCATATGTGAGAACTGAGGCACTTCCACCGCCTCCTACAAGTGTTATATAATTTGGATCTAACTGGTAATCATCTATTAATTCATTGACAACTTTTAATACTTTTTGACATGCGATTTGGATAACTTGTTTGGCTGCGTCTTGAGCAGAAATTCCACAATAATTTCCTAATGCTTCCCATGCTTTCATATTTGCTTTACTATCACTATAAGCATAATCATTTTTTGGAACATATCCTAATAAATTGGCTGCTCCAGCTAATGTATATGAATATCGTTTATCATGATCACACACAACAATAGCATGGTCTTTTGAATCTCCTTCTTTTGGTGAAACAAAAGCGACTTGAGGATTTATCATATTTTCTTCACTTGTAAAACATTCATATTCAATCCCAGCAATATGTGCACTTCTTGGTCCAACATCTACAATTTTTTGATCACGAACAATAACCATACTTCCACCAGCAATACCTAGTGTTCTTACATCCAAAGACTGTAAATATGTATGATGCCCACCGACTTGAGCATTTTTAATCATAACTTTACCATCTTTGATAACTGATATATCAACACTTGTTCCTCCGACTTCAAAAAAGATTCCATCTGTTACCTTTTCATACATCAAAGCACCAGCAACTCCTGCTGCCAAACCTGAAAGCATTGTTAAAATTGGTCTTTTTCTGACTTCATCAATACTCATGACTCCACCATCACAACGCATAATCATTAATTGTGATTGAATTTGAGCATCTTTGACTGCTTTTTCTGTCATATTAGCAGTTTCCATCATCTTTGGAATAAGACTAGCATTCACAACTGCTGTTCTTGTTCGCACTTTTAATCCATATAATTGAGATATTTCATGTCCTCCAGTTGCAAATAAACCTTTATTGTTTGCTAATTCAATAACCTTTAATTCATTTGTAGGATCATCTACACTATATGCCTCACTTGCAACAATAACTTTTGACCCTGCATCAAGTAGAGAATCAATTGATTGCTCAATTGATTCATCTGTTAATTTTTTTGAATCTATAAATTCATTATAAACTTTTAAATATTTTCCTTGTGCTAATTCTATATCTTCAGTATGAGTTCCACTCTTCGCTGTTGTAATATCGATACCTGTTCCCATGCCTAGAACTCCTACTTTTGCAACATCTCCTTCAAGGAGAGCATTAGTTGCTTGAGTGGTACCATGTGCTATAAAATTAACATCATCTGGTGAAATGTTATTCTCTTGTAAAATTTCATTGATGATATTGACAATTCCAGTAGCGACTCCACCTGTTGCATCATGTGTTGTAGGTATTTTCTTTTTGGCAATAATTTCATAGGTATCATTATCAATGACAACAGCATCCGTGAATGTTCCACCGACATCTATACCAATTCTTACTTTTTTACTCATTTTTCATTTCCTTCCTACACTAGTTTAAAAAAATTGAAAACTAGCAATTGTTAATGAAACAATAACTGCTGCTACTGTCCAAATAATTGTTCCTTTTGTCAAATCATTAACTTCTGTTTTTGTAAAATCTGCTGCCCAAACGTTATGTGTATTTGTTGGATCACAAGTTCCTTGAACTAATCCTTCAACTCTTAAAGCAACCATTGCAGCCATTGGATTCATACCTGAAGCGACTAAGATTGCTCCAATTCCACTTCCAAGACCCCACATATTCATTGGACCACGATATAATGCTAATGGGGCTAAAATTGTAAAAATAAGTACATAAGCAATTGGTGATGTTGGAATAATAAGTTTAATAACTGGTTGAATAATTGTTGCAACTTGTGGAGCCATAACTGCATTTAATAAAATACCAATTCCAATCATTAGTCCCATTGCTCCAGCAACGTCTTTTAATCCTTCAACAAATGATGCTGAAATAACTTGTAATGGTCTTTTTGGTAATGTTAATAATAATGCAACAAGTATTCCAATAATAACTGCTGGAACAATTGATAAATTGAGTGTAAAAACTAATACAACTGGGACAATAGGACTTAATAACGCTAATGGATTAACATTTTTTTGTCCTCTTGCATTATCTCCTGTAGGCATAGCCCAAGATTTTTTAACCATATTTTTACCTTTAATGTTATAAAAGATAAATGCTAAATATGCAACAATCATTGGTGCCATAATTAATACATTTGTTGAAAGAATTTTTTGAATATCTAATTTGAACAAATCAACATACATAGCAAGTCCTGAAACATTGATTGTTCCACCAGTAGTATTGGCTAATAAAAGAATTGCAGCACTTGCAAATGGACTTATTCCTGCAGTTAGCATAATTGGAATAATAATTGTTCCAACTAAGATAACCATACCTAAACCATTAGAACCAGCAAAAATAACTGATGCTGCTGCATATAAAACAACTGCAATAATTAATGGTTTATCTCCTGCAAGTTCAGCTGCTTTTTTGATTATTCCTTTAACAATACCAACTCTATTTAAAACTTGTCCAAAGAAAGAACCAAAAACCAAACCAGCAATTGCTGAACTTAAACGCATTGCTCCTTGTTCTAATACATTATTCGCAATTGTATAAGTCTCTGGATCACTGGAAATAAATGGAACACCTGCAACAAAAGCAATTAAAATCCCCATTAATGGTAAAGCAATAATAGTTTGCATTTTCTTTGTCATCATCAATGCTGCAAAAGCAAAGAAAATGACTAAAATTAAAATCCCTTGAATCATTTCTTTTTCTCCTCTATCTCTAAATATGCATTTTGTTTAATTAATTCATTTTGTATATCACTTACATTTAATTCATTTGGATATTGATCATTTTTAATTGATAACGCTGCAGCGATACCAACAGCATGTCCAATTGCTCCTACAGTTGGTGTTGTTCTTATGGCGGCCTGAGCTTCAAAAGATGCACTTACACATCTGCCACAAACCAACAAATTTCGCACATATGGCGTAATAACAACTCTATATGGTATAGAGTAGTATTCTCCATCCTTTAATTTTCCATGAATTGTTCCTTCACCATCAGGACTATGTACATCAATAGGATATGCTGAATGAGCAATTGTATCATCAAATTTTTTTGTTTCAAGAATATCTTGTGCTGTTAGCTGATAATATCCTTCAATTTGTCTTGACCCTCTTACTCCTATACTTGGTCCAGTAGAAACCACATGAATATTCTCAAAGCCAGGAAGATCACTTTTCATAAAATTTTCTAACTCTTGGCATTGCTTTCTACCCTCAATTTCTGCTAAACTAATACTGTAAGGATCATTAGGGTCACAATCTAGTATTCTCGTTGTATTAACTATGAATTCTTGTAATTCATTTGTTTCAAAGAGTAATACATCTTCACGTTGAATATGAATTCTGTTTTCTTGCTTTGCACGAACAAATTCTTTCTCAAATCCAATAACAGATAGCCTAGGAACTTTTGTTATGGTTGATATATCATTGTGCATACGCTTGAAATTATCTGGATTATTCTTGATATAGTGAATTAATTTTTCACGATTAACTCCACTTATCTTCATATTTAATGTCATAGGTTGAGTCTTATGATCTTTTTTTCTACCTATTTCACATGGGACATTTGCTTTATAAGCTAAATCAGCATCACCACTAGCATCAATATAGATTTTAGCTTCTATTTTCTCTAAACCTTTTTTATGACAGACTGTGATACTTTTAATCACTTTATCCCTAACTTCAACATCAGCCAACATTGCATGATAAAGAATTTGTCCATGGCTTTCTAAAAGCATTGTTTCTAATTCATATTTCATAGCTTCACTATCAAATGGTGTTACTGAATATGTGTAGTTTGTTGAATCTAAAATATGTCCAACTGACTTACCTTTTGCTTGTAAACGTTCAATTAATTCTCCAGTAATACCCTTGATAATCTGTTTGTCTTTGACATGGAATGTCATCATGGGCCCTACACCTGCAGCTGTAAGTGCGCCACCTAAATACCCATTCTTTTCTACAATAAGAGTTTTAGCACCCAGTCTTGAAGCAGCAATTGCCGCTATCGTTCCTGAAAAACCCCCTCCAATTATAACAATATCAAATATATTTATCCCTCCTCTGCAACCGTTTACAAGATAATTATAGATTTTATTTTCATTAATGTAAATACTTTTTGGATATTTTTTTCATAATTTATACTAAAAAATGAAAATTTTAATCAAAATATAAAAGAATGTACTTATTTTATACTAAAGTACATTCTTATTTTTTAATTTTTCTATTTCTTCTTTCATTTTATCAATACTTTTTTCTAATAAATCATAATGAGAATCTTGATTTGTTTCATCACTATCTTTTTGATTATTATCTTCTATTAGAGATTGTTGCAATAATATATATGAACTGTTTAAAGAAAGCATACCTCCTAAGGTTGCAAAAAAGTTTCCAATGACATCTTGTTCATCAGCATTAAAACATTCCATAAAAGTTGCACTCATAACGACAATAAATTGATCAATAACCAAAGGACTAATATTGGGTAAAGGCATAAACATCACCAATATAGTCTATTCATCTTCGTCAAATAATGACTCTTTTATGAATTGATTATTTTTCTGCCCACTCTACAAATACGTTTTTACCACAATGAGCAAGTCCTATATAAATTGTTTTACCTTCAATATGAACATCATATTTTTGAGTTTTAATTTGTTGAATTGCTTCTTTTGCTAATTTCTCTAATTGTTTATTATTTTGACAATACTTAAATTCAAGAACATATGAGACCTGATTCTTCTTACTCTTTAAAAGAATGTCACATCTTCCTTTACCTTCTTCTTTATTACTTATAATTTCATATTCGTTTGATAGCCAAGCACACATCCCTAACATCATCATGTGATAACTATTTTCATCTTTCAAATCATAATAAGATGGTATTGTTTCCATAATTTTATGATATTTATTTTTGAATAACTCCTGATTTGAAGTTTTTAAAGCATAAAATAATTCATCTAATAATGTATCAGATACATTTAAATAATATGCTGTTAAATTCATAAACTCTTCTTGTACTTCTTGATTTGGGATTTTTAGTCGATACATATTTCTTTGTATTTTTTCAATAATTGTTAGATATCCTGCATTAATAAATAAAGCCCATAAACTTGATGATGTATCTGTCTCAAAAAAGTTTGTTTCCAATGTCACTCTTGTATCTATATATCCATTTTTTAATAACATTTCATAATCATCGTCAAAAGAACTATCTCTTTTTGACATTGCATTTTTTATCATTACATTACCACTTGTATTAATCCAATAAGGATTTAGCTCTTTTCGTAATGCATAATTAATGATTGACCAAGGATTATATATTTCTAGATTACCCATATGATAGCCATCATACATTTTTTTGACATTCTCATCTAACTCTAAATTATAATATTTCAAAAGAGTTTTAACTTCATCTTCAGTAAACCCAAAATATTGAGAATATTCATTATCTTTTACTGTATAAACAACAAGATTATTTAAATCACTAAAAATATTTTCCTTAGCAACTCTTTGAATTCCAGTAAGTAATGCATATTGTAAACTTGTAGATGTTTTTAAAGAATTATGCAATAAAGAAGATAATCCATCTCTTATGACATCATAGCAATTATGAATATGTGCTTCAATAAATGGTGTATCATATTCATCAATAAAAACCATAACTTTCTTTTTATAATGTTCTTCTAATTTTTTCATTAAAAAAACCAAAGCATTATCAATATTCTCTAAATGTCCATCATCTAAATCTAATAGTCCTTCTTTTATTCTCATATATTCATCTTTATCAAATTCTGATAAATGATTAGATACAATTTCACGATATCTTTCAAATTCTTTTCTTAATTGTAGCTTAATATTTTTTACAATTGAATATTGATCCCTTTTTGCATCAGCAAAACTAATAAAAATTGTTGGGTACTGATTCATTTTTGACATATAACTTGTTTCAACAATTGCTGTATGACTGAAAATGTTTTTTGAATCTTTTGTTATATCAAAAAACTCAGCCAGCATTGACATATTTAATGTTTTTCCAAACCTTCTTGGCCTTGTAATCAAAGTCACTACAGATTGTTTTTCAAGAAATTCTTTTATCATCATTGTTTTATCAACAAAATAATAATTTTCATTTTTTAATCTACAATAATCCACAATCCCAATTGGTAATGCCTTTTTCATGAAATCAACCCCTTTATCTTATTTGTATTATAACATAATTTTTATCTTCTTGATATAAGTATTCCCCCCCTTAATAAAGTCAGAACATTATTCTTCTTCATCAAATAATGACTCTTGTATTTGACCTGAAACAATGTCTAAATCATCATTAATTGTTGTTAGAAAGATTTCTAGATAATGATTATCATATAACCATCTTTGTATATCATCTTCCATAATCATTAAAGGCATTCTCGAATGAACGGGTTTCATTGTATCATTTGCATTGGTTGTAATAATTGTGACTTCATTTTCTTTTTCACGATATATGCCAGCCATAAACAAATAACGATTTTTTCTAGATTCAAAAGAGATTTTATGCTTATGTGTATCCCATTCATAAAAACCCTTTGCAGGAATTAAACAGCGATGTTCCTTAGCATCTTGTGCAAACATCTTCTTTTCCAATAATGTTTCACATCTAGCATTAATAACTCTTTGAGATTGATTATTTAAAGAATAACCCCATTTCATAGGTTTTAAAACAAGTTTTTGATCTTGTGATAAGATAACTGGAATTTCATCACCTGGATAAAAATCTTTGTTTGCATCATCAAAATCATATTCATTTTCTTCTACCATCGTTTCAACGAAACGATAAGTTTCATCATTAAAATAATAACGTCCACACATATTTCACAACACCTCACCCTTATTATTTTCTATTATATCCTATTTTAATCACAAAAACACAAGAAAAGACTTTATCCTTTTGTTATAGATTTTGAAATGTTATAATTTCTATATAAAGAAAGAGGTGTTCATATGAGTGAGTCCTACAGCAAAAACTATTTTGAAAAATATGCTGCTTTAACTTTAACCCATATTTTCAATATAAAAGAAAATGATATTGTTCAATCAGATCGTCCTGACTTAAAAATTCCAACTTTAAACTTTGGAATTGAAGTGACACAAGCTTTAACACCACAAGAAGCTGTTGCTGATATGAAAAAACCACTTTATGCATCTTTAGACATGAATCCATTTGATGATGATACTGATAGTATGGCTTTTGTGATGGAAAAAATAGATAACGCTATAAAAAGAAAAATAGAAAAAAGTCAAAATTATACTGTTTATCAAAATAATGGACTTTATATTTTTTCACATTGTCATAATATTGAAGAATCTTTATTACGTGTCTATTTAGAAAGTCTTTCTTATCAAGATTTCTTTTTTAGATATATCTTTATTAATTGTGTAACTGATATTTATTGTTTTGATTATCAAAAGAAAAAATTAAGTTCTATTCATTTTCATAAAAGTGATTTAATTGCGATGAACATAAAATCTTTAATTTATGAAAAAACATGTTCAAAGAAACGAAGAAAAATTATTATATCAAAGACATCTTAATGTCTTTTTTATTATTTTAGAATTTGGACTTCACAATGCAATTGATAGCCTGTTTGTTCATAAACTTTTTGTTGAACAAAGGCAACAAGTTTCAAAAAATCATCACTCGAAGCATTTCCTCGATTGATGAGAAAGCCAGCATGTTTACAAGACACTTGTGCATCACCAATATGAATTCCTTGTAAACCACATTCACGAATCAAAGCAGAAGCATAATGTCCATCGGGTCTTTTAAAAGTACTTCCTGCACTATAGGCCTCCATTGGTTGTTTATGATAACGTTTTTTCATCAATTCCTTAATCCTATTATCAATCTCTTGAAAGCATCCTTTTTGAAGTTGAAAAATAGCTTCAACAATAATTCCATGATGATGAGTAAAATAACTTTGGCGATATGAAAAAAGAAGATCCTTTTGAGACAATGTGATAAAGTTTAAATTTTCATCAAGATAAGTCACACTTTTCACAATATCTTTCATTTCTCCTCCATATGCTCCTGCATTCATATAAATAGCTCCACCTATAGTTCCAGGAATCCCACATGAAAATTCTAATCCTGTCAATTCATGTTCTAGACAAAATTGATTCACATCTTGAAGAGAAGCCCCTGATTGTACTTTGATTTGATTATTTCCTAATTGCTGAATTTGATGAAACGATTTAGCCAAATGAATAAGCATTCCCTGATATCCTTCATCTAAAGCAAGAATATTACTTCCTTTGCCAATCACAAAATAAGGCATATGATGTTGATGAGCAATTTCAATACATCTTTGTATATCTTGATGTGATTTTGGAAAAACAATATAATTGGCATTGCCACCAATATGTAAAGTTGTATAGTCTTTTAAAGATATGTTTTCTTGATAATCAATATGATATTTTAATAATTCTTCTTTCATTTCACCACTTCCTTTTTATTATTCTTTACATATTATATTCATTTTATGTTTTTTTATGTCAAAATAAAACCCAACCTAAAAATGTGGTTGGTTTATGTATTTTTGGATTATTGTTCTTATATAGACCATTCTTTCTGTTTCAAATTGTGGATGGTCTTTTAACCATTTTCGATTCAATGGAGAAGGATGAGGTAAAACAAATAAAGGTTTTCGTTTATAAATATGATCTTGAAAGATTAAATCTTCTAATGATTCTTGAGGATAAAAGAACTTAGCAGCATGAGCACCAATTAAGATATAGATTTCAGGTTCAATTAATTCCAATTCTCTTGTTAAAAAATGTTTAGCACACTGTATAGAAGGTGGATTATCTCCTGTTTTGGCTTTTCCAGGAAAACATCTTCCAATTGATGTGATATAGAAATTTTCAGGATTATAGAACTGTTCCCTTGAAATTTGATACCAATCATTTCTTAATTTTTCACCACTAGGATCATTAAAAGGCAATCCTGTTTCCATAACTTTTCTTGATGGAGCTTGACTAATTTGCATAATCTTAGAATTCTGTTGACCTTGAAAAACAGGTCGAGGTGGATATTCTAAAATATCAAGACATGCCTGACATGTCTTGATTTCTTGTTTTAATTTTTCAAATGAATCCATAATTTATCACCAATTCAATTATACCCAATTCAAGAAAAAAGTCTATTCAAACGAATAGACTTAAGCTTCTACGCCTTCTTTTTCAGCTAATGATTTTTCATAAACTTTAAAGAAAGGATAATAAACTGCCACACTTATAGCAATCAATACACACATAAAGATAACATTTCTAAAATCCAATGCAGATAAGAATCCTTGTGCAAAGAATGGTGTAAATGATGGATCAATAATATATCCCATGCTTACCAATCCAATACTTTGAGCTAAGTATCCAAGACCAATAGAAATACAAGGCATTAATACAAATGGAATTGCTAAAATTGGATTTAACACAATAGGTCCTCCAAAAATAACGGGTTCATTGATTCCACAAATTCCTGGAACAACACTTAAACGACCAATTGATCTTAAATGTTTTACATGTGAGAAACACATTAATAAGACTAATCCTAAAGTGTTTCCTCCCCCACCTAATACTGCATAACGATACATTTGTAAGTTCATAATATGACTTGCACTTTGTCCAGCGTTCACTAACTCAGCATTTAATCCTGAATTTGTTAAACCTAAAGTGAAGACAATTGGGAAAATAATAGATGAACCATTGATTCCAAATAACCATAAAATATTTGAGAAAGCAAAGATAGCCATATATGCCCAAATATTATCAACACCTGAAATTGCTGGAGTTAATAAACTCATAATTAATTCTGGTAAAGCTTTACCAGACATTGCCATGACAATTAAATTTAAACCATCAATGATAATAATATTAGCAGCAAGTGGTAATAATGAATTTACGAAGTTTGTGACTGCAGTAGGAACACTATCAGGGAATGTAAAGACAACTCTGTTTCCTACAAAACGACAAATTTCAACTGACAATAAACCAACAATCAAAGCAACAAATAAACCATCTGCTCCTAAATAAGCCATTGACAATTGACCTTCTTTAACCGGTGCAGCAATCATTAAGAATACACACATTGCAATAATTCCATTGATAGCTGATTTCATTTTATAACTTTCAGCTAAAGAATAACTCACACCAAAAGCAGTCACCAATCCAATTAATCCCATTGTCATTGTATATGGAATTGTAATTGCATCATAATTAGCTACTGCCCATTGTTTCCAACCAATTAATGCTTTTAAGAAAATATTTCCTGTATTTAAATCAACTAAATCTAAATTAATTGGTGGGTTGGCAACAATTAAGAAAATAGAACCCACAACAATTAATGCAAGTGACATCATCATCCCATTAGAAATAGCTTGTAAATGTCTTTGATTTCCAAGTTTATTTGCTAGTGGAGCTAATAATTTTTCTAATTTACTCATGATTTTTCTCCCCTATATTAAAATTGCCATCCATTAAATTGAAATGCTGAATCAACAACATTTTCTGGATCATATTCTTCTAAGATTTTTGCATATCTTTCTTTATAATCATTGTCAATTTCCATTTGTGGAATAACTTTACTTGCTTCATTTAAGAAATGGAATGAATCTCTACCCATTGCTTGTCCTCTTTGTGTATGCTTATCTAAAGCATAATCAGGAACTTCAGGGAATTTACCCATTGCGAAAGATTTAATACAAATGTTCTTTAATAAATCACTTGAACGATCTTTTTCAGATTGACACATATAACGAATAGCGTGAATGAAATAGATTGGTCTATCTCCATCAGCATAATCAAATTCTCTACTCATACGATATAAATTATTCACAACAACAGATGCCATTGGATTTCCCATTCCAATATCTTCTACTGAGATTGTTAATAATCTTCTCCATAATTTTTCTTCTAATTGAGGTGAAGATACATAAAGTTCATAAGCGAACATACAAGCTTGTTCTTCTAATCCTCTACGAATTGATTTTTGTAATGCTGAGATAACTTCATCGCCTGCATAACCATTTCTTGTGGTAATTTTAGACCATGGATCGTACATTGTTTTTGCCATAATGTCTTGCCCCTTTCTTTTTTCTATGACATAATTGTGCTAGGAGGTGTTTTTTATGAATATTGTACATTTATCAGAAAAATACGAACTTAATGAATTGGAAAAACAAATTGTTGCTTATATGCAAGATAATATCAATGAATTAAAGTCTATTGGTATACGTCAAATGGCAAAAGATAACTATACAAGCACTTCAACTATTTATAAACTCTGCAACAAGTTTGGTTTTGAAGGCTATAGTGATATGATTTATCATCTGACATCTACCAAGGATACAAACACCAACTTTCAACATCAATATCATGAATATCAAACACAATTCACAACTTTTCTGAAAGATCAATCAAAACGATTCATTGTTTTTGGATTAGGATTTTCCTCTCCAATTGCTGAATATATGCAACAACGTTTAACTTTACTTGGCTATCAAGCCATGTGTGTTGTTCATATGGAAATGTTTAGTCAGCTTTTTAACAAAGATACCATTATGATTGTTGTTTCGTACTCTGGAAAAACACCACGTCTTAATGAAATTGTTGAAACAGCTCATCAGAATCATATTCCGATTATTAGTTTCATTGCAAACTTAGATTCACCTATTTACAAGAATTCATCTTTACCTATTTTAATTGGCCAATATGATTCTTTTTCACACGACTTAAATCATGTGAATACTTTCTATGGTGAAACAATCATTGCCTTTGAAACCCTTTTATTCCCTTAAGCCATCTTTATTATACAAATTACGACATAAAAATTATATCGATTTTATCAACAAAAAAACATGTTATGAACTTTGTAACATGTTTTTACATATTTCTATAATTATGCTATGATGGAAATAGAAAGTGGGGATATAATGGTAGATAAAACATTTGCAAAAGGATATTGTTTTGCAAAAATATTTATTTTCTTTGTTATTGGATGTTTGATTGGAACCTATTATGAAGAAATTTTATGGTATGTTAGATTTGGGGAATGGGTAAATCGTCAAGGTATGATTTATGGTCCTTTTAGTCCTATTTATGGTCTTGGGGTAGCTATATTTGTTGTTATTCTTGGAAAATACAATGAAAAAAGAAGCTGGTTAAAAACTTGGATGTATGCTGCACTCATTGGTGGAGGTACTGAATTTTTAACAAGCTGGATTGCTGATGTTTGTTTTGGAGTTGTTTTTTGGGATTACTCGCATATGTTTTTAAATATTATGGGAAGAACGACAATTCCATTTATGATTGGTTGGGGCATTGGGGGAACAATTTTAATGAAAGTTATTTATCCTTTTGTATCTAAGTGGGTAGAAAAAGTTCCTTATCGAATTGCTTACCCAATCTATATCATTTCAGTTATTTTTATAACAATAGATTTAATCATTACATATAGTGCTTTTGGAAGAATGGCATTGCGTAATAATGGTCAAAAACCATATACTTTTATTGGGGAAATCTATGATAAAGTTTATGATAATGACTTTATGTATCACAAGTTCCCAGTTATGAGTCCAAAAGAATAGTTAAGAAAAAAACATGTTTCATTTATAACATGTTTTTATATTTATCCAATCCTTCAAAAACTTTTTGATCAATATCGTATGCTTTTTTAAGAAAATAAAGCCCTCTTTTATGATCTTTTAATTCTTCATAACATATTCCAATATTCATTAAAATATAAGGGTTAAATTCTTGATCATCCAAATATGAATTTATAAAAGCTTCTAATGCATGTTGGTAATCATTTAATAACAAATATGCTTCACCAATTCCTGTATAGGCATAACTAGAACATGACCAAATTCCTTCTGGTAATAATGCTAGGGCTTTTTGGTATTCCTCGATTGCTGCATTTGCCTGATGTTGCTTTAAAAATGCATCTCCCTTTTGGCAAAGTATCTGATATTGTTTTCGTACTTCTTCTGATAAAACAGTATCCATTATAATCCTCCCATCATACTCATAATATTTCTCATACAAATAAGAATTGTCACAATCAAGACAATTAATCCCATCATATTATTTATCTTTCCGTTTTTGTATTCTTCTAATTTTGAATCATTCATACAAACCATTAAGAAGATGGCCATAATTGGTAAAATAATAGCATTTGCTCCTTGGGCAATCAATATCAATTGTGTTGGTGAAGAATGGTTGAAAGCAACAAAAATCATTCCACTTGCAATAACAATCAACCAAATCACTTGAAATTTCTTTGTTTTCATATCTTGAGGAATCCCTAAGATTCCACTTGTCGCATAGGCTGTTGCTAGAGGAGCAGTAATTGTTGAAGTCAGTCCTGCTGCAAATAAGCCAATACTTACCAAAACAGTTGCTCCATTTCCCAAAATAGGTTGTAATGCCATTGCTAAGTCACCACCACTTTTAATTTGTAGACCACTGCAATTCGTTGCTGCAACAATGACTATACACATTGAAACAATACCACCTAAACCAATTGATAGAATGGTATCAATCCTAGCATCTTTGATATCTTCTTTATTGTGCCAGCGTTTGGCTGCACTTGATGAATGTAAGAATAAATTATAAGGAACCACAGTTGTTCCAATCAATCCAACAACACTCATCCAATCCACTTGATGAAAACTTGGAATAAATCCTTTCACAATAGCAACTATATCTGGCTTTGATAAAATCATCGTCACAATAAAAGCAAAAGCCATAATAAACACTAAGATTGTCATAAACTTTTCAATATATTTATAACTTCCACTATATAACAATACAATTGCAACAATTCCCATGATAAAAGCAATTGTTCTTAGGGGAACTTGTGGTAACAAGGTCGATAATCCCATGGCCCCACCAGTTAAATTGCCCGTTTCATAGGCAATGTTTCCAACAAATATAGCCAGTACAACAATAAGCATAATCATAATTTTTAAGATCGGATGATTGACTCTTTCTCTTATATTTTCTCCTAATCCTTTTCCTGTTACAATTCCTAGTCTTGCTGCCATTTCTTGAAACATAATCGTTGCTATGGTAGAAAATAAAAGAACCCATAATAATGTATATCCATAACTTGCTCCTGAACTTGAACAAACAGTAATTGTTCCTGGCCCTATAAAAGCCGCCGCCACTAAAGCTCCTGGTCCTATATTTTTTAATCGATTGATAAACTTCATTTCTATCATCCTTTACTTTAAATTAAAATACCCTCACAATGATCTATTTCATGTTGAATAATTTGTGCTGTAAATCCTTGGAAAGTTTTTATTTTGATTTTAAAATCCTGATCACGATATTCAACTTTAATTTTTTCATAACGTTTTGTTTTCTTTGTACCTTGATGGCTTAAACAACCCTCTTGTGTTTCATAAGATTGAGAACTTGTTTTGATAATTTGAGGATTGATCATAACCAAATATTTTTGATTATCTTTCACAACAATAATTCTTTTTCTTTCTCCTATCATATTTGCTGCCATACCAACACATGTTTCCTTATGAGCATTGATAGTATCTAATAAATCAGTGATAATATCTTGATCTTCTCTTGTTGCTTTATCACATTTTTGACTTAGTATAAAATGATCCTTTACAATTTCTCTAATCATCATAAACCTCCATTAATAAAAAAGATAGTTATAAACTATCCAATTTCTTTTATCTCATTATACCATAATTTTTAAACAATGAGAAAAACTTTATACAATTATAAAAAGATAGAATCATCTATCTTTTTGCGAAAGTTTATTCTTTTTTTGTTGAATGAATAAGAGCTAATGATTTTATCGTTTTATCAGTATCATAACTGTTAGGAAATGGAATCATTTTTATATCCATTTGATTATAAGATTGAAATGAATAAGTGAGATTTTTTAAATCTAAGACAACACGATATTGAGTATAGTCAACTGTATTTCTTTTTGTTATAACAACTCCTTTTGGTATTGATACATTCTCTAAAATATGAAATGCTGTCATAATGGATTCGTCAGTATCGGGAATCTCTGTATAACTTTTTAGAAAAGCACTTCTTACAAAGCGTGATGGTGGTGTAAAATCTCCGGGCAAACCAAAAGTGCCTCCACCTTGTCCAAAAGGAGACAATGCGACTTTATTCCAATTGATTTTTTCTTTTTGACATGGAGATAAACTTATATAATTCTGTAGATTTGTCATATGCCATCTAAAATCTGGGCTATTGGATAGAACGCCTATAGGATTTTCCATAATATGCAAACCACTTCTCATCTTTTCAATGACTGCACAATGTCCATAACGATCACACATCATCCAATGTAATGGTGCTATAAAATTGGTTATGTTATCTTTGACACCAATAATTTTTATTTTCTGTAACTCTTTTATGGCATCATCAATACACGCACACGTTGATAAAAGATATTGAATTAACTCTGTTGCTGCTAAGTTGAGATAATGATAATCTTGATTATCCACATCATCATAATAAGCATATTCTGGAAAATAAAGTGCCACCATAGCAAATCCTTTTTCATTGACTCCATCTGCAAATGTTATAGGGGAAATATCTTGACCAATCCCCATAAAACAATATTGCGTTTTTATTTCTTGATGTCCTATACTTGTTTTCCATTTGAAATCTTTAGGAACAAAATATAATTGAGGATTTAATGGAAATGAAAAATCCATTGTTCTCCCTAATAAAGCTTGATGATTTTTTTGAATATAAATAGCTGTACACATATTTATCCTCTCTTCTCTAAAAGAAATATATTCATTCTTTAAAAATATATGTCTTTTCTTAAACTATTAAATTTCATAGTATCTTGTTATTTTAAAGTGTGCTTATTATAATAAAATAAAGGAGTTGAGAAAATGTATCAGCATAAGTTAGAAAAAGATATTCGTTGTCCTTTGGAATATGGGTTAGAAATCTTTGGTGGGAAATGGAAATCGCGTATTATTTGTGTTTTAGCTAAGAAAGATATTTTAAGATATAGTCAATTAAGAAATGAAATGGGAAACATTACAGATGCTGTTTTAGCATCAATGCTAAAAGAACTCATTCAAAATCAAATTATTGAAAGAAAATCATATGATGAAATTCCTCCACGTGTTGAATACAGTTTAACAGAAAAGGGGAAATCTGTTGTTCCTATATTACAAAGTATTTGTCAATGGTCTGGTCTTTATTATAAGGAAGATAGTCATAATACAATGATTCAATGTAAAAAATGTGATTATAATCGATAAAAGCGACTCACTAGTCGCTTTTTTAAATAAAGAGAATCAAAATATTATAATAGATAATTGCTAATACACAAAATAACAATGTTTTTGGTAATGTCTTTTTTATCAAATCTCCTAGACTGATATGAAAATAATCAGCCACTACAACCAAACAAATATGTGTTGGAGAAATTTGACTTGCTCCATGACATATACACATTAATAAAACCATTAAAGGCATACCACCTTGTATTGTTGCAAAAGCAATTGGAGTTCCTAAAGCGATAATCCCACTTGATCCACTAATAATTCCACCAACAAAGAATAATATTACAAAAACTAAATAAGATGGAATTGGTAACGTCAATGACATAGCTGGTAAGATTTTTAAAACACCTGTATATGCAATAAATTCTTTTAAAACAAGGACTAAAAATGTATTTACAATCATCTTCTTTTCAAAGGAACTTTTAAACATTGGTTTTAATTCATCAAAGTGAAAACGATAAACCAATATACAAGCAAATATAACTAACAAAACAGATGTGACAACAGATAACTTTAATACCAAAATGAAAACCAAAATCATAAGCAATGACCAAAGATGTTGAAACAAATGCACTAAATCTTTCCATCTGTTTTGACTTTTTTCTACACCTGGATCTTTTGGTATTTTACATAAAATTGAAAAATAACCAATCAATGCAAGTATACATACTGGAACAATCATCCCTAACATAAACTCAGGCAAGGCAACACCTGAAATATTTGCCATTAAAAGAACAGCTGCATAAGTCGGTAAAGTACTTTCTGGAATATGTCTAAACCAACTTGCAAGAAAAGCTTGATCTTTTGGTTCTAAATATCCTTCAGTTGCATCTTTTACTATATCTCCACAAAGAATCATTGCAGCAGCAGATGGTAATAATCCAATAAATAATGGTGCTCCTCCTGCATTGACTCTGCGGTTATGAAACAATCCATTTAAATCTTGTTGAGCAAATTTAATTTGTTGTCTTGCTTCTAACATTCTTTGTAAAAATGTAATCAAGTATAAGGAAATCAATATCTGTAAAGAATCCCAATTTGTAAAAACATGACTCATTTGAATAAATGCATCTTGTAATGGTATTTGGTATAAAACTATGGTTACCAAAAGACCACCTAGAATTGCTTGATACATCGGTCTATGTATTGCTAATAAAATAACTATCGTTAAAAAAACAAATCCTAAATAAACGACATACATTTTTTCCCACTCCTCCTCTTTCAAATGTCTACACTATTTTAAAACAGTTAATCAAAATTTTGTAGATACTATGAAATTAATGAGTGACTTATAAATTTCTTGTTTAAGAAAAAACCAATATAAATTGGTTTTAAATAATTTGAAACATAAATTGTTACTATCATCTATTCTTTATTTGCATGAGCAAATCCACCATCATGTGTTTTTTTCGCTTCATATAAAGCTTCATCAGCTAATTTAACCATTTCACTATAATTGTCTTTTTTCTTTATTAAGACTGCTCCTGAAGATAATGAAATTTTTGGCATATTTCTTTTTTTAGATTCCTTAGCAATTGTTGTATTAATATCATCCATAATTCTTTTTGCAACTTCATAATCATCAGTATTAGTAATAAACATTGCAAATTCATCACCATGTAATCGTGATGCAAAATCGACGGTTCTAATACGACCAACAATCATTTGAGCTGCTAATTTAATCACTTCATCACCTACTGGATGACCATAATCATCATTAACCTTTTTAAAATGATCCCCATCAATCATAATTAAAATACCTGTTTGATCATCTTCCATGGATTGCATATAATCAATAACAGCCTTACGAAATGATTTAAGATTCATCATTCCTGTTAATTCATCAATAGCAGCTGCTTTTTGTGCAACGGACAATGCCAATTCTAACCTTTTTTGCGTTTGTCCTAATTCCACATAAGCTGCTTTTAATTCCCTGTTTTTTAACCCCTTATTAATTTGACTCAATATATAAATCAATAACAATTCCATAACCAAAACAGGAACTAGCCACACTTGCATTGTCTCTTTTAACATGGAAAATAATGGTACCATAATCAAATAATGATAATCATCAGTTTCTAATAAATAACTATAATAATATGTATGATCAACTTGTATAAGATGAGATTTTTGTGGTGTTTTTAATAGTCCTTGATATTCATCATAAAAACCCTCTTTAAATTGATAGAACGCTTTAGCATAATCTGCTTCTTCTTGTAACTTTTGTATTTGTTCTTGAGTAAGATCCTTTGCATCTTTGACCGCTTGATTGGCATCATTCAATACAACTTTTGATTGTTCCAATGAATCTTTTAAATTTCCACCCAAATAATTTTCACGACTACTTCCTATAATTGTTCCATTATTATCATAAATCATCATAATTTCATCATCATAATTTTGAAGTGATGTGACAATATTTTGAATATCCCCCATCTTAATATCATAAGCAAATACTGTTTTTCCATCTGGTTGTAATTGTGACATCGTTGATAGAATATAATGATTGGCATAACTCATATATGGTGGCGTAAAAACAATTTCCCCATTAGCTTTTAAAGCATCTTTATACCAAGGTCTTTCAGTCGCAACATAACCAGTACTCTCATATTGTGAATAAGGTGTATCCCAACTATACAAATAATGTCCTTGATAATACATATACAATCCATCAAATGTTTCTCCTTCAATATTGTATAGTTTTCTATCAATTGTTTTTAAATAGTCCCATATTTGATCAGGTTCAGGATGATTTTTTATTTCATCAGTTAAGATTTGACTAAACAATTGAAATGAATGTTTATAATTATCCATGACTGTTTTGACTTTATTTTGGTAATCTTGAGAATGTTCTTTTAAATTCTTATTAACATACACATTTTCTCTTTGACCAATGAAAAACAACCCCATTATATTGATTACTATAAATACAATAATATACCAATTCAACCGCCTCTTTGTTTTCCCCATTTTTCTCTTCTCCTCTCATGTAGATAACAATTCTTTCCTTATAAATATTTTATCATAACTCATAAGCCTCTTATTAAAAAATCGTACATGAAAATGAAAAAAAACCAAAATGAATTGGTTTTAAATAATTTGAAAGATATAAAATTTTAAATATGATGTTTCTTCCATTGTCCATAAAATAGGATGATCATGATTTTGTTGAGTCACTGAAACTTGTTTAAGTGTAACTCCTACTTCATGTGCTGATTCTCTTAACATTTTTTCAAAGTTATCTGTTTCCATAAAACGTGAACAACTACATGTAATTAAATATCCACCTCTTCCTAAGAGTTTCATAGCTTTCATATTAATCTTCTTATAACCTTGATAAGCATGATCTATTGTTCTTCTTGATTTTGTAAAAGCAGGTGGATCTAAAACAATAATATCAAATTTTCCTTCTTCACATTTATCTAAATAATCAAAGACATCGTCTTTCACAAATTGAATTTTATTTTCCAAATGATTTAATTTAGCATTAGCATATCCTTGATCTAATGCAGTTTGAGAGACATCCACAGCAACCACTTCTTTAGCATTTCCAAATGCTGCATTCAAAGCAAAACCACCAGTATGACTAAAACAATCTAATACTCTTTTTCCATGAGACATATTTCTTAATAAAACTCTGTTTGATTTTTGATCTAAGAAATATCCTGTCTTTTGTCCATTTTCTACATCAACATTAAGAAGAAGTCCATTTTCATTAATTATTGTTTTGGTAGGCAATTGTGCATTTTTCCAATAACCTTTCTCTGATGGAAGACCTTCTTTACTACGAACTTTAATATCATTTCTTTCATAAATACCTTTAACATCTTGTCCATCTTCTTTTAAAACTTCTAGCAACAATTCATAAATCATATCTTTCATCATTTCTAAACCATATGAACTGATTTGTGTCACTAAAATATCATTATATCTATCAACTGTTAATCCAGGTAACTGATCTGCTTCTCCAAATATCAATCGACAATTTGTAAGATTATGAGGTTCTAATGTTTTACGAAAATCATATGCAAATTGAATTCTCTGTTTAAAAAACTCACGATCAAATGTATCATTCAAATCTTTAGATAAAATACGTACTGTAATATGACTGTTTTTAGAAAGAAATCCCGTTCCTAAATAACGTCCTTGTTTTGTTTCAATATCAACAATTGAACCATTTTCAATTGAGTCATCCATACTTTCAAGATTATTTCTATACATCCACATTTGTCCTTTATCTAGCCATTGTTCTCCTTCTTTAGAAATAATGACTTTTGGATAATTTCTTTTCATATCTCTACCTCACTTTTTAATTTTAAATATATTCTACTATACTTTCTTTATATGTTCAAAGAAAAAGAAAAGCTATATATACTTTTCTAATTCTTTGACTTTCTTTTCTATTTGTAGGATAACACTTTGAAATGCTTTATCATCTTTTCCAGTCGGATCTTCTAATCCCCAATTCTCATCAAAATCTTTACCAATATAAGGACAAGTTACTTGACATCCCATTGAAATGACTATATCTGGTGTAGGAATATCTGTCATGAGTTTACTATATTGAGTCTTTTCCATATCAATATCATACATTTTCTTAATTAAGCGTACTGCATCTTGATTGATTTGAGGTTTTAATTGTGTGCCACATGAGTAGAAATCAAAATATTGTGAAAGAAACTTTTTTCCTAATGCTTCAGCTATTTGAGAACGACATGAATTATGCACACATACAAACGCAATTTTCTTTTTCACATTAAAATCCTACCTTTAATAAAATATCTTTAATTTCATCACAACTTAAAACTTTACCAAACGTTACAACTTGTCCATCAACAACCAAGGCAGGCGTTGACATAACACCATAAGTTGCTATGGTGGAAAAATCACTGACATGTTCAATACTTTCTTCTTTTCCTAATTGTTGTAAAGCTTCTTTTGTATTCTTTTCTAATGTCATACATTTTTGACATCCTGATCCCAATACTTTAATTCTTGCACCTGTCTTTTGTAAATCAATAGCTTTTTCTAATGATTCTTGTTCACATGAACAACATGTTTTCTTTTTCTTAAATAAACTCATTTTCTTACCTCTTTTCATATTCAAATTTTGAAACAACTTGAAGATATGTGAAATCATCTTCTTTAGGAATAACCCTCATCCACTTCTTTTCAAGATATTCATTGATAAGATGAATAATATCTTCTACTGGATAAGATTTTCCATCTTGTTTTAATCTTAATCCTGCACATGTACATGCACCAATAGAATGAATAGAATACTCAATTCCATTATCTTTTAATAACTGATTTATTTCCACTAACATATTAAAATGAACAACATTAGCCATATTAACCACTTTCCCTTCTTTCATTAAAACATAAACGAGAAAATATTAAACAAATATCCTACAAAAATAATACCAATTGTTACAATACTCACAAAAACAACCATTAATTTTCTTTTTACAACCTTTGATAACATAATCATAGATGGTAAAGATAAAGTTGTCACTGCCATCATAAAAGCCAAAACTGTTCCTAGTCCCGCTCCTTTGATAAGTAAACTTTCAGCCACAGGAATCGTTCCAAAAATATCAGCATACATGGGAATACCAACGATTGTAGCCAGTGGAACCGAATAAATTTGGTTACCACCTAGTACAGATTCAATAATATGTTCAGGTATAAAGTTATGGATAACAGCCCCTATTCCTACTCCAATCACAATATAAATAGCCACTTTTTTCACTGTTTGAATCACTTGATCTTTAGCATAATCAAATCTTTCTTTAACTGTGAGTTCTACTGATTGAATTTCTGTATTTTCTATCTTTTTTACAAAATCTGCTACTTGATCTTCCATATGAAACTTTTCAATCAAGGTTCCTCCAATCACTGCAATAATCAATCCCACAATGACATAAACAACTGCAATTTTCCATCCAAATATACTCATCAACAAAACCAACGATCCTAAATCCACCATTGGAGATGAAATAAGAAATGAGAACGTAACACCTAGAGGCAATCCTGCACTTGTAAAACCTATAAATATTGGTATTGATGAACAACTACAAAATGGTGTTACTGTTCCTAGTAACGCTCCAATTAAATTGGCTAAAAAGCCATCAAACTTTCCAATAATCTTCTTGCTTCTTTCTGGTGGAAAGTAACTTTGAATATAAGAGATAATAAATATCAAGATCATTAATAAAATAAATATTTTAATTGTATCATAGATAAAAAATTGTAATGCTTCACCAAATTGACCTTGAATCCCTATTTTCTCCAAAATATATCCAATCAATTGATTGATCCATTTCATCCCTAAAATTTGATTCTGTATAAATAATCCTATTTTTTCCATAAGACCTCCTTATATCGATAAATATCGATTTATATTTTTTTATTATAGTCGTCTATAAGACGACTATATTTCTTTAACTTTTTGTAAATACTCTATTGCATATTGCATTCCTTCTTCTGATAGAGAGTAGTGCGACCATTTCCCATCTTTTCTGACATCAACAACATGAGCAGTTGACAATATTTTCATATGATGTGATAAAGTTGATTGACTGACATCTAATATTTCTAATAACTTACATGCACAATGTTCTCCATGTTTTAAAATATCTAAAATTCTTAGTCTATTTGGATCACAAAAAGCTTTGAATATCTTTGCTTCTTTGTCATAATCTTTTTCCATCTCATCACCTCATATCTATATTCTTCGATATGATTATACCAAACATATCGATAAATATCAATGTGTTTTATAAAAAGAACTTCTTTTTTAATACTTTTCAATTTTATATGTTTTTCTATTATTCAATATCATAATCCTCATAACAATTCAATAAGACTTCACAATCACAATATCCGCCCATCTCTTCCATTTCATTGAGAATATCTTCTATTCTATCTTGTGGTTGATTGTTACTCAACCATTGTTTTGTATGCATGCGTGTATGCTGACATGGTGTTTTTTCTAACTGTGCTTCTAAATAGATGAACAATTTTTCGACTTCATCTTTACTTAAAAGATATTCTTTCTTTTGAGATGTTTTCCATTCCCTCATTAATAACTTCTTTTCTTCCTTTGTTAACTTTTTCATACTTTTCCTCACGT
This sequence comes from uncultured Erysipelotrichaceae bacterium, assembly GCA_900538465.1. GTDB lineage: Bacteria > Bacillota_I > Bacilli_A > Erysipelotrichales > Coprobacillaceae > Longibaculum. The sequence continues at coordinate 34,352 of UPXV01000028.1, forward strand.
TCATTAACTATGTATTTCAACAAGACAATAATCATTCTTATAATGTATCTTAAACCAAATATCTCCATAGTTGTAACTTTTTACTGTATAAGGATTATAGCTTAACTTTGGTTTTTCTTTGAAATTAACAATTTCATCTACTATTTTCAATATTTTATTTTCATTAGTACTTTTCACAATATAAAGATCTCTATTTGCAATCATCATGCTTTTTATATGTGGTTTATCTATATTCTTTGAATAATCAATTTTTGTATAATCAGAAATATTTAATACTACTGTTTTTGTATAACCATATGCACCAGATAGAAATTCAATTGTATTCCATGCATATTTTGAAATACCTGACAAAATCACACATATTATGCCAATTATAAGAAGATTTTTCTTAATATCATCCCAAGCTTGTTCTCTATTTCTACATTGTATATATTTGTACAAATAGTAACCAAACCCTATCAATGGAATAATAAATAATACGGATAAAAATCTTGCTTTGAATAATTGATAAATGTATAAACAACAAAGTAAAATTGATATAAGAAAGGTCATATCAATAACTGAATTTTTTTGATGGTTCATATTATTCATTCCTTTTGTATGATATTTCTACTATTAATATACCATAATATACTTTTTTGTCACATTATATTTAATTTCTCTGCACAATCATTTCTATAAACTATCTTAATTAAAGAATCATAATATCAACATTATCTCATAACCAATCATATTTGTTTTTCATAATAAGAAAAACCAAATTCTACGCCTCATCGTCTATGCTATAATGTGAGCGTAAATTTATGGAGTGGAGGGGAAAATATGAAAACTTTACAAATGAAGTATAATGTATTGCATATCTTATTTTGGTTTTCATATTTATCTATTTATGGATATGTTGCTGTATTCTTACAATATCGAGGTTTATCGAATACTGATATAGGTATTGTGACTGGTGCAGGTGCTATTTTTTCTATATTTCTATCTCCTTTTGTTTCTTCTTTAATTACTAAAATAAAATCTTTAACAATTAAAAAATTAACTTTTATTCTTTATATTTTGATGTTTGGTTTATTTATGTGTTTAATATTTTTATCTCTTCCTGTTGTTTTGATTATGATTTTTTATATTGGTTTATTAAGTTTAGTTGTTTCCATTGTTCCTTTTTTATCTATGATTTGTATGAATTATTTAAAGGCTGGTCAATATATTAATTTTGGTTTATCTAGAGGTTTAGGATCTGTTTCATATGCTACTGGTGCTGTACTTGTTGGACAACTTATTGATTTTATAAATCCAACTGTTATTGGATATGTTCATTTTATTTCAAGTATTCTTTTGCTTGTATTACTTTTTTCCATGCCTGATTATAAAATTGAAGAAAATAATCAACAAGAAAACAAATCAAATGTATTAACAATCATAAAAAATTATAAAACATTTTTCATTATTCTTGTTGCATTTTCATTTATGTTTTCAGCTTCTACATCTTTATCAACATATTTAATTAATATTGTCAAGAATCTGGGTGGAAATACATCTTTATATGGAATTGCTATATTTTGTATGGCTGCAAGTGAAATGCCTGTGATGTCTATAACTCATCGTTTATTAAAGAAATACAATGCTGAGACACTTATTCTCGTGGCTTCTGGATTTTATATTTTAAGAAATTTTACAATCTGTTTAGCACCATCTCTGCCAATCTTACTTATTGGAATGATGCTTCAAGGTTTCTCATATGGTTTATTTACTGCAACAATTACTTATTATGTTAATGATTATTTGAAACAAAAAGATCAAATGATGGGACAAACAATGATTGGGATGATGTCAACTGGATTAGGTTCTGCTATTGGTAATATCTTTGGTGGAGTTTTACAAGATGCTTTAGGTCTTGGTAGTATGTTGATTTTTTCAGGTGCTATGACTCTTATTGGATTTGTGATAATGTTTATAACACTCATTAAAAAGATTGGAATAAGGTCAAAAAGATTTATGGATTAACTTACAAATTAACCTCTATCTTTTTAACTTTTCCATCTTTATCAGTAATATAACCATCTAAACTCATTATAATAAATAATATATTTAGCTAATTTTCTTACGTCAAATGTAGTTTTTTTATTTCTTTAATTTATTTATATTTCTTCAATAGATATCAATGCAAGAAATGTGTATAATAAACTATGTATTATTAACAGGAGGTTTTTTATGTTACTTGAACAAATAAATTCTGATTTACTGACTTTAGCTAGAGAATCTGACACAGTTTTACATGATATCTACGAAAAAATTGACTCTATTTGTCTCATAAATTCTAATCGAATCTTATCTGCTTTTATTGAAAATCAAGTTTCTTACTCTGATTTTAGTGATATCAATGGTTATGGAAACTATGATGAGGGAAGAAATAAGATTGAAAAGATTTTTGCAACTGTTCTGGGTTGTGAGGATGCTTTAGTACGTCCTCAAATTATGAGTGGAACAAATGCTTTATACATTACTCTCTCTGCCTTGTTAAAACATGGTGACACTATGATTTCATTGTCTGGGGTTCCTTACGATTCACTTCAAGAAATGATTGGAATAAGTGGAAATTCAAGTCAATCGCTAAAAGCTGCTGGAGTGAAGTATGAACAAATCGAATTAATTAATGATGATTTCGATGATCAAACAATCATTGAACGTTTAAAAGAAAATAATGTTAAATTAGTTGAAATTCAAAGATCTAGAGGTTATTCACATCGTAAGTCGTTATCAATAGAAAAGATTGAACGAATCATTAAAAAGATTCGTGAAGTCAATGATAAAGTCATTATTATGGTAGATAATTGTTATGGTGAATTGGTAGAAACTAAAGAGCCAGGACATGTTGGTGCTGATATTGTTGTTGGATCTTTAATGAAAAACCTTGGTGGCGGGATTGCTCCAACTGGAGGATATATAGCCGGTAATCAAGATTTAGTTTATATGGTAGCTGAAAGATTAACAGCTCCAGGAATAGGAAGAGATTTAGGAGCTAATTTCAATTTAAATAATGCTTTTTTTAAAGGTATTTTTATGGCACCTAATGCCGTAAAAAATGCATTAAAGACTGCTATATTTACAGCTTATATGTTGGAAAAACTAGAATATTCAAATGTATCTCCCCGCTATGATGAACCACGAACTGACATTATTCAAACATTGGAACTTAAATCTAAGGAGAATTTAGTAAACTTTACTCAAGGTATTCAGCAAAGCAGTCCGATTGATTCATTTGTCCATGTTTTACCAGCTCCAATGCCAGGTTATCCTT